>SIAI01000072.1 GCA_009691855.1 Planctomycetota bacterium | reverse complement strand
ACCCACGAACAGGAGCAGGGCGAAGCAGACGGCGGCGCGGAGGTCTCGGGGCATGATCGGGCGCAGGGGTGGGCCGGCAGTCTACCCAGCGGACCCAGTCCTCGAGTCCGTGCTCACTTCTTCAGGAACTCGCCGAGGGTGAGGTACACGAAGGCGAAGGCGATCAGGAGCACCCCGGTCACGATCCGCGCCCCGCCCATGAAGACCGCCATGCGCCCGCTCACGTCGCGCGACTTCCCCAGCAGGTACAGGAACAGGCCGTGCTGCCCGGGCTCCTGCGCGGTACGCGAACGGACGTTGAGCCGGCCCACGTAGATCAGCCAGATCCCGAAGGCCAGCGCGCCCGCGAACACCAGCGCGCGTTTGCCCATGTCGGGGGGCAGGGCGAGCAGCCACAATCGACCGTAGGGCATATGCAGTCGTCTCCGCAGGGCACGGGTCGGAGAAAACGCTCGCCGGCGCGCCAGACGATACCGTCCGCGCGCCGGCGCTTCTCTTCAGCGCCCGCGGAGCGGGGCGCGTACCTCCCGCGGACGATGTCGACTCCGCCGAGCGGCGCGGGGAGCCCCGAGCTCCTGCGCGCGGTCCAGGCCGGAGCCCCGGAGGCCGTCGATGCCTGGTTCCGCGCCGAGCATCCCGAGGTCTACCGGCTGTGCTTCGGGTTCCTGGCCCACCCCGCCGAGGCGGACGACGCCGCACAGGAAGCGATGCTGCACCTCCTCGACCAGCTGGGCACCTTCGACGCGACGCGCTCCTATCGCGCCTGGCGCACGACGCTGGTGCTGAACCGCTGTCGCGATCGCTTGCGCCGGAGCGACGCGCGGCGCAAGGCGGAAGAGGGCGCGGCGCGCGAGCGACCGGAAGGCTTCCTGCCCGATCCAGCCGAGGTGATGGGACGAGCCGAGGTCGAGGGCGCCCTGGCGCTCGCGCTGCGTTCCTTGTCACCGCGCGAGCGCGAGGCCTTCGTGCTGCGCGACCTCGAGGGCCTCGAAACGGCGGAGGTAGCGCGCACCATGAGCGTCACCGAGAGCAGCGTGCGCTCGCTGGTCACGCTCGCGCGGCGCCGGCTGCGTGAGCTCCTGGGCGCGCACCTGGCGCCGGAGGGCGGTGAGGCGTGAGCGACGAGCGCGAACCGCTGGACGGAGAGGCGCGCGAGCTGCGCGCGCTCTACCGGAGCCTGCAGCCGCCGACAACGGCGGACGAGCTCGCCGAGGCCGATCCGGGGACCGTGCGCGCCGTCGAGTGGATGCGCGCCGCCTATCGCGGGCTGGTCGTGCCGCCTTGCGCACTGCCGCGCGCCACGCCGCGTCCGCGGCGCGCAGCGCGGCCGGTGCCGCGCGTCCTCGCCCTGGCCGCCGCGGCGGCCGCGCTGGTGCTCGGCGCCGCGGCGCTCTGGCGGCGGCTCGCACGGCCCGCCGCGAACCCCGGCCCCGAACGCGTGGCCCAGGTGCCCGCGCCCGTCGCGCGCGAGGGCGTCGAGATCCTGAGCGTGCTCCCCGACCGCCTCGAACTGCGCTGCGGGCCGGTGCGCCTCGTGCTGCTCGACCCACCGCCTCCCGCCTCCGCTGACGGCCCCCCTGGAAGCTGAACCATGAACCTCTCCATCCTCCCGCTCGCCTTCGTCGCCCTCATCACGCTGCCCCGCATGCAGGAAACGGACGGCACACCGGTCCTCAGCCTGGCCGATATCGTGCTCGACCAGTACGCGGTGAAGAACGTCGATGCCGAGGAGCTCTTCGCGCTCGCCGACTCGCTCGCCGGCCGCCAGTACTACTTGAAGGAGCGCGGCGGCGTGGACACGAGCCCGGTCGACAGCCTGCGCATGCTCGGCGACTCGATCGTGCTCTACGACACGAAGGCCGAAGTGGCGCGCGTGAAGGAGCTGCTCGCGCGCCTCGACGTGGTGCGCGAAGTTGGGACCTCCGCCTTCCAGGCCAGCGAGTACCGACCGCGCTTCCTCGCGCTGGACACGGTGGCGAGAGCGATCGGGTCCCGGGTCGACTCGTACGACGTGCTCGAGGAGCGCGGCCTGCTGGTGCTGAAGGGCCAGCACGCCGACGTCGAGGAAGCGCTCGCGTTCCTGAAGCGCATCGACGTGCCGGAGAAGCAGGTGCTGCTGACGTGCCAGCTGGTCGAGGTCGGGGGCGCCCAGCAGGGCCCCGCTCTGGCGAAGGACCTGCTCGACAACCTGCAGAGACTCCTGCCGCAGACCCAGTTCTCGCAGGCTGGTATGGCGATGCTCAAGACCTCGGTCGGCAGCTCGGAGCAGATCTCGCTGCAGATCGACACGGCCGTCCTGAGCTACTCGCTGTCCTTCACGCCGGTCGCCTTCGACGAGGGCAGCGGTTCGCTCACGATCACCGACTGCAGCCTGGTCGAGCAGAATCCTGGCTACCGTCGCGAGCTCTTCCGCACCGGCACCGTGCTGCGCGGCGGCGAGTACACCGTGCTGGCCGCGACCGGAGCGACGCCGAAGCTCCTGGTCGTGCGCGTGGTGCCGCAGTAGGCGCCCGGCGCCTCGAACTCAGGCGCGCCTGTCGAGCGGGCCCGGCTCGTTCTTGAGCCTGCCGCGGCGGTCCTTGCCCTGAACGCGCAGGGCCTGCTCGATGTGCTCGAGGCTGGCCGCGCCGATCTTCACCAGGGCCTCGCCCACGCGCACGCCGCTGGCCTTCTGCACCTCGAGCGCGCGTTCGAGCTGGCGGCGCGTGATCACGCCGCGCTCGATCAGGAGCTCGCCCAGCAACACCTCGCCCATCAGCTTCAGGCCCGTGCCGCGCGTATCGGGTGCTTGCGTCGGAACGCTGGGCCCGAGATTCTCGCGCACACGCCGGCTCGAGGACTGAGAGCTGAGCGCGTCGGCCACCTGCTGGCGCGTGGCGGCGCCGATCTTCACCAGGATGTCGCCCATGCGCATGCTCGTCGTGCGCTGGACCTTCATCGCCTGGTGGATGTGCTCCTCGAGGATCTGACCACGCTGCAGCAGGATCTGGCCCAGCATCGCCTCGCCCATCACTTCGGTCGCGCTGCGCTCGGGGAGCGGCGCAGGAGCCGTGTCCGGCGGTGCGGAGGGCGCGGCGAACGAGACCTTGTGGAACTGTGGGCGCCCGGCGGCAGCCGGCGGAGCGGAGACCTTGCTCGCGCCCGCGCCTTCCTCGGCCTCGGCGGCGTTCCGCAGCAGGCGCACGGCGATTGAGCGCACGTCCTCGCCGGCCATCACGCCCATGCGCGCCAGGTAGGCGATCAGCATCCCCGCCGCCTCGAGGCAGCGGTGGCTCTCCGGATCCAGCGGGCCGTCGAAGGCGGAGCGCAGGTCACGGATCCGCTCGAAGAGCTCGCGCTGCTCGTGAGCGTTGGCCGGGTCGGAAGCGCCGAGGCGTTCAGCCAGGCTGCGGATGACGGTCGCCGACATGGGGACGGGGGAGCATCGGTCGCTTCCGTCCCCGACTTGAGAAGGGCGCAGGCCTTCCCGCCCGTGAGACACGGGTTCAGCGCAGCTCGAACGCGCGCGTCGCGTCGCGGGCCTTTTCTGCCGTGTAGCGGATCGTCGCCGAGCCCGTGCCGCGCACGATCCAGCGCACGCGCAGCTCGGCGCGCGAGCCGAGGCCCGCCTCGCGCAAGAGGCGCGCGGGCTCGTGCTCCTGCAGCTCGATCTCCTCGGGCCGGAAGCGGTCGCCGCGGAAGCCTCCGGCCAGGACCTCGAGATCCTTGCCCTCGAGCGCGAGCACGTCGGGCGTGCCGATCTTCTTCTCGCGTGCCACGGCCGAACGCGTCGGGATCGCGCGCTCGTTGGCCACGATCACGTCGATCGCTCGTACGCCGCCGCCGAGGTCGGTGACCACCGGCTCCTGGATCGCGATGCGCGGCAGGGCTTCGGCGTGGCGGATGCAGAAGAGCGCGTTGCGGTGCAGCATCTCTTCTTCCAAGAACGAGGGCGGCACGCGCCCGACGTCCTTCTTGAAGCCGCCGATCTCGACCTCGCCGTACAAGGGGTGCGTGTACGGATGCCAGGGCACGAGGCCCGCGCCGAGCAGCAGCTTGTCGTCGAAGAAGTAGCGCTCCTTCGGCTCGATCCGCTTCTCGGGGTCCTGCGAGTCGTCGTTCCACAGCTCGTTCGTGAAGCTGAGGATGCCCAGGCCCTCGTAGGTCCAGGTGACGAAGCCGCCGAAGACCGAGTACAGATCCCTCCAGATGATCATGTACTTGTAGAACGGCAGCATCTTCTCGCCGTCCTTGCCGAGCTCGTCGTACACGGCCACGTCGGCGCGCGGGTACTCGCCGTAGGCCTCGGCGCCGGGGCCACGCAAGATCATCCCCCCGTTGTTGTGGAACGACTGCACCGCGGCGAGGTTCGGGTGCGCGAGGATGAAGCGCGCGATCGAGCGCGTCTCGGGCCAGTACAAGGGATACGGACCCGCGCCGCCCTGCACGAACTCGGTGAACCACATCGAGGGCCAGGCGCGGTTCATGTCATAGCCGCCGACCTCGTCCTCGTTCACCTGGCCGTCGCCGTCGTTGTCGAGGCCCTCCTGGCCCACGTAGATCCAGTCGCCCTTGATGCCTTTGTCGTTCGCCGGCACGCGCTCCATCACCCGCGGATCGTCGGCGTTCAGGCGGAAGTCGCCCTGGCCGGGGACGTACTTGCGCATCATCACGATCTGTCCGTCGCCGTCGAGGTCGTCGGGCGGGTCCTCGTCGAACAGGCCGTCCTTGTCGTCGTCCACCGGCTGCACGCCGGTGCGCGAGCTGTGCGCGTTGTGCGCCTGCTCGAACCAGTGCGCGCGGCCGTCGGGGTTCTGCGAGGGCAGGAGGTAGAAGAGGCTGCCGTCCACGAGCTCGGTGGCGCGGGGATTCGAGCCGTAGTTCTCGAGCAGGTACCAGGCGAGGTACAGCACGGCCTCGCCGCCCTGCACCTCGTTGCCGTGCACGTTGCCGTCGACCCACATCGCCGGCTTGTCGGCCTCCGCGCCGCTCTTCGGGTTGTGCAGCGTGTACACGCGCATGTCGCGGCTCTCGACCGAATGGCCGATCACCTGCATCGAGAAAAGCTCGGGCCACTGCGCGACGAGGCGGTCGAAGTGCGCGTAGAGCTCGGCCGTGTCGTACAGCCGGTTCCAGGCGATCTCGACCTTTGGCGCGCGGCCCGCGGCGAGGCCAGGGAAGCCTTCGAGTTTCGGGGCACCTTGCTGGATGAGCGTGAGCAGGGTCAGGGCGATCATCACTTCTTCTCCGTCGCTTTCTTCTGCTGCGCCTGCTTCGTGACCGTTCCGGCGTGCGGGGTCTCGACCGTGACCGCGATCTCCATCGCGTCCGGCCCTTGCACCAGCCAGTTGTACTCCTTGCGCCCGCCGCTGCCGGGTAGATCCTCGAGCAGCTCCTGCACGTTGCCTCCGAGGCGCGTGCCCGCGCTCGGCAAGTCGAGGTGCACGCGCGCCGGCCGCGTGGTCGCCGTGCGTTGCGCGGAACGGGAGAGGAGCGGCAGGTACGCATCGTTCTCGACCACCGCCTTCACGCGCCACACGCCCTCGCCGAGCTTCTCGCGCGTGCACTCGGCGATCTGGATGCGCGGCACGAGCTCGCCCAGCGTCAGGAACCAGTCGAGGTGCTTCTGCGCGATGAGGCCGCTCTCGCTGGCCGGCGGCTCGAGGCGCGCGTAGGGCGCCAGGCCGCCGATCTCGACCGCGCCGAGCTCGGGATGCTGGAACGGCGTCCACGGCAGGAAGCGCCAGGCCTCGCTCGCGCCGGCGGCGTCGATCCACTTCAAGCGCTTGGCGTCGTCGGAGGGCTTGGGCTCGTCGTCCTTCTTGTCCTTGTCCTTCTTCGTGTCGCCCTTCTTGTCGCCCGCGCCCTGTTCCTCGGGCTGCTTGTCCGCCTGGGGGCTCTTCTCGGACTCGGCCGCCTGTTCGACGGGCTTCTCCTCGCCCTTGGGCCCGCCCTCGGCGTCCTCCTTCTTCTCGTCCTTCTTCTTCTCCTCGAGCGGGATGTCCCACAGCGTCGCGGCCAGCGTCAGGAGCCCGCGCTCGGCGTAGCACCAGCGCGTGAACGTGCCCTTGTCGTTGCCCTCGGCCTTGACCGCGCTCTCGGTGACCTTCTTGTAGCGCTTGCCGAGCTCGCCGAGGAGCTTCGCGTCCGACTCGAGCACGCCCTCGGGCGGGATGCGCTTCACGAACGGCGCGTCGTCGCCCACGCTCTTCACCTCGCCGACAAGCGAGTCCTGCGCGTCGTACACGACGACCAGCGCGAGCTCCGGGTGCGCCAGCACGAAGTCGCACAGCGCGCGCGTCTCGGGCTCGTCGGTCGGGAACACGCCCGCGTCCTTGGCGTGCTGCTCCCAGCCGTCGGGGAAGTTGCGATCCACGCGCGCGTCGAGCGCCGCGTCCTCGGCGACCTTCTCGTCCTTGTCGGCGTCGCGTCCCTCGGGCCACAGCACGTATACGCCACGCTCGCCCTTGGCGCGCTCGGCCTTGATCAGCGCCCGTGCGTCGGCGGGGTCGTCCATCCACTCGCCGTCCGCGTCCTTGACGCGCAACCAGGCGATCACGCCGTCCGCGTTCACGTCCGTGGACGGATCCTCGCCCGCCCGTCCGTCGCGATCGTCATCCACGCCGGGCCCGCTGGCGCGCTGCTCGAAGCGCGGCGTGCCGAAGCGCGCCTCGGCCGCGTCCGGGTTCGCGCGCGGCACGATGTAGAGCGTGGTCCTGTCGAGCAGCGCCTTCACCTTGTCGTCGCTCGCGTAGCGCCCGGCGAGCTCGCGCGCATGCTGCAGCGCGACCGCGCTCGAATACACGCGTGCCCCATCCAGGTTCGCCACCAGGAGGATCGCCGGCCGCCCCTTGTCCTGCGCCGCACCCGCGCCCGCCAGGCGCAGCGCGTCGATCGAGCGCCCGCCGCGCGAGCTGCCGAGCTTGACGAGCTGCGCCACATCCTTGTGCGCGTCGGCGAGCGCTTTCAGCGCGCTCGAAAGGTGCGCGTGATCGAGCAGCTCGAGCGCCGGCGGCGGTGCGGGCGGCGGACTCGCGTCTTGCATCGCCACGACGACGCAGAACGCCCAGTGCAGGGGGAGGATGGGCATGGAGAGATCCCAGGGGACGAAAACGGGCGCACAGCAGACCGTCCCGAGGCCTCTTCGCGCAAGCGCGCTCGCCGCGGAGCCCGCCGCGACGCTGCAAGGTTTGAGTTGCCGCGCCGGTGCGGGTCTGCCTGCGAACCCGGAGCAGAAGCGCACGAGCGCTGCACCGGCACGCCGAGCCGCGCGGCGATCCTGCGCGGCGGCAGCGCGTCGAAGTAGCGCAGCAGGATCGCCTGGCGATAGGGCGCGTCGAGGCGCTCGATCGCGGCGACGAGTTCCTTGTGCAAGGCGAAGCGCTCGCCCTCGTCACCCTCGGACTCGTTGCGCGCGACCGCGCGCTCGCGCTCGCTCCGCGCGGCGTCCAGGCGTCGCTCGTCCGAGGCGAGGTTGCGCACGACGCGCCCGAGCCAGCGCCAGGGCGTCGCGCCCGTCGGCCCGCGCTCGACCGCGCGCACCCAGGTCTCCTGCACCAGATCGTCGGCGCGCGCCTCGCCGACGAGCTGCCGCGCCAGCGCGCGTAGCCGGGGTCCGTGCTCGAGCAAGCTCTCGGGACGGATCGTGCCGTGGTCTTCCATGGTCCCCCACCGGACGATGCGGCGAGCGGATCGACCTCACCCAGACGGAGATTCGGCGCAGGCCAGTGTATCCTGTCGGGCCGAAATGGAAGGCGTCGCGCTCGTCCTGCTCGGTCTGCTCTCGCACTCGGCCGGCGCCACGGTAGCCGGTTGCGACGCGCTGCGCGCGCAGGAGGAACTCGCCCGCCTGACGATGGACGAGCTCCTCGCGCGCCTGCCGGCGGTCGGCGAGGAGTGGACGTACGCGGGCGCGCGCCGGCACCTCGTGCCCGTGGCGCAGGAGCTCCGCCAGCGCCTGGACCGCGGGGAGCGGCTGGACGCGGGACAGTGGCAACGCGCGCTGCTCGACACGGGTGTGCTCGGCCACCGCGAGCGCTGGCCGGTGGACCTGCCGTTCACCGTGTCCCTGCAGGAAGCCGGTTGGTTCGAGGGCCACGTGCTCGAGCTCGAGCCCGCCGAGCCCGGGCCGCTCTCCTCGGCCTCGGTCGGGACCCCGCCCGGCGTCACGTGCGGCCTCGACCTGATGCGGCATCGCGAGCGTGCCGCCCATCAGGAGCTCGGCCACCTCGAGCTCGGCGCGCACCGGCTCGCCTTCGATGTCGTGCAGGGCGCGCCGTTCTACGCTGCCTGGCCCGCGCGCGTCCCCGGCGCGCTCGTGCTGGACGTGGAGATCGTCGCGACGCTCGACGAGGCCATTCCGCCCGTGAGCTCACCCGCGCTCGACGCGGCCGTGCGCCGCGCCCTCTTCCTCGCGCGCGAGGAGACGCGCGCGGGTCCGCAGATCTTCCTGTGCCGGCGGATCGCCGCGGGCGCACCGGACGAGCTCGCGCACGTCGCCGTCGAGCTGGAGGTCGAGCTCCGGCACGCGGGCCAGGTGAGCGCGCACGCCCGCCTGCCCGAGGGCGTCGGCAAGACGCCCGTGCCGCTGCCCGCGGCGCTCGCCACGGCGCTCGCCGCGGCCCCCCCCCGCGAGCAGGGCTGGTCCCTCCGCGTGCGCGGCGTCGCGGCGGACGTGCTGGAACGTTGGTGGTTCGAACGGCGCTGGGGCGGCGAGTTCGAGCTGCCGCTCGAGGCCTGGTGGGCGGCGAGGTAGACGCCCGGACCCGACGTCGGGGTGTAGCCTTCGCGAGGGAGTGCCAGGGTTGAAGAAGGGTTGGCTGGGAGTCTCCGCGCTCGTGGTCGGGATCGCGTGCGCGCTCGGATTGTTCGCCTACGTGCTCGACCACGCGCGCGCCTCGGTGCGCGTCGTGCGCGGGCTGGGCGAGGCGGCGGAGCCGGAGCGCGAGCAGGCGCTGGCGGTGCCGGAGGAGGTCGAGGACGAGCTCGAGCCGAGCGCGAGCTCCCGCCGCAGCGCGGCGCGCGCGCCGGAGCGAGAGAACGCGCTCGAGGTCCGCGTGGTCGATCCGCACGGCGCGGGCGTGTCCTTCGTCGAGGTGCTCGCCTATCGCGGCGGCGAGCTCGTGCGCGCCAGCGAGCACATGCGCTCGGTGAAGGCGCTGATCCCCTTCGACGGGGCGGCGACGCTGGTCGCCGAGCGCGACGGCCTCGAGCTCGCGCGCCTCGACGTGCCCGACGGGCACGGGCGCTACGAGCTCGTCGTGCCGGAGCTAGCGAGCGTGGCGGGCGTCGTGCGCGTCGCGGGCGTGCCGCGCGCGGGCGTCGACATCTGCCTCGAGCCCGGCGGCGAGCTCGGACTCGCGGCCTGGGCGGCGTACGCGTTCGAGCAAGTGGGTCTGCGCGACCGACACGGGACCTTCTCGACGCGGAGCGACGGGCAAGGGCGCTTCTGCATCGAGGGCCTGCCGCCCGGCTGGGCGGGCGTGCTGCATCTCGACCCGGGGTACCGCCTCGCGAGCGGCGCGCGCAGCCTCGCGCTCGCTCGGCCGGATGGGGCGCTGGAGCTGGAGCTCGTGAGGCTCGTCCCGGAGCGCGAGGTCCGCGGGCGCGTCGTCGCCGCCGGCGAGCCGTTGCGCGAGGCGAGCTGGAACCTCGGCGGCAGCTGGGGAGCGTGCGACGAGCTCGGCCGCTTCTCGGTCCACGTGCCCGCAAAGGAGTTCGCGGACACCACGCTCGAGCTCCGGGCGCCCGCGCTCGCCGCGCGTCGGTTCGCGCTCGACGCCTTCGGGGAGGGCTCGGGCCCGCTCGACCTCGGCGACGTCGAGCTCGCGCCGGCGCGCAGCGTCGCCCTGAGCGTGCGCGACGAGGCGGGCGCGCCGCTCGCGGGCGCCGTGGCTTGCGTGCGAAGCGAGGAGCGCCCGGACCGTCGCCCGACACGGTCGGTCGAGTTCGTCGAGCGGATCTCGATCGTCCAACCCACCGACGCCCAAGGGCGAGCCACGATCAAGCTGCCCACCGGAGCGCGCGCGCTGGTCGTGCGCGCGCGCGGCTACGCACCGGCGGAGGTCGCGCTGGCCGAGCAGGGCGACGCGCCGCTCGCGGTCGTGCTCACGCGCGCCGCCGCGCTCGAGGTGCGGCTGCGCGACGCGCACGGGCGCGTCCCGCCCGGTCTCCGCGTGCGCACCACGCGCGGGCGACCGTTCCTTTGGGCGAACGGCTTCTTCGCGGACCGCGACGAATGCGCGCCAATCCTGTGGAACGAGGGCAGCGGGCAGGCCTCGCGCGAGGGCGTGGAGCTGGGCTGCGAGCGCGGGCGGTGCTGGTTCGAGCCCCTGCGCGCCGGCGAACCCTTCGCGCTGGCCCTGGCGGACGCCTACGGCACGGAGCTCGACGCGCGCGAGTTCGTGCTCGAACCCGGCGAGTGGCGCCGCATCGACTTCCGCGTGGGGACCGCACCGCGCACGCTGCTCATCGTCGTGCGCGACTCGCTCGGACGCCCGCTCGCCGGCGCCGGCCTCGCCCTCGCCCCACCCGGCGCGCCGGCCCCGCGCCCGCAGCTCTACACCGACCGCGCTGGGATGGCGCGCACGGAGCCGTTCTACGCCGAGCGCGTGACGCTCTGCGTGACCCGCCGCGGCTTCGAGTCGCGCACGCTCGAACGCCTCTCCGTCCCGCCCGAGGGCGCCACGCTCGGGGTCCGCCTGGCGCACGACTGGTTCGCGTGGTGAGCGCTCACCCGCGCGGCACGCGGTAGCGCTCGGCGCGCGCGCGCGGGGCGACGAGGGTCTTGCCGCCGACGTGAACGACGAAGTAGCGCTCCTTCGCGGGCGACTCGTAGCGGCCCGTGGCGTGCTCCTCGATCGCGACCTCGCTCTCGAAGGCGACGGCGCTGAAACGCGCGTCGCGCTGGATGCCGGAGAGATGGCCGTGGCCCTCGCCCTCGTCCTCGTACAGGCGGCCGGCGGCGCGGCCGTGTTCGTCGCAGAAGACGTGCACGACCAGCAGTTCGGCGGGCGTGGCCGTGCTCGGGCGCGGCTCGTGCTCGAACAGGATCGCGCCGGCGCGGGCGAAGAGCGGAAGGGTGCCGAGCGGCGCGGCGACGACGCGCTCGCGCTCCAGGATCGGCGCGCCGCCGGCGGGGAACGGGTACCATCCGCCGGGGTGGCGCGGGAAGAGCACGGTGCGCTCGTGGGCGCGCTCGTGCACGATCGGCGCGACCAAGAGGTCTTCGCCCAGCAGGAAGGCGTCGTCGAGCGTGCGCAGCGCGGCGTCGGTTGGATCGGCAAAGAACAGCGGGCGCGCGATCGGCTCGCCGCTCTCGCTGGCCACGCGAAAGAGCGTGTACAGCGTCGGCAGCAGCTTCATGCGCCGCTCGATCGACGTGCGCACGCGCGCCTCGGTCTCCTCGTCGAAGGCCCACGGCTCCTTGCGGCGCGACTCCTTCTCCGCGTGGCCGCGGAAGAAGGGCAGGAGCGCGCCGAGCTCGAACCAGCGCGCGAACAGCTCGCGATCGGGGTTGTCGCTGAAGCCGCCGACGTCGGGGCCGCTGAACGGCTGGCCGGAGAGACCGAGATTCAGCACCATCGCGAGCGACCAGCGCAGGTGGTCCCAGGTCGCGCGGTTGTCGCCGGTCCAGGTGGCGGCGAGCGCCGCGCCGCCGAGGTGATTGGCACGCGTCAAGACGAACGGCCGGCGCTCGGGGTGCGCGCGCAGAAGACCCTCGCGCGAGGCCTGCACCATCAGGTGTCCGTAGAGGTTGTGCCAGCGCGCGTGTGTGCCGCCCGAGCCGTCGGTGCCCTCGTGCACGCAGTCCGACGGCAGCGTCTTCTCGACGCCGTCCGTCACGGCCGGCTCGTTCATGTCGTTCCACAGGCCATCGAGGCGCGTGCGCGCGAGGAACTCGCGCACGTGCTCGCTCCACCATTCTCTCGTCCGCGCAGCGGTGAAGTCGGGGAAGTGGCACTCGCCGGGCCACACCTTGCCGACGGCGGGCGCGCCGGCAGCGTTCTTCACGAACAGGTCCTGCGCGAGGCCCTCCTGGGCGAGCTCCGAGTCGACGGCCACGCCCGGATCGAGGATCGCCACGCTGCGGAAACCGCGCGCGCGCAGCTCGTCGCTCAGCGCGCCGACGTCCGCGAACGTCTGCGGGTTCGTGGTGAACACGCGGAAGCGGTCCATGTAGTCGATGTCGAGCCACAGCGCGTCGCAGGGGATGCCGCGGCGGCGGAACTCGCTGGCCAGCGCGCGCACCTCGTCCGCGCTCAGGTAGGACCAGCGACACTGGTGGTAGCCCAGCGCCCACAGCGGCGGCAGCGCGATGCGTCCGGCGAGCGCGGCCAGCGCGCGCGTGACGGCGCGCGGGTCGGGGCCGTCGATCAGCCAGACATCGTATGGTTCGCTCTCGAACACGAACTCGACCGTCCCGCTGGCGCCGCGCGCTTCGCGAGCGATCGCGATCGTCCCGCGCCGGATCGTGTCGGCCAGCAGGCCGAGCGCGCTGCCGTCCGCGCGCACGGCCAGCACGTAGGGGTGCGACTGGTAGAGCTGCGGCGTCGTGTCGTCGTACTGGAACGCGTCCGTGTTCCACAGCGTCACCGTGCGCCCCGAGCGCTCCAGCGGTCCCGCGACCTCGCCCGTGCCGTAGAACGAAGTGCCCGGCGCGAACTCGAGCGCAGCACGCACGTGCGGCTTGCCGAGCAGCGTCGTCGTCGTGAAGCGCGGCGCGAGCGCGGGACGCGCGGCGGCCACGAGCTCGGGCGCGACGGGCAGCATCAGCGACGGGCGCGCGGGCCGGCGGCCGTCGGCCAGCACCGGCGCGCACACCGTCACGCGGCAAGCGGCGAGCTCCGCGCTCGTGAAGGCCTCGAGCGCGAGCTCGGGCGGCTGCGCCGCGCTCACCGGGGACGGATCCCGACCTCGACGCGCGCCCAGCCGCCGCCTTCCGCGCCCGCCTCGCCGAACACGAGCTGCAGTTCGCCCGCGACCAGCGCGGCGCCGCTGACCTCGACCTCGAAGTCGCAGAAGAACGGCAAGGCCGCGACGCTCCCCGCCGGAGCGGCGAAGGTCCAGTGCAGGCCGCCCGACTCGAGCCGCTGCGCGACCAGGCGCACGGCGCGGCTCGTCGCGCCGCGCTCCGGCAGGTTCGCCGGCAGGATCACGGCCGGGCCCTCGAGCACGCGCGCCTCGAGCGTCAGCGGCTCGCCCGCCGAGCGGTGCAGGCGCCGCGGCACGACCGCGCCCGAGGGCCGCAGCCAGCCCGGACCGTCGAGCAGCTTGGTGAGCGGCGGCAACACCGGCGCGAAGCCGATCTGCAGCGGCGGGCCGTCGCCCTGCTCGAGCTCGAGGCCCAGCACGGTCGCGCCCGGCTCGCGCCGGCGGTACAGGCGCACGTCGAGGCGCGTCTCGCCCACGCGCGCGTTCACGAGACGCACCTCGTCCCAGTGCGGCGGCAGCGTCGGGCGCAACACGATGCGGCGCTCGGCGGCGCTGGCCTCCAAGCCGAACAACCCGAGCAGCGTCGATTCGACCAGCGCGGCCGAGGAGAAGATCTGGTGCGGTACGCCGCGCTTGGGGATCTGCGCGCGCTCGCCCTCCAGGTGCTCCTCGAGGAAGCCCAGGCCACCGAAGTGCGTGAGCGCGACCTGCGCGAACAAGACCTGGTGCGCGGCGAAGGCGTGGCCGTGCGCGAACAGCGCCAGGGTCACGAAGTTCGTCAGGTACGGGAACACCGCGCCGTGGTTGTAGTGCCGCGGGTCGTAGATGGAGGAATCCGTGGCGAACATGCGCGCGCCCCAGTCGCTCATCACCGTGGGCAAGTTGAGCGCCTGCACCGAGGCCCAGGCGCGCGTGCGCTCGCCCAGGCCGCGCGACAGCGGGTAGCCCAGGTACGCGGTGAGATCGTCGCAGCGCTGGCCGCCCTTCAGCAGCGCGAAGCCGTAGTGCCCGCGCTCCTCGCTCCAGTAGTTCTCGAAGCCGGCGCGCGCCTTGTCCTCGAGCGCCTTGTAGCTCGCGCCGTCCTCGCCCAGCGCCTGCGCCAGGCGCGCGGCCGCGCCCAGGGCGGCGATCCACGCGCCCTGCAGGAAGACCTCGCTCTCGATCTTCTCGGACAGCGGCCCGGCCTCGACCGCGGCAATGCCGGCCTGCGAGTTCGAGAGATGCCCCTCGTTGTCGAGCGAGCGTGCACACCAGTCCATGGCGCGCTGCACCGCCGGCCACAGCTCCTTGGCCAGCGCCATGTCGCCCGAGAAGCGCAGGTACAGGTCGATCGCGGCCACGAAGTCCGCGCTGTTCAGCCCCTTGTAGTAGGCGTAGGGGTAGTCCTCGAGCCAGCGGCAGAGCTTGGCCGAGAGCGTCAGCTCGTGCATCAGCTTGCCGTCGGCGCGCTGGTGCGAGGCGGCGAAGCGCAGCACCTCGCGCGCCGAGGAAAAATCGCCCCCGGTGGTGAGCGCGCGCGAGGCGGCCAGCGCATCGCCGTCGAAGAACCAGCCGTAGCCGGGACGCTCGCCGAGGCCGCTCGGCGCGAGGCCGGCCACCAGGCCGCGGCCCAGGCCATCGACGCGCACCCACGAGCGCTCGATCGCGATCTGCGCCCACTGGAAAGCCTGGTCGAGCGCGGGGAACGGCGTCTCGATCGCCAGCACGGTCTGCTGGTGCTCGCGCCAGTGCGCGCGCACGGCCTCGCGCTCGCCCGAGAAGTCGGAGACCAGGCGCCACCACAGCTCGCGCGTGGCGCCGATGGCGCGCTCGGCGCGCACGAAGCCGGTCGCGGCCTGCTGCTCGCCGCGGCGCGCGCCGTCGCTCAGCGCATCGGGCGTGATCTCGGCCGCGGCGATGGCCAGCACGGTGGACGCGCCGCCGGCCGCCAGCGGGATCAGGATGTGCACCAAGCCCGCGGGCAGGGCGTGGTCGGCCTCCTCGAACTCGACGCGCGCGTCGCTGGCGCCGATCAGCGCGGCGAAGCGGCCGAGCTCCTCGGTCAGAGCGAACGCGCCCGTGACCTTGTCGGTGCGCACGAGCTGGCCGCCGAGCCCCGCCGGCCACATCGGGCGGAAGTCGCAGCGGAAGGAGACCTCGAGCTCGAGCGCCTCGGCGCTGTCGAGCGCGAAGCCGAAGGCCATGCCCGGGCGCTCGCGGCAGGCGAAGATCTCGGTGCGTAGGTGCACGCCCTCGCCGCGCCACTCGTACATGAGCTCGCCCGGGTGGATCGTGATCGTGCGTTCGGGGAGCTCCAGGCGCTCGCCGCCGCGCAGCAGGCCGAAGCGCAGCTCGGAGACGAGCTTCAGCGGCCAGAACCAGCACTCGAACGGGCCGTCCTCGCGCCCGAGCAGGGCCACGCGCTCGCCCGTGACCTCGGCGAAGCGCGCCGCGTCGACGGGCGCGCTCAGGCTCGGCGACGTGCGGGTGCGGGGCAACTTCTCCGTGTGCGGCATCGCGGCCTAAGCTAACAATCCCCGCACGCGGCGGTGCACAGAACTCCCCCGCCGACGGTGCGCCGGGCGGCGCGGTCCCTACGATGGGGCGCGTGACGCGCGCGTGCTTCAGCGACCCGGAACTCGAGGAGCGCGCATTCGAGAGCGAGCCCGCGGGGCAGGCGCACCTGCAGGCTTGTCCCGCCTGCCGCGCGCGCCTCGCCGCGCTGCAAGGCCGCGACGAGGAGCTGCTGCGCGAGCTGCGCCAGGTCGCGCGCGGTCCGGCCGAAGTGCCGTGCATCCCCGGCTATCGCCTGGAGGGCGAGCTGTTCCGCGGCGGGCAGGGCGTCGTGTACCGCGCGGTGCAAGAGGCCACCAGCCGCTTGGTCGCGCTCAAGCTGCTGCACCCCGCCGCCGGCCCGCGCGCCACGCTTTCGGCCCGCGAGCGGCGCCGCTTCGAGCGCGAGGTCGAGCTCGGCTCGCGCCTGACGCACCCCGGGATCGTGACCGTGTTCGACAGCGGCGTGGCCGAGGGCCTGCCCTGGTACGCGAT
>SIAI01000071.1 GCA_009691855.1 Planctomycetota bacterium | reverse complement strand
ACCAGCGTCGTGCCCGCCACCGAGCAACCCGCCATCAGGTAACCCACCGGGCCAGTCGTCTCGAACAGCTGCAGCCAGGTCTTCGTGCTGCCTTTGCCCTCGCCACCTTCTTGGTAGGCGGCGGCCGGGGCCGCGAGCAGGCAGGCGAGCAGCGGAGCCGCTCCGATCAGATACAGGATTCGCGAGAGCTTCATGTCGGTGATCAGGGATGGAGAAAGGGAACGGGGTTCGAGTGTCCTGGAACCGTGGAGTTTCAGGGAGAAGGGGCGCGGCCGCTCGCCTCGCGAGCCGCCACGCTGTGCTTGGCGCTGTAGCCGAAGTAGATGACGAAGCCGATGAGCAGCCACACGATCAGGCGCAGCCAGTTCGTCCAGCCCAGGCCGTAGATCATCGCGCCGCACACGACGATGCCGAGGATCGGCACCAGCGGGACCATGGGCGTCTTGAAGGCGCGATAGCGGTCGGGCTCGCGCACGCGCAGGATCCACACGCCGGCGCACACCAGCATGAAGGCGAACAGCGTCCCGATGCTGGTCATCTCGCCCACGATGTTGCCCGGCACGAAGGCCGCGAACAGGCCGGTGACCACGAAGAAGATCCAGTTCGACTTCCAGGGCGTCTGGAACTTCGGGTGCACCTCGCTGAACACCGGCGGCACCAGGCCGTCGCGGCTCATCGAGTAGAAGACGCGCGACTGGCCGAGGAGCATGACCAGGATCACCGAGGAGAAGCCGGCCAGGATCGCGACCGTGACGAACTTCGACAGCCACGCGTAGCCGGGCATGTAGGTCGTGATCGCGGCCGCCACCGAGGCCTCGCCACCGCGCGTCGGGTCGCGGAAGAAGTCGACCGGAGCCAGGCCCGAGAGCACGTGCGCGAACAGCACATAGAGAACCGTGCACACCACCAGCGAGCCGAGGATCCCGATGGGCATGTCCTTGGCCGGGTTCTTGGCCTCCTGCGCGGCCGTCGAGACCGCGTCGAAGCCGATGAAGGCGAAGAACACGACGCCGGCCGCGCCGAGGATGCCCATGATCCCGCCGTAGGCGTGGGTCACGCCCTGCGAGGTCGTGTAGGTACCCGCTTCCGGCAGGTAGGGCGTGTGGTTGCCCGGGTTCATGAAGCCCCAGCCGAGCGCGATCACCAGGATCACGATGGTCACCTTGGTCACGACGATCAGCGCGTTCAGCAGCGCCGACTCCTGCGTGCCGCGGATGAGGATCAGCGTCAGCATCAGCAGGATGAACACCGCCGGCAGGTTGATGATCCCGCTGTGCACCACCCCAGCCGTGTCCGTGAACTGGGCGTCGAAGGGTGAGTGCCGCCATTCGTACGGGATCGGCGCCACGTGCAAGACGTCCACCAAGAGCTTGTTCAGGTACTCGCTCCAGGCGATGGCCACCGTGGCCGCGCCGACCGCGTACTCGAGCACCAGGTCCCAGCCGATGATCCAGGCCGCCAGCTCGCCCATCGTGGTGTAGGAGTAGGTGTAGGCGCTGCCCGCGATCGGGATCATGGCTGCGAACTCGGCGTAGCACAGGCCGGCGAAGGCGCAGCCCAGACCCGCGACCAGGAAGGCCAGCGTCACCGACGGGCCGGCGCGCTCGGCGATGGCCGCGGCCGTGCGCACGAACAGACCCGCGCCGATGATCGCGCCGATGCCGAGCGCGACGAGGTTGGCGGCGCCCAGCGTGCGCTTGAGCCCCTTCTCGCCGTCGCCGGTCTCCATGACCAGCTTGTCCAGGGATTTTCTGACCCACAGGTTCGCCATCGTCGGATTCTCCTCAGGGAAACGGGGGCCTCATGAGACGTGCGCGCCGGCCGGAGCGGCCGAGCGTTCGCGAGCGGCGGCGCGCAGAAGCGTCACCGCCGTGTAGATGACCACGGCCGCCACGAGCCACTTGACCATGTCGATCGGCAGGCTCTCGAACCACAGCCAGGCCACGAACACGGCCGGCAGGCCGGCCAGCGTGAGGCCCAGCGCGGCGCGCGGTGAGTAGCCTCCGTTGCGCACGAAGGGCACGCTCGCGACCGGCATCAGGAACGCGCACGAGCCCATCATGATCGGGAAGCCGGTGCCTGGGTTCATGCCCAGCATCGAGACCATCACCAGGCACGGCGCGTACAGGCCGACGCCGATCGTCATCAGCGCTCCGAGCACGAAGTTGCCGATCACCCCGGCGGCGAACAGGCCGCCCGAGAGCCCCACCGTGCCGGTCGTGGGCGCCGTCCAGAGCTGGCGGTAGATCAGCAGCGCGGTGAGCACCAGCAGCGCGCAGCCCATGCCGAGTTGGATGTTGCGCCGTGGCCAGCGCGAGACGATCGGCGCGCCCAGCAGCGCGCCGGCCACGGCCGCGGCGATCATCGCGATCAGCGTGCGCGCCTCGACCTCGACGCTCTTGGTGTAGATGAAGGCCTGGACGAAGGTCGGGATCGTGTGCCCGACGTTGAGCGTGCCCGGCAGCAGGCGGTCGTCGATCGTCTTGCGGAAGCGATAGAGCGAGGTCGTCGTGGCGAACGAGCCGATGCCCAGCGTGTCCAGGAAGTCGGTGACGAAGCCCACCAGGAGCTCGTACGGCGTCGGCCGCATGCTCTCCTCGCGCGCGCTCTTCCGCAACGCCAGCACCCAGAAACCCACGAACCCCGCGGCCACCAGGGCGAGGACGAAGAGCAGCGTCGTCTTGGCGTCGCTCATGCAGGGGGTGAGCCCACCTGATTCATGGAGGCCTCGAGCGAGGCGTCGCGAATGGCCTCAGATGCAGGCTTTCGCGACCGAGAGGACCGGAACGGACCATTCATCTGGTCCGTGAGGACTCGCAGGGAGCGAAAGGCTGCAGATGAGGCCAGTCGCAACGTCGTAGCCGAGGACTCCATGAATCAGGTGGGCTGAGGCAGCGGGTGGGACGGGTCAGCGCAGGTCACGCACCTTGAAGGTCGTGATCTTGAGGCGCGTGTTGGACGGAACCAGCAGGCCGATCGCGCCCTTGCGCGTCTTGGCCCAGGAGAGATCGATGTCCTTGGGCGACTTGAACAGGTCGCCGTCGTCGTCGTCGGCCCAGCGCAGGGAGAGCTTGCTGCCGATGACGCGGATCGTGACGTGGTAGGTCTTGGCGGCGTTGATGGACGAGTTCTCGCCCTCGGTGACGAAGGCCAGCGAGACCGTGTTCGCGTTGGGGGCGCGTCCGAGGCGCATGAACAGATCGAAGGAGCCCTTCTCGACCGTGAACTCCAGGTCGAGCACGAAGTTGCGCCACTGCTCGCGGTCGCCGATGGAGATCACCGCCTGGCGCCCGGCGTCGGCGTCCGGGCCGACGAGGCGCAGGTTGCCCTCCTGGGGATCGCTGGAGAAGCCCTTGACGCTGCTCGGGTTCCAGTGCTTGAGCTGCTCACCGCTCAGCATGTCGGCCCAGGGCAGATCGGCGATGGCCTTCTCGGTGAACAGCGTCGCCGCGAGCTGGTCGCTCTGCTCGATCGCGCGCTTGTAGATGTCGGTGTAGAAGGTCTGCAGCTCGGCCTTCTTCTCGGTGATGGCCGTGTCGAGCATCTTGCGGATCTCGTCCTCGGCCGTCTGCGTCTGCTGCAGCGCGGTGCGCGGATTGGCGCCGCCCTCCTTGGCGCCGTCGACCAGGCGCGTGACGTAGGCCTTGTCCGCGATCCCGACCGCGTCGCCGTAGCGCTTGATGTACTCCTCGCCGCCCAGCGTGATCTTCGACTCGATCTCGACCAGGCTGCGGCGCATCTCCTTGAGCGTCTCCGGGCTGAGCTGGCTGGGATCGGCCAGGGCTTTTTCGATCTGCGTGAAGGTGCCCAGCACCGCGCGGCGCTCCTTGCCCGTCTCCAGACTGGTTCCGGCGCGCACCACCAGCATGCGGATCTGCGCCGCGAGCTCGTGGTCCTGCCAGCGGCCTTCCTTGTCCTTGGCCAGCTGCAGCAGGCGCTTGGCCTGCGTCTCGTCCTCGATGTTGAGCGCCGTCAGCTCGGTGTAGAGGTTCTTGACCTCGTTCTCGTAGGCCTCCACGCGGGCGGCCTCGGCGGCCCTCTTGTTCGACACGACCACCACCGCGATGAGCACGATGACCGCCAGGCCGCCGGCCGCGATCAGGCCGATCTTGGCGCTCTGGTCGAGCAGGCCCTCGGGGGCCTTGTGATGGATCGCGCGCTCCTCGACCTCCTCCTCGGGCTCCGGCTCAGCGCGCCGCGCGCGCGCCGGCTTGGCCGCGGCCGCCTTGAGCGCCGGTTTGGCCGCAGCCGGTTTGGCCGCGCCCGCTCGGGCGGCCGGCGCCGTGCTCGTGGGCCGCGGGCGTGCGGAGCGCGCAGGCGCGGGAGCGGACCCCTGCGCCGCGCCTTCGCAGCGCGGGCAGCCGGGGGACTCCTTGGACGGAGTGAACTTGTCGCCGCAGGTCTCGCAGATCGCCATGACTTATTGGATCGGGCCCGAGCGGGGCCTCACTTCGTAGGGGCTCCGGCCGCGAACTCGACCTTGTTCAGGCCGGCCTTCTTGCCGGTGTTCATCACGTTGACAATCGCCTCCCAGGGCACGCGCACGTCGGCGTCGATGGTCAGGCCGACGTCGGGATTGTTCAGGCGCTTGAAGTCCGCGAAGGAGTCGCTGATCAGCTTCTGCAACACGTCGTCCTCGGGGACGATGCGCGTGCCGAACTTGCGCGTCACGGTGCTGTTCTCGTTCCAGAAGAGCGCCACGCGGATCTCCTGGATGACCGCCTTGAGCGGCATGCCCTCGAAGCCCTTGTTCTTCGGCAGCCAGGTGTCGAACTTGCCTTCGAGCTGCTTGAACTTGAAGGAGATCATGAAGAACACGCACAGGCAGAAGATGATGTCCACCAGGGGTGTGACGTTGATGGCGATGGGGTTGTCCGCATCGTCACCCATGCTCGAACCGGCCATGTGGATGCTCCTGTTGCGAGGCCTGTGGGGCTACTTCGGGATATAGCGTGAGCGGGGATAGTCGGCCTTGAGCTGCTCGAGGCGCTGCTGGGCGCGCGTGAGGAACAGCTTCTTCCTGGTGGCGTCGCTCTCGAGCTCGCCGCAGGCGCGGAAGGCCTTCGCGGCCCCGGCCAGCGAGCGCTCGTACTCGTCGGTCGTGCCGCCGCGCTCGGGCACGTACAGCACCACGCCGCGCAGGTAGGCGAACAGCGCGTACTTCAGGCCGTCGGCGTCGCGCTTGCTCGTGCCCTCGGCCAGGGCCAGGTCGCCGAGGCCGTTCCAGGCGCCGGCCAGGACCTCGTTAGGTCCGTCGGCGGCGACGATCTCGCGGTACTTGGTCTGCGCCTCGTTGCCGCGGTTGGCGAACTGCGCGCAGCGCCCGAGGGCGAGCTTGGCGGCCAGGGCCAGGTCGGGGTCGTTGGCCGCGGAGCTGGCCACCGTCTGGTAGACGCGCTCGGCGTCGGCGTACTTCTTCTGCTCCTCGAGGATGCGCGCCTTCAGGAACTCGAGCCCCGGACCGGCGGCGCCGCCCGCGCCCTTGAGCGTGGCATCCAGCGACTTCGTCGCGCCGGCCGGATCGCCCTTGGCCACGTACAGCGCCAGCAGGTTCGTGCCGACGTTGATCAGATAGCGGCTCTTGGGGAAGTCCTTGAGCAGCGCCTCGAAGCTGGCGATCGCCTTGTCGTCCTGGCCCACGCGCTTCTGCGCCAGGCCCAGCGTGTACAGCGCGCCGTGGCGCAGCACCGCGCGCAGCTTGTCGTCGGCCAGCAAAGCCTCGAGCAGCGGCAGCGACTGCCCCGGACCGCCCGAGGTGAACGCGTCCAGCGCCTCCTGGTACTTGGCCGAGTTGCCGTACTTGATCGAGTCGATGTTCTTCCACGGCTCGGTCGTGCTGCCGGCGCCGCCCTCGACCGAGAGCTTGAGACCGTCGTAGTCCTCGCTCTGGATCTTGACGGCCTTCTCCTTGCCGTCCTTGAAGACGACCTTGTCCTGCTGGGCGTGCGTCGAGCCGCCCAGCGCCAGGGCGAGCGCCAGGCCCGCCACGAGCCAACGATTCATGCTCTTCCTCGTGCGCATCACTAGCGTTTCACCCTCTTGTCGAACTCCTTGGACAGGCGCTGGAAGCGCTCCTTGAGCAGCCCACCGTCGAAGTCGGGGTTGGTGCGTTCGACCGAGTCGATGCCGATCTTGCCGGTCTCGTAGTCGCCGCGGTCGAACATCGTCTGCAGCTGCCAGAACTTGGCCGGCCACCAGTTCTTCGAGCCCTCGCGCGTGCCGACCACCAGGGCCTCGAAGATCGACGAGGCGCGCGACAGGCGCTCGGGCGCGGTCTTGGCCACGCCGATCTCGCGCTCGCACATGCCCCACTCGAGCAGCGCCGGCGTGAGCTCGGGCTTCTCGGTCATGGTGGTGGTGTTGATCGTGCGCGTGCCCAGGTTGATGAAGTCCTCGCGCTCGAAGAGGCGCGCGTAGCCGTCGGTCGCGTCCTCCCAGCGCTGCAGGAAGCCGAGCACGCGCGCCAGGCTGATGTTGTTGCGGTAGGAGGGCGAGACGGCCAGCAGCGCCTCGTAGGCGCGCGCCACGACCTCCAGCAGCGTGCCGTCGAGCTTGGTGGCCTTCCACTCCACGAACGACTCGACCGAGTCGGGCACGCCGTTGAATTGCAGCGCCAGCGCGAACAGACGGTTCGCGATCGGCTCCAGCTCGTCCACGCGCACGGCCGTGACGCCCTGCACCTGGTCGCGCACGGCGATCACGTAGTAGCTCGCCGCGCGCCGCAGCATCGTCTCGGACTCGACCGAGTTCGAGCCCTTGAGCGCCAGGCCGCGCTCGTCCATCGCGCGCGCCAGGGTCGAGGCGCTGGCGGAGAGGCCCTTGGCGTCCGGGTTCTCCTTGAGGAGCTGGTCGAGGAGCTGGGCGGCCTCGTCGATCTTGCCCAGCGAGAGCAGCGCCTTGAGCCTCAGCTGGCGTGCGAGCGAGAGCTTGACGTCGTCGCCGGCGAACTCGCGCTCGACGCCCTCGAACAGCGCGGACACCTGGGCCGCGCGGTCGACGCCCTTGGTCAGGTACAGATTGGCCAGGCCCACGCGCGCGTTGAAGGCCAGCGTGCGCAGGCGCTCCTGGGCGGCGACGTCGAGCGTGTCCTTGGCGGCCTTCTCCAGCACCTCGCGCGCCTTCTTGAACTGCTCCTCGGCCTTGTTCCCGGCGGCCTTGGCCTCGCTGGGCTTCTGCTCCTTGAAGAGCTTGCGCATCTGCCCGGCGTAGGCGTTGCCGGCGCGGTACTGCGACTCCTCGTGTCCGGCCGAGCCGGCGGGGATGCGCAGGTACACGTCGGCGGCCTTCTCGAACTGCTCCTCGCTTTCGAGCTGCTGGCCCTCGATGATCGCGGCCATCGAGGCGTAGCGATGCTGCGGGTAGCGCTTGGAGATCTCCGACATCGCCTCGCGCGCGCCGTCCTTGTAGAACGAGCCGCGCTCGCGCGCCTGCAGTGCGAGGTAACCGTTGGCCGCGCGCCACAGACACTCCGGCGCTTCCTTGCCCTTGGCGTAGCGCTGGGTGACGCTCGACCAGGCCACCACGGCCTCGTGCAGCCATTCCTTGCCGGCGAAGAGCGCGCCGATCAGCAGCACCGACTGCGAGCCGAGGTCGGCCTCGCTGGCCGTGCCGCGCGCGGCGATCATCGTCTGCTGGCACAGCGCGATGGCGCGCTCCACCTCGCCGCGGCGCGCGGCGGCCTCGGCCAGCTTGTACGTGTCCACGGCGCCGAGCGAGCCCTCCGCGGCCCCCCCGAGCAGCTCGCGCCCGCGCTCGCCGCCCGAACCGCGCGGGTCGAGCTCGATCATGCGCTGCGCGATGGCCTCGACGCCCTTGGCGTCACCCAGCTTCTTCAGCGTGCCCGCCTGCTGGTCGAGGATCGCCAGGCCCTTCAGCGCCCGGCCGGCGTCGGGGATCGTGGCGAAGAAGTCCTTGGCCGCCTCGATCGCGCCGGGGTCGTCGCCCTTCTCGCTGAGCAGGATCATCTTCTGCAGCACGGCCGAGGAGATGATGTCGGCCGCCTGGTCGTCCACCGGGTAGAAGCCGCGCGAGTCCGGTTGGCCGTCTTCGGTGTACGACTTGCGCAGGCCGATCGCGTAGTCGAAGGACAGCAGCGCTTCGTCGGGCTTCTTGAGCTCCTTGAGGCACAGGCCCTCGTAGATGTAGCCCTCGAAGCACAGCAGCTGGTCGGACCAGTTGAGCTGGATGTCGGCCAGCACCTCGAGGCAGTTCTTCAGCCGCGTGCTGCGCAGGAACTCGTCTTCCAGGAGCTGCGCGTGGAAGTAGTAGGCGCGCGCCAGGTTGTAGGCGACCAGGATCGCGCGGCGCTCGACCTCAAGGTCGGGCTCCTCCAGCTCGTCGCGCTTCTTGTCCAGCGTCTCGCGCTCGGTCTTGAGGCTGTCGATCGCGCGCTCGAACATCTTCTCGCCCGCACCGCGCAGCTTCTTGGCGTCGGCCTTGGTCTCCTCCTTGAGGAGCATCGCCGCCACGCGCTCGCCGAAGGTGCGGTAGAGCTCGAGCAGGCGATCCGAGACCTCGTCCGCGGCGCCCGTACCCGGGTGGACGGAAACGAAGTTCTCCATGTCCTTGACGACCTGCTCGAGCGCGGCGCCCTGGCGCACCGGATCGGGGTCGGCGCTGGCCGCGAACTCGGCCAGCTCGAGGCGCAGGGCCTGGGCCAGGAGCTGATCGTCCTTCGAGCGGCTCTTGCCGTTCTCGACCGTGGACAGCAGCTCCTCGGCCAGGTCGGGGTAGTTGCTGCGCACCAGCGCGCGCGCGAACTCGAGGTCGTGGCGCCCGAGGATGCGCTCGTCGCCGGCGAAGGCGCTGCTCGTCAGGACGAGCAGGGCGCACAACGGGGCCAGCCGGCGCGCGCCGCGCGACTCCGAGACCTCCGCCGCGCTGCTCACACGACTCCCCCGCCGAGCGCACTACGGCGGGTGCGTCCGCGCCCGCGCTGGACCGGCGCCTTGCGCTTCTTCTTCGGAGCCGAGGCGCCGAACACGCGCGGATAGCGGTAGTAGACCTCCATCGAGAGGCAGTTCACCGCCGTGGAGTAGATGCGCCCGCCGGCCGAGGACCAGGGATCCTGCGGATCCCAGGAGCCGAACTCGCACTCCTCCTTGTTCTTGCGCTGGTGATCGAGGAGCGCGGTCTTGATGGCCTCGTTCCAGCGGTCCCAGCGCGGTCCCCCGACCTGGAACATGGCCAGCGTGCCGTAGTACCAGTAGTAGTAGTCGATGTGGCCCGTCTCGGGCGCCCAGCGTGGCAGGTTGGCGGCCATCAGGTCCGCGCCCTTGTCGATCATCGGGTCCTTGTCCGCCGTGCGGTGGCCGAAGATGCGCGTGAGCACGCCCACGGCCGTCATCGACTCCGTGTTCTCCGACGGGAACTGGGCCTGCACGGTGGACAGGCGCGAGGAGAAGCCGCCCATGTCGGTGTAGCCCGTGCGCCCGGTGGCCGGGTTGGTCATCTGGTCCACCCAACCCAGGGCGTTGTTGATCGCTTCGTCGTCGATGGTGAGTCCGCCGAGCTTGGCCGACTTCAGCACCATCACCATCCAGCCCGTCACCGAGGTGTCGTTGTCCCCGTCGCCGGGCGAGGCGTAGCGCCAGGCCGAGTAGGGGTTCTGCGATTTCAGCACGAAGTTGACGGCCTTCTGCGCGGGCTCGCGGAAGGGCTTCGCCTGCGTCATGCCATAGGCCTCGGCCATGGCCAGCGCGGCGCAGGCGTGGTTGTACATGAAGCTCTGGCCGATGCGCTCGCCGAAGCAGCCCTCGTCGTCCTGCACGCTGATCAGCCACTGCAGACCGTCCTTGACGGTCCTCTTGAAGCTGCCCTCGGTGTGCGTCTCACCCGCGCCGAGGTAGGCCAGCAGCGCCAGCCCCGTCAGCCCCACGTCGTGCGCCGCGCTGCCGATGCCGCTGCACTGGCCCTTGTCGCACAGGTTGTTGAAGGCGTCCGCATCCCACATGCCCTCGGCCGACTGGTGGCGCTTCAGCCACACCAGCGCGTCGAGCACGGCCGCATCGCCGCGGCCGCCGCGACCGCCGCCGCCGCCCTGGCCGAGGCCACCCCCGCCCTTGCCGCCGCCGCCCGCGCGCCGGCTAGCAAAAGCCGAGGGCGTGCCCGTGCCGTAGTGGCCGACCGAGCCCACGCCGATCGGCGTGCCACCCGTGGCACCCGAGGGCAGGTTGGAGAGTGCCTCGGGGTCCGGGTTGAAGATACCCGGGTCCTTGCTCGGGTCGATCTCGTCCGTGATCTCGCCCACGCGGCCGGCTGCGGCCTCGGGGATGATGTTCTCGTCGGGGTTGACCGGGCCCTCTTGCTCGTTGGGCAGCACGGGGACCGAGTTGCGGTCGATGATCTCGGGCGGCTCCTCGATCGCATCGGGCAGCACCAACGGGCTCTTGGCGATCGACACGGCCGTGACCGGGGCCGAGACCTCCTTGGTGCCGTGGGCGATGTACACGACGCTCATGATGGCCACGAGCAGGACGTGCAGCAGGATCGCGATCACCAGCCAGGGCGAGTTGCGCACCCACGTACGCAGGTCGAAAGCTGCCTTCTCGGGCTCGCTGGCGGGCGGTTGTCGGGGGGAGGATTCCATCGCGTTCTGGAGCTCTGGGGGCGCGTGAACGAGCGGCTGCTCGCGGACTGCGTGCTGCTGGAGAGAGCTCGGGTGGTACCAGCCTACAGCGCTGTTCCGTACCCCCCTAGCTGTGAGGCAGTGCGTTTCGACTCCGGCCGCACGACGAACTCCGACGCAGGTGCGCGGTGGTCGTGAGCGGTACGGACGTGCTCCTGCGAGGTGCGCGGGTTGGCCGGGGGATCGAACTCGCCTCGTTCACCGAGCGCATCTCGGACTGGGCGCAGGACGGTCGGGTAGCCCCGACCGGGAGTCATTCCCAAGGTCGCATCCATCGCAGGGGGGCGGGATTCTATACACGGGCGGCGAAAGGGGACTACAGCCATTCCCCGACGCTGGTCGGACGACGCGCTCGGTGAGCGACCGCCGTCCGCTCCGGAGTAGGCTGGCGGCCAGGTCGAGCGTCACGAAGGAGGCGCGCATGCGAAGGTTCACCTGGGTCGTCGTCCCGCTGTTGCTGGGCTGCTCGCGGACCGCCGACGTGAGCATCCGGATGCGCACCGAGGGGGCCGGGCTCGAGCGCAGCTTGAGCAGCCGTGGGGACGACGGACTCCTCGCCGCGATCAGGGGCGCGGTATCGGAGGCCTACGGCGCGGAGGATCCGGACCGCGCCACGGCCGTGTTCGTCGCGGACCTGCCGGGGGAATTCGGCGGCTCCGGCTTCCAGCGCGGATTCGAGAGCGAGCTCGGGCGGGCGTGGGTCTACAGCGAGCGGCTTCAGCCCGCGCGCTCCTTGTCGGCGACGGTGAGCGAGGTGAGCGCGACCTGTGAACGCGCCTGCGACCTGTACGCCGGCTGGCTGCGCTGGGAGCTCGACGAGCTGCCGCAGTTCGAGCGGGCGCTGGACGAGATCGGCCCAGAACTGCGCGGCAGGTCGAAGGATCTGGCGCTGCTCCTGGCGCTGCCGTTCGCCGCGGGTCCGTCCCCCCAAGACGAGAACCTTCGCGGCTGGCCCCTGGTCGCCCACGAGCTCCTGGAACTCGGATTCGTTTCGCTGGAAGAGCTGCCCGCGCTCGAGCGCTTGACCGACCAGGACGACAGCGAAGTGGCCGCGTGGTTCCTCGCGCGCCTGCGCAGGCTCTTGGCCACAGAACTGGAGGTCGCGGCGGATGATCCGGCCTTCGGTTTCCTGCGCGACGGCGCAAGTCTCGTCGCCAGCTGGCGCGCCTGGATCGCCGCGGGCGGTGGGCGAGACGTGCCCGAGCCGCCCGCCGCCGACTCGGATCCGAGCGAGGCGCTCGAGCCTCTGATGCACGGGTTGAACCTGATCGAGCTGTGGGCCGACCGGACGCGCGTCGAGGTGAGTCTGGGGACGGGCGTCGAGCCGCTGCTCACCAACGGCGAGTTCGATCCGGTCAGCGGCGAAGTGCGCTGGCCCCAGGCCGAGATCGAGTCGCGTACCTACCAGCCGCTCTACCGCTACGCCTACTGGGCCGTGCCTGACGAAGAGGCGCAATATGCGTGTTTCGGCCGGGTCGCACTCGAACGCGAGCGGCTGTTCGAGTACGCCCTCTGGCGCGCGGGGCTGGAACCCTGGGAGGCCGCGGAATGGAACCGCTGCCTGGCTTCCCTCGCCGGCTCGGAGAGCCCGGCTTTCGAGCTCGAGCGCTTTCGCTTCCCGGCCGCGCACCAGCTTCCCCCCGACCTCGAGCCCGCCGACGAGCACCAGGGTCCCCCGCGGGGTGCTCAACTGGTGATCCAGGCCCTGAAGGCGGATTGACCGGCTCCAGGAGGATTGCGAAGCGACGGAGGGCGGGGGCGGCCTCGCTCAGGCCTTTCCAAAGACTCGGAGCCTGCCCCTCGCATTCCGCCCTCCGGTCAGGCTAGGATGTTGGTCGATCTAGCGGTTCGGGGTTCGCTCCTTCGACGCAAGACCATTCGCCTCGCAGGACTCCAACGGGCGATCTCGAGTTCCTTTTCCCCACCCCGACCCCTCTCGCGTGACGCCTCATCGGCGTCATCCCGCTGCTCAGGCGAATGCCCCGGGCAGCACGCGTCGCATGACGACGCGCGATCGCCCGCTTCAAATTCGCATGACTTCGTTCGCTTCTCTTCATCTCGTCGAGCCGTTGCTTTTGGCGTTGCACGACGAAGGCTACACCTCCCCCACTCCGATCCAGACCCAGGCCATCCCGCCCCTGCTCGCGGGTCACGACCTCCTGGGCTGCGCGCGTACCGGCACCGGCAAGACCGCGGCCTTCGCGCTGCCGATCCTCCAGCGGCTGTTTTCTACCAAGCACGCCGCGCCAAAAAAGAGCGCCCGTGTGCTCGTGGTCGTTCCCACCCGTGAGCTCGCCTCGCAAGTCGCCGAGAGCTTCACCACCTACGGCCGCCGCCTGCACCCGCGCGTCGCGGTCATCTTCGGCGGCGTCGGTCAGTCGCCCCAGGTCCGCGCCATGGAGCGCGGCGTGGACGTCCTCGTGGCCACCCCCGGACGCCTGCTCGACCTGATGCAGCAGGGTTTCGTGCGCCTCGACGGCGTCGAGACGCTGGTGCTCGACGAGGCCGACCAGATGCTCGACCTCGGCTTCCTGCCGGACGTCAAGCGCATTCTGGCGGCGGTGCCCAAGCGCCGCCAGACGCTCCTGTTCTCGGCCACGATGCCGAAACCGATCGAGGAGCTGGCGGGACGCATCCTGAACCAGCCCCAGAAGATCTTCGTCACGCCCACGGCCTCGACCGTCGAGCTGGTCCAACAGCGCGTGCAGTATCTGCACAAGGACGCGAAGCCCCAGGTCCTGACGCAGATGCTGCGCGATCCAGCCGTGCGCCGCGTGCTCGTCTTCACGCGCACCAAGCGCGGCTGCGACAAGGTCGCCAAGCGCCTGAACCAGGACGGCATCCCCGCCCAGGCGATCCACGGCAACAAGTCGCAGGGCAACCGCGAGAAGAGCCTGGCCGGCTTCCGCGCGGGCAAGATCCGCGTGCTGGTGGCCACCGACATCGCCGCGCGCGGCATCGACGTGGACGACATCACCCACGTGGTCAACTACGAGATCCCTAACGTGCCCGAGACCTACGTGCACCGCATCGGACGCACGGCCCGCGCTGGGGCCGAGGGCATGGCGATCTCGCTGTGCGCCTCGGACGAGCGCGACTTCGTGCGCGACATCGAACGCTTGATCAAGCGCTCGATCCAGGTCATCGGTCCGCCGCCCGGGGAACAACCCCGTGCGACGAGCACCGCTGGAGCCCGCAACGGCTCGCGTCCGGCCGGCGGCCAGCCCGCCGGGAACCGCCGCGGCCCCGCCCGCCCCCAGCGCCAGCAGGGCGGACGCCCGCAGCGCTCCACGGGGGCTCGTCCGCAGCAAGGCGGCCGTCCGCAGGGCGGTGGCGGCCGGGGTGCCGGTCAGGGACAATTCCACACTCGCGACTCGCGCTCGGCCGCTCGCATAGAGGTGCGCCCGGAGACGAGGAACGAGGAAAAACAGACGACTTTCGGCGTGGGTGTATGATCCTCGCCCGTGAGGACTCCGCTTGGCTGGATGCCGGGCGGAGTCAGGAGTCCAACGGCCGAGGGCGGCCGGCTCCGAACACGACGTGTGGCCCTCGCGCACGTCGTGCGTCCGTCTCGAGCGATCGTTCCAATCCGGAAGATGCGCAGGGACAGAGACAGAGACAAAGCCAGATCATCTTCTCGGAAAGGTAGCACTCCCCATGGGAGCTAAACTCTACGTCGGTAACCTGAACTTCAAGACGACCGAAGACGCGCTGCGCGTGGCCTTCGAGTCGAATGGCCGCACGGTGAAGTCCGTGCTCATGCCCAGCGATCGTGAAACGGGCCGCCCGCGCGGCTTCGCTTTCGTCGAGATGGGCTCGGATTCGGAAGCGCAAGAAGCGATCAAGGACATGGATGGCGTCGAGCTCGAGGGCCGTGCCCTGCGCGTCAACGAAGCGCAAGAGCGTCAAGCTGGCGGTGGCGGCGGCGGTGGCCGACGCTTCAGCGGTGGCGGTGGCGGTGGCGGCGGCGGTGGCGGTGGCGGTCGCGGTGGTGACCGCGGCGGCGACCGTGGCGGCGACCGTGGTGGCGACCGCGGCGGCCGTTGGTAGACGCCGGCTGACTCCTCACGCGAGGTCGCGGGTTCTCATCCCGCGACTTCGCGCTCGAAAAGTCCGCGAGGTGCTCGGATCTGCCCTCCCGGACGTGTACTGTCCTCGGCCTCGAGCTCGCTCCCCAAGGGCGCAAGTTCGAGGATCGGTGCTCCCTCAAGCCCGCCGGGGATCAGTCCGATGACCTGCTTCGCGTCTCCCCCGCGTCCCTCCGCACCTGGATGGCACACCGCCTCGACCGGACGAACGTTTCGTTCCTGATCTTCGGCCACGTGATGGCCGTGGTCGCCGTCTTCTGGCTGGTCCTCGTGCAGACCTCGCCCTGGACCCTGGGCCTTGGGGTCCTGTGGTTCGCGCTGTGCGGGGTCGGGATCACTGGCGGTTACCACCGCCTGTTCGCGCACCCGACCTACAAAGCGCACCCCGTGCTGCGCTTCTTCTATCTGGTGTTCGGCGCGGCCGCGGTACAGAACTCGGCCCTCAAGTGGTCGGCCGACCACCGCGTTCACCACCAGAAGACCGACCAGGTCGAGGACCCGTACAACATCTCGCGCGGCTTCTGGTGGGCACACATCGGCTGGGTGCTGGTCCACGCCCCGAAGGAGATCGACCTGCGCAGCGTGAAGGATCTCTCGGCCGATCCGCTGATCCTGTGGCAGGACAAGCACTACGTCGCCTTGGCGGTCGTGTTCTGCGGCCTGCTGCCGCTGGGCCTGGGCTTCCTGTGGGGCGACCCCATCGGAGCCGTGCTCGTGGCCGGCTTCCTGCGCCTGGTGGCGCAGTGGCACGCGACCTTCGCCGTGAACTCGTTCGCCCACTACATCGGCTCGCAGCCATACTCGACCGCCAATTCCGCGCGCGACAGCGTGTGGACCGCGATGATCTCGATGGGCGAGGGCTATCACAACTTCCACCACCGCTTCCAGGCCGACTACCGCAACGGCGTGCGCTGGTACCACTTCGACCCGACCAAGTGGTTCGTGTGGTCGATGGAGAAGGTCGGCCTGACCTCCGACCTCCGCCGGACCTCGCCCGAGGCGATCGAGCGCGCCAAGGCGACGGTGCTGTCCGAAGCGCAGGCCTGAGCTACTAGTGGACTGTAACAGCTAAAACGCTAGCATGGTCGTCCATGAGCGAGACGATCAGACTGACTGAAGCAGAGCATGTCGAGCTGACGCAACGCGCCGCGCGGCGTGTCGGACGCGCCGACGACGCGCGACGGGCCCGGCTGATCTTGCTACTGGCCGCAGGAGATACCTGGGGCAGCA
>SIAI01000070.1 GCA_009691855.1 Planctomycetota bacterium | reverse complement strand
CGCGCGAAGAACGTCTCCGGCGTCTCGAACCGCGCCCGCGCCCAGCCCCACAACCTCGCCCCGCTGACCTCCGAGCGCGTGCACGCGAAGCCCTCGATCGTGCGCTTGGGATGCTCGCGCTCCGGCCGCTTCACCGCGCCCTCGATGCCGAGCCACTCGCGCACCAGCGTCACCTCGCCGAAGGGCACGCCCGTCTGCGCCATGCCGAACGGACCGGGGTTCATGCCCAGGAACAACGCCTCGACACCCGGCCGTGCCCAGCGCTCGAGGTAGCGTTCGTGCGGCGCGCGCGCGTACACCAGCGGGTCGTAGACGTGCGTCACCGGCGGCGCGAACTCGAGCGCGTCCACGTGCTTCGCCAACCGACGGCTGATCGCGACGAGCGCCTTCACACGTCGGTCGCGATCAAGAAGATCAGCAAGCCGAAGCCGATCACGAAGCCGCCGAACACCAGGATCAGGATGCGCAGCTCCTTGTGGTCGCGGATGAACAAGGGCTCGCCTCAGCGCACGAAGTAGAGGAGCGAGAACAGCACCAGCCACAGCGCGCCCATGAAGTGCCAGTACACGGCGCCGAGGCGCACGCTCGTGGCGGCGGCCGGAGCGGGCGCCGCGCCATGCAGCCGGCGCCACAGCGCGCTCAGGAAGCCCAGGCCGCCGAGCACGTGCAGCGCGTGCAGCGAGGTGAGCGCAAAGAACACCGCCGCGTAGCCGCTGGAGGCCGGCACCAGACCCGCGCGCCACAGCGCCGACCACAGGGCGAGCTGTGCGCCGAGGAAGCCCAGGCCGAGCAGGATGCTCGCGCCGAGCCAGGTGCAGGCCGCGTTGCGCTGCACGGCAACGCGGCGCGCCAGGCGCGCGGCGCGCTCGATGGCCACGCTGCTCGCCAGCAGACACAGCGTGCTCAGCAGGAGCGCCTGCAGCGCCGGCCCGCTCTCGGCGCGCCAGTCCGGCGCCGGGCGGCGCAGGAACAGCCACACCGCGATGAGCACCAGGAACAACGTGCTGATGCCGACCAGCACCAGCGCAAGCGCGAAGGGGCCCACCTCGTCCGCGCCGCCGCCGCTCGGCAGGCCCTCGCCGTCCCCGCCGCCACCTCCGCCGCCGCGCTCGGGCGGAGAGCCGGGCGGCGCGCCCCGCGTGCGTTTGATCCGGCGCGGCGGGACGAGCACGGCGCTCCCGCCGGACTGCAACGGATAGGGCGTCACGCCGCCATCTTACCTTCCCAACCAGGCCTACTTCCCGGCGGCGAGCGCGGGGCCGGGCGCCCCGAACGAGCGCGCCGTGCGCCACAGACGCACGCGCTGGTCCTTCGAGGCCGAGGCCAGGATCTCGCCGCTCGTGTCGAAGGCGACCGCGGTCACGGGCTCGTCGTGGCCGAGCAGCGTGAGCAGCGCCTGGTCGCTGAGCTCGCCCCACAGCCGCACCGTGTGGTCGTAGGCGCCGGAAGCGAGACGCTTGCCGTCGGGGCTGAAGGCCAGGCACGCGGCGAACGTCTCGTGGCCGTCGAGCGTGCGCTCGAGCACGCCTCGCGGAAAGGCGTAGAGCTCGATCTGGCCACTCGCGCGCGCCACGGCCAGGTGCGCGCCGTCGGGCGCGAAGGCCAGCGCCGTCACGCCGGGCTTCTCGCCCGGCCAGTGCGCGAGCGGTGCCAGCGAGCGCGCGTCCCACAGCAGCACGTCGCCGTCGTGGGTGCCGGCCGCCAGCACGCTGCCGTCGCGCGTGGTGGCCAGGCTGAAGCTCATGTCGTCGTCCGTGGCCAGCGCGCCGACGAGCGCGGCGTACGCGGGTTCGTAGACCGAGATCGTTCCGTGCGTGTCGCGCGCGAAGAGCCGCGTGCCGTCGACGCTGAAGACCAGCGTGCGCGGCGGGCTGGTGCCAGGCGCGAGCTCCGGCCCAGGCGCGAGGTCGTCGGCGTGCACCAGGCGCGGCGCGAACTCGCCGCAGCCGAAGGCGATCCAGCCCGTCGGGCTCCAGGCCAGACAGTCGAGGGTCCCGGAAGTCGTGGTGCTGGCGCGCAACGCGCCGCTCTCGAGCGCGAACACGCGCAGCTCGCGATCCTGGCCGCCGACGGCGAGCTCGTGCCCGTCGGGCGCGAGCGCCAGAGCGTTGACCCAGCCGTGGGCCTCGTCGAGCACGACCATGGCCGCGCGCGAGATGTCCCACAGGCGCAGGGTCTCGTCCTCCGCGCCGGTCACGAGCCGACGCCCGTCGGGGAAGAACGCCACCGCGTTCACGTCGCGGTCGTGGCCGTCGTACTCGCACTCGGACTTCTCGCTGGCGAGGTCCCACAGGCGCAGGACGTTGTCGTAACCGCAGGTGGCCAGGTGCTGGCCGTCGGGCGCGAAGGCCACCCCGCTGACCTTGCCGCCGTGCCCGGCGAGGGTCTGCACGGTCTCCAGCGTCGCCGAATCGAGCAGCAGCACGGAGCGCTCGCAGGCGACCGCCAGGCGCGCGCCGCCGGGCTCGACGTCGAGCGCGCTCAGGCCCGAAGGCGCGCTGAGCTTCTCCGCGCGCACCACCAGATCGGGCCCCAGCAGGCGCACGCTGCCGGTCACGTCGGCCGCGGCGAGCAGCTCGGTGCCGGGCACGAAGCGCAGCCCCACCAGTCGCTCGCGCGCCCCAGGGACGAGCTGCGCCAGCAACGCGCCCGTCTCCATGGCCAGGAGCTGGATGCGGCCGTCGTCGTCGCCGGTCGCCAGCACGCGGCCCGCGCCGTCGAAGGCCAGCGCCTCGACCGAGCTGTCGTGCTCGTCGAACACGTGCTCTAGCGTGCCGTCCGCGCGCCACACGCGCACGCGCTTGTCGCGCGAGGCCGCGGCGAGGCGCGCACCGTCGGGCGCGAAGCTCACCGCGGTGAGCACGGCGCCGCGCCCGCCGAGCTCGGCCTGCAGCGCGCCCGTGTCGGCATCCCACAGCACCAGCGTGCCGTCGTCGCAGCCAGCCGCGATGCGCCGGCCGTCCGGGCTGACCGCCACCGCGCGCACCGCGCCGTGCTGGCTGTAGAGCGTGCGCGCGGCGACGTCGGCGCGCAGCTCGAGGTGGCGCCACTCCCAGCCGCGCAAATCCTTGTCGCAAGCCTCCAGCCGCCGGCGGGACTCGCCGGCCTCGTGCGCGCGCAGGCCGAGATCCGCCGCCGCGATCCCGGCCGCGTAGCCCGAGATCAGCGCCTGGTGGTGCTTGGCCTGCACCTCCTTCACCCACAGACGCTCTTGCCACACGAAGGCCGCGGCGCCGACCAGCAGCGAGGCGGCGAAGGCGTCCAAGGCCAGGGCCAGCGAGCGATTGCGCGCGCGCCACTTCACGAAGCGCGTCCAAGGTCCGCTCTCCAGCGCGCTGACCGTGTGCCCGGAGAGCCAGGCCTCCAGGTCGTCGGCCATCTCCAGCGCCGTGGCGTAGCGCGCGCGCGGATCGGCGGCCATGGCCTTGGCGCAGATCGCCGCCAGCTCGCGCGGGACCTCACTGTCGAGCTCGTGCAGCGGTCGCGGCGGCATGGCCAGCACGCTCTCCAGCGACTCGCCGGTGTGCGCGCGCGTCTCCAGCGAGACCTGGTGCGGCATGCGCCGCGCGAAGAGCTCGTACAGGATCGCGCCCAGCGAGTAGACGTCGGCCGGCGGCCCGACCTCGCCGCTCTTGCCGGTCGCCTGCTCGGGCGCCATGTAGGCCGGCGTGCCGATGATGCCGCCGCGCTCCGAGCGTCCGAGGAGGAGCGCTAGGCCCCAGTCCATCACGTAGGCCTCGCCGAACGGGCCGACCATCACGTTCTCGGGCTTCAGGTCGCGGTGCACGACGCCCTTGGTGTGCGCGAAGGCGACCGTCAGGCAGACCTTGTGCAGCACGTCGAGCGCGCGCTGCAGGGTCCAGCCGTTCTCGCCGCGGTGCACGTGCTCGAACACGTGCTTCAGGGTCTCGCCGCGCACCAACGGCATGGTGAAGAACACCGCGCCCTGTGGATCGAGGCCGATCTCGTACACCGGCACGATGCCGGGATGGTCGAGCTGCGCGGTGATGCGCGCCTCGTCGAGGAAGCGCGCCAGGCGGTGTTCGTGGTCGCTGCGTTCCTCGTCGCTCGAACCGCGCGCGGGCTCGCGCGGCACGACCTTCATCGCCACCTCGCGCGACAGCGCTTCGTCCCAGGCGCGCAGGATGCGGCCCATGCCGCCGCGCGCGACCTCGCCCAGCACGGTGTAGCGCGCGTGACCGTGGCCCTGGGTGGCGATGCGGCCGAGGCGTTCGGCCAGCGAGGTCGAAGTCGGCTCGAGCGCCGCCGATACCAGCGGCGGCAGCGGTTCCAGGCGCCCTTCGCGCGGCCTGGGCTGCTTGTTCTCGCCGCTCGGACCTGCAGGAGGTTGCACGGGGAACCGCGCTGGCCGCCGGCCACATGCGCGGAAACGCATTGGGCGCTCCGCGAGGCCGCGGGGCAAGTCGCGAGCGCTTTCCCAGCGGCGAGGCCTGCTCCGGGCGCCGTGGTCGGCGGTCCTCGGGCCGGTGGCCCGCTCTCGAGCTCAGCGCTGGACCGGTGGGCCGCCAGCGAGGGTCGCGACGCGCGGCGCGAGCGCGATGCTGGTCGCCGGGAACGATCCGTCCGCGCCGGGCCAGACCTCGCCGGACCAGGTCGCGCCTCCGGCCGCGGCCTCGAGACGCACGGGCCGGGCGGCGAGGCGCTCGAACACGAACGCGCCGTGCTCGTCCGAGCGCGTGCGCCATTCGCGGGCTTCGATGCGCGCGCCGACGTCGAGCGCGCTCCCGGCCCGCGTCACGGGCGGGTCCTCTTCGAGCTGCAGCACGATCTCGACGCCGGCCACGGGCCAGCCGTCGGCGTCGAAGACCGCGCCCGCCAGCACCGTTGCACTCGTCAGCACGAGGTCGCCGAGGTCGAGCTCGCCAAGGCCGAGCTCGCCCATCGACGCCGCGAGCTCGCGCACGAGCGCGGCGCGTTCGTCGGCCTCGACCACCAGCGAGTGTCCGATGTCCGAGCGCAGACCAACCAGCGCGAAGGTCCCATCGACAGCGCTGCGCGTCTCGCCAGCGTCGCGCGCCGCCACCGAGGGTAGCGCGTGGAAAAAACCCTCGGCCGCGACGCGTGCGCCGGCGAGCGGCGTCCCGTCGGCGTCGAGCACGCGCCCGCGCAGGCGCAGTTCGGGCACGAGCACGAGCTCGAGGAACGGCGTGCCCGATCCGCGCAGGCTGGCTTCGCCCTCGTTCGCGGCCGAGAGCTTCCAGCCGTTCTCCTGGATGCGCAGGTAGCGCACCGAGCGCCCGTAGCCCACGGCCTTGGCCGCGAGTTGCTGCGCCGGCGCGCGCGCCGGGAAGCGCGGGTGGCGGAAGCGGCCCTGCGCGTCGGTGTACACGCGATCCGACTCGGCGAAGGTCCAGAAGGCGACCTCGGCGCCGGCGATCGGCGCGCCGCTGGACGCATCGAGCACGCGCCCCTCGACCGGGAAGGCGGGCTCGAGCGTGAGCTCGACGTGCTCGGTGCGTTCGGCCACGAGCGTCGCCTGCTGCGGCAGGGCGGTCGCCTCCGCACTCCAGGCCGCGGCACGCAGCGTGCCCGGCGCGAGCTCGAGCGCCAGGCGCCCGTCCTCGTCCGCGCGCTCGACGCGCACGCGGCTCGAACCGTCGGCGCCCTCGTGCAGCAGCTCGACCCAGGCGCGCGGCGCGCCGCGGCCGGCCGCGCTCACGCGGAGCTCGAGCCGCGCGAGCGGCGCGTGTGCGGTGGACGCCGAGCGCGGAGCCTGCGGCTCCGCCTCGACGTCCTCGGCCATGTGCGCCGATTCCCCCGCGGAAACGGAGTGCGGCGCGAGTGCGACGCGTTCCGGCGGCCGTGGAGCGACGAGCGGCGAGGGTGGAGGCTCGTGCTGCAACGATGCGGTGGACACGCTCGGCGGCTCGGCCGCGATCCGCGAGCGGGGAGAGACGAGACCAAGGCCAGGGACCAGGGCGAGGCAGAGCGCGGCCACGCAGACGGGAGTCCAGACCGTCCAGCCGTGCGCGCCGCGGCGCTCGGGAGCGAGCTTCATCTGCCTCACGACCCTGGGCCTACTTGCGCGCCTTGGTCTTCACCTTGACCCAGCCATCTTCCGTGCTGACCACCCAGCCAGCTTCGGTGCTGACCAGGTCGCCCTTGCGGAACGTGACTTCCGTGAGCTCGCCGTCCTCCGTGATGCGCGCCGTGCAGCCGGAATCATCGGTGCACTGGTAGTCCTCGGCGTGCATGGGGAACACCGCGGCGAGGACGAATCCCGCCACGGCCAACGAACGAGCGATCGCGTTTCTCATGTCGAAACCTCCCTTTCCTCCTCGGAAGAGCTTCGTGACGCGGAGCGTCGGCGCCGAGCGCGGCTTGTTGGCCCGTCTGAGGCGGGCGCGAGTCGTGGGGGACGCCTTCGCAGGCGCACGGAACTCGCTGTCAAGGAACTGCCGAACCCGGGGAAGGGTCGGCCCGCGTCCTTATCTGCCCTTTGGCCCGCGGGACTTGAGCACTTTGGCCCAGCGAGTTGGCCACCGAGTCGAGTTCGACCTCAGGGACGAGAACGAGTCGGCGGGTATCCTCGGCGGCGTGCTGCCCGGCCTCGTCCTCTTCCTCGGCGCGCTCGCCACCCCCCAGGGCCCGCCCGACTTCCAGCGCGAGGTGCGGCCGATCCTGGCCGAGCACTGCTTCGCCTGCCACGGTCCGGACGAGGGCCAGCGCAAGGCGAAGCTGCGTCTGGACACCTTCGCGGGCGCCACGGCGGAGCGCGAGGGCGGGGCGGCGCTCGTGCCGGGGCGGGCGGCGGAGAGCGCGCTCCTTGCGCGCGTCGCCAGTGATGACCCCGAAGAGTGCATGCCGCCGCCGAAGTCCGGCAAGGCGCGGCTCACGGAAGCCGAGCAGGCCACGCTCGCGCGCTGGATCGCGGCAGGCGCGCGCTACGACGTGCACTGGGCCTTCGTCGCGCCGCAGAAAGCGCCGCTGCCGGTCGTGGAGCGCGCCGCGTGGTGTCGCGACGAGCTCGACCGCTACGTGCTGGCGCGCATCGAGGCTGCGGGCCTCGCGCCGAGCGCGGAGGCCGAGCCCGCGCTCCTGCTGCGGCGCGTCACGCTCGATCTCACCGGCCTGCCGCCCACGCTGATGGAGCTCGACGAGTTCCTCGAAGAGCACGCGCGCGATCCGCAGGGCGCGTACCGGCGCGCGCTCGAGCGCTTGCTCGCCAGTCCGCACTTCGGCGAGCGCGTGGCCAGCGACTGGCTCGATCTGGCGCGCTACGCCGACACCTATGGCTACCAGTCCGACGTGTACCGCCGCGTGTGGCCGTGGCGCGACTGGGTGATCGACGCGTTCAACCGCAACCTCGCCTACGACCAGTTCGTCACCTGGCAGCTCGCCGGCGACCTCGTGGCGGACGCCACGCGTGAACAGAAGCTGGCCACGGCCTTCAACCGCCTGCACCGCCAGACGAACGAGGGCGGCAGCGTCGAGGCGGAGTTCCGCGCGGAGTACGTCGCCGATCGCGTGAACACCTTCGGCACGGCGTTCCTCGGCCTGACGCTCGAGTGCGCGCGCTGCCACGACCACAAGTACGACCCGCTGGCGACACGCGAGTACTACGCGCTCTCGGCGTTCTTCGACCGCGGCGACGAGTGCGGGCTCTACTCGCACTTCACCGACGCCACGCCGACGCCAACGCTGGCCTTGCCTACGGAGGAGCAGGAACTGGCCAGCGCGACTGCGCGCGGCGCGCTCGAGCGTCTCGAGGCGGAACTCGCGGCGCTGCCCGAAGCACGCACCAGCGAGTTCGAGCGCTGGCTCGCGAGCGCGCCACGCCCCCCGGCGCCGCAGCCCGTCGCCCGCTACGCCTTCGACGCGCTGGCCGACAACCACTTCGAGAACGCGCTCGATCCCGCGCACCCGGGCGAGATCTACGAGGGACCACAGCTGGTGCCGGGGCACAGCGGAAACGCGCTGCGCTTCAGCGGCGACAACGGCGCGCTCCTCCCCGGCGCCGGCGAGTTCGCGCACTGGCAGCCGTTCGCGTTCTCGCTGTGGCTGCGCGTGCCGGAGCGCAAGGAGCGTGCGGTGATCCTGCGCCGCTCGCGCGCCTGGACCGACGCCGGCAGCCAGGGCTACCAGTTGCTGCTCGAGGAAGGGTGCCTCTCGTTCGCGCTGATCCACTTCTGGCCCGGCGACGCGATCGCGATCCGCACGCGCGGCGAGTTCCCGCTCGGACGGTGGGTACACGTCGCCGCGAGCTACGACGGCTCGGCGCGCGCCGCGGGTCTCGCGCTGTACGTCGAAGGTGTGCGTGCGCCGTGGTCGGTCGTGCGCGACCACCTGGTGAAGCCGATCACCGGCGGCGATCCGGGGCCGCTGGCCCTGGCCGAGCGCTTTCGCGACACGGGCCTGGCCGGCGGCGAGATCGACGAACTCTCCGTGTTCGCGCGCGCGCTCTCCGACTTCGACGTGGCCCAGCTCGCGGCCGCGCCGGAGGCGGCGCCCTCGTTCGGCGAGCTCGCGCGCGCGGCGCAGCGCGCGCACTACTTCCTGGCGGTCGATCCGGCCGCGGCCGAGCTGCGCACGCGGCTCACGGCGGCGCGGCACGAGCTCGCCGACGCGCTCGCCGCCGTGCCCGAGATCATGACCATGGCCGACGACGCGCCCGCGCGCGCGACCTACGTGCTGCGCCGCGGGCGCTACGACGACCCGGACCGCGCGCACCCACTCGAGGCCGGCACGCCGAACGCGCTGCCGCCGCTGCCGGACGGTGTGCCGCACGACCGTCTGGCGCTCGCGCGCTGGCTGACGGATGGGCGCCACCCGTTGACCGCGCGCGTGGCGGTGAATCGCTTCTGGCAGATGCTGTTCGGACGTGGCCTGGTCGAGACGGCCGAGAACTTCGGCGTGCAGGGCACGCCGCCCGCGAACCCCGAGTTGCTCGACGCGTTGGCCGTCGACTTCGTGGCCGGCGGCTGGGACGTGAAGGCGTTGCTGACGCGCATCGTGACGAGCGCGACCTATCGCCAGGGCTCACGCACGACGCCCGCGCTCGCCGAGCACGACCCCGCCAACCAGCTGCTCGCGCGCTACCCCGCGCGGCGCCTGTCGGCCGAGCAAGTACGCGACCAGGCGCTGGCCGCCTCGGGTCTGCTGTGCACGACGATCGGCGGCCCGAGCGTGAAGCCCTGGCAGCCGCCGGGCCTGTGGAGCATCAGCGCCGCCGGCGACTACGTGCCCGACGAGGGCGAGGCGCGCCACCGTCGCAGCCTGTACACCTTCTGGAAGCGCACCGTGCCGCCGCCGAACCTGACCCTGTTCGACGCCGCGCGCCGCGAGGTGTGCGTGGCGCGCCGCGGGAGCACGAACACGCCGCAGCAGGCGCTGGTGCTCTTGAACGACCCGCAGTTCGTCGAGGCGGCCGGGGCCCTCGCGTTGCGCGTGCTGACGGAGGCCCAGGACGAGGACGAACGCCTGACGCGCGTCTTCCGCCGTCTGACGGGCCGCGCGCCGAACGCGAGCGAGCTGGTCGAGCTGCGCGCGCTCGACCTGGACGAGCGCGAGGGGTTCGTCGTGGCTCCGACGGATGCCGCGGCGCTGCTCACGTCCACGGGGCTCGCGCTGCCGGAGGGCGCGCTCGCGGCAGATTGGGCCGCGCTGACCGCGGTGGCCTCGACGGTCCTTTCGCTCGACGCCTCGGTGACGCTACGGTGAGCACGGCTATGGACTCCTTCCTCGACCCGACTCGCCGGCACTTCCTGCGCGGCTCCGCGCTCGGCCTCGGCGCGCTGGCGCTGGGCGACGTGCTCGGCGCGCAGGAAGCTGGCGCGCTGCCGCACTTCGCGCCGCGCGCGCGGCGCGTGATCTACTTGTTCCAGTCGGGCGGGCCGTCGCAGCTCGAGACGTTCGACTACAAGCCGTTGCTGAACGCGAAGAACGGCGAGCAGCTGCCCGAGAGCGTGCGCCGCGGGCAGCGGCTGACGGGTATGAGCGGGAACCAGTCGTCGCTGCCGCTGGCCGGTTCGCTGTTCCGCTTCGCGCAGCACGGCGCGTCGCGCGCGTGGGTCAGCGAGCTCCTGCCGCACACCGCGCGCATCGTGGACGAGCTGTGCTTCGTCAAGTCGATGCACACGAACGCGATCAACCACGATCCGGCGATCACCTTCTTCTGCACCGGCGCGGAGATGGCCGGGCGGCCGTCGATGGGCGCGTGGCTGTCCTACGGTCTGGGCAGCGCGAACCGCAACCTGCCGGCGTTCGTGGTGCTCGTCACGCAGAAGCCCGTCGATCAGCCGCTGTACGCGCGCCTGTGGGGCTCGGGCTTCTTGCCGAGCGGGCACCAGGGCGTGCAGCTCCTCGCCGGGCCGTCGCCGGTCCTGTACCTCGCCAATCCCGCGGGCGTCTCGCCGCTCGCGCGTCGGCGCATGCTCGACGCCGCGGCGAAGCTCAACCAGGAGCAGCTGGAGCGCGAGGGCGACCCCGAGATCCTCACGCGCATGGCCCAGGCCGAGCTCGCCTATCGCATGCAGGTGAGCGTGCCCGAGGCCAGCGACGTGCGCGACGAGCCGGACGAGGTGTTCGAGCTCTACGGACCCGACTCGCGCGCGCCGGGCACCTACGCGCACAACTGCTTGCTCGCACGGCGCCTGGCCGAGCGCGGCGTGCGCTTCGTGCAGCTCTTCCATCCGGGTTGGGACCACCACGGCGGTCTGCCGGCGGGCATGCGTGGCCTCTGCAAGGAGACCGACCAGGCCAGCGCGGCGCTGGTCGTGGATCTGAAACGGCGCGGCTTGCTGGACGACACGTTGGTCGTGTGGGGCGGCGAGTTCGGGCGCACGAACTACTCGCAGGGCAAGCTCACCGCCGACGACTACGGCCGCGACCATCACCCGCGCTGCTTCACGACCTGGCTGGCTGGCGCGGGTGTGCGCGCCGGCACGACCCATGGCGCGACGGACGAGTACGGCTACAACCTGCTCGAGCCCGAGACGGACGGCGTGCACGTGCACGACCTGCACGCGACGCTGCTCCATCTGCTGGGCATCGAGCACACGCGCCTCGTGTACCGCTTCCAGGGCCGCGATTTCCGCCTGACGGACGTGGCCGGGCGCGTGGTGAACGAGCTGCTGGCCTGAGTCGCGGCGCGCGGCGATCGTCGCGAAGGTCGCTGGGCTCGAGCGACCGCTATACTCGGGCCATCGGCGGTCTGCTCTTCCCTACCCTCATCCGGAGCCGCGAGTGTTCATGAGAGCCATCCTTGCGCTGACCTTCGCGTTCCTCACGGGGAGCCTCCCTTCCGCCCAGAACGCCCAGCTCGCGCGGTTCGAGGTCGTGGGCCACTCGCCGCCCAAGAACGCGCTCGGCGTCGCGCGCAGCAGCGCGATCCGGCTCACCTTCAACCAGCCGCTCCAGGCCGCGAGCCTCGACGCGCAGAGCGTGCGCGTCTTCGGGCGCTGGAGCGGGGTCCGCGCGGGGACGCTGCAGCTCTCCGGCGGCGGACGCGTGCTGCGCTTCACGCCCCAGAGTCCGTTCTCGCCCGGCGAGCTCGTGCAGGTGACGCTGGAGCGCTCGCTGGAGAGCGTCATCGGCCAGCACCTCTCGCGCGGCTTCGCCTGGAGCTTCTGGACCGATTCGCGCGCCGGGAGCGGCAGCTACACGCAGACCGGCACGCTCTTCCCTGGCGACACGCCCTATGGCGTCCACGGCGGCGACATCGATGCCGACGGCGACCTCGACCTGTGCATCCCCAACGAGGGCACTTCCGACGTGTCGGTCTATCTCAACCAGGGCGGCGGGACGTTCGGAGTCGAGACGACCTACGCGGTCGGCTTCCACTGCAGCGCGAACGCGGCGGCCGACTTCGACCAGGACGGCGACGTCGACTTGGTGATCGCGAACATCGAGGACGACGACTTGTCGGTGCTGATCGGCAACGGCAACGGGACGTTCCAGCCGCAGCAGCGCCACGCCGCCGGCGTGGAGCCGCGTGGTGTGGCGGTGCTCGACGCGGACGGCGACGGCGACACGGATTTCGTCTCGGCCCACCGCGTGAGCAGCGATCTGTCGCTGTTCCGGAACGGTGGCGCGGGGACGTTCGCGGCCGAGGTGCGCTTCGACGGCGGGCTCAACCGGGAGACGGGCGTCGCGGCCGCGGACATGGACGGCGACGGGGTGATTGACCTCGTGGTCATCGGCTACTCGAGCCACAACGCGATCGTGCTGCGCGGGGACGGCCTGGGCGCGTTCCAGCCGCTCACGCCGCGCGTCATCGGCGCGAATCCGTGGAAGCTCGCGCTGGGCGACCTGAACGCCGATGGCTTCGTCGACGTGGCTGCGGCGTGCTCGGGGGCGAACGTGGCCGGCATCGCGCTGGGCGACGGCACCGGCGGGCTCCAGGCAGCGACCACCTATGCGACCGGGAGCTTCCCGATCGCGATCGAGCTCGGCGACCTGAATGGCGACGGGCTGCTCGACCTGGGGGCCAGCTGCTACGGAGCCGACTTCGACCTCTACCGCAACCTCGGGAACGGGCTGCTGGGCAACCACACGACCCTGCCCGCGCCGAGCGCGGGGAGCTGCATGTCCCTGCACGACCGCGACGGGGACGGCGACATCGACGTCACGGGCGTCGATGAGCTCGCCGATCGGGTGCTGCTCTTCCGGCAAGACGGGTGAGCGCGCTCGCGGGCGTTGCCGGCGCGCTTCCCTCGCGGCGACGAATAGAATCCCAGGCGATGTTGCGCTGCTCGTGGATCGCGCTCGCGCTGCTCGGCGCGCTCGGCTGCGGCGCCGGCTCCGCCAAGGACGGTGCGCAGGCCCCGCCGCGCAGCTCGCGACCGCTGGCGCCGGAGCTGCGCGAGGTGGGACGGGCGGTCGAGGAGCAACGCTTCGAGGACGGGCGCGCGCTCGCGCAGAGGTACGTCGCCGCGCATCCGCAGGACGGCCAGGGCCACTACATCCAGGGCATGACCTACTACTGGACCGGCAACTTCGGCGCGGCTCGTGCCGGGCTCGAGCGGGCGCTGGAGCTCGAGCCGGGGATCACCATCGCCCACGAATCCCTGGGCTATTGCCTGTTCATGCTCGGCGACCTCGGCGGCGCGCGGCGCGAGTACGAGGCCTACCTGGCGAGTGCTCCGCGCGAGCCCAAGGGGCACTACGGTCTGGGACTGGTAGAGCTCGAGGAGGCGCGGCTCACGGAGGCGGAGGCGTGCTTCCGGCGCGCCATCGAGCTGTTCGACGCGCTGGAACGCCGCGCGCTCGCCGCGCGCCAGCCCGAGCTCGCCGAGTGTCACGCGCGTCTGGGTGAGGTGCACTTCGCGCGTGACGAACTCGAGGCGGCCCGCGCGGAGTTCGAGCTCGCGACCAGGATCTGTCCGGGCAACATCAGCGCCTTCTACACCCTCAGCCTTGTCTACCGGCGGCTCGGCGAAGCGCAGCTGGCCGACCAGGCCGCCGCGACGTACGAGTCCGCGCGCCAAGCGCTTGTCGCCGGTCAGAAGGCGAAGGGCGAATGAGGCCTCGGTGGGGCGCGTTCCGCAGTGCGGGCACGCTGGTGGGTTCGTGCGTGCTGGCGAGCTGCGGAGCGGAACCCGCTCCCGGCGCGACGCGCATCCGCTTCGCCGACGCGACTGCGGAGTCCGGGCTCGACTTCGTGACGACCTCGGGTGTGACGCCCGCGACCCAGATCCTCGAGGTCAAGGGCGGCGGCGTGGCCCTGATCGACCACGACGACGACGGCGACCTCGACGTCTTCGTGCCGAACGGCGCGACGCTGGCCGCGCCCGAGCACGGCCCGGGCTGCCGCTTGTTCGAGAACCGCGGCGGCCTGCGCTTCGCGGACGCGACGTCAGCTGCCGAGCTGAGCTTCCACCGCTGGGGGATCGGCGTGGCCGTGGGCGACACCGATGCGGACGGGCACGACGACCTGTACGTGACCTGCTACGGCAAGAACGCCTTGCTGCACAACACCGGCGGCCGCTTCGAGGAGCTCACGGACGTGGCCGGCGTCGGTGGCGAGGCCTGGAGCGCCGCGGCTGCGTTCGGCGACCTCGACCGCGACGGCGACCTCGACTTGTACGTGGCGAACTACCTGAAGTTCGACAGCGCGCACCCGCCGCCGACCTCGTTCTTCAAGGGCGCGCCCGTGTTCACCGGCCCGCTCGGGCTCGAGCCGGAAGCCGACATCCTGTACGAGAACCTGGGCGACGGGACCTTCCGCGACAGCAGCGAATCGTCGGGCTGCCTCGCCGTCGCGCCGGGCTTCGGCCTGGGCGTGGTCGTCCTCGACTTCGACGAGGATGGGCTGCAGGACATCTACGTCGGCAACGACTCGACGCCGAACGTGCTCTTTCAGAACCACGGTGGACTGCGTTTCGACGAGGTGGGCCTGCGCAGCGGCCTGGCGTTCAACGTGGACGGTTCGGCGCAGGCGACCATGGGCATCGGCATCGCGGACGTGAGCGGCAATGGCTTCCCCGGCGTGTTCACCACGAACTTCTCCAACGACACGAACACGCTGCACGTGAACCGCGGCGACGGCTTCTTCGACGACCTGACCCGGCGCTACGGCCTGGGCATGGTCTCCTTCCCCTTCGTCGGCTGGGCGACCGCGTTCTACGACCTGGAGCACGACGGCGACGAGGACCTGCTGCTGTTCAACGGCCACGTCTATCCGAACGCCACCCTGGAACGGATGGACGCGACGCACGCCCAGGTGCCGCTCCTGTTCGAGCGCGCCGGCGTGAGCTTCCGGCACGTCCAGGACCCGCGCGCCGGCGCGTGGCTGGCCGAGGCGCACTGCGACCGCGGCGCGGCCTTCGGCGACCTCGACGGCGACGGGGACATCGACGTGGTGGTCTCCGAGCTCAACGGACCGCTGCGCCTGCTGCGCAACGAGGCCAACGCGCCGGGCTGGTTGATGGTCGAGCTCGCTCCGACCTCGCTCGGCAGCCGGATCGAGCTCTGGGCCGGCGGCGTGCGTCAGACGCGCTGGATCTACTCGGGCGGCAGCTTCGTCTCGGCCTCGGCCCAGTACGCGCACTTCGGCCTGCCGCCGGGGCAATCGACGGCGGACGTGCTCGTCACCTGGCCCGATGGCACGCGCCAGCGCATCGAGGGCGTGGCGGCGAACCAGCATCTGGTCGTGCACCGCCCGTAGGAGCGCGCCGAACGGACCTGAGTCTGCGCTTTTTTGGGTCGCGGGCTCGGAGGCGAGCCCGGGCTGCGTTCTCATGGGCCGATGCACGCCGAAATCGTCGCCACGGGCGGAGCTGGCCCGCCGCTCGTCTACGTGCCGGGCATCGACGGCAGCGGGGAGCTCCTGCTCGACACGGCCGCGCGGCTGGAGCAGCGCTTTCGGCTCACGCGCTTGCGCTACGTGGGGCACGAGGCGCGCGATCACGGCGCGCTGGCGGCGAGCGTGGAGCGCTGTCTGGCCACGCTCGGCGCGCCGCGCACGCTGGTGCTGGCCGAGTCCTTCGGCGTGGGCGTGGCCTTGCAGCTCGCCCTCGATCACGCGCCGCGCGTGGCCGGACTCGCGCTGGTCAACGGCTTCGCGCGCTTCCACGGACGCTTCGGCCTGGCGCTGACGCGCGGTGTGTTCACGCTGGCGCCCGAGGCCTGGATCCGCCGCGCACGCGCGCGCTTCGTGCAGCGCGGGCTGTTCGCGCCGCGGCGCGACGCGCAGGCGCTGCGCCGGCTGCTGGCGCTCGACGGCGACTGGTTCGGCGCGGGCTACCGCGCGCGTCTGGGGATGATCCACGCGCTCGACCTGCTGCCCCGGCTGGCCGAGGTGCGCTGCCCGGTGGCGCTGTTCGCGGCCGACCACGATCGCGTGGTCAGCTCGGTGCGCTGTGCGCAGGAGATGGCGGCGGCCTTGGCAGACGTGGAGCTCACCCTGCTGCCCCGCGCCGGACACCTCGTGCTGCCGCTGGCCGCGGAACCGTGGGAGGAGCGCCTGGAACGCCTGGCGCGGCGCGCCGGGCTGAGCTACTAGTCCCAGAACAAGCGCTTGGCTCCCCAGAGCGCTGCGCTTCGCCCGGACTCACCGCATCCGCGGCCTTTCTCGAACCTTCGAAATGCTCGCGTGGAGGAACCACGCTCCGCTTTCGAAGGCCCGAGAAAGCCCACGGCTACGGCG
>SIAI01000022.1 GCA_009691855.1 Planctomycetota bacterium | reverse complement strand
GCGCGCGGGCAATGACCTCGTCGCGCGCATCACGAACCAGAGCGGGCACAAGCTCCCCAGCGGTTACGCCGAGGGCCGGCGCATGTGGCTGAACGTGAAGTTCTACGCCCGCAAGAACCTGCTGGCCGAGCGCGGCCACTACGACTACGTCGGCGCGACGCTGACCACGAACGACACCGAGGTATTCGAGAGCGTCATCGGCCTCGATGCGGCAATGGCCACGCAGACCGGCCTGCCCGCCGGCGCTTCGTTCCACGTCGCGCTGAACAACACGGTCGTCAAGGACAACCGCATCCCCCCGCGCGGCTTCGCCAACGCCGCCTTCGAGGCCGGCCAGGCCCAGCCGGTCGCCGCGAGCTACGCCGACGGCCAGTACTGGGACGACACCGCGTTCGCGATCCCGCTGGGCGCGACACACGCGATCGTGTCCGTCTACCACCAGACGAGCGCGCGCGAGTACATGGAGTTCCTGCGCGACACGAACACCACCGACAACAAGGGCCAGATCGCCTACGACGAGTGGGTCGCGGCGGGCAAGAGCAAGCCCGTGCTCATGGATCGGCGCACGTTTTCCTTCGGGACGAGGGTGTTGCCGACGCACTGAGCGCGCGCTCTAGCGCGCCGGCGCGCCGAGCCGCCGCAACGCGTACAGCGTGACGCCCGTGCCCACCACCGTCATCACGAGCGCGAGGGTCAGCCCGCTCTCGCGCTCGAGCAGCCAGAAGCCGAAGGCCAGCGTCGCGCCCAGGATCGCGGCCAGCGAACCGAGCGAGCCAACGCACGCGATCAGGAACTCACCGCGCGGTGGCGTCGCTCCGGCCAGAGCGCGCACCGGGCCCCAGGCGCCGAGCGGGCGCAGACGCCGGTAGAAGGGCACGAGCGTCGCCGGGTCAGGCGCACGCGTGACGAGCAGCGAGACGAGCGCGCAGGCGCTCGAGACGAGCACGGTCAGGATCAGGCGCCCCTCGCTCGACAGCACCCCGCCGGGCGAGAGCGGCCCGAGGTGCCAACCGAAGGGCGCCCAGGTCTCCGCGCTCGCAGAGGTTCCCGCGCTCCATAGCGTGCACAGGCTCGCCGTGACGCACGAGGCCAGCATGGCCGTGATCTCGGTCGAGGCGCGCACGCGCCACCACAACCAGCGCCCGAGGTACACGGGGCCGACGCCGGACAGGAACGCGAGCAGGAACAAGAAGAGACTGCTGATCGAGGTCGAGAAGTAGGCCAGCGTGCCGGCGATGGCCAGCACGGCCACGCTGGCGAAGCGCGCCGCGCGGATGCAGCTCTTGTCGTCGGCGCCCGGCGCGAGGAAGCGCCGATAGACGTCGTTCACGTAGTAGGACGCGGCCAGGTTGATGTGCGTCGTCACCGTGGACATGAACGCGGCCAAGAGCGAGGCGACCATCAGGCCGAGCAGGCCCACGGGCAGGTAGCGCTGCATCATCGTCACGTAGGCCGACTCCGGATCGGTGCGCGCGACGAGCGCGTCACGCTCGAGGTGCTGGCCCGCCGCGAGCGTCGTCGGCGCCACCGGCTTCCAGTCGTCGGCGCTCTCCGGCGGACGCAGCGAGAGCGTCACCTCGGCCGCGCCCGAGTCCGGCGCGAGCACCACGGCCTCCGCGCTCACGGCGCGCACCGTGCCGGGCTCGCCGGCGCGCACCTCGATCGTCGGCAGGAGCACGAGCGAGGCCAGCGCGGTTGCGATCCAGCCCCACGGCCGCAGCGCGTAGTGCGCCACGTTGAACCACAGCATCGCCAGCATGCCCTGACGCTCGTCGCGCGCGGCGGAGATGCGCTGCACCGCGGTCGCCGTGCCATCGACGCTCTCGTGCGCCCACCAGGCGACGCCGAGGTACACCGCGATGCCGGTGAAGCCCGGCGTCCAGAAGGAGGCGTCGTGCCAGGAGCCGGGGCCGGGGCTGGGGAAGAAGCGCAGCGTGTCGGGCGCGATCTTCCCCGCCACGAGCGCCGCGTCGAGCCCGTGCATGCCGTCCAGCGCGTTCCACGAGATCACGCCGAGCACGACCATGCCGATCATCGCCACGACGAACTGGAACTGGTCCGTGAGCACCACCCCCCAGAAGCCCGCCGCCGCGGTGTAGCCGAGCGTCAGCACGCTGGCCGCGACCAGCGCATAGCCCTTCGGCAAGCCGAAGAGCACGTCCAGGATCTTGGCCGAAGCGACCAGCACCCAGCACAGCGTGATCGTGTTGGTGACGAAGGCGTGGATCGCGCCCAGCGCGCCGCGCAGGAAGCGCGCGCCCACACCGCCGTAGCGCAGCTCGACCAGCTCGGCCTTCGTCATCACCTCGCCACGCCGCCACCAGCGCGCGAAGAAGAACACGTGCAAGACGCCGCCCACGGCGAAGCACCACCACACCCAGTTCTTGCCCACTCCGCCCTCGCGCACCCAGCCGCTGACGACGAGCGGCGTGTCGGCGCTGAAGCTCGTGGCCACCATCGAAGTTCCGGCCAGCCACCAGCCGAGCGTGCGCCCGCTCAGGAAGTACTCCTCGACGCTCGAGCTCGCCTTCTTCGTGTAGCGGAAGCCAATCCACATCGAGTAGGCGAGGAAGACCGCGATCACCAGCCAGTCGATCCAGGAGAGCTGCATGGGCCAGGCAGCCTAGTGTCCCCCCCTGGGACCGCCAGGCTCCAGCCTGGCTCCGCTCCGTTCTTCCTCTGCTCTCTGCCGCCATGCCCAAGAATCGGAGCCGGGCTGGAGCCCGGCGCTCGCAGGGAGCTCAGCGCCGGACGTCGATCGGATTCGTGAGCGCCAGCGCCTCGGGCACGTTCATGGCCCAGAAGGGCGCGCTGACCTTGTCGCCCTCGGCCACGGCCACGACCCACGAGTCGCGCGTGGCGGGCACGGCGAAGCGCACGTGGCGCTGCTTGGCGGTCTTCGTGTCGCCCGTCAGCCCGTCGTCGAGCGCGACGGTCTTGGCCACGGCACCGTTCACGACCAGCTCGAGCTTGCGCGGGGTGACCCACGAAGGGTGGCGCACGGTGACCAGCGCCTCGAGCTCTTCGCCACTCGCTTGCACGCTCTCGCCCATGCCCTTGCCGGCGATCTCGATCGTGGCGAACATCCCCAGGCTCACGCTGACGCGGCCCTCCTTGAAGGCGCGGCAGGCGGCGGCGACGTCGATCTGCGCGGGATCGTCGGTCGCGCTGGGCACGTAGGTGCGGCCCTGGCCGACGATCACGCCCACCGCGTGCGAGTCGGAGGCGCCGACGCCGGTGAAGCGCTTCCCGGCCTCGAGCAGCGCGTACCAGGCCGGCAGCACCAGCTTGGTCGGCGCCGTAGGGCAGTCGGAGTTGACGAGCTCGATGCAGTCGAAGGTGAACTCCTGCCCGGCCGCGTTCTTGCCCGTCTGCTCGTCGAAGCCGAACTTCGTGAGCGGGTCCTTGCCGTCCTCGGGCCAGCGCGGGTGGTTCAGGATCACGACCTGGGCGCCGCGCGCGCGGATGCCGCTGACGAGCTTCTTCCAGTCGGTCTCCTCGTGCGGCGGGATCGGCTGCGCGGGATCCAGCGGGAAGGCGTTCATGTGCCCGTTGTCGGTCGTGACCTCGTTCCCGACCACGGGTGTGAACCAGGGGCTGAGCGCGAGCTTCTGCTGGTACGGACGGTAATCCGTCTGGTGGTTGTGGTCGGTGGCGATGGCGAGCTCGATGCCCTCGCCGGCCAGCGTCAGCATGCGCTCCTCGACGCTGGCGTCACCGTGGCCGCTGAAGGTCAGGGTGTGGATGTGCGTGTCGGCCGCGACCCAGCCGCGCGTATCGACCTCGCGCTCGAGCGAGAACGCGACGCGCGCTTCCTTGGCGTAGCCGACCTCGAGCACCTGCTCGGCCGCGCTCCACTCCATGCCGCGCGAGGCCCACACGTGCACGGTTCCGGCCGGGACCTCGAGCGTGGCCGTGCCGTCCTGGGTGTAGGCGATGCCCGGCCGCACGGCGGTCGTCGGGCGTTCGGCGTAGTACAGATCCACCAGCCGTCCGCTCGAATCGGCGACGGTCAGGCGCGCGGGCAGCGCCTCGCCGCTGGCCTTGTCGGTCACGCGCACGAGCACGCGCCCGAGGTGCGCGACCTCGCGCAGACTCGACGCGCACAGCCGCACGCGGCCCACGCTCAGGTCATCGTTCGGGTCGCCCTTGGCGCGCACCGTGAGCTCGTTCGCGCCATCGACGAAGCGCCCGGCGGGCACGGGATAGAGCCCGGTGAGGAACTCGTCGTTGACCTTCTTGAGCGGCGCAAGCTCGCGCCCGTTCAGCTCCAGCACCCAGTCGTTGTCCACGTCGCGCGCCGTGACCTCCAGCAACCACTCGCGCGCGTTGGCCTGCGACTCGAAACGGATGGCGAGCGGCGAGGGCTCCGGCGCGGCCGGGGCCTCCTTCCACTCCGGCGTCTCGTTGTCACCCAGGTGGTGCATGCGCGGGTCGAGCACGCGCCACTCCGCGGGCACCTGCGGCGACACGCAGGTGAAGGCCAGGACGGCCAGGAGGAGAAAGCCGAGGCGCAGCCAGGAGGGGCCGATGCGTTTCATGGTCGGTGGAGCGAGGGAGAGCGTCGCCAGTAGCGGACGTTACCACGGCCGCCCGAGAAGGCTGCAAGGCGCGAGCGGCGCGGCGACATCTCCGGGCCATGCGTCGCACCCTCGCGCTGTTCCTGTGCCTCCCGCTCCTCGGCGCCTGCCGCTCGAACGCCATCGCCTTCGTCGGCGCCAACGTGCTCGCGCCCGATGGCGAGCGCTTCGAACCCGGCCGCACGGTGCTCGTCGTCGGCGAGCGCATCGCGCGCGTCGGGCCCGACGGCTCCTTCGCCCTGCCTATCGGGGCGCGCACGCTCGACGCGCACGGCCGCTGGCTGATCCCCGGCCTCGCCGACGCGCACGGCCATCCGCCGGACGCCGAGGGCGACGCCATCTCCTTCGAGCAGTACCTGCTGATGCAGCTCGCCGCGGGCGTGACCAGCGTGCGCAGCATGCGCGGCACGCCGGCGCAGCTCGAGTGGCGCGCGCGCATCGCGCGTGGCGAGGTCGATGGGCCGACGCTGTACGTGGCCGGAATGCTCGACGACCCGGCCGCGGACCCGCTCACCGCGGAGGGAGCGCGCGACCGCGTGCGCGCGCTGGCGGCCGCGGGCTACGACCACCTGAAGCTCCTGGGCGGCGTGGATCGAGCCACGTACTTCGCGCTGGCCGAGGAAGCGCGCGCCGTAGGCCTGCCCTTCTGCGGCCACGCGCCCGAGGGCATCGTGCTCGCGGACGTGCTCGAGGCCGGGCAAGGCGTGGAGCACCTGGGCGCCTTCGCCAGCGCGCTCGAGGCCGGCGCCGACCCGCGCGCGCTCGCGCAACAGGCGGCCGAGGCGTACCTGTTCCAGTGTCCGACGCAGCACTTCCGCCTGACCTACCTGCACGCCGAGCCGCCCGAGGTCCTGCGCGCGCGCGACGGCGTCGAATGGATGCCTCGCGCGGATCGCGAGCGCTGGGAGCACTGGCTCACCGACGAGCCGCTCGAACCCGCGGCGCGCGAGCGCGGTCTCGCCTCGGTACCGGCGCGTCTGGCCTTTCTGCGCGCGCTCGACGAGGCCGGCGCACCGCTCTTGGTCAGCGGCTCCCACGGCTGGTTCATCCCGCCCGGCTTCGGGATGCTGGAGGAGCTGCGCCTCTACGCGCGCGCCGGCATCTCCAACGCGCACGCGCTGCGCGACGCCAGCCGCACGCTGGCCGAGTTCTACGGTGCCGCGAGCTTCGGCGCGATCGCGCCCGGCCAGCGCGCCGATCTGGTGCTGCTGGCCGCCGACCCGCTCGCCCAGCTCGACAACCTGCGCCACATCGAGGGCACGCTGGCGCGCGGGAAGTGGTACGAACAAGCCGAGCTCCTCGCGCGCATCGGGGCGCTGCGCGCTGCCACCGACGCGGCCTCGTCGGGAGGTTGAGGACTCCCTCGCGCGCCCGGAAGGAGGCCGAAGCAGAGGCGCAGGGCTGCGCAGGCCGATACAGTCGCCCGCGGAGCGAACAGCTCCGTCCTCCCATGGCGAAGAAGATGGCTTTCGTGCTGGCGCTGGCCGGCCTGGTGTTCGTGTGCACGTGGCTCGTTCGCTCCCGCTCGAGCGCGCCAGAGCAACCTCTCTCCGGGCCCGCGACCACCGCGGCGGCGGGCACGGAGCCCGCGCCCCACGCCGGCCCCGACGGCAGCCACCGCGAGCCGCCCGCACCCGACGCCTGGCGCGGGCGCGTGACCGACGACGCGGGGGTGGGCCTCGCCGGGATCGACGTGACGGTGGACGGACCGCTGGACGTGGCCGAGGAGGAGCGTGTGCCGCTCGCGACGCGCTCGGGGGCCGACGGCGGCTTCGAGTTCGCCGGACTCGCGCCGGGCCACTACGCGCTGCACGCGCAGCCGGGTCCGAACGTGAAGCAGGACCTCGACGCGCCCCTGCTCGAGACCAGTCTGCCCGACGTGAGCAGCGCGGAACCGCTGCTCGTCACGCTGCCGCGCGGCGCGGTGATCCGCGGTCAGACGCTGGGCGGCGCACACCAGCCGCTGGCGGGCTACGTCGTGGTCGGCATCGGCGCCGATGGCGTGCACACCTGGAGCTCGACCACCGACGCCGAGGGACGCTTCGAGCTGATCGTGCCGGCCGACACGACCTGGGACGTGCAGGTCAGCCTGCCGCCGGTCGGCGCGACGAGCGCGGGCGAGAACACGCAGCACACCCAGCGCAAGGTGCGCGCCGGCACGAAGGACCTCGTGCTGCAGTTCGTGCCGATGCTGCCGACGGGCGGGTGAGCCGCACCCGAGGGCGCTGGCAAGCCGAGCCCCGGCCAGAGCAGGCGGCCTCGAGCTGCGAACGCGCCTCGTTCCCCACCCAACCGCGGATCTGGCACACTGCTGCGCCCGCAGCGCGGGGAAGAAAGACGCCTGCTCCACGATGCTCGAAGCGCACGAACTCAGCGCAGCCCTGGCCGACCACGAACGGAACTGCGACCTGGTCGGTAGCCTGCTGGCCAAGCACGCCTCGACCAACCTGCGCGCGCTGCGCTGGTACGACCTCCCGCTCGGCGAGGCCGTGAGCCGGGCCGGACGGGCGCGGATCGAGGAGTGGAACCGCACGCGGCGCCAGGACGACGAGATCGCCGGCAACTACGACCTCGTCAACCTGTACTTCGCGCCGGCCGCCGGCGACGGGCTCGAGCGCAGCGGCGCGACCGTGTGGTCCTGCGACGCGCTCGACAGCCGGCCGTGGTTCGACGGCGAGAGCGCCGTGCGCCGCGCGCTGGAGGGCGAGGCCGAGGCGGTCATCGCCGAATACGAGGCGATCGCCGCGCAGATCGGGACGCACCCGGACAACGCCTCGCTGGTGGACCGCGGCCGCTGGACGGGCCTGTTCCTCTACGGCGCGAAGAGCGTGCGCAACGAGGAGCTGTGCGCGCGCTGCCCGCGCACGACGCGCCTGGTCGATTCCTTGCCGCTGTGCCGCAACTTCGGCTTCGTGATGTTCTCCGGCATGGAGCCGCGCACCCACGTCCAGCCGCACTGCGGCTCCTCCAACCTGCGCCTGCGCCATCACCTCGGCCTCGACGTGCCCGAGCCGAGCGCCTCGCGCCTGCGCGTGGGACGCGAGTGGCGCTCCTGGGCGCGCGGCAAGAGCTTCGCCTTCGACGATTCGTTCGAGCACGAGGTGGTCCACGACGGCGCGCAGGCGCGCGTGGTCCTGGTGGTGGACGTGTGGCACCCCTCACTCTCCGCGCGCGACATCGAGGTGCTCGCGAACCCGGTCTTCTCGCGCTTCGGAAAGTTCAGCCGCGCGAAGGCGCCGGCGTGAGCGCCTGAGCGGAACGGCGGCGCCGTTGTCTTGCTCGCCGTGCAGGCGGCCGACGAATAGAAGGTCAGCGGACCTGGGCAGCCTGTTCTTTCCTGACCAGGCCCGCCTACGGCGGGCAAGCGGCTTCCAAAGAACAAGCGGTTCAGAACGCTCGCCCGACTCGGGCCTGACGAGCCGGTGCTTGTTCTTTCCTCGACCGGGCCCGCCTGCGGCGGGTAAGCGGCTCAGAGTGTGAGCAACCATCCAGCCACGGCGAGCCTCGAGGTTCTTGGGGCGCGAGGGGCTCGCGCCCAGGGGGTTCGAGGGCGAGCAAGAATCCCGCGCCGGAGCGGCGCGTTGATTCTTGCTCACGCTCTCAGCGCGGGCTGCAGCCCGCAACCCAATGAGACCTCATGCGCCCGCGCTGAGTTCTTGTTGGCGGGGGCGGCAGACCCTCCCGCGCGACTCCTCCTCCAGGCCAGGCGCGCCACGCGGCCTGCCCCTCCTCGCCGCTTGATGAGCGGCGCGGCGCCGGCGGCGCCGGAGGTACTACTCCCGAGAATCCGCGCGCGGCGCGCGGATTCTCGAACCTAATAGCTCAGCCGCCGAGCGCGCGCTGCACCAGGTACTCCTGCTCCGCGCCGTGGCGGCGGTAGGAGCCGGTGGCGGGGCTGGGCGCCTGCGGACGGCCCGCGTAGCGCACCTTCCAGCCGAGGTCGGCGAAGCGCTGCAGGAGGTAGGGCCAGGGGCCCATGTTCTTGGGTTCTTCCTGGCACCACACGAGCTCGGCCGCCGGGGCGCGCGCGACGATGGCTTGCAGCGCGGCGCGCGGGAACGGGTAGAGCTGCTCGACGCGCACGAGCTCGACCTCGTTCTTGTTCTGCGCCTCGCGGGCGGCGGCGAGGTCGTAGCCGACCTTGCCGCTCGAGAAGACGATGCGCTTGGGTTGCGCGGGGCGCCGCGCGTCCTCGAGCACCTCGCGGAAGGCACCCTGGGTGAAGTCTGCGGTGGCGCTGGCCGAGTGCGCGTCGCGCAACAGCGACTTGGGCGTGAACACGACCAGCGGACGCTTGGTCGCCGCGCGGCCCTGGCGCCGCAGCAGGTGGAAGTACTGCGCGCTGGTGGTGCAGTTGGCGATCGTGGCGTTGCCGTTGGCGCACAAGGAGAGAAAGCGCTCGACGCGCGCGCTGGAGTGCTCGGGCCCTTGGCCGTCGTAGCCGTGCGGCAGCAGCAGCACCACGCCGCTCTTCTCCTTCCACTTCGACTCGCCGGCAAACAGGAACTGGTCGATCGGGATCTGGGCACCGTTGGCGAAGTCGCCGAACTGCGCCTCCCACAGGACCAGCGCGCGCGGACGGGCCAGCGAGTAGCCGTACTCGAAGCCCAGCGCGGCTTCCTCGGAGAGGAGCGAGTCCCAGGCCTCGAAGGTGGCCCCGTTCGCGGCCACGGTCTTCAGCGGCACGTGGTCCTGCTCGGTCACCTGGTCGCGGATGACGGCGTGGCGCTGGCTGAAGGTGCCGCGGCCGGAGTCTTGGCCCTCGAGGCGGATCGGCACGCCCTCCGAGACGAGCGTGGCGAAGGCCAGCGCCTCGGCGCAGCCCCAGTCGAGGCCGAGCTCGCCGCGCACCATCTGCTCGCGGCGGCGCAGCTGGCGCAGGAGGTTCGGATGCACGACGTGGCCCTCGGGCATCTTGTTCAGGCGGTCGGTCAGCGCGACCAGCTGCTCGCGCGCGACGCCCGTCGTGGGCGACGCCTCGCGCACGTAGTCGGCCGGATCGTCGTCGTCGAGGTCGATCAGCTTCTCGAGCGGCAGCTCGGGATGCACCACGGCCGCGTTCTTGGCGCGCGCCTCGGAGAGCTCGCGCTCGAAGCGCTGCTGGATCGAGGTGAGCTCGTCGTCGCTGAGACGCTTGCGGCGCTGCAGGAGCTCGACGTAGTGCTGCACCACCGTCGGGTGCTTGCGGATCTTCGCGTACAGCACGGGCTGGGTGTAGGCGGGCTCGTCGCCCTCGTTGTGGCCCCAGCGGCGGTAGCAGACCATGTCCACCACCGCGTCCTCGGCGAACTGCCGCTGGTAGTCGACCGCCAGACGCACCGCGCGCAGCGTCGACTCGGGATAGTCGCCGTTGGCGTGCAGCACCGGCGCCTGGATCGATTTGGCGACGTCGGTGCAGTAGTAGGTCGAGCGCAGGTCCTTGGGGCCCGCGGTGAAGCCGATCTGGTTGTTGACCACGATGTGCACCGTGCCGCCGTTCTTGAAGGCGCGCAGGTTGGACATGTTCAAGGTCTCGGTCACCACGCCCTGGCCCGAGAAGGCCGCGTCGCCGTGGATCAGCACGGCCAGGACCTTCTTGCGCTCGGCGTCGCCCGCGCCCGGCCACTCGTCCTGGAACGCGCGCGTCATGCCGCACACCACCGGATCGACGGCCTCCAGGTGGCTGGGGTTGGGCGAGAGCAGCACCTCGACCGCCTTGCCCGCGCGCGTCTTGTAGCTGCCCTTCTGCCCGAGGTGGTACTTGACGTCGCCCGAGCCCTCGTTCGCGTCGGTGAGCAGGACGCCCTCGAACTCCTTGAAGATCGTCTCGTAGCTCTTGCCCAGGATGTTGGCGAGCACGTTCAGGCGCCCGCGGTGCGCCATGCCGATGACGACCTTCTCCACGCCGCGCTCGGCCGCGCGCTCGATCAGCTCGCCCAGCGCGGGGATGAGCATGTCCGCGCCCTCCAGCGAGAAGCGCTTGTTGCCCACGTACTGCGTGTGCAGGAAGCGCTCGAAGTTCTCGGCGCGGTACAGGCGCTCGAGCAGCTCGAGACGACTCTGATGGTCGAAGCGGTGTTCGTTGGCCGGGTTCTCGACCTGCTCGCGGATCCACCACTTCTTGTCGCGATCGGCGATGTGCATGTACTCGACCGACCAGCGCCGGCAGTACGCGCGCCGCAGCACCACCAGGATCTCGCGCAGGCTGAGCTCGCTCTTGCCCAGCATCGGCGCCGGGTAGCTGCGGTCGAGGTCCCACACCGTGAAGCCGTAGGCCGAGGGGTCGAGCGACTCGTGCAGGTCGGGCTTGTACTCCAGCGGGTCGAGGTCGGCGATGCGGACTCCGCGCACGCGGTAGGCGTTGATCAGCTCCCACACCTTGGGCTTCTTCTGCGTCGTGTCGCGGCGCAGATCGCCGTCGTCGGCCGCGATCGTCCACGGCTTCCAGGGCACGCGCAGCGAGCGGAAGATGCCCTCGTACAGCGGCGCCTCGCCGCTGAGGAGCTCCTCGAGGCGCTTCAGGAACAGGCCCGACTCCGCGCCCTGGATCACGCGGTGGTCGTAGGTCGAGGTCACGGTCACGACCGGGCCGACGGCGGCCTGCGCCAGGGCCGCGGGCGAGGCCAGCGCGAGGTGCGGAGGCACGCCGATCGCGCCGGTGGCCACGATCAGGCCCTGGCCCTTCATCAGGCGCGGCACGCTCATCTCGGTGCCGAAGCCGCCCGGGTTGGTGAGCGTGACGTTCGTGCCGGCGTAGTCGGCGGTGGTCAGCTTGCCGGCGCGCGCGCGCACGACCAGGTCCTCGTAGGTCGCGCGGAAGGTCGCGAAATCGAGCGTGTCGGCGGCCTTGATGCTGGGCACGACCAGCATGCGCCCGCGCGGCGTGTCGAGATCGATGGCGATGCCCAGGTTCACGTGCGCGTCGCTGCGCCGGTAGGGCTTGCCGTTCTGCTCGACGAAGGCCGAGCGCAGGCTGGGGAACTCGGCCAGGGCCTTGGCCAACGCGAAGGCGATCAGGTGCGTGAACGAGGCCTTGCCCATGGCGCGCACCTCGAGGTGTTCGTTCAGGATCGCGCGGTTCTCGACCAAGGCCTTGGCGGGCAGCGTGCGGACGGAGGTCGCGGTGGGGATCTCGAGACTCTCGGTCATGTGGACCGCGATGCGGCCGGAGAGCCCAACGAGCGGCTCCAGGCCGCGCTCGGCCGGCTCAGCCGGCGGAGTGCGCTCCGGTTCTGTCGCGGTAGCGGTGCTCGTCACCGCTGCCGCGGCTTCCTGACGCTCGGAGGAGCGCCCCGAGCGCTCCTCCGAGCGCTCGAACAGCTTCCTCCACGACTCATCGACGCGGCTGGCATCGACTTTCCACTCCTCGTAGAGGCCCTGGACGTAGGCAGCGTTGACACCGTATTCGCGTTCGAAGTCGAGGCTCATGAAGTGCGGGATTGTAGCGTCGGCGGGAGGCGTGGGCGCGGCGCCCAAGGACGGCGACGAGCGGGGTAGGATCGAGTTCGTGGTCGCGCTCGTGGTCGTCATCGTGGTGCTGGGCGCCGCGCAAGAGCGACGTCGAGGAGCGCCGCACGGGTCGTGGGTCGGCATCGTGGCGCGCGGCGTGGGCCTGAGCTGCTTGGTGCTGGCCGGGTTCGCTCTCGCGGCGTTCGCGCTGGTGGTGTGGATGGAGCACCAGTACCCGAACTCTTGATAGGAGCCCGCTGAGGCGCGCGCATGACGGGGACGTGCGTGGGAGGTGTTCCCTTGGTCGAGGGGGTCTGCCGGCGAGGCGGGTTTGCCGGACGTCGAGCCGAAGGCCCGGGCTCAAAGGGGGGGATGGGGAAATGGGGAAGTGCGGGCGTGTTGCGGCATTGGTGAGGGGCGGTGGAAGCGAAGGCGAGATGAGGGCGAGTTCCCTGGGTTGAGGGGGCTTCGGGTGGGGCGAGGAGACGAGGGAGGTTGGAGGGCGTGCTCATGACGAGTCGGCATGGCGCTCGCTCATGTCGATGGCGTTGACGAAGACGAGCGGGTGTCGGGTCGGTGTCGGTGATGCCTGAGATTCCTCGAGCGCTCTCGTTAGAGAACCTCGCTCATTCAGTCCACGCGTGCGCGGCGGCGCTCACGCGCTGCTCATACCGTCGAGCGTGCGTTGAACTCTTGAACTCCCCGACGCACGACGAGGAACCTCGCGCTATCAGGATTCGATGAGGAATTCTGAGTTTTCTAGCGAACCGTTCGAGCCAGCGACGGTCCTCGTGTGCATGAAGCTGAGGAAGCCGAAGCAGCGCGAGTTCGAGTTCGTGAACTGGGGCGGCAAGCGCCGCGGCGCTGGACGCAAGCCAAAGGGCGAGCGCGCGGGCGTGTCGCATCGCCGGCGAGCGAGGCTCGACGCGCGTCATCCGGTGCTCGTCACGATGCGGATCAAGGCGGGGCTGCCGAACTTGCGCACCGATGCGACGCACGATGTCGTGCGCGGAGCGATCGCGGAGGCGTCGCAGCGCGGGGACTTCCAGGTGATCGTGTACAGCGTGCAGACGAACCACGTCCACCTCATCGTCGAGGCGCGGAGCTCGGACGCGCTCGCGCGCGGGATGAACGCGCTCGGCGCGCGGATCGCGAGGCGCCTGAACAAGCTGTGGCGTCGGAGCGGGCATGTGTTCCCGGATCGCTTCCACTCGCGGGCGCTCAAGACGCCGCGCGAGTGTCGAATTGCGCTGATCTACGTGCTGCAGAATGCGCGCAAGCATGGGTCGTGGCGCGCTCGCATGCCGGATGTGTACTCGTCGGGGCCGCTGTTCAACGGGTGGACTGCCTCCATCGACAACCACGCTCAATCGAGTCGGTCGTACGTCGGCAGGCCCCGCACTTGGTTGCTGACGCTCGGCTGGAGGCGACATGGGCTCATCCATCCGAGGGAGGTGCCGGCGGCGGCGGCGTGACTCGTGTTCACCTGGACCTGGGCGAAGAGCCCGCTCGGAGCCGTCCCAAAGCGCTCCGAGCCCGGGAACCCGCCACACAACGCCTTCGTACCTCCTTCCCCCTTGTGAGCCCGGGCCTTCGCTCCTGTGTCCGGCAAACCCGCCTCGCCGGCACGCCTCCTCGACCAGGGAAGACTTCCTCACGCACGTCCCCGTGCGTCCACGCGCCGCCGCCCTCCGAACTCCTTTCCACCCCCACTCGTTCCTCTCGTACTCGGAACCCACCACTCTCCCCTTTGGTTCCAGGCGCTCCACGCTCGAAAAGGCAACCAATTCTTCCGCCAAGGAACCCCCGCCCATGCTGCACCTATCTCGACGTTCGTCCCTGCCCCTCGCTCTGCTCGTGACCTCGCTCGCGGCTTGCTCCGGCAGCTCGTCGAGCGGCAGCGGCTCGCCAACCCTGACGCTGTCCGTGACGGACGCGGCTTCGGACCAGCTGTCGACGTTCGTGATCGGACTCGAGTCGGTACAACTGCTCAGCGCGACCAATCCGTCGATCGAGCTGCTCGAGCAACCGATCGCGGTCGACTTCGCAGCGCTGAGCGACCTCTCGCGCGTGCTGAACATCGCCTCGATACCGGCCGACGTGTACACGGGCATAGAGGTGACTCTGATCTACGACTTCGATCGCGTGTACGTGAACGGCGACACCAATCAGGCCACGCTGCAGGCCACGCTGCTGGACTCGAGCGGCGCGGCCCTGACCGGCACGCAGATGATCCCGATCGACTTCCCGGTGGCTCTGGACGTCACCACCGGCAACTACGTGGTCGAGCTCGACCTCGACCTGAACCAGTCGGTCGACGTCGATACCGTCGGCAACCAGGTCTACTTCGAGCCCCTCCTACTGCCGCGCGTGAACCGCACCGATCCGAAGGAGCACGCCATCGGGGGCGCGCTGCGCTCGGTGGTGCTGGGCAGCGACCTGTTCCGCATCGGCCTCGACGCGCCGCTCGGCGCGCCGGTGCCGGTGGTGACGGTGGACGTCGGCCCGGGCACGGTGTTCCAGGTCAACGGTCAGTGCCTGCTCGGGCTCGCCGGTCTTTCGGCGCTCGACGCCATGCCGCTGACTTCGTGGGTGCAGGCCTTCGGCTCGATGGACGCGAGCTCGACGCACTTCGTAGCCGCAACGGTCGAAGCCGGCACGGGCAGCTACAACGGCGGCTCCGACATCGTCGAGGGCGTGATCGTGGGACGCACGGGCGGAGCCGGCACGGACGCGGTCCTGACCGTGCTCGGGCACAGCAACAACTCCACGCACACGAGCTTCCAGTTCAACCTCACGTACACGATCAACACCAGCTTCGCCAGCACCAAGGTCGTGCGCCGCGGCTCGGCCACGCAGTTCGACGTGGACGACGTCAACATCGGTCAGAAGGTGCGCATGTTCGGCCTGCTGAGCCTCGGCCCGAACGTGCTCGACGTCAGCACCGCCTCGGACGTGATCCGCATGGAGCCGACCTGGGTCTCCGGTACGGCCAACGGTGCGCCCACCGGTGGCCAGCTCGAGATCGATGTCGCGCGCGTCGACCTGCGCGACGTGGGTGACTTCAGCTGGAGCGAGGGCGGCACGACCCCGCCCAACCCGACGAACTTCATCCTCGACGAGAACAACCTCGGCGCCGGCCAGAGCATCACCAACGGCACGCCGGTCGTCGCGCTGGGCTTCTTCCCGGCCGTGGACGACGGCAACGAGGACTTCGTGGCCGCCGTGGTCGCGAACCGCGATCTGCTGCCCTCGGCGCTGCTGATCCGCGACCGCGCGAACGGCGTGACGGTCACCACGCCGACGACGACCGCGACCGCGATCGAGTTCGCGTTCACGGGCGTGGCTGCGCCGCTGGAGAAGGCTGTGGTCGACGCGGGCTTCGCCGGCGAGACCGACATCACCGGGCCGGGCATCACGCTCGCGCCCACGACTCTGCTCGGCCTCGGCCTGTACACGATCCGCGACCGCACGCTGAACACGCTCTCGCTGTACTTAACCTTCAGCGCCTTCTCGCAGGGGCTCGAGGACGCACTGAACGGCGGTGCGACGCTGTTCAACGTCGGCGCGGTCGGCGTGTACGACGCGAACACCGACCAGATGCCGACCGCGCTCGTGGGCGTGGTCGTGGAGTAAACCCGCGGAGCGTGCTCAGTCCACGCTCCCGCTGAGCGGCGCGCCTTGCGCGCTGCAGACCCCGAACGGGCGGCCATCGGCCGCCCGTTCGCATTCTGGTCCGGGGCCCCGGCGGCCCGTGCGGTAGGATCGCCTGCCGTCCGCTCCCGGAGCGGCGCAGGGAACCCCAAGCATGAGCCGCGTCCTGCTCGCCTTGATCGCCGGTCTCGCGCTCGTCGGCGCCTGGCTGTGGTTCAGCGCGCCGGCGCGCGCGCCGCGCGCGGCGCTGCCCGTCGAAGCGCCGGCGAACGAGCCCGCGCGAGCCGCGACCGACATGGCGCCCCCGCCCGTGGTCGCGCCGGGGCTGGAGCCGAGTGCGGCGCGCGCACCAGCGACGCGCGAGGCCGCTGCTGGCACGCTGGAGGCCGGGCTCGCCAGCGCGCAGTGGGTCGAGGGCCGCGTCGTGTTCCCGCCGGGCACGCCGCTCGACGAGCAGGCCTTCGTCGTCGCCGACGGCAAGGACTTCGCCGAGGGTGGGGACCAGCGCGCGCGCGTCGCCGCCGACGGGCGCTTCCGCGTGGCCTTCAGCGCGGAGACGCGCAGCGGCTGGTTGAAGCTCGAGGCGCGCTATCTCTACCTCGACGAGGCCGTGCGCTGGAATCGCGGCGCGAGCGCCGAGCCCGTGCTCGAGCCGAAGCTCGGCGCGCGCATCGAGGGGCGTCTGTCGTTGCCCCCGGGCGCGGACGCGCAGGCCGCCACCGGCAGGGTTCTGCTGCGACGGAAGGAGGACCCGGCCAGCAAGGAGACCGAGGTCTCGCGGTCGGTCACGGCCGATCTCGCCTTCACCTTCGACGCGCTCGTCCCGCGCGACATGGCGCGCATCGAGTACGACGGCGAGTCGTTCCTCGGTCACAGCGACATTTTCGCGCTCGCGCCGGGCAAGACCGCGTCGGTCGAGATCGAGCTGCAGGCCGGCGTCGTGCTCGGCGGCGTGGTGCACGACGAGAGCGGCGCGGTGCTGGCCAAGGCCGAGGTTCAGGCGTACGTCCAGATGCGCTCCCTGCCCTGGTCCCTGAACCACAGCCGCACGGCGACCACCGGCGCGGACGGTCGCTTCCGGCTGGGCGCTCTGGCGGCGGGCGACGTCCAGCTGACGGCGATGCTCCCGGGCTACCGGCCCGCGCAGCAGGAGCTGGGCGCGCAGGCGCTCGGTGCGCAGCGCACCGACCTCGAGCTGGTGCTCGCGCGCGGGCAGACGATCGCCGGCAGCGTGCGCTGGCCCGACGGCACGCCGGCCGAGGCCGCGCTCACGCTGGCCACGTTGCGCACGAAGGACCGCGGGAACAGGGGCGACATCGATCTGCGCGGCCACAGCGACGCCAGCGGGCACTTCGAGGTCGCGGGCCTCGGCGACGCCAACTACTGCGTGAAAGCGCAGGCGGTGAGGAAGGCGGAGATCCTCGTCAAGAGCGAGTTCACCGGCAAGGAACGCAAGAAGACCCAGCGCGAGACGTGGAGCGCGGAGGCGAGCGAGGTGGCGGCGGGCACGCGCGACCTCGTGCTGACGCTCTCGACCGGGCTGACACTCACCGGGCGCGTGACGGACGAGTTCGGCAAGCCGCTGGCCGATTTCCGCGTGCGCGGCGAGCGCGCCCTCGAGGCTTCCCCGTTTCGTTCGCCGGGCCTCGACGGGAACGCGCGCGCGTTCCGCGCCACGGACGGCTCGTTCACGCTCCAGGGCTTCGCGCCCGGCGAGTACGACGTGGTCGCCGAGGCCGCGGACCACGCGCCCTCCGAGCCCGTGCGCGTGACGCTGCCGAGGGCCGAACCGCTGACGCTGGTCGTGTACCACGAGGCCGTCGTCGGCGGGCTCGTGCTCGACGCGGGCGGCGCACCGGTGGCGGACGCGGAGGTCACGCTGGAGCGCGGCGCGCAACGCAAGGCCGTGCGCATGGAGAGTTCGCTCCCCGCGCGCACCGACGCGCGCGGCGCCTTCCGCCTCGAGCGCCAGGGCCCTGGCCTCGTGACGCTGCGCGCCACGGGTCCGGGCGGCGCGCCGAGCGCCCCGCTCGAGCTCGAGCTCGTCGCCGGGCAAGGGCGCGACGATCTCGTGCTGCGCCTCGCGCCCGACGCGCGTGTCCGCGGCGAGGTCGTGAGCGCGGGCGGCCGAGCGCTCTCCGGCGTGAGCGTGAGGGCGTACTCCGCGGGGCGCTACAACGAGAGCGCCGAGACCGACTCCGCGGGCGCTTTCGAGCTCGTCGGCGTGCCCGCGGGCGAGCTCTACGTCTCGGCGAGGACGCCCGAGGGCTTGCACCTCTCCGCGCAGCTCACCGTGGTCGCCGGCGAGGACGCGCACGTGCGCCTCGCACCGCCGGACGAGCTCGTGCACCTCAGCGGACTCGTGCGCGCCGGCGGCGAGCCGCTGGCCGAGGCCACGCTCTACGCCGGCCGGCTCGACGGCGAGAAGGAGCGCTCGGCCTCCTCGTCGGCCGAGACGGACGCGGACGGACGCTACGAGCTCACCCTTCCGGGGCCCGGCCGCTACGAGCTGCACACGGGCACGCGGAAGGAACAGCAGGTCTCGTGGAGCGTGCTGCTCGACGTGCCCGAGGTCGAGGCGTTCCACTACGACGTCTCCATCCCGCTCGGGCGCATCTCCGGTCGTGTCAGCAACGCCAGCGGCAACGCGCTCGCGGACATCGAGGTGCGCTCCGAACCCGAGCAGCACGACGGCGCGGCCGGCGCGGGCTCGACGCGCTCCGACGCGGAGGGTCGCTACGAGCTGCTCGTCCCCGCCGGGAACCACGCGGTGGCGGCCGGCGGCGGCAAGCGCCGACCCGACGTCGAAGCGCGCTACGCCGAGGCGCGCGTGCGCGGGCTCGTGCTGGCCGAGGGCGCGCACCTGCGTGGCGTGGACCTCGTGCTGGTCGCGGGCGGAACGCTCGAGGGCCGCGTGCGCCACGCCGACGGCTCGGCCGCGGCCCACGCCCAGCTCTCGAGCGAGCAGGACGGGCGCACGCGCTACCTCGGCAACTGCGACGAGAACGGCGACTTCCACCTCGACGGCCTGACGCCCGGCCCGCTGCTGGTGCGCGCCACGGACAAGGGCGCCGCCTCGCGCGAAGCCGTGCGCGTCGAGATCGTCGCCGGCGAGACGCGGCGCGTCGAGCTCGAGCTCGTGCCGGCGGTGTGGGTGCACCTCACGGTGCGCGACGCGCGCGGCACGCTCGTCGGCAGCGAGCTCACCGCCGTGGACGCGAGCGGTCGCCGCCAGATGATCCAGAGCGGCCCGCAGGCCGGCGACGCCTGGCTCGGCCCGCTGCCCCCCGGCCACTACGCCGTGCGCGCGCAACGCGACCAGCAGACGGTCGAGCGCGAGCTCGAGGTCACGGGCAAGGAAGAGAAGCTCGAGGTCGCGCTCGTCTTCGAGTGAGCGCCGTTCAGTAGTTCAGCTCGACGTAGTCGAGCATCGTCTCGAAGTACGACGGCAGCGTGTCCCACGGGTTCGGCAACACGTCGTCGGTCGTGTACAGCCAGCCGACGTTCGACTGGAAGGCGTGATCGACGACGGCCGGCCACGCGCTCGACGAGATGCCGTAGGGCAGCGCGTAGAGCTCCTTGCGCGCGCGCGCCAGCGCCCAGGCGTCGGGCGTCCACGACAGGAACGGGGTCGAGTTCTCGAACAGGCACAGCGCGCTCGCGCAACGGCCGGCGGAGCCGTCGAGGTAGTCGAGCGTGCTCGACGTGCCCGGATTGGCGACGACGAGCGCGCCCGGCCGTTGCGCCTGGATGCCGGCGTAGAGCGCGTGGTAGTAGGCCTCGTGCGCGCCGGGCGTGTTGTCCATCTCGTCCACGAAGATCCCGTCGGCGCCGTACCAGGAGAACCACAGCGCGCTCTCGGCGAGCACCGCCGCGCTCGATTTGGCGCCGTAGCTCGAGGTCACGTAGCCGAGCAGGCGCCCGCTCGCGCGGCGGAAGGCGCGGAAGGTCGTGACGTAGGTCGGATCGGGGCTCGCACCCGGGCCGCTGGCCGGATTGCCGATGGCCCAGATGCGCCCTGGATGAGCGTCGGCCGCTGCGGTCAGGCGCACCCACGGCGAGCCGGGCACGGGATAGAAGTAGGCCGGCACGAGCACGCGCAACGCGGGCAGCGGGTAGGCACGCTCGTGCTGGGCGCCGGCGAGCGCGGGAAGCGCGAGGCAGGTGAACGCGATCAGCAGGAGACGAATGAGGCGCATGGGGTTCTCTGCGCAGATTGTACGGGCGCCCGCGCGAACGAATTTCAGCGTCCGCGCTCGCGGAACTGCTCCACCAGCGCGGGCGGCTCCTCGACCGAGGTGACGATGAAATAGCGCCAGAACTGCCACAGGGCCTGTTGCGGCTCGAGGGCTCCGGCGGCTTCGACCTCGGGCGGCACTCCGATCCAGCGGCCGGTCTCGTAGCCGCGGAGGACGCAGCGGGTGTCCTTCGGCAAGGGGAGGTTGTCTAGCCAGATCTCGGTCGGTGACGAGAGCGAGCGTTCGCCGACGCGCTCGACGAGCAGCGATCGGTTGCCGACCTTGCCGTGCTCGGCGCGCACGCCCTCGATCCGCAGGTACGTGCCGATGGGATGGCCGAGTCGGCCGGCCGGCAAGGTGCTCTCCTCTTGCTCTTGCTCTTGCTCTTGCTCTTGCGCGGGCGGCCCCGCGCACCCGAGCGGGGCGAGAGCGAGCAGCAGGGCGAGCACCGAACCGGATCCGCGCTCCATTCGAGGTTGCATGCTCACGGCTCCTCGAAGTTCTTCGCGTACTCCGCCAGCGGCTCGAGCCCGACCTCGGCGCGCCACGCATCGACGCGCGCCGGGTCCTCGAGCGTGTGCGGGACGTACTTGCCGTCCTGCTGGACGAACTGCGTGCCGTAGCGCTGCGGGCGAGCGCGGTGCAGGGCCACGCGGTCCTCGAGGTAGGCGAGGTTCTTCTTGCTCGCCTGGCCCTGCGCGACGGCCTCGCGCAGGTTCAGCAGGCATTGCTCCTGGAAGTCCACGTCCTGGTCGGCGTGCTGCACCAGCAGCCAGGCGTTGCCCGCGCCCTCCGCGCCGACGCGCGCGATCGTGGGCCAGCCGTGCTCGACGACGAGCGCCTTCATCCAGGCGGTGTTCTCCTCATCGACCGCCGACAGGCGCTCGTACAGCGCCATGTCGACCTCCGCGCTCTCCATGGTCTGCTTGCGCAGCTCCTGGTCGAGCGCGACGCGCTGCGTGAGCTCCGTGCGCACGGCGGACCAGTCAGGGCCGGAGTCCGTGGACGCGCAGGCGGACGCGAGCAGGAACAGCGAGGCGAAAAAGCGCCTCACGGCTTCGCCAGCTCCTTCCACGAGCGCCCCGGCTGACACTGCTTGGTCGTGTCGAAGCCGCACGCGGCCCAGCCCGGCTCGAGCATGTTGCCGCTCATGTCGGCCGCGCCGTGGTAGCCGCCGGCCATGTTGACGAGCTGCGCGTAGCCGTGTTGCTCGAGCAGTTCACAGGCACGCTGCGAACGACCGCCCGACCTTCAACCGAAGACGATTTTTTGCGGTTTGGGAAAGCGCCGCGTGAGTGCGCTCAGGAACTCCGCGTTCGGCTGCATGCCGAAGGCGGTCTTGAACAGGATCGGGATGTTGTAGGAGCCCGGCACGTGGCCCTGCTCGAACTCCTCCACCGTGCGCACGTCCACGTAGACGTACTCGGGGTCGCGCTCGAGGAGCTCCTTCACGCCGGTGGGGTTCTGCGTCTGGTGCATCATCGCCTCGATCTTATCGACTCTGACGCAGGATCCAGCCGGTCAGCAGCTCGAAGTAGCCCGGCGCGGCGGCGAGCGGGCCGCGGTCGTGCCCGCTCCGATCCACCGGCCCCATGATCCCGTGCCCGGCGTTCGGGAAGACGTGCACGTCGTAGGGTTTGCCCGCACGCGCCAGCTCGGCGACGAGCTCGGCGTTGCGCACCGGATCGGACTGCGTGTCGTTCGCGCCGAACAGCCACAGCATCGGCTGCGCGAGCGCGCGCAGCGTCGGCAGCGGATCGTGGTCGAGCAGCGGCCCGTACCAGCCGAGCCACCAGTTGCCCTCGGGCGTGGCCTCGTAGGGCGCCGCGGCGAACCAGGGTTGCTTGCGCGCATCCGCGATGGCCGCGAGCAAGGGTTGGAAGCGCGCCGGAGCCACGCCCTCGCGCAACGCCTGACACTCGAGGCGCCACAGCTCGGCCACCGGCATGACGGCCTCTTCCAGCCCCTTGGCGCGCAGCGACGAGGCGATGGCGTAGGCGTCGGCCTCGTAGGGCGAAACGAGCGGGCCGGAGTGCTGCACCAGGAAGCGGATCGCCGGCTCGCGCGCGGCGGCGAGCGGCGCGACCCAGCAGCCCTGGCTGCCGGCGTAGAGCCCGATGTGCTCGGCCTGGATCGCGGGATTTTTGCGCAGCGCGCGCACCTGGCGCACGACGTCGTCGGCCGTGGTCTCGAAGTCGATGGTCTTCCAGCTGCCGCTCGACTCGCCGCAGCCGCGCTTGTCGCACACCAGGCAGGCGATGCCGAAGCGCGGCAGGTACTCGCTCAGGAAGCGCGTGGCCGGGTTCGCGCGACTCGCGTCGCCGCCGCCGTGCACGAAGACCAGCGCGGGGAACGGCCCCGGCCCGGCGGGCAGGCCCAGCGTGCCGGCGAGCTCGGCGCCCTCCACCTCCAGCGCGAAGTCCTCGCTGCGCACGAGCGGCGCCGGACTCGCGCCCAGCGACAGGCTCGCGCGACGGCCGTCGGCGAGCAGCGCGTGGCCCTCGAGCCGCTCGCCCGCGAACTCGGCCTCGCACGCGCCCAGCTCGAGCGGCAGACGGAACGAGATCCGCTGCCCCTCGCGCGCAAAGCCCTCGACCGGCGCATCGAGCCACCAGCACGAGACGAGGTCCACGCGCGGCGCACTCTCCGGCGCATCGAAGCGCAGACCGATCTCGAATCGCCGGTCGTCGAAGGCGAGCGCGCCGATATAGGTGCGAGGTTGGGGCTCCTGCGTCGTGCCGTGGCCGAGAGCCAGCCACGCACAGCAGGACAGGACGGAAGCCGTTGCGCTCATGCGCGCAGCCTAGCCTTCCACCGCGGCACAGCCTTGGATCCGCAGTGCGTGAGGAGGTCGCTGCGGCGCCCTCAGCGGCCTTCGATCTCGGCGAAGCCCACGTACTTCCCCGGCTCGGGCGTGTGGCGCACGCGCAGCTCGAGCTTGCGCACCAGCATCGGCTTTCCCAGCGCGACCTTGGTCTTCAGGCGCCAGTCGCTCTCCATGCGCACCACGAGCGGAACCTTGGCGTCGTTGATGCGCAGCTCGACCTCGTCGAACACGGCGCAGTCCTTGCGCCAGCGCTCGTTCGAGGCCGCGGGACTGAGCCAGAGCTCCTTCAGGTGCAGGCCCTTCACGCTCTCGACGCGGATCCAGGGCTCTTGGTCGTCTTGCTTGGCCCACCACGAGCTGCCCTGCAGGCCGTCGAACAGATCGCCCTTGGGGTGGAACTGGGATTCCTCGCTCGAGACGGTGATCGTGAATTCCTGGCCGCGGAACGCGCTACTGGCGGCGTCGCGCGCGTACTCCAGCATCCACGGCTCGAGCACGAGGTCGCTGCGCACGCCCAGCGGCTTCGAGCGCAGCTCGCACGGCGCTCCGCTCGGATCGAGCGCGCTCACGCGGCACTCGACCTCCAGCGTGCCGCCCTTCTTGGGCTGGAACTTCAGCGGATAGCGATCGTCCTTCCACGGGCGCGCGGGATCGCCGGCGACCTTGCCGGCGAGCTCTCCGTCGATCCACCACTCGACCGCTTGCACGCGCACGTTCGCGGGCACGCCGGAGGCGGACTTGTCGCCCCCGAAGCGCCCGGCGACCACCGGCGCGAAGCCGGTGATCCACATCGTCCAGCTCTGCTTGCCGTCCACGACGAGCCACACGTCCGAGTCCGGGCCCTCGAGCCTGTACAGCGGTTCGCGCCGCTGGCCGGTGATGACCGGCAGGGTCGCCTTGCGCAGGAAGAGCAGCGCGAAGCTGGTGTTGGCCGTCATGAGCGGCCAGGGCCAGGGAGGGTCGTCGTCGTTGCGCCAACCGCCGTCGTCGCGCTGCTCCTTCAACAGTTGCGCGGCCCCATCCAGGTACCAGTCGTGCGCGCCGATCTTGGTGATGCCGTTCAGCGCGCCGACACGCTCGAGGCCGTAGAGATAGTAGCAGTGCCAGCTGCCGTCGCCCTCCGGGTTGCCCTCGACGGAGTAGTGTTGCTCGAGCCAGTTCAGCGCCAGCGCTCGCGCCTCCTCGATCTGCACGTCGAAGCGGTGATCGACGCGCAGCGGATCCTCGGTGGCGATGCCGAGGATCGTCAGCCCGGCGGTGGTCATCGAGGCCGTGGCCTTGCCCTCGGGCTCGTAGGAGAAGCCGGCCATGCGCCGCTTTTCCCTGGGCAGCAACGCGGTCCCGGGGATCTCGACCGGCCTCTCCTGATAACGCAGCGTGAGCCCGACCAGCTCACCCCAGGTCGCCTTGGGCACGCTCAGGCCTGCCGCGTGCGCGGCGCGCAGGCCGAGTGCGGCGACCTGCGTGTTGGAGAGGTCCGGGCGTCCAGCTCCCGGGTAGTCCCACCCGCCGTTGGCCAGGAGATCCAGCAGGATCGCGAGCAGCTCCTGCATGCGCTTCTTCTGCGCCGGGTCGTGCAAGGCGCCCAGCGCGTGCAGCTGCACGCCGGTGGCATAGGTACGGGTGGGCGTGTTCTCGAGCAGGAAGGCGAGCGCGCGCTGGATCGCGGGATGGCCGCCGGCGAGACCGCACTTCAGTAGCGTGTACACCGCCAGCGCGCAGGAACCGTCGCGCAGATCGTGGATCGTCGAGGTGCGCTCTTCGATGTCCACGCCCCACGAGCCGTCGCGGTTCTGCGTGCTCAGCAGGAAGGCGACTCCACGCTCGATGGCAGCGTTGACGGCCTCCTCGCGCGACGGAGGCTCCTGCACGGCCGAGGCCGCGAGCAAGACGGGCAGGGTGAGGAGCAACGCGGGCAGGGGGCCGCGGACCATCGGAGGACTCCGTTGGGGCACGAGAAAGGTAGCGCACGCCTGCGCGGCCGTCGCCGTCCGAGTCGCGAAGTGCGCGCATCCGCAGCGCGAACACACGGCTCGGCGCGCGCGTCTCCTATACTGCGCCAATTCATGCGCTGCCTCGGTGTCTCGCTGCTCGCCCTGCTCCTCGCCGCCGGCTCGGCGAGCTGCGGCGGCAGCCCGCCGACGTCGGTGCTGCTGATCACGCTCGACACCACGCGCGCCGACGCGCTGGGCGCCTACGGGCGAGTCCCCTCGGTGACGCCCAACCTGGACCGCCTGGCGCAGGAGGGCGTGGTCTTCGAGCAGGCCTACACCGTCGCGCCGCTGACGCTGCCGGCCCACGCCTCGATGCTCACCGGCCTCTACCCGCCGCGCCACGGCGTGCGCGACAACGGCATCGCCGCCTTGGCGCAGTCGGCCGAGACGCTGGCCGAGCGCGCGCGCGCGGCCGGCGCGCAGACGGCGGCCTTCCTCGGCTCGGTCGTGCTCGACCAGGGCTTCGGTCTGGAGCAGGGCTTCGAGCGCTACGAGGCCCCCGCGCGGCACTTCTTCGGCGGCCCCTCGATGGGCTACGCCGAGCGCCCTGCCTCCGAGGTCGCGAGCCTGGTCACGAGCTGGCTGCGCGCGCGCGATGCGGAGCGGCCGTTCTTCCTGTGGGCGCACCTGTGGGACGCGCACGGACCCTACACGCCCACGCCCGAGCTCGCGGCCAAGGCCGGCGGCGACGCCTACCTGGGCGAGATCGCGGCCGACGACCTCGCCGTGGGCCGCATCGTGGCCGCGCTGCGCGCCGAGAAGCTGCTCGACTCGACCTGGATCATCGTCGTCGCCGACCACGGCGAGGCCTTCGAGGAGCACGGCGAGGTCTCGCACGGTCCGTTCGTGTGGAACACGACGCTACGCGTGCCCCTCGTGCTGCGCCTGCCGGGTGGCGAGCGCGGCGGCGAGCGCGTGGCCGACCTCGCCAGCGTGGTGGACGTGTACCCGACCGCGCTCGCGGCCCTGGGGCTCGAGCCCACGGCCGGCATCGACGGACGTGATCTGCTGGCCGACGCCGCGCCCGGGCGCGGCCTGTACTTCGAGTCCTACTACGGCTTCCTCAACTTCGGCTGGCACCCGCTCAGCGGCTGGATCGACGCCAGCGGCAAGTACGTGCATGCACCACAGCCGCGCTTCTACGCGCCCGGCGACGCGAACGAGGAGCACGATCTCGCCGGTGAGCGCGCGACGGAGATCGCCACGCACCGCGGCGCGCTGGCCGAGCTGGCCGGGGCCACGACGCTCGCCCCGGACGCGGAGCAGATCGACCCCGAGCTCAAGCGCGCGCTGCAGGCCGTGGGCTACGGCGCCTTCGCCGAGGGACGCGCGCCGGTGCCCGCGCCGCTGGCCGAGCTCGCACTACCCGATCCGCACGGACGCGTGGAGGAGCTACGGCGCTTCCAGCAGGCCGCCGGGCTGATCGCGGGCGGACAGAACGAGGCCGCCGAGTCGCTGCTGCGCAAGCTGGTGACCGAGAACCCGACCAACCACCTGGCCTGGGATCGGCTCGCGCTGAGCCTGATGCGCCAGAACCGCCACAAGGAAGCGCTCGTGCCGCTGCAGAAGGTGCTCGACGCGTCGGCCGGCAACGCCGACACCTGGGCCTACCTCGGCGCGTGCGAGCTCGTCGCCGGCGCGCAGGCGAAGGCGCTGGCGGCCTTCACGCGCGCGCTCGAGCTCGACCCGAACCACGCCCAGGCCCTCGGCGGCCTGGTGCAGCTGATGCGCGACGCGGGCCTCGGCAAGGAGGCCGCGCCCTTCCAGGCGCGCTTCGAGGCGGTGCAATCCAGGCCGTGAGGACGCTGCTGCTCGTGAGCTGCGCGATGCTCTGCGCCTGCGCGCCTGCCGCGCCGCGCGGACCGCGCTCGGTGCTGCTGATCACGCTCGACACCACGCGCGCCGACGCGCTCTCGTGCTACGGCGAGCGCGCCGACACCACACCCGCGCTCGACGAGCTGGCGCGCGAGGGCACGCTGTTCGAGCGCGCCTTCACGGTGGCGCCGATCACGCTCACCGCGCACACCACGCTCTTGACCGGGCTCTATCCGCCGCGCCACGGCCTGCGCGACAACGGCATCGGCGCGCTGGATGCCTCGGCGCACACCCTGGCCGAGGCCGCGCGCGCCGCCGGGATACAGACAGCCGCGTTCGTGGGCGCGGTCGTGCTCGACAAGGCCTTCGCGCTCGATCAGGGCTTCGAGACCTACGACGGCCCGCCGGCGCAGCGCAGCACGAGCGGGCATCCCTTCGAGCGTCCGGCGCGCGCGGTCGTGGACAACGCACTCGCCTGGCTCGGCCAGCGCGAGCGCGCGCGGCCGTTCTTCCTGTGGCTGCACGTCTACGACGCGCACCATCCGTACACGCCGCAGCGCGAGTTGCCGGCGCAGGCGAACGAGCTCGAGCGCTACCTGGCCGAGGTGAGCGAGGTCGACGCCGAGCTCGGGCGCGTGTTCGCCGCGCTGCGCGCCGAAGCGGCGCTCGACACGACGCTGGTGTGCGTCACCGCCGACCACGGTGAGGCCTTCGGCGAACACCAAGAGATCACCCACGGCGCCTTCGCCTGGAACCCGACGCTGCACGTGCCGCTCCTCCTGCGCGCGCCGGGACTGTTCGCGGCGGGTGCGCGCTCGCAGCAGCTCGTCAGCGCCGTGGACGTCGCGCCGACGCTGGCCGAAGCGCTCGGCGTCGCGCTCCCCGACGTCGATGGACGCTCGTTGCTCGCGCCGCCGGACGAGGCACGCGGGATCTACTTCGAGACCTACGCGGGCTACTTCGCCTTCGGCTGGAGCCCCATCGCGGGCTGGCTCGAGGGCCGCGAGAAGTACGTGCACAGCTCGCGGCCGGAGCTGTTCGACCTCGCCGCGGATCCCGGCGAGGAGCACGACCTCGTCGCGGAGCGCGGCGCGCAGGCGGAGCGCTTCCGCGCGGCGATTGCCGCCGTGGGGGCGAAGCCGCAGCTCGGCGGTGCCGGCGAGGTCGACGCCGGGCTTCGAGAAGGGATCCAGGAGCTCGGCTACGCCGGCGCCGCCAGCGCGCGCGCGGTGCTCCCCCATCCGCTCGAGCCCTCGACGCGGCCCAGCCCGCACGCGATGGTCGGCGCCTGGCGCGAGGCGATGGTCGCGCAGGAGCGCCTGAACAAGGGCAAGAACGCCGAGGCGGCCGAGCTGCTGACGCGCCTCAACCGCGCCGATCCACACAACGCCTTCGTCACCGGGCTGCTGGCGACCGCGTACATGCGCGCCAAGGAGTACCAGCGGGCCGTGGACGTCCTGACGCCGCTCGCGGATGCTGCGGACATGCAGCCGCAGATCCTCTACAAGCTCGGCCAGTGCGCGCTGAAGCTCGGGCGGCGCGAGGAGGCCGTGGCCCGGCTGACGCGCGCGGTCGAGCTCGCGCCCGGCGAGGCGCGCTATCGCGCCAAGCTCGCCCAGGCGCGCGGCGAGGGCGGCGGCGAGGGGACGGAGGACGAGTGAAGCGCTGGCTCGCGTTGTTCGCACTCGTCAGCGCCTGCGGCAACCGGGAGCACACGCGCCACTCCGTGCTGCTCGTGACGCTGGACACGACGCGCGCCGACGCGCTCTCGTGCTACGGCAACGCGGAGCCGACCACGCCCGTGCTCGACGCCCTGGCCGCCGACGGCGTGCGCTTCGATTCGGCGCACACCGTGATGGCCCTGACGCAGCCGGCGCACACCTCGATGCTCACCGGGCTCTATCCGCCGCGCCACGGCCTGCGCGACAACGGCGTCAGCGTGCTGCCGGCCACGGCCGAGACCTTGGCCGAGCGCGCGCGCGAGGCCGGATTCCCGACGGCGGCCTTCGTCAGCTCGGTGGTGCTCGACGACGACTTCGGCCTGGCGCAGGGCTTCGAGGTCTACTCCGTGCCCAAGCGCCGCGGCGAGGTCGAGCGCGCGCACGGCGCCGAGCGTCCGGCCAAGGCCACGATCGACGCCGCGCTCGAGTGGCTTGCGCAGCGCGACCCGGCCGAGCCGTTCTTCCTGTGGGTGCACCTCTACGACCCGCACCATCCCTACTCGCCCAGCGCCGCGTACGCCGCGCGCTTCTCGACGCCGTACCTGGCCGAGGTGGCCGAGATGGACCACGAGCTCGGGCGCCTGTTCGACGGCCTGAAGGCGCGCGGGATGTGGGACGAGACCTTCGTGCTGGCCCTGGCCGATCACGGCGAGGCCTTCGGCGAGCATGGTGAGGTCACGCACGGCACGTTCTGCTACGAGACCACGCTGCACGTGCCCTTCGTCGCGCGCTGGCCGCAGAGCGCGAGCACGCGGCGCGCGGGCCAGAGCTCGCACGAGCTCGCCAGCGCCGTGGACGTCGCGCCCACGCTGGTCGAGGCCATGGGGCTCGAGGAACTCACCGACATCGACGGCCTGAGCTTCTTCGCGCGCGCGCTGCCGAGCGAGCGCGGCGTGTACTTCGAATCCTACTACGCGTACTTCTCCTGCGGCTGGAGCCCGCTCAGCGGCTGGCTCGACGCGCGTGGCAAGTACATCCACAGCTCCGAGCCCGAGCTGTACGACTGGCGCGCGGATCCGCGCGAGCTGCACGACCTCGCCGCGACCCGCGCCGCCGAGCTCGACGCCTTCCGCGCGCCGATCGCGCACCTCGCCGACGCGCCCGCGCTCGCCCATGAAGAGATCGGCGGCAACGGCGAGGCGCTCGACGCCATCCGCGGCCTGGGCTACACCGGCGCGGGCGAGGACGCGGGTGAACTGCCGCACCCGCTGGCCAAGACGGCGCTCGCCAGCCCGCGCTCGCAGGCCGGCTTCTTCGTGCAGCAGGCGCGCGCGCAGGAGCTCGATGCCGCGGGCAAGACGGCCGAGGCCGCGGCGGTCTACGAGGCCGTGCTGCGCGAGACGCCGACCAACTTCTTCGCCCTGGACGAGCTCGGCGCCTACTACTTGAAGCTCGGCCGCGCGGCTGAGGCCGTCACCGTGCTGGAGCAGCTCACCCAGAGCGGACCGCCGCGCGGACGCTACTACCACAAGCTCGGTCTGGCACTCCTCGCCGCGAAGCGCCCCGCCGACGCCGTGGCGCCGCTCACGCGCGCGGTCGAGCTCACCGCCGGCCGCCCGCGCTACCTCGACGCGCTGCGCGAGGTACTGACCAGCCTGGGGCGCGCGAGCGAGATGGACGCGCTCGAGGCGCGCTATCGCAAGGCGAGATCAGACGGGTGACACACAGCCTCGCACCGGTAGCGACCCTCTGCGCAGTTTTCGGATACCACTAGCCTGGGGGTAAGCCATCGGCTCCTCTGCGCCAACCGGCGGGGTTAGCCCCGAACACCTATCACTATAGTTGGAGAGGGCGGGTGCGGCCTCGGGCCTACGCCTACCGTGAAGTGCTTGATGCTCTGATTTCCGGATGCGTCTGTTGCGACGCAGGTCACGCGAGTCGGTCCCAATGGGAAGAAGCTCCCCGATGCCGGTGTGAAGACGACAGAGGGAGACGGATCACAGAGATCATGCACGAAAGGGGGAAAGGTCACGATCGTGCCAGGGACACCCGGCGGCGCCTCCCTGAAGATGAACGGGGGCGCGTTGATCTCGGGGGGAGTGGTGTCGATTACCACGACAAAAAATGTGCACTGGGAAGCATGCTGGCGGCTTCGCTGCTGTTCGAGCTCGAAGAGGCGCAGGGAATCGCTGCCGCACGCCCGCTGTACGAGGCCTGGAAGCAACGCGCGCTCGACGTCCTCGGCACCTACACCTTCCTGGCGGACATCAGCCGCATGCAGGGACGGGCCGAGCAGGCGCGCGACTTCCTGCGCCTCGCGCACGAGCTGGATCCCGAGGATGCCGCCGTGAACGCCGCCCTGCGCGCGCTCGAGCCCGAACCGGCCGGTAAGTGACGGTCTAGCGAATCCCGTCCAGCACGCGCGTCAGCGCGTCGTAGGCGGCGCGCTCGGCGGTCGATAGGCCGCGCGCCAGCAGGTTCGTGTGCTCGTACGGATCGAGCGCGAGGTCGTACAGCTCCTCCGTGCACGGATCGAAGCGGATCAGCTTGTAGCGCGAGCCACGCACGGCCTGCATGTCGGTCCACAAGAGGTCCATGCGCAGCGCGTCGCTGACCGAGAAGCCGAGCGGCTGCGTCGGATCGCGCACGACGAACTGGTAGATGGGCTGGGTCGAGGTCGAGCCGGTCCAGGTCCAGCTGGCGAGCGTGCCGCTCGAGCCGACGACGAAGGGCAGGACCAGCGCCGGCGGGCGCGAGGCGATCCAGGCGCCGAGGCGTGGCTCGAAGGCCGGCGCGTCCGCGCCGATCAGGAGCCAGGCGCGGGACTGCGGACGCGCGCCGCTCAGCAACCAGGGCACCGCGTTGGCGCCGTAGCGCCCGTACAGCGGCGGACCGCAGCTGGTCAGCGTCGCACTGCCCGGCCCGTCGAGGCCGAGCGCGCTCTGGCACACGGCGCTGCTCGGGCACGGTGGCAGCGGCACGGGATGGCCCGGACCGTTCTGGGTGAAGGTCTCGGCGTAGAGCCACTCGCGCACGCGCCGGCGCGGATCGGCGAGGCAGGGCGCGAAGCTGCGCGAGTCGAGCGTGTAGCCGGGCAGCGTCGCGGCGAGGTCGACGCCGGCGAGCTCGGCCACGGTCGCGAAGAGGTCGCTGGTGTTCACCAGGGAAGCGCTCACGCCGCGCCCCGTCACGCGATAGCCCGAGGCGATCAGCGGCACGTTCACGCCGCCCTGGTACAGCGTGCCCTTGGCCTCCGGCGGGAACGGCGCGCGCACCATGCACGGATCGGTGCCATTGTCACCGAGGAACAGCACCGTCGTGTTGGCCACGTCGTCGGCCGGCAGGTTCGCCAGCAGGCGCCCGATCTCGTGGTCCAGGGCCTCGATCATGGCGCGGAAGAACGGGTAGGGATCGCCGCCCACCGAGTTGCACAGCGCGCGCGGGTCCTGGCCGGGCAGGGTCTCGGTGAAGAGCCCCGGCGGCGGGCGGTGGTAGGGCGCGTGCGGCGCCTGGAAGTTGACCACGCACAGCCACGGGCGGTCCTGGGGCTGGCTCTGGATCCAGCCGAGCGCGTCATCGACGCACACGCTGGTGGCGTAGTCGCGCGTGTTCGTGGCCACGCCGTCCACCACGTGCTGCCAGTACGTGAAGCTGTTCAGCTGGCCCTCGATCGAGCCCGCGAAGTGCGCGTAGCCGGCCAGGTTCGGGGCGAGGTTGCCGCCGTTCTGACTGGTGGCGAGGTGCCACTTGCCGATCGCGGCGTGCGCGTAGCGCGCGCCCGTGCCGAGGTCGAGCATCTCCGGCAGGGTGACCTCGCTCAGCGCCAGCGCCGGGCCGCCGGTGAACGGATCGATCATCGCACCGATGCCGGTGCGGAAGCCGTAGCGCCCGGTCTGGATCGTGGCGCGCGTCGGCGAACACGTCGGCTGCGACCAGGCATTGCGGAACAGCACGCCGTCGCTCGCCAGACGATCCAGGTTCGGCGTCGGCGGCGGGTTCGGCGCGAGGCCGTAGGCGTGCACCTGATCGAGGCCGAGATCGTCGGCGACGAGGATCAGGATGTTGCCCGGCGGCGGCGTGTCGGAGCGCGCTCCCGGCAGCAAGGACAAGGAGGCGAACAGGGCGAGCACGCACCCCTTGTACGGAACGCGAGGCGAAGTTCGCAACGGGTGGAGGCATCCTTCCGGCCGGGGGATGCCGCGTGTCGCGCCTGGCATGGAGGAGGAGTCGCGGGGGAGGGTTCGCCAGGGTTCGCCTCCCCGCCAACGAGAGCTCAGCGCGGGTGCAGATTCTCCGCGTTGGGTTGCGGGCTTCGCCCGCGCTGAGCGCGACCCGAGCCTGCGCGCGAGCCGACCGTTCGGATTGGACAGGCACGCGTTGCCGCAGGAGAATGGCCTTTCGGGAAGGGGAGCGTGCGTACGCCCTCGCGGTGTTGGCGCCATGAGCAAGCTCGCAAGTTCTCTGCCTCTGCACGTCGTCCGCGTCGTGCACGCGGCACCCGACCGCATCGAGACCGCTGAGCAGCTCGCGCCGCGCATCGGCCGCACCCAGGCGTGGATCGTCGAGCACACCGGCGTGCGCGAGCGGCGTATCGCGGAGCCCGACTGCGACCTGGCCGTGTTCGCCGCCGGGGTCGCGCGCGAGGCGGCGGGCGGACAGCGCCCGGACCTGTTGCTGTTCGCCGCTTCGGCCGCGCGACAGACGCTGCCCGACAGCGCCGTGTTCATCCAGCGCGAGCTCGGCTGGAGCGGCGTCCCGGCGTTCTCGTTGCACGCGACGTGCGCTTCCTTTCCCGTCGCGCTGCACGCGGCGTCCTGCTACCTCGCCGCGGGCACATACCAGCGCATCCTGATCTGCTCGGCCGAACTGACGTCGCGCGTGCGCAATCTGGCCGAACCCGAGTCCGCGGCGCTGCTCGGAGACGGCGCGGCCGCAGCGCTGATCGACGGCCGCGCGGACGGCGGCCGTCTGCTGCGCTTCCGCATGGAATCGTGGTCCGAAGGCGCGGAGCTCGCCGAGATCCGCGGCGGCGGCCTACGGCTCCATCCCAACGATCCACGCACGCGGCCCGAGGACAACCTGTTCCACATGGACGGCCCGCGCGTGTTCCGCCTGACCGCGCGGCGCATCAGGGGCTTCCTGGAAGCGCTGCTCGGCGACGAATGCTCGCCGCAGGAGGTCGAGCTCGTCGTGCCGCACCAGGCTTCGCAGCGCGTGTTCGAGTTCCTGCCCAAGCTCGGCTTCCCGCCCGAACGCACCGTGCGCATCCTCGATCGCTACGGGAACTGCGCGGCAGCCTCGACGCCAATGGCGCTCGCCTGCGCGGTCGCCGACGGTCGCGTCCGGCGCGGCGACCGCGTGCTGCTCTTCGCGACCGGGGCCGGGCTCACGCTCGCGGGGGCGCTGATCCAGTGGTAGGTACCGAGCTGTTGCAGGCGCTGCAGGGCGAGCTCGGCGGACGGCCACGCCGCGTGCTGGTCACCGGAGCTTCCGGTTTCCTCGGCTCACATCTGGCGCGCGCCCTGGCCGAAGCCGGACAAGACGTCGTCGCCGTGGGCCGCAATCCGCTGGCCACCACGCGCGTGCGTCATGCGCGCATCGACTTCCGCACGCTGGACATCCGCGACGCGCGCGCGCTGCAAGCGGCGTCGGTCGGGGCTGCGGCGGTCTTCCACGCGGCGGCGCTGTGCACGCCGTGGGCTCCCCTGGCCGAGCTGCGCGCGATCAATGTCGAGGGCACGCGCAACGTGGTCGAGAGTTGCCTGTCCAACGGCGTCGCGCGCCTGATCCATGTCTCGTCGACCGCGATCCTGTTCGATGCTCGCGATCGACTCGACATCCCCGGCGATGCGCCCCCGCCGCGCCGCTCGATCTGCGGCTACGCGGCTTCCAAGCGCGAAGCCGAGGCCGTCGTGCACTCCGGGGTGGAACGCGGACTCGACGCGGTGCTGGTGCGCGCGCGCGCGATCTTCGGGCCGGGCGACGGCGCGCTCTTGCCGCGCGTGCTCGAGTCCGCGCGCAAGGGCCGGCTGCGGCGCATCGGCCACGGTCGGAACGTGATCGATCTGACCTACGTCGACAACCTGGTCTTCGGGTTGGTGCTCGCCTGGCTGCGCGGCGCGCGCGGCGACACGCTCACCATCACCAACGCCAGCCCGGTCGAGTTGTGGCCCACCCTCGAGTGGCTCGTCGCCGGACTCGGCTATCCGACGCCGCTGCGGGCCATTCCCTACGGAGTCGCGCGCACCGTCGCCCACGCCCTCGAGCTCGCGCATCGCCTGCTGCCCAGGCTGGGCGAACCCGCGCTGACGCGCTACACGGCCGCGCTGCTCGCGCGCTCGCAGACCTTCGATCCCCGCGGGGCGCTGGAGAAGCTGGGCTATCGGCCGCTGGTCTCGGTCGCCACCGGTCTCCGGCGCACGCTCGACGCCCTGCAGCGTCCCGCGCCCGTGCCGGCGACCACCGCCGTCGACTGGCGGCTGTTCTCGACCGGCTGGACGACGCGCTCGCTGCACCTCGCCCAGCGCGGAGCGGCGCACGTCGCGACCCGCTTCCACGCGACGTTCGCGCTGCTGCGACATCCGCACGAGGGCGCGCTGCTGTTCGACACCGGCTACTCGACGCGCTTCGCGGCGGCCACGCGCAGGCTGCCCAATCGCTTGTACCGTTGGGCCACCGAGGTCGAGACCTCGGAGCCACTCGGCGCGCGCGAGCTCCTGCGGCGCGCGGGCGTCGATGCGCACGACGTGCGCTACATCGTGATCTCCCACTTCCATGCCGACCACATCGGCGGCTTGCGCGACTTCCCGCGCGCACGCTTCGTCGTCGCCCGCTCGGCCTGGGAGGCCCTGCGTCACCGCCGCGGCCTCGCGGCCGTGCGCAAAGGCTTCCTGCCCGAGCTCCTGCCGGAGGACTTTTGCGAACGCCTCGCGCCGATCAGCGACTTCGCCGATCCGGGCATCGGCCCCTTCGCGCGCGCTCACGACCTTTTCGGCGACGGCGCGGTGCGGCTGCTGCCCCTGCCCGGTCACGCGCGCGGCCAGCTGGGCGCGCTGGTGCGCAGCGCGGACGGAGCACGCCGTCTGCTGCTGGCCGACGCGGCCTACACCACGGCCTCCATCCGCGACTGCGCGCCGCCGCACGCGCTCACGCGGATTTTCACCGACTCCGCGGTCGAGTCCCAGGACACGCTGCGGCGCCTGCAGCAGCTGTCCGTGGCCGAACCCGAGGTCGAACTCGTTCCCTCCCACTGCCCCGAGGTGGCGCGCCGCTATCGACTGGACGAGCAGGTCGATCTCGGCCCCCACTCGCTCAACGTCGCCAGTCCGGCGAACGCGGGCTAGCCCCGATGCTGCTGCTCCGCCTCGCGCTGCGCAATCTCCGCCGCAACCCGCGGCGAACGCTGCTGACCGCGGCCACCGTCGCCTTCGGCCTGGGCGTGAGCGTGTGGCTCGAGGGCGTGCTGGTCGCGCGCACGCGCGACATGGTCAGCACGGTGACCGGCACGCACACGGGGCACGTGCAGGTCTTGACAGAACGCTATGCCACCCAGCATGCCGTGGATGCGCTGCTGGACGAGGTCCCGCGCGAGCTGCTGCAGCGCCTGCCGGCCGGCTCGAAGGTGTCGCCGCGCGCGGTCCTGCCCGTGCTGTTGACGCACGGCGAGCGCACGTCCTTCGCGCAGCTCTTCGGCGTCGATCCGGCGCGCGAGCGCGAGGTCACGGACCTGGCACAAAAAGTCACCGCCGGCAGCTACGACGTCCTGGGCGAGGCGCACGGGGCAGCGGTCGTGCTCGGCGCCGAGCTGGGCAACGCGCTCGGGCTGGAGGTCGGCGACACCGTGGAGCTCCTCACGCAGATGCCCGGCCAGGGCGTCGCCAGGCGGGAACTGACCGTGGGCGGCATCTTCGCCGTCGGAGGCGGCGCGTTCGAGCGCTCGACGGCCTTCGCGCCACTGACGTTCGTCCAGGGCCTGCTGCCCTCGCCGGGCTTCCACGAGATCGCGATCCGCCTCGCGGACGTCCGCCTGGCCGACGAGGTCCGCGCCGAGCTCGCGCGCGCACTGCCTACCGGAACCGTAGCCACGACCTGGCGTGAAGCCCTGCCGGAGCTCGCGACCCTCGTGACCTTCAACGACGCGACCGCGCTGTTCTTTTCGCGGCTCGTGCTGGTGATCGTGCTGTTCGCAGCCGCGAACACGATGTGGATGTCCGTGCAGGAGCGCACGTTCGAGTTCGGCGTGATGGCTTCGATCGGTACGGCGGCGCCCCAGGTCGTCGGCCTGGTGATGCTCGAGGCGCTGCTGCTGGCTGTGCTGTCGGCCGCCGTGGGCCTGGCGCTCGGGGCGCTCGTCATCTGGCATCACCAGCGCACGGGATTCGACCTGCGGCCGTTCCTCGGGCGCCAGTCCAACGCGGGGTCGTTCGCCCTCGACCTGGTCGTGCACCCGCTGTTCAGCGTCGGCGGAGCCCTGCGTTCGACCCTCTCGATCGTGGTCGTGGTCGTGCTGGCCTCGGCCCTTCCGGCGGCCTTCGCCTCCCACTTGCGGCCCGTGACGGCCTTGCGTCGCGCTTGAACGGCATGACCTCGCAAGGAGCCACCGCGACCGCTGCCCTCTCCTTCGAAGCCGTCGAGAAGGCCTACGGCGGCGTACGCGCCCTGCGCGCGGCAACGTTCGAGGTACCGGCCGGAAGCATGGCCATGCTGATCGGCCCTTCGGGCAGCGGCAAGTCCACGCTGCTGCACCTGGCCGCGGGACTCGACCGCGCCGACGCCGGACGCGTGCGCGTCTTCGGTGCCGATCTCGCCACGCTGGACGCGCGCGCGCTGGTCGCGCTGCGCCGGCGTGAAGTCGGCCTGATCTTCCAGTTCAACAACCTGCTGCCCACCCTGCGGCTGGTCGAGAACGTCGAATACACGGCCCTCATCCGTGGGGACGCCCCGCGCGTCGCGCGCGCCCGAGCGCTGGCGGTGCTCGAGGAACTGAACATGTCCGCGGCGGCACGGCGCTTCCCTGGCCAGCTGTCCGGCGGCGAGCGTCAGCGCGGAGCGATCGCGCGCTGCCTGGCCGCCGCGCCGCGCATCGTGCTGGCCGACGAACCCAGCGCGCACCTGGACGGGGAGAACGCGCAGCAGCTCTTCGCCCTGCTCGGGCGCATCTCGCGTGAGCACGGCACCACGATCTTGGCGGCCACGCACGACCTGCGCGTGCTGGCGCATGCCACCGCGCGCTTCGAGATCCGCGACGGCCACGTGCACAGGTCGGAGCCGTGACCCGGCCGCGCCCCGATTCGATCGAGTACGCCGCGCTGCACGAAGACGGCCTGTCCGAGCTGCGCGCGCTGGCGCTCCAGCCGCACGCGAGCGTGATCGCCTTGACCGGCAGCGGATCGCGCGTGCTCGATCTGCTCACCACGCCGCTCGCGCACCTGACCGCGGTGGACTGGAATCCCGCCCAGAGCCACCTGCTCGAGCTCAAGTGCGCGGCCATGCGTCGGCTCGATCAGCCTGGGTTCCTGGCCTTCGTGGGCATCGCCGCCGAGCGCGTACGTGCCGCGACGTATCGAGAGCTGCGTGGAAACCTGTCCGTTCCGGCGCGCGCCTTCTGGGATGCGCGCCCCGCCTCGATCGCGGACGGCATCTTCTACGCCGGTCGCTGGGAGCGCTGCTTTGCGCTGCTCGCGCGCGGCCTGGGCTGGAGCCGCGCTCGGCGCCGCGAGCGCTTGCTGAGCTGCTCCTCGCTCGACGAACAGGCCGCCTTCTGGCGCGCGAGCTGGAACGACGCCCTGTGGCGCGGCAGCTTGCGTCTGGCGAGCATGCGCTGGTTGTGGCGCCACGTGCTGCGCGAACCCGGCATCGATTGCATTCCCGCCACGGCGCCGATCGCAGACATCCTCGGCGCACGCTTCGAGCGCGCGAGCAGCAACGTGCTCTTCGCCGGCAGCCCCTGGGTGCAGCTCGTCTTTCGTGGCCGGCTCACGCCCGAGGGCCCCCTGCCGCCGCACCTCGAGCCCGACGGTTACGAACACGCGCGCGCCAGCCTCGACAAGCTGGAGATCGTGACGGCCACGCTGACCAGCCACCTCGACGCGCGCGCGACGGCCTTCGACGCCTTGTCGCTCTCCGACATCTCTTCCTATGCCGACGCGCAGTCCTACCAGGACCTGTGGCGCGCGATCCACGCGCGCGCCGGCGCGGAGGCGACGGTCTGCGAGCGCATCTTCCTGGTCGAGCCGCAGCTCGCCTTGCCGCCGGGTTGGCGCCGGGAGCGTGAGCTGGAGCAGCGCTTGGAGCACTCGGACCGCGCGGTGGTCTACGATTTCCGCGTCGCGCGAAGGACGCCGAGTCAAAAGCCGTAGGCGGGGCAGTCCGGCCGGAAATCCGCGTCGGTCCAGAGCGGACTCCAGTCGAGCTGCTCGAAGCGATACTCCTCCATGAAGCGCCATTCGCCGCCTTCGAGCTCCTCGAGCGCGTACGCCAGCGCGACCGAGGTCGAGGGGTCGAAGCCGATGCGCACGCGTTGCTGGGCAAGCTCGATCTCGACCAGCTCGAGCTCCAGCGCGCCCCAGCGCGCGGGCCCGCTGCCGATCCGCGGCGCGGCGGCGGCGGCCTCGGTCGCGGCGGCACGCAGGCGCGCGATCAACTGCACGGCCATGCGCTCCAGCCCAGCCGCGGTGATCGGATGGCGACTGTCGCTCATCGCCAGCCGACCCTGCGGGTCGAGCGACAGCGTTCCGGCCAGGGCGCCGAGGAAGCCCGTGGTGTGGACGAGCAGCTGGCCCTCGTTCCACTCCTCGCTGAACAGCACCTCGCGGCCTGCGTCGCGCGCCGGTGCGCGACAACGCAGGTAGACGCTGAACGGGCGCTGTCGCAGGCGCAGATCGAAGAGCTGCGGCTCACGCAACACGCCGTCGATCCGCTCATGGGACACTAAGCGCGCCGAGTAGCCGGCCACGGACTGCAGGTGCGCCAGGCCGGCCTGCAAGCGCTCGATGACCTCTTGCAGCTCGCCGAACCAACACAGCGGACCCTGGGGAGCCAGGCCCGTCCCGGCGGAGGTTGCGGCGGGATCCACAGCCAGCGGTGCGGCTCGACACGCGCCCAACACGGCCAACACGACGGCACCAAAACGAGGGCGCACGAGGACCTCAGAGTACCCGATTCCATGCCTGGACCGAGCTGTCGCGCGCTACGCGCGCGGGCGCGTGCGGCTCGCTCGGGACGCGCCGCGCGGCACACGACGGATTTTGGAGAGGAAGCCGGGCTGTGGCATGCTCGCCACATGCGCCCTCACCTCCCCCTGCGCCTGGCTCCCCTGGTCCTGCTCGCCAGCTGTCACGCTCCCGCCGCACCCGCGCCGGAGGCTGCGCCCGCAGAGTCCGCGGCACCGGCGGACTACGCGGCGATCATGCGGCAGGAGCTGCGTGGCGCGCCCTTCGCGCGCGAGCGCGCGGCGAGCCTGAGCGTGGTCGCGCCACGCGAGCCCTCCGGCGCCGAGGCCGACGGTCGCGCGCGGCGCGCGTTCGAGGCGCTGACGCCCGTGGAGCAAGCCGACCTGCTCGAGTGGTTCACGGTCGAGTGCGAGAAGCTGCGCACCTTCCAGGTCACGCTGATCCAGTACATCGTGCGCGCCAGCGAGCGCGACCCGGCCACCTGGCCCGAACTGGTGGCGAGCCCGTGGTACGACGCGCAGACGCACTCGCCGGGTCAGCCAATCCCGCGCGAACCGCTGGCGGCCGAGGCTAACGAGGTCGTGGCCGTGCGCAACCAGATCCTGGCCGCGGTCGGCTCGCGTCGTCTCGATAGCGGCTGGATGGTGGACTACGCGCAGCGCTCGCTGGTGCGCTTGGCGCACCAGCAGGATCCGCGGCGCGTGTTCGAGAACGCGCTGCTGGGCATGGCGCCAGACTGGGACCTGGCCGAAGCCTTGGTCGAGCTCGCGCTCGACGATGGTTCGCAACAGAAAAGCTTCCAGGCCTTCGCGCACGCCTACACCGACCGCTGGGGCGGCGTGTATCCGGGCGTCACGCTGTACGACGCCTACGCCTCGCAGACCACGGTCGAGATGCCGGACGTGGACACGCTGGGCATCGTGCACGATTTGCTCGGCGACTGGGACACCTGGAAAGCGCCGGTCTCGGCCGAACAGCACGAGCCGCTGTACACGCGCATCGCCGAGCTCTTCCGCCCGCTGCTGCGCCACCGCGGCTTGCGCACGAACCTGGCGCGCACGTACCTGTGCGGCAGCGCCGAGCTGCGCGACAGCTACACGCACAACCTCGACAACTTCCACGCGCTGTGGGAGAGCGTGGCCTCCGAGCCGGCCGCGCTGAAGTCGAAGCTGCCCGACTCGGAGGGCTGGGACGCGTTCCTGCAGGGCTGGGACGACACGCTGTATGCGACGCCGGAGGTGTTCCTGAAGGGCGCCAGCCGCCATGCGACGCTCGAGCGCGACGCGCAGAGGGTGCGCGCGACGCTGCTGCGCCTGCTGGGCGAGTACGGCGCGTACGCGCGCATCGAGACGCTGCCGCCGTTCGATCAGTGAGGCGGAGCGGACTCGCGCTCGGCCTGGCGGATGTAGGCCATCTGCTCGAGCCCCTCGCCGACGCAGATGTAGCGGTGCCAGATGAAGACGAGGTCGAACAGCAGCGCCGCCAGCCACCACAGGTAGAGGAAGCCCGCGGTCGCCGCGACGAGGGGCCAGTGGCTCGGTGGCTGGGCGCAGCTCGGCGCGACAGCGCCATTCGCCAGGATTCCCCCGAGGCTCAGCAGCGCGAGCACGCCTCCGTAGTAGACCAGCGCGTGGAGCCCAAGGCGCGGTAGCGCGAAGGCCAGCACCCAGCTCACGAGGGTCACGCCGAGCGTCCCCAGCATGGCGCTCCAGGGCAGGAGCGCCTGTGGCGCCAAGCCCAGGGCCAGCAGCCAAGCGGCGCCAACGATCGCGGCCAGACAAGCGAGTGCCCGCGTCCCGCGCCGCCGCGCCTCCTCGGAGGTGAGCACGACGGCGCAGGCGACCACGGTCGCCGCCGCGACCAGGACGAAGGCCCACGGGCTCTTCCCCCAGCCGATCAGGCCCTCGCCGATCCAGTCCCGCAGCTTCGGCCTCGCGCCCAGAGACAGGGCGCCGAGTCCGTAGCCAGCCAGACCCGCCAGCTGCCAAAACAGAGCGCGTCCGCGGAGCCGCATCAACCGCGCGAGGCGCGCGCACACCGTCATGCCGGCGACGAGACACGTCAGCATGAGCACGTTGAGGGTGGTATTGCCGGCGCCGAGGTCCTCGGGATTCTTGAGCGACTGCTGCGCCAGCGGGTCCCCGAGGACCGCGTTGTGGAGCAGCCAGACACCGGTCGCGAGGAGCGCGAGGCAGAGCACGTACGGCAGGAGGTAGCTCGTGATGCGAGCGAGCAGGAGCCCCTTGGGGGCGACGGGCCTTCCGCCCAGCACGGCTTCCGTGTAGTGGGCGAACACGGCCGTGTCCGTCCAGTAGTCGTTGTGAGCCTTGCCGGGGAGCGGATAGCGGGTGAACTGGAGATCGTGGCTCGGGGGGAAGACGAAGAGCTCGACATGTCGCTCGGCGAGCTCCGCACGCGCGGTGTCGAGCTCGAACCCCACCGGGTCGCCGGTGTCGTAGTAGTTGAACCAAGGGATCCGGCACGCCACGTCCTCCAGCGAGGGATCCGTCGCGCCCTTCAGCAGGTCCTCCCAGAGGAAAGGCCACAGGACGAAGTGCTTGTCGATCGGCGAGCCGATCGTCAGGAGACCCTTGACCTGCCCGAGCCAGCGACTGTCGGGCGTGATCCCGGCGGCCGTCAGGGCCTTCTTGTAGAGCGGGGTTCCTCGGTAGGCATGGAGCAGGCCCAGGAGGGCCACGACCGTTCCCTCGCTATGGGCGACGACGTGGATCTCCGCATCCCGGTCGCTGTCGTGCAGCTTCCACAGGGCCACCACGAAGCGCGCGACGATCTGCTCGCGGTAGCGCTCGAACTCGGCAACGACCTGGACGTCGTTCACGTAGTCGTTGAGGATCTTGCCCGCGTCGAACCTCGGGAGGCCGACGTGGTGGCCGAGGGCACCCAGGCGCTCGATGAGCCCGATTCCCTCGACGAACTCCTCGAGGATCGCGGCGGTCTTGTCGTAATCGACGGGCCAGTGCCTGCCGCCCTCGACCCGCCCCGGGTCCGCCTTCGCGTTCCGCCGCGCGTCCCTGGCCGTTGCGCGACTGCGGGGGTCGCGCTCGCGCAAGCGCTCGGCGACCGTGAGGCCCCAGCCCTTGGTCTCCTGCACGGTGTAGGGATCCAGCTTCCGCGGGATGTCGGCCCAGTACACCTCGGCGAAGGTCGTGTCCGAGTCGCGCCACTTCTGACGCCACGCCTGACCGTCCACTCGCCAAAGGGTGGGCAGGTGCGCCTCCCCCGGCTCCCCGGGAAACGCGCCCAGCGGCACGGAACCGGCGCCCATGACGCGGGTGAGCTGCTGCACGGTGGCGTTGCGCACCTGGTCGCCGATGCCATGCACGGCGACCAGGAGCCGACGGACCTTGGGTTGGCCTGTGGTCACTGCGTGCTCGGGGAGAAGGCCTTGCCGATCGAGCCGAACAGCGGCGGAGTCGGCCCGGCCGCCGAGCTCCCAGCCGCCCGGCCGCCCGCGGATTCACCCTCGCCCAGCAGAAGCGCCGGAAAGCGCAGCGCCTCCGCTACGACGGACGGAGCCTTCCAGGTGGTTCCACCCACCTGACCAGCCTGAAGGATCGTGATGAACACGGAGAGGAAAGCTGCCATTCTTCGGCCTCATGGAATCGTGTGACTGCACGGATCGACGACGTGGCCCACCTGCGAACGAAGCGCGAGATGGGAGAGGTGGCTTGCCTACACGGGCGCTCGCCCTCTCGGAGAGGCGACGAGCCGTGAGGATGCCGAATGTCTCCCAAAGCTGGGGTGCGTTTTCAATCTCATCGAGGTGTGGGTGTTCGTTCGCCCGCGCTCGGGGCTCGGAGCTACACGCGCATCGGGCACCTGCCCCGCCATCGATCCCTGTTCGGGACCGGCAAGCGGAGCGCGCTGGAGCCGGGCTTGGAGCCGCCCGGTGTGCGGCGAGGAGGGCTGGTGCTCGAACCGAGGCATAATCACCCACCCCATGCCCACCCTCGACCGCCTCGGCCGGCCGCTCGCCAACCTGCGGCTCTCGGTCACGGACCGCTGCAACCTGCGCTGCAGCTACTGCATGCCCGAAGAGGAGTACGCGTGGCTGCCGCGCGCGGACATCCTGAGCTTCGAGGAGCTGGCGCGCCTGGTGGAGGTGTTCCAGGGTATCGGCGTCGAGAAGGTGCGCCTGACGGGCGGCGAGCCGCTGCTGCGGCGCGACCTGCACGTGCTGGTAGGGCTGCTCGCGCGGCGCGGACTCGCCGACCTGGCCCTGACCACCAACGGGATCCTGCTGGGCGAGCAGGCGCGCGCGTTGAAGGCCGCCGGGCTCGCGCGGCTGACGGTGAGCCTCGACACGCTCCGTCCGGAGTGCTTCCAGCTGTTGACGCGCCGCGACGAGCACGCGCGCGTCCTGGCCGGCCTCGAAGCCGCGCACGCGGCCGGTTTTCGCGGCACGAAGCTCAACACGGTCGTCTTGCGCGGCGTGAACGACGACGAGCTCGTGCCGCTGCTCGAGTTCGGCCGCGAGCGCGGGCTCGAGGTGCGCTTCATCGAGTACATGGACGTCGGCGGCGCGACCGGCTGGCGCGGGGAAGAGGTCGTGTCGCGGGCCGAGATGCTGGCGCGCATCGAGGGCTCCCTGGGAGCGGTGCGGACCGCGCCCGGGGATCCCAGCGCGCCGGCCGAGCGCTACGAGCTGCCCGACGGCACGCGCTTCGGCATCATCGCCTCGACCACCGAGCCCTTCTGCCGTTCCTGCGATCGCTCGCGGCTGACGGCCGACGGCATCTTCTACACCTGCCTGTACGCGCCGAACGGCACCGACCTGCGCGGCCCGCTGCGCGCCGGGGCCACGAACGACGAGCTCGCCGCGCGCATCCTCGGCCTGTGGCGCGAACGCCGCGACCGCGGGGCGGAGGAACGCCTGGGTCTGACCGAGCGCGGCACTTTGGCTCCGGCGAGCACGCTGCGCACTGATCCGCACCTCGAGATGCACACGCGGGGCGGCTGAGCCGCCGAACTGGGCCGTCCTGGGCGCGCCATGCGACCGAACCTTGCCCTGCTCGCCGTCCTCGTCCTGTCCTCTGCCTGCACGAGTTCTCCCGCCCCCGAGCGCTTCGGGGCGCCGCTCGCCCCCGCGCCCAGGTGGTGTCGGTGAGCGAACTCCTCACTGCTCCCGAGCGCTACAACGGCTCGACCCTGGCCGTGGAGGGCACGGTGGACCAGGTGTGCGCCAAGAAGGGCTGCTGGATGACGCTGAAAAGCGGCGCGCGAGAGATGCGCATCACCTTCGAGGACTACGGCTTCTTCGTGTCGCTCGACTCCTAGGCGGTGCGCGCCGAGGGCCAGTTCCAGATCGAGGAGACGCCGGTGGACGAGGCGCGGCACTTCGAGGACGCCGGGAGGCATGCGGAGGCCGAGGCGCTCACCGCGCCGATGAAGAGCTTCACCTTCGTGGCCAGCCGGGGTCGAGCTGGTGCGGCGGTAGCGACACGGACCAGGGTCGAGAGCGCCGAGGCCTGGGAACGCCCCGCGAACGGCGTCGGCGTGCGCGCGCCGCCCGGTGCCGCGCCCAGGAAGCCCGGAAACAGGTGAAGACCCCGAGCGTGACGACTCGGCGCTCTCGCGGGAGGAGCCGCTCACTCGGATCCGGGCGGGACGGGATCCGCTCCAAGGGCAAGGTCGAGCTCGGGCGCTCGCGTCCCGCGGGCGTGGGCTGGAAACGCAGATTCGCGGTACGTCAACAGCCCCAGGATGACTCCGGAGCGGGCACCGCAACGGCCTTGGAAGGTCACCTCTGCCTCCCTCAGTCAGCCCCTAGCGGTGGTGGTGGTTGAGGAGGACGTTTCTTGTCCGATCCTTGCCATTGAGGCCATCTTGAGATCCAGAAGATACCCACTCTGGTATCTCTTGACGGCAAGTCCACGTGTACGAGCATACCACAACAATTTGTGCCACTCCTCGCTTGAGCCACTACATATCGCGCCTCTATCCTGTGCGCCCTCGTCCGGGAGTCGCGCCATGAGTGCGGCGACGGCCTGCTCGGACTCCGCTTGACCCCTTCGGCCCCCTAGATCCAGCGCTGCGACATGGAGTCCGCGTCCCTGCCTTCCCCCACTCTCCCCACCGACCTCACGGACACGGCACAGTTTCAGCTCTTCCCCCTGCCGCCCCGGCCCCACGGCGCCTCCTCGGAAGGCCCGACGCCGAGCGCAGGTGCCGGCAGCCGAATGCGGGTGAAGAAGCGCGACGGGCGCCTCGAGCCGGTCGACGTGGGCAAGATCGTCAAGGCCGTCGAGCGCTGCTGCGTCGGGCTCGACAAGGTCGACTCGATGCGCATCGCCACGCGCACGATCTCGGGGCTCTATGACGGCGCGACGACGGCCGAGCTCGACCGGCTCTCGATCCAGACCGCGTCGTCCTTGATCGCCGAGGAGCCGCAGTACTCGAGCCTCGCCGCGCGCCTGCTGTGCACCTACCTCGACAAGGAGGTGCAGAACCAGGACATCCACTCCTTCTCGCAGTCCGTGCGCACGGCCCACAAGAACGGCCTCGTTTCGGACGAGCTCAACGCCTTCGTGCAGGCGCACAGCCGCAAGCTCAACGCGGCCGTGTTGCCGGAGCGCAACGAGCTCTTCGAGTACCTGGGCGTGCGCACCGTCTACGACCGCTACCTGCTGGTCGACTCGCACTCGCGCCTGCGCCTGGAGACACCGCAGTACTTCTTCCTGCGCGTGGCCTGCGGCCTGTCGGAGGACGCGCCCGAGGCGATCGAGCTCTACCGGCTGATCTCCTCGCTCGAGTACCTGCCCAGCTCGCCCACGCTGTTCAACTCGGGCTCGCAGCGCCAGCAGCTCAGCTCCTGCTATTTGCTCGACTCGCCGCAGGACGACCTGGTGGCGATCTACGAGAAGTACGCCGACGTGGCCAAGCTCTCGAAGTACGCCGGCGGCATCGGCCTGTCGTACACGCGCGTGCGCTCGAAGGGCTCGTTGATCAAGGGCACGAACGGGCACTCGAACGGCATCGTGCCGTGGCTGAAGACGCTGGATAGCTCGGTCGCGGCCGTGAATCAGGGCGGCCGGCGCAAGGGCGCCTGCTGCGTGTACCTCGAGACGTGGCACGCCGACATCGAGGACTTCCTCGAGCTGCGCGACAACACCGGCGACGACGCGCGCCGCACGCACAACATCAACCTCGCCAACTGGGTGCCCGACCTGTTCATGCGCCGCGTGAAGACCGGCGAGCTGTGGTCGCTGTTCGATCCGAAGGAGCATCCCGAGCTCACCGACCTGTACGGCGAGGAGTTCGAGCAGGCGTATCTGGAGAAGGAGCGCGAGAAGCGCTTCGTGCGTCAGGTCCAGGCGCGCGAGCTCTACGCCAAGATGATGCGCACGCTGGCCCAGACCGGGAACGGCTGGATGACCTTCAAGGACGCCTCCAACCTGAAGTGCAACCAGACCGGCTCGCCGGGCCAGACCGTGCACCTCTCGAACCTGTGCACCGAGATCATCGAGGTCACGTCGAAGGACGAGACCGCGGTGTGCAACCTCGGTTCGATCAACCTCGGGCGCCTCGTGCGTCCCGATTCGAATGGCAAGCCCGCCTTCGACTTCGCGCGCCTGGGCGAGATCGTGCGCATCGCGGTGAAGTTCCTCGACCGCGTGATCGACATCAACTACTACCCGACGCCCACGGCCGCGGCCTCGAACCGCGCCTGGCGTCCGGTGGGCCTGGGCCAGATGGGCCTGCAGGACCTCTTCTTCCAGCTCGGGTTGCCGTTCGATTCGCCCGAAGCCCGAGAGCTCTCGACCCGCATCCAGGAAGACGTCTACTACCACGCTCTCGCGACCTCGTGCGATCTGGCGCAAGTCAGGGGACCGCACCCGAGCTTCCTCATGACGCGCGCCGCCAAGGGCGATCTGCAGTTCGACCTGTGGCGCGTGAAACCCGTCGTTTCCAAGCGCTGGCAAGAGCTGAAGCAGCGCGTGGCCAAGGTCGGCCTGCGCAATTCGTTGCTGCTGGCCATCGCGCCCACGGCCACGATCTCCTCGATCGCGGGCTGCTACGAGTGCATCGAGCCGCAGCTCTCGAACCTGTTCAAGCGCGAGACGCTCTCGGGCGACTTCCTGGTCATCAACCGCTACCTGGTGGCCGACCTGGAGAAGCGCGGGATGTGGACCGAGCGCATCCGCGAGCTGATCAAGCGCGCCGAGGGCTCGATCCAGGACATCGAGGAGATCCCCGAGGAGGTGCGCCTGCTCTACCGCACGGTGTGGGAACTGCCCATGCGCGCGCTGGTCGACATGGCCGCCGCGCGCGGGCCGTTCCTCGACCAGAGCCAGTCGCTGAACCTGTTCATCGAGACGCCGACGATCGGCAAGCTCTCCTCGATGTACCTCTACGCCTGGGAGAAGGGCCTGAAGACGACCTACTACCTGCGCTCGCGCCCCGCCACGCGCATCCGCCAGACGACGGTGTCGAGCGAGTCGAGCTTCACGCCGGCGAGCGCCGTGGCGCCCAACGCCTCCAGCTCCTCCGACACGCCCGAGATCTGCGAAGCCTGCCAGTAGAAAGAGCGCCATGACCCTCGAGCTCATCCCGAAGCGCCCCGGCGCCAAGCCCATCGCCGCCAGGCTCCTCGATCCGGGGATGGACCTCACCCTGCGGCCGATGCGCTACCCGCTCTTCTACGACATGTACCGGAACGCGATCCGGAACACGTGGACGGTCGAGGAGGTCGACTTCTCGACCGACCTGGTGGACCTGCAGCGGCGCCTGTTGCCGGCGGAGAAGCACCTGGTGCAGCGCCTGGTCGCCTTCTTCGCCACCGGCGACTCGATCGTCTCGAACAACCTGGTGCTCAATCTCTACAAGCACATCAACGCTCCCGAAGCGCGGATGTACCTCTCGCGCCAGCTCTACGAGGAAGCGCTGCACGTCCAGTTCTATCTGACGCTGCTCGACAGCTACATCCCCGACATCCGCGATCGCGAGCTCGCCTTCTCCGCGATCAAGAACATCCCCTCGATCAAGGCCAAGGCCGACTTCTGCTTCAAGTGGACCGACTCCATCCAGGAGCTCGACCGCCTCGAGACGCACGCCGACCGCAAGCGCTTCCTGCTCAACCTGATCGCCTTCGCCTGCGCCGTCGAGGGCCTCTTCTTCTTCGCCGCGTTCGCCTACGTCTACTTCATGCGCTCGAAGGGCCTCTTGAACGGCCTCGCCTCCGGCACGAACTGGGTCTTCCGCGACGAGTCGATGCACATGCAGTTCGCGCTCGAAGTCGTGGACGCCGTGCGCCGCGAGGAACCCGAGCTCTTCGACGACGCACTCGTCGCCGACGTCCACCGCATGATCGAGGACGCGGTCGAGTGCGAGACGCTCTTCGCCAAGGACATCCTCGGCCAGGGCGTCCCGGGCCTCTCCGTCGGCGACATGCGCACCTACCTCGAGTTCGTCGCCGACCAGCGCCTCGCCAACCTCGGCCTCTCCCCGCGCTTCGGCTCGAAGAATCCGTTCGGGTTCATGGACCTGCAAGACGTGCAGGAGCTGTCGAACTTCTTCGAGCGAAGGGTGAGCGCGTATCAAGTCGGGGTGACGGGCGAGGTCAGCTTCGACGAGCATTTCTGAATGACAGAGGCATGGGGACTCCATCATGACTGACAACACAAGCAATCTTGTCATCTCGGCTTGGTCTCACGAGTCAGCCCACGCCTCCATCGCTCAGGATCGCCCCACTCTGTCTCGTGTCCACGCGATCGAATGGGTTCGCCCTCTCTGTGGTAGCGAGGCGGGGGGATCACAGCCGCATGTCTTTCGCTGCGACGATGCATCGCTGTATATGGTCAAGGCTCCAAACAACCCGCAAGGCGGGCGAATACTCGTCAACGAGTCAGTCTGCTCCCTGTGCATGTCCTGGCTAGGTGTCCTTCATCCCGAGGGAGCTCTTGTGGATCTGGACAGCGGCCTGCTCGATTCAGCGCCGGCGAAGTTCTCTGACGGAAGGATGATCGAACCTGGCATCGGATTCGGCTCAAGACTCTGGCCTTCAGAGGCACAAGAGAGATTTCAACTGGACCAAGTGGAGAATCGGGTAGATGTTGCCGGGACGTTTGTATTCGATACATGGATTCCCAACACCGATGGGAGGCAGTATCGAGGCATCACGCAGAGTCAAGACGCGACCACGACCTATCGGTTCTTTCCCGTCGACCAGGGTCATTCAATAGGGCCCTCCTGGACAGAAGCGTCCCTTGGTTCACTCGCCACAGGGACCACAGTAACGGCTGCTCCGCAGCTCCTCCAGTTCACAATCAGCGAAGTCGCTCCTCATCTTGACAGACTAAGCAAGTTCAACCAGCAGGATGCGGACTGGGTCGTAGGCCAGCTTCCTGAGAACTGGGCAAGCGCGGAGGAAAGGCGTGCCTTGGCATCTTTCCTCGTCAACCGCGCGCGCCTCACCGGCCCCTGTATTACGAGCACTTTGAAACTCGTCTAGGTCGTCAAGTCCAAGAGGGACTTAGTAGGAGTGACCATGAAGTTCTCAGTCACCCTCGAACGCGACGAAACGGGCATGATCGTCGCCGAGTGCCCCGCGATCCCGGGGTGCGTGAGCCAGGGCAAGACCGAGGAGAAGGCTCTTGCCAACATCCGCGAGGCGATCCTCTCTTGCCTCGAGGTCCGAGCGCATCAAGGTCTGCCCCTCACGCTCCGCGCGGTCGAGATCGACGTCGCCGGTGGCTGAACCGAGCGCAGCGCGCCCGACATTCCCGGCCGACCTTGGCCTCTGCTAGTGTGACGCCGTGAACTTGCCGATCGCCATCGACCGGGACCGCCTCGCGGAGTTCGCTCTGCGTCACGGAATCCGGCGTCTCGCCCTCTTCGGCTCCGTCCTTCGCGACGACTTCGGGCCGAAGAGCGACATCGACGTGCTGGTCGAGTTCGAGACAGGACGCACGCCCGGGTTCTTCCGACTCTTCGACATGCAGGACGAGCTCTCGATCCTCTTCGACGGGCGGAAGATCGACTTGCTGACGGCGGAGGATCTGAGTCCCTACTTCCGCGACGAGGTCGTCCGGACTGCGCGCTTCGTGTATGACGCAGCATGACGACAGGGTTCGGATCCGGCACGCGCTGGATGCCGCGCGCAAGATCGTCGAGAGCACCAAGGGCTGGCGCAGGCAGGACCTGGATCTCGAGCAACTCCCGACTCTCGGGCTGATCCGTCTGCTCGAGGTCGTGGGCGAAGCGGCCGGGCTGGTCTCGGAGGAGACTCGAACTGCCCACCCCGGCGTGCCGTGGCGAAAGATGACAGGCCTCCGCAACCGACTGATCCACGGCTACTTCAACGTCAACCTGGACATCGTCTGGGACACGATCCGGGAGGACCTGCCGCCGCTGATCCAGAGCCTCGAAGAGGCGCTGGGTACACTCGATCGAGACTGATTCTTTTTTTGATTCGAGCGACGAAGTCCCGCCATGTCCGACGCCCGACACGAAGGAATCCTCGGCGGCGACCTGGCCGAGAAGCTGCGCAAGCTCGAGGCGCTCTTCGCGCGCCCCGGCACCGACGGTGAGCGCGCCGCCGCCGCCAGCGCGCTCGAGCGCCTGCGCGCGCGCCTGCGCCACCTCGAAGAGAGCCAGCCGCCCAAGGAGTACCGCTTCAGCCTGCCCGACACCTGGTCGCGCTCGCTGTTCGTGGCCCTCGCGCGGCGCTACGGCTTGCGGCCCTATCGCGAGCGCGGTCAGCGGCGGACCACGGTCATGCTGCGCACCTCGGCGAAGTTCGTGGACGAGACGTTCTGGCCGGAGTTCCTGGAGCTGCAGGCGGAGCTGAGCCGGCACCTCGAAGAGGTCACGCTGCGGATCATCCGTCAGGCGGTCCACGCCGACACCGACGATGCGGCCGAGCAAGCGGCCGGCGAGTCGCGGCCTGGCGAGCTGCGCGAGCCGGGTACGAAGTCGGATGGAGCGATCCCGGCGTCCTGAGCCCGCGCTATCCGCGGGTCGAAGAGTCGATGCGCCGCGTGACTGGCCGAGGAAACCCTGGAGCGGGTGACACCTCGCGCCCTCCGGTGCAGTCGTCGGCGGCATGCCTGAACTCAGCCGCTTCTTCGGGATCGTGATCACGATGCACTACGAGGATCACGCGCCACCCCACTTCCACGTCCGCTACGCGGGCAGGAAGGCGAGCCTGTCGATCCAGCCGCTCGAGCTCCTGACGGGGCGCCTCCCTCCCAGGGTCCTGGGCCTCGTGATCGAGTGGGCCGCCAAGCATCCGCTAGAATTGCAGGAGAACTGGGAGCGGGCGCGGCGGCTGGGAAAGCTGAAGCGCATCGCCCCCCTGGAGTGAGCCCATGCTGAAGGACATCGTCGAGGTGCGCGCACTCGGGGGCTACCGGGTCCATCTTCGCTTCGAGGACGGAGTACAGGGCGAGCTCGACCTCAGAAACAGGATCCGCTTCAAGGGCGTGTTCGCTCCGCTCGCCGACGAGCGCGAGTTCGCCAAGGTGCGCGTCGACCCGGAGCTGGGCACGATCGTGTGGCCGAACGGGGCCGACCTCGACGCGGACGTGCTCTACGCGGCCGTCACGGGCAAGCCCATCCGTTCACCGAAAGCCGGTTGAACGTTGAACTCGGCCGCTCGGCCGAGGGTGCACGCGCCCGAGCGAGCCCATCCTCGAGTCGAGCTGTTTGCGCGCGGAACGGCGAACAGCGACAGCTCTACAACACCTTCCTCAACCACTCGTCCCGCGCCTTGCGCACCTCCTCGTTCATCCAGTGGTCGCAATCGAACCACTGCACGAGCGGCGGATGCTCGTGCGTCGCGAGCTGCGACAGCTCCGCGTCCCACGGCCGGATGAACTCGTCGCGGCGCGCGAACTGGAACAAGAGCGCCGCGCGCGTCGCGCGCAGGTAGTGCACGGCGTCCAGCGCCGCGATGCCGTCGAGGAACGCGCGCCGCTGCTCGGGTGTCGCCAGGATGCGCAGCGCGAGCGCGTAGCGTCCCGGTCCACGCTCGGCGACGCGGCTCTCGGCGCTGAAGCCGGCCACGAGCACGGCGACCTTGATGCGCGGCTCGATCCCGACCAGCACGCCGCCGAGCGTCGCGCCCAGGCTGTGGCCGACGAAGCCGAGCCGTGCGCGGTCGACCTCGGGACGCTGCTCGAGCAGGTCGAGGCCGCGGCGCAGATCGGTGAGCAATTGTGCCTTGTCCTCGCGCGTCGCGGCCAGGTCGAAGAACGGCGTCTCGGTGAAGCGGTAGTCCGGGCGGTTCTCGGTGCCGTCGATCGAGAGCGCGACGATGCCCTGCTCGGCCAGCGCCACCATCTCGTCGAGGAAGGTGGCGCGGTTGCCCTGGCCGTGGTGCAGGAAGAGCAACGCCGGATGCTTGCCGGGCGCCTCGGGCAGCGCGAGCCACGCGGGCACGCGGCCGAAGTGCGGGCTGGCGTAGTCGAGATCGATCAGGCGCGCGTGGCCGCGCGTCTCCGGCGCCTTCTCGCGCGCGTCGAGCGGTTGCGAGCCGTCGTACGCGAGCCAGCCCGCCGCCGCGGCGCGCGCGCCGGCGCTGTGCGGCTCGAGCTCGGCCCACAGCGCCTCGGCCACCTCGCGCGGGCGCAGGAACTCGAGCACGGCGCGCTCGAAGGCCGCGGGCTGCTCGAGCGCGACCTCGTGGCCGGCGGCCTCGACGACGAGGCGCTGCGCGCGCTTCAGGCCCGCCTCGAGCATGCCGGCGTGCGCGTGCACGTCGGGGATGTCGTGCTCGCCCACCAAGAGCAGCACCGGCGCCGCGATCTCGCCCAGACGCCCGAGCGCGGGCGGCGGCTCGTCCGGCGGCGGCAGCGTGCCGAGCGTGGGCTCGGGGTGCGCCGTGAGCAGACGCCGCAGCGTCTCCTTCGCCGCGCGGCTCGCGGGCGCGACGAAATAGGGATCGGCGACCCAGCGCTCGATCGTGCCCGCCATGTCGTGCTCCATGCGATACGGTCGCGCGTTCGTCAGCCCGCGCGCGCGGAAGTGCTCCGAGTAGGAACCGCCGCTGACGACCGCGCCGATCAGGACGAGCGCCTCGACGCGCTGCGGATGCGCCAGCGCGAAGTCGAGCGCGAGCCCGCCGCCCGCCGACGAGCCGACCAGCGTCACGCGCGCCAGCCCGGCGTGATCGAGCAGCGCTGCGAGGTCCGCGACATCGTCGTAGCGCCCGCGCGCCGGCTCCGAGAGCCCGTATCCGCGCCGGTCGTAGCGCAGCGTGCGCCAGCGCGCGGTGAAAAAACCCCAGACCTCGTCCCAGCTCTCGGCGGGCAGGAGGCCGTCGTGGATGAGCACGAGCCCCGGCCCCTCGCCCGTGACCTCGTACGAGATCCGCCCGACCGGCGTGTCCAGGGTCTCGCGCTCGGCCGAGGCGGCGTGCGCCAAAGACAGGGAGAGAGCGACGGCGAGCGAGAGGGAGTTCCTCATGCCCGCAGCGTAGCGAAGGCCCGGCGAGTCCGGTCGCACCTCGAGACCCTGGACGGGCTCGCCGCCGAGCGCGAGTTCGCCAGGGCGCGCATCGACCCGAAGTTCGGCACGACCCCGGCCGAGCAGGGCCGACCTCGACGCGGATGTATTCGATTCGGCCGTCACGGGGAAGCCCATCCGTTCGCCGCAGGCTGGCTGAACTCCGCCCCGTTCACTTCGGCAGCAGCCCGAACGTCTCCAGGAACACCCGCGCGAAGGGCGAGGCGCGCACGCCCTGGGCGGTCCACGAGAAGCCGTCGCTCAGCTTGTCGTTGTTCGCCAGCAGCACAAAGGTCAACTCCGCCTCGGGCACCTTCACGTAGAGCGCCGACACCGAGGGCGGCAGCCAGCCGTAGTGCCACATCACCTTGCGCCCCGCGATCTCCTCGACGAACCAGCCGAGCGCGTAGGGCAGCTTCTTGCCGGAGCTCGACGCCGCCGGCGTCCACATGCGCTCACGGCTCGCCGCGTCGAGCAAGCGCCCTTCGTCGAGCGCGATGTCGAACTTGGCGAGGTCCAGCACCGTGCTGGTCGCCTCGCCCGCCGCGCACACCGCGTTCAGGTGCAGGAAGCCGTCGCCCAGGAGCTCGCGGCGCTGCGCCTGCATCTCGTCGGGCATCCTCAGCACCGGCGCGAACTCGCTGAGGTCGAGCGCCGGATCCGGGTCCATCATCTGCCAGGTCCCGCGCACGTGATCGGTGCCGTCCCAGCGATAGGGCTTGGCGAGCTCGACGAGCTCGGCCGTGCCGGGACGCACGTGGCCAGGCACCGAGCGCTCCATGCCGGCGCGATCGAAGACGCGCTCCTGCAACAGGCGCGGATACGCGACGTGCGTCACCTGCTCGAGCACCCAGGTCAGGTCGCTGTAGATGTTGCCGCTGTACGAGTAGGCGTCGCCGGGCACGCCCTCGCTGGTGTGGCTGAGCACGTGGCGCAGCAGGATCGGCTGCTCGCGGTAGCGCGCGGGATCCGGCGCGAACCAGCGCGGGATCCAGAAGTCCTTCAGCGGCGCGTCGAGCGAGAGCTTCCCCTGCTCGACGAGCTGCAGAACGAGCACCGCGGCGAAGGGCTTCGACACGGACGCCAGGCGATAGCGCGTCTCGGGCGTGGCCCACACACCCTGCTCGAGGTCCGCGTAGCCGAAGCCGTGGCTCCACGCGAGCGCACGGTGGTGCACGAGCGCGGCGGACATGCCGGGCACGTGGTATTGCTCGGCGAGGCGCTCGAGCGCGCCCTCGAACTCGGCGCACTTCGCGGCGGGGAGCTCGGCGGCGGACGTCGACGGACGCGCGTCCTGGGCGACGCGCGCGAGGCAGAGGACGGCGAGAAGCAGGCTCATCCCGCCAGGATGCGAGTTCCGCTCGCGCGCGCGGAGGGCGCGCACCTCGATTCGGCGCCGCTTGCAGAGGACTGACCTCCGAGCGCGCGCACGCAGCGCCGGAACGGCGAGGCCGCGCGCTCTCGGAGCTTCCAGGGCGCGAGTCCTCTCGCGCCCTGCTGTCCTTGGTCGCGGCGCCTGCTCCGCGACCAAGGCTCTCCCCGCTCTACAGGTTGATCCCGAAGAACAACGCCACCTGCCCGTAGTCCGCGTCCGTGCTCACGCCGGCGATCTCGAGGTCCGAGCCGAACAGCAGGCGCACGTCGATGCCGGCCGTGAGCGACTCCCCGAGATCGATCCCCACCCCGCCGTGCACGTAGCCAGCCAGCGACGAATCGTCGTCGTCGCCCACGCCCGACACGTCCACCGCCGCGGCGATCGCCGACAGGCCCGCGCCGAAGAGCGGACGCACGGAGCCCGAGCCGAAGCTCTTGCGCACGCCGCCGTAGAACTCGGCCGTCGCGCCGGACACGTCGAAGCCAGCCGCCTGTCGTCAGCGCCCGAAGCCATCAGGCCGATCTCCCAGCCGACGCTGGACCCGGGTTCCTCCTGCGCGAACTCGAGGCCGATCGTGGCCTGCTTGTCGACCGGCTCGTAGTCGGTCTCGTCGAGCGCGCGCTGCCCGAGGTAGAGCGAGAGGCGGTTGCTCTTGCGCGCCTCCGCGTCCTGCGTGACGCCCGCAGAGGTCGCCGCGCACGAAGCCAGCCCCGCCACCGCCAGGATCCAGAACGCTCTCATCCACTGCCTCCTTCTCGGCCGTCGTTCGAACTCGCTGCGACCACGGCGCGGCCGCTGCGAAGGAGGCTCTTCTCCCGGACGCACCCGCGTCAAAGCCGCGCTCGCTTCTGCGCGCCACGTAAGGCTTCGCGCGCGTTCGTGGACGTCGCTCGCCCGAGGGCATGCTCGCTGCCTAGCTTGTTGCGCATGAACGCTGGGCTCTCCGCCGTCGAACCTCGCCCGCGCGCCGCGCGGCGCGTGTACTACGGCTGGTTCGTGCTGCTGGTCGCCTCCGCGGCGATGGTCGGCACGCTGCCGGCGCGCACGCAGGGACTGGGGCTCGTCACCGAGCCGCTGCTGGCCGACCTCGGCATCACGCACGTCGAGTACGCCACGCTGAACCTGTGGGCGACGCTGCTCGGCTCGCTCGGCGCCATCGGCATCGGGCGCGCGCTCGACCGCTTCGGCGGGCGCGGCGTCCTCGCGCTGGTTTCCCTCGCGCTCGGCACGGTGGTGTGCCTGATGAGCCGCGTGCACTCGTTCGCGACGCTGGCCGTGTGCGTGACGCTCACGCGCGGACTCGGGCAGAGCGCGCTCTCGGTGGTCAGCCTGGCGCTGGTCGGGCAGTGGTTCGTGCGCCGCATCGACAAGGCCATGGCGCTCTACGGCCTGGCCACGAGCATCGGCTTCATGTGCGCCTTCCCGCTGACGGGCGCGCTGATCCAGAGCTGGGGCTGGCGCGGCGCGTGGTTCGCGCTCGGCTGCGCGCTGCTCGCCGGACTCGCGCCGCTCGCGCTGCTCGTCGTGCGCCGCGGCCCGGAGGCCTGCGGCCTCTTGCCGGACGGCGAGAGCGACGCCGATTCGAGCGTGCGCCCGAGCGCAAGCGTCGGCGCGCTCTCCGGCCACACCGCGCGCGCCGCGCTGGCCACACCGGCCTTCTGGGTCTTCGCCGTGGGCGCCGCGCTCTACGGTCTGGTGGCCTCGGGCATCGGCCTGTTCAACGAGCGGATCCTGGCCGAGCGCGGCTTCGGCGCGGACGTCTACTACCAGACGCTGGTGGTCACCGCATTGACCGCGCTGGTCGGCAACGGCCTCGGCGGCTGGCTCGCCGCGCGCGTGCGCCTCGGGCTCCTGATGGCCGCCGCGCTGTTCGTGCTCGCGCTCGGTCTCGCCGTGCTGCCGCAGATCGCGACGCTCCCTCAGGTGCAGCTGTGGGCCGCGACGATGGGCCTCGGCGGCGGCCTCGTGATGGTGCTCTTCTTCAGCGTCTGGCCGCGGGTCTTCGGGCGCCGCGAGCTCGGCCGGATCCAGGGCGCGGCCCAGGCGATCACCGTGTTCGCCTCGGCGGTCGGTCCGCTGCTGCTCGAGTGGTTCCGCGACTGGACCGGCAGCTACCGCGCGATCTTCCAGATCCTGGCGCTCGTGATCGCGGCCGTCGGCGCGCTGGCGTACTGGGTGCGCTTGCCGGCGCCCGCCGCGGACGGCGCGCGAGCCTGAGCGCCGATGGGAGATCGAGCGCGAACGCGCTCCTCGCCGCGCGCCCCGCACATCCCAGCGAACATGGACGCCACGGCGTTCCTGAGCGCATGTCGAGGGTATCGTGAGCTCCATGGCCGTTGGGTACGCACGCTTCGCCGCAGTGTCGCTTGGGCTGCTCCTGGCGAGCACAGCGGCCACCGGGATCGCGCTGATTCTCCCGCCAAATCCGCTGAGCGCTCTCCTGCTCATCGCGAAAGAGCAGGTGCTGCCCGGAGTCGAGTCCCGCCTGGCCGAGCAGAGCCCGGTGAGGAACGCGAAAGTGCGCGCGGAGCTCGCTCGCCTGGGTGAGCACCCCTGGGCGGGCGTCTATCGCACCGCAGGCATCTGGCCCACCGAGCTCGTGCTCGCACCCGAAGAGGGCTTCACCCTGTACAGGGGGTCCGGGTGCGGGAACTGCGCGCGCTTCGTCGCGCTCGGGAGCGTCCTCGCCGTGGAGAGCTCGACCTTGAAGCTCGGGGTCGAACTCGCCGAGCCCGACGACACGTCCGGGGCCTGGTTCGGACTCGACGACACGCTGCACCTCGTGCGCTGGGGCGAGCTCGCCTTCGCCGTCCCCGCGAGCCGCCTCGAGCTCTTCTGCGCCGAGGCCTCCGACGGCGTCACCTTTCCCTACGTCCCCTTCCGCACCGTCGGCATCCCGGGCGACCTCGAGCACCCGCTCCGCCCGCCGGGCAAACCGACGGTCCCGCGCGAGTTCGAGCACCTGCTGCTGGACGAGCCGATCGCAGGCTCGATCACCGCGCTCGCCGCGTGGCGCCGGCGCGCGGAGCTCGACGGCAAGGAGCTGCAGGCATTCGACGCGCTCTTCGCGCTCGACGTCGGCGCCGACGATGGCCTCGTCGTCGGCATGCACCTCTTCGTGCCGGGCGCGTGGCGGCCAGACCGTTTCAGCGGGCGCGTCGAGGCCGTCGAGCCCCGCTCCGCGCGCCTCCAGCTGCTCGTCTTCGAGGACCGGCGCGAGTGGGCGCGCGGCCTGGTGGGTGAGCGGGTCTCGACCCACGCGCCCGAACCGAAGCCGCGCTGAGCCCGCGCGCGACTCGACGCGCTACTCGATCCGGCGCACCGCGCGCGTGAGGCCGAAGGCACGCTTCTGCTCGAGTCCGTCGGCGTCCGTGGCGTGGAGCTCGCCCGTCAGCGCGACCTCCGCCAGGTGACCGCCCGCGACGTTCCACAGCACGACGCCGCTCGCCTCGAGCTCGCGCGTGCGCCCGAGCTCGGGTGTGGCCGTGGCGCGCAGCTCGAGCTGGATGCGTGCGAGCGACACACCCTCGAGCACCTCGACGCGCGTGAGCTTGCACCAGCCGGAGGCCTTGGCGGGTTCGAGGCCTTCGAGCAGACGCTGCGCAACCGCCTCGGGCAGAGGCCAGCTCTCGCCCACCGCGATCGGCGCCGCCGGCAGGAGCTGCTCCCAGCGCGTGGAGAGGCTGAGGTCGCTCGCGGAGAGCTGCTCCTCGCCGTCGAGCTCGCCCACGATCCGCGTCCCCCGCTCGTCGGCCACCAGGATCACCGTCTGGCCCTCGAACGGCGCGTGCGTCCGTTGCGGGGTCGCGTCGGAGGCCTGCGGCTCGAGCGTCGTGGATGCGCTGGCGACGAAGGTGCGCCGGACCTTCACGCGCACGCCGTCCTTCACCTCCAGGACTTCGTCCAGCACGGTGCTCTCCTTGGCGAGCAGGAATCCCTCGGCGCTCGCGACGCGCGCGTCGGCGCCCCAGGCGAAGGACGGCTGGTTGCTCGCGTCGTCCTGCGCGGCCCCGGCGGCGGAACTCCAGAAGCTCTCCTGCTCCTCGAACACGTCGCCCTGCGCGTGACGCGCCACGAGCTCGACGGTCTGGACGCGCGGCAGCGCAGAGACGCCGAGGGCGAGGAACAGCAGCGTGGTCTTCATGGCTGAACTCCCGGTCTTGGATCCGCTTTCACTGTACTCCGTGGCGGAGCTGCGCGGCGTGCGCCTGGGCTCCGCGGCTACCATCGACCCCCATGCGAGACGAAAACGAGTCCCAGCGCGACCTCGGCGAGCAACCCCTCGCACGCCTGCTCGCGAGCCTGTCCCTGAGCGCCCACGACCTGGTGGCCGCCTCGCGCGAGCAGCTCACCCACAAGATGGTCAGCCGCGCCTGCAAGGGCCGACGCCTCACGCCGCACGTGCAGCTGAAGGTCCTGAACGCGCTGAACGCGCGCACCAAGGGGAGCTACGCGCTGGCGGACCTGTTCGCCTACGGCGAGCGGCGCAGGTCGAGCGCGGAGCCGGAGCCGGAGCCCTGATGCGCACGCGGCCACGTCCTGCGCCATCCAACCGAGGCTCCTCTGCTGCGCAAGAAGATCACGGCGGGGCCTCGCTTCGCTCGGCCCGGGTCCGCGGGCGCGGCTTGCCCGGCTGACGCACGGGCGGCGCCGGCCTCGCGGTGTGAGGTTCTGGACAGAACCGATCCGTCGGAAGAAGAAGGTGAAGTGGTGAAGTCAGTCAGACGTGACGGACCTGGCGGTGCGGAAGCCCAGGTTGCGCCCCCGGCCCGACGGGCGGCTCCAGCCGCGGGACGCGGAGCGCGCGATCTCGGCGGCGTTGACGAACGATCCGCCGCGGACGGAACGCGTAGACCTCGGCCCGCTGCCAGTTCGAAGGCTCCTGGCCGACGATCGAGACGAGGCCGCGTGCCTCACGCAGCCCCTTGGCGAGCGCTTCCACCCAACGCTTGCCGGCGAGGATGCTCTCTTCGTCGAAAAACACGCGGCGCCCGCGCTTCGTGAGCTCGGCCGCCACCTCGCGAGCGCTCTCGCGATGCGCTCCCGAGAACGAGAGGAAGAGGTCGTAGGCGTAGTCGCGATCGGTCATCCGGAACCAGAGCTCCCCTCGGCGATGCACTCCATTCTATGTTGGCACGCCTCGGCGAGCGACGAGGCAGCCGACACCCGCCCGCACAGCGGACTTCCATTGAATCCCACACCACCGTGCGAGTAGGGTCGCGCCGCCATGCACGGAGGAGTGGAGTGGATCGTCGACGTCGAGGGACTCGAGAGCGCGGCCATCGCCGGTGAGCACGGTCGCTCCGCGCTGCGCGCGCTGTTCGCCGAGCTGATCGCGGCGCTCGAGCTCCATCCGCTGCACGAGCCGATCGCGCACGTCTTCCCGGCGCCGGGCGGGGTCACGCTGCTGGTGGCGCTCTCCGAGTCGCACCTCGCCTGCCACAGCTATCCCGAGGCCGGGTACCTGTCGCTCAATCTCTATACCTGTCGCGCGCGGCCGGCGCCGGACTGGGAGGGGCTCGTGCGCGCGCACCTCGGGCCGGCGCGCGTGTGCGTGCGCACGATCGAGCGCGGAGAGCGCGCGGCCCAGCCACAGCGGGCGCGATGAACACCAAAGAACTCAAGTGCCCGAACTGCGGCGCGGAGGTCTCCTTCTCGAGCCCGGGCACGCTGGTGGTCGTGTGCGCGCACTGCGCCTACGCCAGCCGGCGCACGGACGTGGCGCTCGAGTCGATCGGCAAGCTGGCCATGCCCGCCGAGCTCGTCTCGCACTTCCAGCTCGGCACGCGCGGCATTTTCGAGGGCGAGGCCTTCGTCGTGCGCGGTCAATTGCAGCTCGACCACGGCGCCGGCCCATGGAACGAGTGGTGCGTGAGCACGGCGCGCGGCTGGCTGTGGCTCGCCGAGGCGCAGGGGCGCGTGAGCGTGCTACGGCCGCGCGAGGTGCGCAAGCTGCCGGCACGCGAGAGGCTCGCCGTCGGCAGCGAGGTCGAGCTCGACGCCAGCGGCGCGTTCGTGGTCAGCGAGCTCGGCCAGGGCACGCTCACGAGCGCGTCCGGCGAGCTGCCGATCGCGCTCGCACCCGGCGCGAAGACCAGCTACGCCGACCTCACGCGCGCCGCGGGCGGCTGCGCGACGATCGACTGGACGCGCGCCACGCCGGAGGTGTTCGTGGGCCGCTTCGTCGAGCTGGAGGAGCTCGCGCTCGATCCCGCGACACAGCCCGAGGTCAAGCTCACGCGCGTCGCCGCGCGACGCCTCGCCTGCAAGAACTGCGGCGGGCCGCTCGAGCTCTTCGAGCCGCGACACGCGCGCACGGTCGTCTGCCCGTCCTGCAACCTGTTGCTCGACGTGCAGTCCGAGGCGCTGGTCGCCGCGCAGACGCAGGAGAAGCTGCGCGCCACGCCGCGCATCCGCCTGGGCCTGGCGACGACGCTGCGCGGCGAGGACGTGCGCGTGCTGGGCTTCCTGCGCCGCGCGGTGCGCGCCGAGGGCGTGAGCTATCCGTGGAGCGAATACCTGTTGCGCACGGCGCGCGGCGAGTATCGCTGGCTGGTCGAGAACAACGGGCACTGGCTGCTGGCCACGCCGATCGAGCCCGGAGCAGTGAAGGCGCGTGCGCGTAGCGCCAGCTACAAGGGCACGACCTTCAGGCACTTCGACGGCGGTCAGGCCGAAGTGCTGGCCGTGCTGGGCGAGTTCTACTGGCAGGTGCGCCTGGGCGACGAG
>SIAI01000069.1 GCA_009691855.1 Planctomycetota bacterium | reverse complement strand
GCCCGGACTCACCGCATCCGCGGCCTTTCTCGAACCTTCGAAATGCTCGCGTGGAGGAACCACGCTCCGCTTTCGAAGGCCCGAGAAAGCCCACGGCTACGGCGATTCCAGGCGATCTGGAGAAGCCAAGCGCTTGTTCTGGGACTAGTCGGGTGCGGAGGCTCGCTAAGCCCCGATCGCCAGCAGTCGCCGCCACAACGACGGCTTCTTCGCCCGCGCCGAGTGGTCCGGGCAGTCGCCGCGCAGGTTGATCTTCACGTGATTGCCGGGGAGCTGCTGCTCGTCTAGGCACAGCAGCTTCTGCTTCGAGGGCATGTTCTTCTCGAGGTAGCAGCCCTCGAATTTGGCTTCGTAGGGGCGGCTGCGGAAGTGGACGCAGTTCTGGCAGGCGACTTTCGGGGGGGAGCTCATGGCAGGGAGGGCGAAGAGTCTGCCGCGGAAGGGGCGGCGGGACAACCGCGACCGATGGGGGAAGGTCTTGGCCGCGGTCGCCCTGCCGTTTTCGGATGGGGCGCGAGAGGACTCGCGCAGTGGAACTCGCGCGTGAGCAAGGATGCCTGCACCGTCCCGGCGCGGCCTTCCGGCCCACGCTCTCACCCGGCGCGCACCTCGATGCGGTGGGCGCGCGGTTGGCGTTTCTTGAGCACGACCTCGAGGCGGCCGTTGTGGACCCGGGCGCTCAGCCCGTCGCGGTCGATCTCGGTCGTCAGGCGCAGGCTGCGCTCGTAGTCGGGCAGCTCGAACTCGGCTCCGGCGGGCTGCCAGCCCTCGGGCGCGGCGACGCCAGCACGGGCGTGCACGCTCAACACGTCCTCGGTCAGGGCGAGCTCGATCGAGGCCTCGTCGGCGCCGGGCACATCGGCGATCAGGATCAGCGCGTCCTCGGTCTCGTACACGTCGGTGCGCGGGCGGACCTTGGGTCGCGGAGCGGCCGCGGCCGAGGGCTGGGCTTCGGGAGTCGTGGTTTGGTTCGGCATGGCTGGGTGGGGGCTAGTGCTGTGATTCACGCACAGAGGCCTTTATCCCGGGCCGCCTGCGCCCGCCGCGGCGTTGCGCCTTCTCCGAGACTTGCACCGAAGTCGCGTAGGCGGTGCGCCTTGCGGCGAACGCAGGCGACCTCGGGATAAAGGCCCCTCTGCGTGAATCACACCACTAGTTGCGACTGGCTTGGGAGAGGACCTGGATCTTCACGGGCGGGTGCTTCTCGAGGCGCGGGACCTCGATCTCGAGCACGCCGCGGTCGAGCTTGGCCTGCACGCGCGCCGCATCGACCTCGAAGGGCAGGTGCAGGGCGCGCGAGAACCTGCCGCGCGGGCGTTCGACGTGGCGCGCGCGCGCCGTGGCGGCCTCGGGCACTTCCAGGAACTGACCCGAGAGCGTCAGGACGTTGCCGTCGATCTCGAGCGCGATGTCCTTGGCCTCGACGCCGGGCAACGGCGTGCGCAGGAGCAGCGCGCCATCGCGGCGGTAGAGCGCGAAGGCCATCGGCGTCGAGCGGCCCGGGCCGCTCTCGGACAGCAGGCGCTCGAACTCGGCCTGGATCCCGCGCAGGGCGTCGAGGGCCGTGAAAGATGGGCGCGAAGAGAGTGGGTCGAAGCGCATCATGGGTTCTCCGGATGGGCGGGGAATCGGGCGGCGGCGCCGGGATCGCAGCCGAGGTGCCAGGCGAGAAAGAGGCCTGGAATGGGTCAGGCGGGCCGCCTGGGCGCCCGTGCGAGTCGAATTGGCAGTGCCAGCGCCAAGACGGCAGATGCCGCCCTGGAGGCCTCGCATTCCGCTCCACGACCTCGGGCCGGAAATGCAACCGGCGGTCACTCGGGTGACCGCCGGTCTCTCTCTCACGCTCCGATCGAGTGCATGCGAAGCGCAGGCGCCCTCTCACAAGCGCCTCGGAGTGCGCGCTCCGTCCCTCTGGTGATCGGCCCGAAGTCGGGCGGCGCTTGAGGGACAGCTCGAGAGCTCGCGCGCTATTCTGTCGCGCTCGATTCGGCGCCGTAGGCGCGCGGCCGGGCCCGGCCGAGCGCTGGCGCCCCAGCCGGAGTTTGCACGCTTGAAGGAAGTCGTCATCGCCAGCGCCTGCCGTACGCCGATCGCCAAGTTCCAGGGCGGTCTCGCGAGCTTCCGAGCGCCCCAGCTCGGCGCGCTCGCCATCCAGGAGGCCCTGCGCCGCGCCCACGTGACGCCGGATCAAGTCGAGGAGGTCATCTTCGGCAACGTCCTGCAGGCCGGCCTGGGCCAGAACCCGGCGCGGCAGGCGGCGCGCGCAGCGGGCATCCCCGACAGCGTCGGCTCCTTCACCGTCAACAAGGTCTGCGGCTCGGGCCTGAAGTCGGTGATGCTCGCCGCGCAGGCGATCCGCGCCGGCGACGCCGAGCTGATCGTGGCGGGCGGGATGGAGAGCATGTCGAACGCTCCCTACCTGCTGCCCGAGGCGCGCAACGGCGTGCGCCTCGGCCACGGCAAGCTGATCGACTCGATGGTCTGGGACGGGCTGTGGGACATCTACAACGACTTCCACATGGGCTTGACCGGCGAGAAGGTGGCCGAGAAGTACGACATCTCGCGCCAGGCCCAGGACCAGTTCGCGGCCGAGAGCCACCGCCGCGCGGCCGAGGCGACCGCCAAGGGCCTGTTCGAGGCCGAGAAGTTCGCGGTCGAGATCAAGGGCCGGAAGGGCGAGGTCACGAAGTTCACGACGGACGAGACCATCCGCGCCGAGACGACGGCCGAGGGCATCGCCAAGCTCAAGCCCGCCTTCAAGGAAGGCGGCACCGTCACCGCCGCCAACGCCTCGTCGATCAACGACGGCGCCTCGGCGCTGGTCGTGATGAGCGCGGACATGGCCGCGAAGCTCGGCCTCAAGCCGCTCGCGCGCATCACCGGCTACGCCACCGGCGGCATGGCGCCGGAGTGGGTGATGATGGCGCCCGAGGTCTCGATCCAGAAGGCTGCCGCCAAGCTGAAGAAGAAGCCGGCCGAGTTCGACCTGCACGAGATCAACGAGGCCTTCTCGGTCGCGGCCTGCGCGCTGACGCGCGTGCTGTCCCTCGACGCGAAGCGCGTCAACGTCAACGGCGGCGCGGTCGCGCTCGGCCACCCGATCGGCGCCTCGGGCGCGCGCGTGCTGACGACCCTGCTCTACGCGCTGCAGCAGCGCGGCGCGAAGACCGGCATGGCCTCTCTGTGCCTGGGCGGCGGCAACGCCGTGTCGCTGACGGTGGAGTCGATCGCGTGAGCGGCGCGGGCTTCCAGCGGGTCGCCGTCGTCGGCGCGGGCACGATGGGCAACGGCATCGCGCAAACCTTCGCCAGTTTCGGCGCCGAGGTCGTGCTGATCGACGTGCTCGAGCCGGCGCTGAAGAAGGGCCTGGCGACGATCGAGAAGTCGCTGGGCAGGTTCGCCGAGAAGGGCAAGATCACCCCGGCTGACGCCAAGGCGATCTTCGCGCGCGTGAAGCCCTCGACCACGCTGCAGGACGCGAAATCGGCCGAGCTCGTCGTCGAGGCCGTGGTCGAGAAGCTCGAGATCAAGCGCAAGGTCTTCCAGGAGCTCGACGCGCTCACTCCGAGCGCCACGATCTTGGCCACGAACACCTCCTCGATCTCGATCACCGAGATCGCCGCGACCACCAAGCGCGCCGACCGCGTGATCGGCATGCACTTCATGAATCCCGTGCCCTTGATGGCGCTGGTCGAGGTCATCCGCGGCCAGGAGACGAGCGACGAGACCACGCACAGAGTGGTCGCGGCCTCCAAGGCGATCGGCAAGACGCCGGTCGAGGCCAACGACTACCCGGGCTTCGTGTCGAACCGCGTGCTCATGCCCATGATCAACGAGGCGGTCTTTTGCCTCATGGAGGGCGTGGCCACCAAGGAAGCGATCGACACGGTCATGAAGCTCGGCATGAACCACCCGATGGGACCGCTGGCGCTGGCCGACCTGATCGGGCTCGACGTGTGCCTCGACATCCTGCGCGTGCTCCACTCGGGGCTGGGCGACGACAAGTACCGGCCCTGCCCGCTGCTGGTCCGAATGGTTGCCGCAGGGCGCCTCGGCAAGAAGAGCGGCAAGGGCTTCTACGACTACGCTTGATCCCGCTCTTCCAACTCCCCTCCTCCTACTCCGGGTCCTCCGCGCCTCCGCGGTCGGATCGACACCACGACATCCGATGGACTTCGCCCTCGACCAAGAACTGACCCTCGTGCGTGACATGGCTCGCGACTTCGCCGAGAAGGAGCTCTTCCCGCGCGCCGCCAAGCATGACCGCCAGGAGCACCTCGACCGTGAGGTCTACACGAAGCTGGGCGAGCTCGGCCTCATGGGCCTGACCGTGCCGGAGGACTACGGCGGCTCGGGCCTCGGCAACCTCGCCCTGGCCACGGTGCTGATCGAGCTCAACCGCGGCTGCGCCTCGACCGGCGTGACCGTCTCGGTGCACAACTCGCTCGTCTGCGCGCCGCTCAAGCGCTTCGGCACGAAGGAGCAGCAGGTCACCTGGTTCCCGCGCCTGGCCACGGGCGAGATCCTGGGCGCCTACTGCCTCACCGAGCCGAACGCCGGCTCGGACGCGGCCGCGCTGCGCACGAGCGCGAAGCAGGTCGGCGGCGACTACATCCTCGACGGCACCAAGCTCTTCGTGACGAACGGCGCCGAGGCCGGGCTCTTCATCGTCTACGCGCGCACCGACCCGAGCGCCGCCAAGGCGAACGGCATCTCGGCCTTCCTCGTGCCCAAGGACACGCCGGGCCTGCGCGTCGGCAAGAAGGAGAAGAAGACCGGCATCCGCGGCTCGTCCACGACCGAGATCCTCTTCGAGAACGCGCGCGTCCCCGCCGCCAACCTGCTGGGCGAGAAGAACCGCGGCTTCCAGGTGGCGATGGACACCCTCGACGGCGGCCGCATCGGCATCGCCGCGCAGTCCGTGGGCATCGCGCAGGCGTGCCTCGAGGCCTCGATCAAGTACGCGAAGGAGCGCCAGCAGTTCAACCGCCCGCTCGGCGACTTCCAGGCGATCCAGTGGAAGCTCGCCGACATGTCCACCCAGATCGAGGCCAGCCGCCTGCTGACCCTGAGCGCCGCCTGGCTGCGCGACAAGGGCGAACCCTGCGGCCAGCAAGCCGCGCAGGCCAAGCTCTTCGCCTCGAAGACCGCCAACTTCTGCGCCGACGAAGCCGTGCAGATCCACGGCGGCGCGGGTTACACCGACGAGTTCCCGGTCGAGCGCCTGTTCCGCGACGCGCGCATCACCGAGATCTACGAGGGCGCGACGGACATCCAGCGCATCGTGATCGCGCGCAAGGTCCTGGCGTAGCGCGCCCTGCTTCGCGCCGCCGGTAGTTCGAGCCCCGCGACCGTCGCCTCCATGGGGCGGTAAGAAGTGTGCCGTGCGTGTAGCGCACGCGGAGTTCAAAGCGCGGCGCTCTTCGCGCTCCAGCTCCAGCAGCGACGCGGCCGTCGCGGCGCTGCGCCGGGTGAATGCGTCGGGCTCAGCGGGCCGACACTTCGCGCAGAGCGGGCTTGGGCGAGCGCGCCGCGCTCATCCTGGGTTCTTGCACCAGCGCGAAGAACCCCGGCGCCACGTTGCGCACCGTGATCTCGTTGCGCAGCGCCGAGCGCGTTCCGCCGGCGACGCGCTTCCACGAGCCGGCGGCGCCGGTCGCGGAGGTGTAGACCGCGAGGCGTCCCTCGCTGGCCGTGCCGAGCTCGAGGTCGGTGTAGCTCAGCGTGAGGTCGAAGACGGGCACGTCGCGGTCGCTGGCGAGCTGCCAGTGCACCGGCAGGAGCTGGGCCAGCGGCGGGTGCGGCAGGAGCGGAGCGCTGCGCAGCAACGTGACCGTCTCGCTCGAGCCCGTGCCCGCGTGCGCGTCGACGAGGCAGCGCGCCACCGGGCCGAAGTCGCGCGGCGGGGCGTCGCCGGCGCGGCTGTGCTCCTTGCGCGCGAGCGTGGGCGTGCTCGCGCTGCCGAAGAGCCCCACGACGGAGCCGGTGGAGTTCTCGCCGCCGATGGATGGGTTGTCGCCGCCGGGCGCGGAGGCCGCGTACTCGCTCACGCCGTCGCGATCGAGGTCGCCGCCGGCCGCGAGCGTCTGCCCGAAGGAGTCGCCGGCGTTGTCGCGCAGCACGGCCACGTTGGCGCTCTCGCGCGGATCGATGAACTGCCGACCGCGCAGGGTGGGCGTGCCGAAGTACAGGAACACCAGGCCGTCCTGGAGCACGGGATTGTCGGGCTGGCCGAGCGGCACCGAACCCGGCGCGCCCAGGACGAGGTCGTCGAAGCCGTCGCCGTTCACGTCGGCCAGGCCGACCGAGGTGCCGAGTTCGCCGAACTCCTCGGTGCCGGTGATGCGCGTCTCGCCGTAGGTACCGGGCGGATTGCGCAGGTCGAGCAGCGTGCCCGGCAGATTCGCGCGACCGTAGAACACGTACAGCTCGCCGACGGCGAAGTTGTCGCCGACGCCCGTCACACCGGCGGCGCTGACGAGCAGGTCGTCGAAGCCGTCGCCGTCCACGTCGCCGGTGGCGAGGTCGGTGCCCAGCCAGGTGTTCGGCCCGCGCCCGAAGAGGCGCGTCTCGCCGGCCGGGCCGACGTGATCGAGCGTGGTCCCGAGGTCGATGCGGCGCGCGCGCAGGTCGGCGCGGCCGTAGACGACGTAGGCGCCGCCGCGGTCGGTGGTGAAGAGCGTGTCCGCGCGGTTGGCGCCCAGGACCACGTCGTCGAAGCCGTCGCCGTTCAGGTCGCCGCTGGCCACGCACGAACCGGCGCCGTCGCCGTCGCGCTCGCCGAAGATGCGCGTTTCGCCGGCGGGGCCGATGGCTTCGTCGGTGTCGAGGTCGAGCACGGTCCCGCGCGCGCTGCGATTGCCGTAAACGACGTAGACCTTGCCGCCGCGATGGTTCGCGAAGGGCGTGGCGCCCGGCGCGCCGATGAGCAAGTCATCGAAGCCGTCGCCGTCGATGTCGCCGCTGGCCAGCGACGTGCCCAGGGATTCCTGCAGCTCGTCGGCGAGGATCGTCGTGGCGCTGCCCGCGAGGGCCAGGTCGATGCGCGTGCCCGGCAGCGTGGCCGAGCCGTAGACGACGACGACCTGTCCGCCGAAGCCGGCGCCCGGCGCGCCGATGAAGAGGTCGTCCAAGCCGTCGGCGTCGAAGTCGCCGCAGGCCAGTGCGCTGCCCAGGACCTGGTCCACGCCGGAGGCGACGATACGCGTCTCACCCAGCGGCGAAAGCTCTCCATCCGTGTCGAGGTCCACGACCGCGCCGCGCAACCCGGGCTTCCCGTAGACGATCGTGACCTCGCCCGCGATCCCGTTCGCGGTCGGAGCGCCGCCGACCAGGTCGTCGAAGCCGTCGCCGTTCAGGTCGCCGAAGGCCACGCCATCGACGCCGTAGGAGCCGAGCGCGTCGCCGGCGTCGTCGCCGAAGACGCGCACGAGCGGCTGGGACTCCGTGCCGAAGGGCACATCGAGGTTCACGAGCGCAGGGCCGACGGGCGGGACTCCGCTGAGGACGCGCACGCGATCGGCCAGCGGCGGCGAGCCGGAGGCGCTGAAGTAGTCGACGCGCACGCGCTCGCCGAGCACGAGCTCCGCGAGCGTGATCCGTCCGCCGCCGAAGTCGTCGATGCGCGTGCGTCCGTCGGTGCGCAACGCGAAGTCATCGACGCGGATGAGGCCCGTGGTCAGCTCGACCGCGGTCAGGTCGCCCTCGCGGACGGTCGTGGTCTGGGCGTTCGAGGCGGTGGAGAGAGCGAGCAACGCTGCGAGCAACGTCGCGAGGGGGGTGGCGATCAAGGAGTCTCCGTGGGGGGGGAGGCCGGCAGAGCTCGTCACGAGCTCGGGTGGCGGATCGCCGGCCTGATTCAGAAGGAAAGAGCAATGCTCGTGCCGTGAGCTGGAGACTTGCCCGCAGCGCCTGGGGCCGGCCGACATCCAGGATCTGCATGCGCTCGTCGGGAATCGGGACGCACGCAGTTGGGGCGCGCGCGTCTCCGAGCCTCCGTCGGCGGAGGGAGCCCCAAGGCCGATCGCTACTTCTTCTTCGCGCTCTTGGCGGCCTTCGCCGCTCGTCGCGGGCGCTGCTTCGCGGACACGGAGCGGATGACGAGGCGGTGCGCGACCTCGGGATCGAGCGGGGTCTTAGCCTGCGCCGCCTGCGAGAAGATCGCCTCCGAGGGCTTCGCGCTCGTTCCGTCGTCTCCGAGTACGCTGTTCCCGTTCGCTACGGGCAAGACGAGCGCGGCGCGATAACCTCTGTCGTCCGCTCGGGATCCCGTTGCGTGTAGAGGAGTCTTGTGATGCCGAAGAGCGCAGGTTTGCGTGCGTCGTGGTGTGGCCTGGGGATCGTGCTGTGCGCCGTCGCGCTGTCGCCGGCGCGTGGGGACGAGAGGCAGCGCTTCGATCCCGCGCAGGGGCGGATGCAGCTCGTCGCGGTGCAGAGCGGCTTCGGGCAACTGCTGCCGCACCGCGTGCCGGTGCCGGATGCGAACGGCTTCCCCACGGCTGAGATCGCGGAGATCACCAAGCAGAGCGACCTCGCGCTCATCCGCACCACGAACCCGGTCTTGCCGGTTGCGTCGTGGCCGAGCACGGCGCTGCTGCCGAACGGTCAGCCGGGCAACCACTACCTCTACGCGCGCTTCAGCCGTTCGATCGATGTGGACTCGGTGCTGACGAGCGCGGTGACGGCGACGGCCGTGAACCAGCTGCTCGAACGGATCCAGGTCGTGACGCTCAATCCGTTCACGGGCGCGACCAGCGTGGTTCGCGGGCGCGTCTTCCTGGCGGGGCAGACCTATGGCCCGGTCGATCCCGCCGATCCGAGCCGCCGGTCGTTCCAGCGCTGGGTCGAGCTGGACGCGCTCGGCCGGCCACGCGCGCTGGTGATAGGCGCTCAGCGCCCCGGGCTCGGCTTCCCCGGAACGCAGGGCGGTACGCTCGCGGGCGCGAGCGCGCTGCTCGACGATCGCTCGCTGGTCTTTGTCGTCGACTCGGACGGCGATCTCTCGACGCACGAGACCTTTCCGGTGAACCGGCAGATCCAGCTGCGCATCCAGCCGGGCGTGCGCTCGCTCTTCGGCGAGGTGAGCGCAGTCACGGCCCTGGCCTCGGCGACCGTCGGCGCCGACGGCGTTCACCCGGAGGTCCAAGTCTCCTTTCCGTCCCAGGAGCCGCTGATCGAGCCGCCCAACGGCACGCTCGGCGTCGATCCGCTGGCGCACGTGTTCGTGCGCTTCACCGAGCCGCTGCAGCCGTTCTCCATCGGCGCGCTCGAAGGCAGCGGTCCGCCCGCGCCCTCGCTCGCGATCCAGCTCGTGACTGGCCCTGTCGCGGCGCAAGTCAGCATTCCCTTCGGCGTGCGCTTTCCTTCGGTCTTCGACCTCGGTCGCGCCGAGCTCGTGCCGGCCTATCCGTTCCCGGGCAGCTCCGGCGGGGGCCTCGCGTGCTCGCCGTTCAGCGCGGTCGAGGTGCACGTGCAGCCGAACCAGCTCGCCGACCTGGTGGGCAACCGCAATCTGCTGGCGCCCCAGTCCTTCTTCCAGGCCGCGGAGGGCCGCGCGCTGGTCAACGCGCCGGTGACGCCCGACGCGATCTACGTGGCGCGCGGGAACGCGCTGTCGGTCCTCGACCTGAATGGCTTCGGGCAGTCGACCGGCGATCCGACCTTCGACCTCGCGCACCCGATCGTGCAGGGCAACTCGAACTTCCCCAACAACCCCAACGTCGCGCTGCAGGGCTCGGGGCTGCGCCCGCCGCTCGCGCCCGGCACGTGCACGTTCAACGGCGGCTCGGCCGGGGCGTTCACGCTGACGAAGAACAGCGCGCTCTCCGACGAGCTGATCGGCTTCCCCGAGCTCTCCTCGGTGGGCGACATGGCGCTCGGCCACGCGCTCGACGCGGCCTTCGACGACGGCGCGCCTTTCGGCTGCCAAGCGGGCGGCGGCAACCTGTGCGCAGCGACCGGTCTGAAGCTGCTCGAGGCCCAGGCCGGCGGCCCGAACTCGATCGCGCCGGCGATCACGCTCCCGCCGCTCTTCGTCGCTGCCGGCGCGGAGAACCCGGTCTCCTGGGCGCCGCATCCGAATCCGCCGCCGCTCGTGTATCCGCCGCTGTGCCTGACGCCGTTCCTGCTCGGTCAGGAGCCGACCTCGATCGACTCGACGCTGCCGCCGCCGCGCGGTTTCAATCTGACGAACCTGCTCGTGCCCGGGCCGTTCCCGCTGGGGATCCCGGCCATCGAACTGCCGCCGCAGGGCACGCTCGCGCTCGAGCTGAACGCCTTCTTCCAGGGCCCGTCGCCGGCGCAGCCGTTCGTGGCGCAGTGCACCCCGTTCTCGATCCGCCAGAAGATCGGCCAGTTCCTGTACGTGGTCGATCGCGTCGCGGGCGAGATCGTGGTGCTCGACTCGAATCGCATGCTAGTGCTCGACCGCATCGCGCTCGTCGATCCAACCGCGCTGGCGATGTCGCCGAACGTGGATCTCCTGGCCGTCAGCCAGGAAGGCGTCGATCAGGTCTCGTTCGTCGACATCGACCCGGCCTCACCCACCTTCCACCAGGTGGTGCACACGACCGCGGTGGGCCAGGGCCCGCTGGGCCTTGCCTGGGAGCCGGGCAACGAGGACATCCTCGTGTGCAACCGCGGCGAAGGGACCGTGTCGGTGCTCTCGGCCTTCACGCTGGAGGTGCGTAAGACCGTGCAGGCGGGCGGCAAGGTGCGCGGGGCCGACGGACGCTTCCGTCCGGGGCACTTCCCGTTCGAGGTCGCGATCACGCCGCGGCAGACGCAGTTTGGTTTCGTGCGCGGCGTGTACTTCGCCTACATCCTGAACGTCGACGGCACGCTGAGCGTCTTCGAATCGGGCCCGGACGGCGTCAACGGCTTCGGCTACGACGACATCGTGGCGACGCTGCCCTTCCCGTTCCATCGCCCGAAAGCGCTTCAGGTCATGATCCAGGACACGAACTCGTCCGTGTACGTGCTGCACGAGGATCCGCTCGATGCCTCCGGGCAGCTGACGGGGCAAGCGGGCGGCGCGCTGACGAACGTCGGCATCATCGGCGGCCTGCCGGGCGTGATGCCGCTGGGCCTGGACGCTTCGGCCCCGCCGCACCTGCGCCAGCTGCTGTTTGGCGTGATCGACTCGCTCGGCGAGGGAGCGAGGGGCCTCTCGGGCATCCCCGTGGATCTCGCCTTCGACGACCAGCGCAACCTCGGCGCGCTGCCCAACGCCTTCACCGCCTTCTCGGCGGGCTCGCCGGTCGCCATGAACGGCAAGGGGCTGATGAAGAACATCGGCATCCCGTGGCCTGCGAGCGCTCCGGCCTTCCTGTTCCTGGCCGTGCCGACGGGCGTTCCCAGCGCGGGCGTCGTGGACGTGTTCGACCTGCTCAGCGGCGCGCTCGAACGCGTGGACACCGATCCCTTCCTGCCCGGCACGCAGTCCATCCCCGCGCCGGGCGTGAGCGGAGTGATGAACTACTTCCGCCAGTAGTGGGCGCTCACCAGGGGAGCGCTTCCCCGTCGCGGAAGAGGTCGCCCGTCGGGCCACCGTCGAGCAGCGTGGCCGCCCACGCGCTGCTGGCGGCGCCCGCGGGGATGGGGGAACCAGCCCGCCGGCCGCGAAGATTCCGCGCCCTGGCTCGACCGCCCGCGCTGCTCTCGCGCTTCAATACGGAGCCCCCTCCTCGTCGTCGAGCTCCCAGACATCCATGACGCTCCCGCTGCGCCTCTCCGTCGCCGTCCTCGGCCTCCTCGCCTTGCCCAGCGGCGCCCAATCGACCTTGCACGACGTCAGCGGCTCGGTCGGCGACTCCTTCGGACAGTGCTGCGACCTCGTCGGCGACGTGAACGGCGACGGCAAGGGCGAGTTCCTGGTCGGCGCCTGGCGCGACGACAACGGCGCGCTGACCGACGCGGGCAGTGTGTTTCTCTACTCGGGCGCGGACGGGAGTCTGCTGGCGACGATCCAGGGCGGCGCCATGGACGACCACATGGGCTTCGGCTCGAGCGCGGCCGGCGACCTGAACGGCGACGGCTTCGCGGACATCTGTGCCGCGGCGGACGAGGACAACATCGCCGGCGTCGGCGCGAACGCGGGTAGCGCCACGATCATGTCGGGCTTCGACGGCAGCGTGCTCTACGCCCTCACCGGCGTCGCCAGCGGCGATCTGTTCGGCTGGTCCACGGCCGCGGTGGGCGACGTGAACGGCGACGGCCGCGACGACGTGCTGGTGAGCGCGCTCAACGCCGAGGACCTGAGCTCGCCCAACAACGCCGGCTCGCTGACCGTGTTCTCCGGGCTCGACGGCAGCATCCTGCAGCGCGTCTTCGGCGACGCCGTCGGCGGCCAGCTGGGCTCGAACGTCGGGCCGGCGGGGGATGTCGACAACGACGGCAAGAACGACTTCGCCGGCGTACAGGGGAGTCTCGTGCGCGTGTTCTCCGGCGCCGACGGCAGCGAGCTGAAGCGCCGCGGCGGCGGTGGCGGGACGATCGTCTGCTCGGGCGGGATCGACGGGAACGGCGACGGCTTCGATGACTATCTCATTGGCTCGGCAGGCGTGAGCTCGAACACGGGGCGCGTGCAGCTCATCTCCGGCTTCGACAACAGCGTCTTGCACGAGGTCTTCGGCGTCGCGACCGGCGATCAGCTCGGCGCGAGCGTGGTCGGCGCGGGTGACCTGGACGGCGACGGCTACGGCGATTTCGCCGCCGGCATGCCCGGCTTCGACGGCGCGGCGGGCGCGAACACCGGTGCGGTGCGGGCCTTCTCGGGGCGCACGGGCGCGCTGCTGTTCGCAGTCGAGGGCGACCTCGCCAACGATCGGCTGGGCAGCGACGTCGGCGGCGGACGCGACGTGAACGGCGACGGCATCACCGACGTCGTGGCGAGCTCGGTCTCGACGGCCAAGGCCAAGGTGATGTCCTTCGTGCCGCGCGGCCTGGAGCCCTTCGGCACCGGCAGCGCGGGCTGCGCGGGAACGTTGACGCTGCTGGCGGGCGGCGTGCCCACGCTCGGCAACGCGGCCTTCGAGCTGCACGTGTCGAACGCGGGCGGCCCCACGCACCTCCTGATCGGCGACAGCGAGGACACGGCGGGCTCGCTCCTCTTCGGCGCGCTCTTCCACCTCGACCCGACGCCGGCCCCGCCCGCGCTCGGCCTCGTCGCGCGCGCGAGTCTGCCGGCGGCCGACGCCCACGGCTCGCTCGTGGCGCCCTTTCCGGTGCCGAACAACGCGGCGCTGCTCGGCCAGCCGTTCGTCTTCCAGGCGGTGAGCTTCTTCCCGCTCGGCGCGTGCAGCACGCGCATCGCGACCACGCGCGGGCTGCGGGTCACGATCCAGTAGACGCGCCATTCGCTCGTGCTGCCGGCGAGCCGGCGAGCGTCAGGCCTGCGGCGCAGGGAGAACCGCCTGCGCCAAGCGCCTTCCGCGATCAGGAAAGCCTGCCCGCGCGCTCGGTTCCAGACCGACGAGCGTGCGTGGGCAGTGCCGACGTCATGCCTGGGGCGCAGCGCGCAGCAGCACGGCGAACCCTGCGACGATCCGCGGTGAAGCGACGGTGAAGCTGCAGACAAAAAAAGCCCGCCGCCAGGGTGTTCCTGGCGGCGGGCCGAATCAGGTTCCGTTGACGGTCAGGTCACCAGAACTAGAGCACCAGCAGTTTCAGCTGGATCGTCTGGACCGTGCCGCAGTCGTTGGACACGGCGCAGCGGTAGGTGCCCCCGTCGGCCGTAGTCACCGCCTCCAGAAGCAAGGTCGGAGCGTTCGCACCATTGATGTTCACGTAGGGCGCGAAGGGCGTGCTCGGCTTGTGCTTCCACTGGTAGGTGAGGTTGAGGCCGCTCGCCACCACGGTGTACGTGACATCCGAACCTGGGGCGACCGTCTGGTTGCCAGGCGACGGCTGCACGTTGATGGTCGGCACGTCGCTATAGACCAGGCTCGCCGCACCGCTCGTCACGCTTTCGGCACCGAGCGAGACCTTCACGCTGTAGTTGCCGGCATCCCCAACCGAGACCGGGTTGATCACGAGCGAGCTACCCGTCTCCGGGGGCACGATCGGGATGCCGTTCTTGCGCCAGAGGTAGCTCACACCTGCCGGGTAGGCCACGACCGAGAAGCTCGCGCTGCTACCATTGCAGCCGATGGTCGCCTGCGGGCCTTCGAAGATGTGCAGGCTCAGCTCTGCGGGCTGGTGCTTGCTCTTGATGTCCGGGTTGAGCTTGGCCGAGTCACTGGTCACCGGGCCGCAGTCGTCGGTGATGATGCAGCTGTAGGTCCCATAGTCGGCCACGGCGACCGCGGGAATCGACAGGGTGTCGGAGGTGGCTCCCAGGATCGGGTTGCCATTGAACAGCCACTGGTAGGTCAGCGTGCCCTGGCCCGTGGCGGCAACGAAGAAGGAAGCCGGAGTGCCCACGGCCGCGTTGACCGTGATCGGCTGCGTGCCGACGATCGCGCCCGCGAACGACAGCGTCGCCGCCAAGCTGGTCTTGCAGCCGCAGCCGGTGACGATCACGTCGTAAGAGCCCGCGTCACCAGGAACCGTCGCGGCGATCGGGTAGGTATCCGCGGTCGCGCCGAGGATGTCCACTCCGTTGAAGCGCCACTGGTACGTGAGCGCGTTGGTCCCGGTCGAGGCGACGACCGTGAAGCTCACCGCATCACCCACGCAAGCCACGACGTCGTCCGGATCATCCGTGATCACCGGGCGGATTTCGCACTCGCCGAGACGACCCCACCAGGTACCCCAGCGGCTGTCGTTGTCGAGCGCGCCGACGCGCGTGTCGGCGTACTCCTGCAACGTCCACAGGGTCCGGTCGTCGTTCGGATCGACCGCGGCCGAGGTGTAACGGCCGTACTGAGCCGTCGTGCCCACGCCGAAGTTCTTCCAGTAGGTGGATTCACCGGCCTTGAGCTCATTGATGGCGCCCATGAAGCTCGGTGCATCCGTGCCGAGGCGCATCGTGTAGCAAGCGCGCGGGAGACGAGTCGAATCGCCGTTGGCGAAGCCGATCAGCACGTCCTCCGCGCAGTTCACTGCGATGCTCGGGTACATGCTCTGCGTGCTGGCGCCGTTGGTGATCCCACCCGTCTGGACCACCATGAAGCCGGCCGCACCAGGGGTCGGCGGGAAGGGCAGCGTCGGATCGATCACGTTCCAGATGATGCCGTTCGAGGTCGGCGACGTGTTCGTGGTGGGGCCCGGGAGACCGCCACTGTTCGCGACCCAGATCTTCCCGCCGCGCACGGCCACGCTGCCGATGCGCACGCTGAAGGGCGTGATGAAGCGGGCCTCACCGATCTGCGCCATCGTGCGTTGCGTCCCGGTGAAGGGCGTGCCCGAGTAGCAGAAGCTGGTCGTGCCGCCGAACGGCGAGCCCACCAGGCCGGAGACCACGGGCGCCGCGCCCGTGCCGGTGATTTGCGTCAGCTGGTACAGGAACGTGCTGGTTCCGGTGAAGCCGTCGTTGACCATCCACAGGGTCGGGTTGCCATCGAGCGTGCGCGCCGGATGCACCGACGAACCGCCGCTACCGTGGGCCGTCGTCATGAACCCGGCCGGGAAGATGTTGACCGTGATCGGCCCGCCCGCGACGAGCGCGGTGGACTTGTCGATCGTCCACATCTTCGAACCGAGGAACGAGGCGCCCGCAGGCGTGGTGAACATGTTGGCCGTGATCGTGATCCACGTGCTGTTGTAGCCGATCAGGGTCCAGTCGGCGAAGCTGGTCGAACCCGGGTCCGCGAGGAACGAGTAGTAGTCCCAGATGCCCAGCGGATCGGCCGTCTCGCTGATCGCGAAGAAGATGCTCGTCGAGCCGGTCGAGGTCACGCCGTTGCGAACGGTCGCGAGCCAGCGGCTGTCGAGGGCATCGAAGTAGACGCGCGGATAGACCGTCGTCGGGCTGAGCGGCGTCGTGCCGAGCGGGCTCCAGAACGTGTTCAGGTCGACCGAGCTGACGGTGCCGCCGAGGCGATCCTGGATGAGGACCTTGTTCTCGAGCATCGTCATCAGGTGGTCCGGCCCGACCGCGCCCCCCACGTCGGGCGGGATGAAGCTGAAGCCGGCACCATCCGGGACGTCGAGCTGGGAGTCGAAGCCCGCGCCGATAGGCGGCTCGCTCACGAAGCCCGCGCAGGGCAGGAGCTTCTGGACGCCCGGGGTTTCCTCGACCGGGGCGCTCGGTTGAGCGTTATTGCCCTTGCGCGCCAGGGGCACGTCGAGGATCGGCGGTTCCAGAGCCACGCTCGGCGCCGGTCCTTCGACCGCGGCCAAGACGGGCAGCGAAGCCTGGAACTTCACCAGGTCGCTCCACGCGAACGAGGTCGCGGGAACGGTGAACTTCTCGGTCGGACGCACGCTCTGGGGAGCTTGCTTGAGTTGCTGGGCGTGCATCGCGCTGGACGCGAGCAGCACGGCCAAGCCGAGACTGGAATGGAGAACGACTCTCATGGGTATGTCTGTCCTTTGGTGACTTCGAGCCGCAAGGGCCGAAGTAAATCGTGAGGTCTCACTGTCCCTCCGCCCCCTGTCCGCTTGTGCTTCCACTAGCGGCGGGTCGAGGGCGGGTGGAAAACTTGACACAGTCTAGCGAGATCGGCGCGGGCCGCCA
>SIAI01000068.1 GCA_009691855.1 Planctomycetota bacterium | reverse complement strand
GGCATCGAGGGCGCGGTGAAGCGGCCGGAGCGCGAGCATCCCAAGCGCACGATCGAGGGCTTCGCGTGCACGCGCTCGGAGGTCAGCGGGGCGAGGTTGTGGGGCTGGGCGCGGGCGCGGTTCGAGACGCCGGAGACGTTCTTCGCGCGCTTCTTCGTGTGGAACTACTGCCCGCTGGTGTTCATGGAGGAGAGCGGGAAGAACAGGACGCCGGACAAGCTCGGCACGCGAGAGCGCGAGGCGCTGTACAGGCCGTGCGACGCGGCGCTACGCGAGATCGTGGAGCACCTCGGACCGAAGCTCGTCATCGGTGTCGGCGCGTTCGCGCGCGATCGCGCGGCGGAGGCGCTGGCGGAAATGGACGTGCGCGTGGGCACGATCCTGCACCCGAGTCCGGCGAGTCCCGCGGCGAACAAGGGTTGGGCGGAGCAGGCGGAGAAGGGGTTGGCGAAGCTGGGGATCGAGCTGTAGCTCGCGCGCACGTATGTGCCCGTCAAGCGGTATCCTCGGCGGCGAGGAGCACTATCCAGCTGGTCATGAGAGCGTTGTCGATCTTCGCTGCGACATGGCTCGCCCTGAGTGGCCTTGCCCGTGCTCTTGACGCTCAAGGTCTGCCGTCGGCAACCGCGTCGCCGACGCTTGGCATCGACGCGGCGATCGAGCGCCTCCCGCGGATCGGCGCGGAGTACACCTGGAACAAGGACCGGAGAGACTGGGATTACGACACGGCCGTCCTCCATCTGCGTGATCACCTCGCGAACGGCGGCTCACTGAGCGACAAGCAGTGGCAGCTCGCTCTCCGGAACTCGCAAGCGATTCGCGTGCGCGAGCGCTGGCCGGCCGGAGTTCTCTTCGCGATGTGCATGGAGATGCCGAGCTGGTTGCCGAACTGCCAGATCCGGCTGTACGCAGAGGACCATGCGCCTCCCCTCGCTCGCGCTTCGAGCGGCCTGATCGGGTGCGGCAACTGCGCCGCCGCGGCGACCGAAGGCGGCTGGTATCAAGAACTCGAATGCCTGCCCCTCGGGAAACAGACTGTGAGCTTCCAGGTCACGGTCGAGCGCTTGCGCCCGAGGTCGTTCGACAGCCGGCGGAATGCAGCGGCAAGCGTCGCGCCGACGCCCGGTGTCCTGTGGCGGGGTACGGTGAGCTTCCCGGTCGAGGTCGTGCCGAAGATCGACGACATGTTGCCCGCGGTGCGCGGCGAGGACGCCGACACCGCGCTGCGGCGGATACTCGACTTGAGCGTGGTCAACGACGAGTGGCTGCGCATCGACGCCGAGTTCGCGCCCGAGTTCAAGGGCACGGCCGTGGCGCTCGAGCTCGAGCTGTTCGAGGGCACGACCGCGCGTGGCACGGAACGGCTGTGGGTCGCGGATCGGCCGACGTTCGGCGGTTCGTCGGTGCAGTGGAAGCTGCCGGAGGAGAACGCGGACCTCTCGAACTGGTCGGTGCACGTGCGCAGCGATGCGGCGGGAGCGTTGCGGTCGTGGGGCGCGGTAAAGCGCTGGGAGGGCGAGTTCGTGGTGCCGTTGCGGGGTGTCAAGAGGGAGTGAGCGGCTTTCGCGCGGGAAATCCAGCCTCGTTTCCCCAGCTGTTCGAGCGCGTCACGCCCGCTCTGTGCGCCTGGGTCGAGCTGCGCCTGCGGCGCGAATCCGGGAAGCGCACCGAGGCGCAGGACGTGCTCCAGGAGGTCTGGTTGCGCGCGCTCCAGGCCTTCGAAACCTACGATGCGCAGCGCAGCTTCCGGGCCTGGATCCTGGGCATCGCCAAGAACGTCCTGCTGCAAAGCTACGCGAAGCGCACGGTCGCGTTCTCGCTCTCCCCCGATGCGCACCCTTCCTCCATGGGTTGCGCACCCGAGCCCGCCGACCAGGTCACCAGCATCGTCACACGCCTGGCGAAGACCGATTCCTTCCAGAGCTTCCTGAACTTCGTGGATGAGCTGGAGCCAGAGGAGCAAGCGCTGCTGCTCTACTGCGGGATCGAGGGCTACTCGTGCGCACAGGCTTCCGCGCGCCTCGAGATCTCGGCCGAGGCGACCACCAAGCGCTGGCAGACCCTGCGTGCGCGGCTGAAGCAGAACTCGGCCATCGAGGCGCTTGCCATGACGATCCTGGAGTGAACGCGAGCGGCGCGAGCCGAACCGGTTCCTGAAGACCCGAGAACCTGGTGCCCGGCGTGTGCGCGGGCGCCGGCGAGAAGGTCGAGTTCGCCAAGGACCTGCTTTCGGCCCTCCAGGCCGCTCCGCCGCCCGGGGCTGCTGCTGATCAACGGCGTCGAGCTTGCACCCGCGCTGACCATATAGACAAGGAAAGGGGGCCCGCCGGAGTTCAGCCCGGCGGGCCCCCGCGGCCTGCTCCCTCCCTCGCGCGGTCACACCACCCCTGCGTGGTGCCCGCCGCGAGCGAGGACCGCCACCGCCTCGTCGATCGTCTTGACGCGCCGGATCCCACCGCGCGCGACGATCTCCTGGCAGCGGCGGTGCAGCTCGGTCGAGGTCGTGTCGCCAATGCCGGTGACGCCGCCGTCGGAGATCCACAGGCGCGGGCCGGCCTGGCGCGCCAGCCACAGGAGCGCCGGCTCGTCCACGATGTTGCCGCGCCCGAAGGGCACCAGGTCGCGCGCGTCGGCGCGGCGGCCGTCGCGGGCGACGATGCGCAGCTCGCCGAGCTTGTCGTGCCCGGAGTAGAGCGCGACCAGCGCCGCGCCCGAAGAAGCCACGAGGATGCGATCGATGCCGGCCGCGTCGAGCGACATGCTGCCGCTGGTGTCGATCAGCACCGTGCCGCCGCGCACGCGGCTCGTGCGGCGGAAGAGCGCGCCGTCGATCGGCCAGCGGAACGGGTAGCGCACGAGCGACCCCTCGCTGGTGGCGCGCGAACGCCCGCGGCGCCCGCCGCGGATCTGGGGCGTGGAGTGCACGAGCGGCGCGAGCACCAGCTTGAGCTCGCCCGAGACGCCGCCGTGGCCGCCCTTGTCGTCGGCCTTGACGCCGGCCTTGTCGCCCTTGCCGCCGCGCTCGTCGCGCCCGTGGCCGAGGCAACAGCCGGCGCCGGAGAGCGCCAGCGTCCAGGGAAAGGCCGCCGAGTAGCCGAGGCGCGGGAGCTCCTGCTCCAGAGCGCGGGCCAGCTCGGCGGCGAGGCGCCGCACGACGCGGAAGCTCGCCACGGGTTTGCGCCGCACGCGCCGCGCGCGCAGGAGCTCGATGCGCACGCGCCAGACGTGGCGGAAGGCGAGGTCGCGCACCTCGGTCGACTGCTCCGCCAGCGGCTGGAACACGCTCTCCTCGGCATTCGTGCCCTGCGCCGCCACGGCGCGCAGCACGAAACCCAGCAGGTCGCGCTCGCCGAGGTCCTGGGCCGAGAGACGCCCGACCTGCACGCGCTCGTCCGCGCTGAGCTCGACCGGGATGCCGATGAAGCGCAGGCCGAGATTGATGCGCGCGTCCTCGAGCGCCATCAGGTAGCGCGGGTCGAAGGCGACCTTGGGCAGTCGCATGGGCGACCATTTGACGTGGGCGAGCTCGTGGCGCGCGACGCTCCTGGCCTCGGCCAGGAGCGGCACGAGCAGCTTGCGCTCGACGAGGCTGGCCATGCCGTTGGTCGGCAGCCAGGTCTTGCCGTTCGTGTCGATGATCGAGTACGGCGTGTCGTGGAACTGGCGTTCGACCAGCTCAGGGAAGGGCTTGTGATGCGCGGGAACCGTGCGCTGCATGGTGGTGGGTCCTTCGGATGGCGTGCTTCGGTAGGAGTCGGAAGGGAGTCGGAAGGGGGCGCGAGCGGACTCGCGCCCGGAGAGCTTCGCGCGCGCGGCGGGCGCCGCGCCTTTCCGGCGCGGCGCCCCGCTGCGGGGCTCAGTTCTGGGCTTCGCCCAGGACCAACGCGTCGTGGATCTGGGCGCCGCGCGCGGGCCCGAACACGGCCTGACAGGCGCCCTTCAGCCCGAACTCGGAGCTCAGGCGCTGGACGCTGAGCCAGCCGCGCAAACTGACGCGTCGGTCGGGCTCGAGCGCGAAGGAACGCAGCGCCGCACGCCGCAACGGCTCATCGAGCTGCTCCAGAGCCTTCGGGTGTGGCTCACGCACCTCGAGGATGCAGTCGAAGCGGTCGCGCAGCGCGGGCGGCAGCTCCTCCGGCGGCTGGTTGTCCGTGGCGCACACACGAAAGCCGGGCGCCGGGCGCACGCTCTCGTTGGTGGGCAGCGTGAGCAAGGCCGTGTCGGGGTTCTCGAGCACGGGGTGCAGGAGCGAGATCACGTCCGGCGAACCGTGCGTGAGCTCGTTGATGACCAGGCGCGCGCCGAGGCGCATGGCGGTCGTGACCGGGCCGTCGTGCCACTTCATCTCGCTGCCCACGGGCAGGTAGTGGCCGCGCAGCTCGGCCATGGGCGTGTCCTCGGTCAGCGTCACGGCGAACAGCGGGCCGTCCACGCCCACGTTGAAGGCCGCGTAGGTCTTGCCGAAGCCCGGCGGGCCCCAGAGATAGATCGTGCGCACCTTCTTCGAGCACAGCACGCGCTCGTTGAAGGCCCAGTCGGTCGTGGACGCGCTGTCCTTCGCGTCGCGGGTCGGGCGTCGCGGGGGAGTGGTCATGTGGCCTCCGATCGGTTCGTTCGCTCCATGGGTCGTTCGCGGAGCTCGCCCTGCGCGAGTTCCACGAGCGCAGACGGTAGGAGGCGCAACGAGCCGAGTGAGGATTCCCCGAGGCTGCGCTTCGGCCCGAAGCGAGCGGGCGGAGGCGCACGAGCCGCGCTTCGAGCGCCGACTCGGCGCGTGCAACGCGAGCGAGGCCGCGCCTTACCGACGCGGCCTCGGCTCTGTGGTGGATGCGCCGCGCTCGAGCTCAGCCGCGCGCAACGCGGCGCACGCGCGACTGGCTACCGAACTCATGCACGAACAGGAGCTCGATCTTCCAGTCGCGGCACCAATCCATCGTCAGCGGATACTCCGGGACCGCCCGCACCTCGAGCTCGGCCATGGCGAAGCCCGGCCGCGCCAGCAGGTGCTGGAAGTCCTTGCCCAGGCGGTAGCTCCACACGTACGTGCACAGGCCGTCCAGGCCGAAAGCACACACGTAGCCCGGACCACCCGGCCAGGCCTCCTCGAGGCGCAGCAGGAACAGCGCGGTGCGGTTGCCGACGTCCGCGTCGCGCGGGCCACGCCCGTTGTGGGCGTTCAAGCGCCGGTAGGCCGCGCCGCAACCGTTGAGGTGGAACTCCATCTCGCGCCGGTTGGCGAAGTCTCCGCGCAGCAGCGGGCGGAACTGGCTGGCCACGCACACCTTGTCGCGCGCGCAGTACTCGATGTAGGGCCGCAGGCCGTCGATCAGGATCTGCTCCAGGTCCGTGTAGCTGCGCGGAACGCGCTTGCGGGTGCCGGAATGGTGGTCGTCCATCGGCGGACGACAGGCCTGGACCAAGAGGTCCGAGCTGCGCAGGAACGAGTAGTCCACCGGCACGATCGCGGGTTCGCGGTCCTCGTCCCCGTCGCCGCGCAGCAGGCGCGGGCCGGGACGGCGGTTGAAGATCGGGCCGGCGTACTCGAAGCCCTGTTTCAGCAGGGGCGGGAGCACCTGCGTCGTCGCCGAAGCGTCGCGCACGGCGTGCAGCTTGATGAGCTTCGCCTTGTCGCTCGGCTCGAGCGGGAAGACGAAGTCGTAGATATCGCCGAAGTCCGGGGAGCGGTCGAGGCTGTGGCTCATGGGCGGGTGTGAATCCAAGGGGCCAGAGGTCGAGGTCGAGCCCATGGTAGCTCCGCTCTTCGTGCGTGGTCACACGCGCACGCGACGACGACGACGATGCGCGAGTTACGACGAGCGCGCGCGCGCACGACGACGCGACGCGCGCGTACCGCGGGTTCGCTGCGCGCGGAGCGCAAGCGCGCGTGCGCGTTGCGGCAAGCGCTTGTCGCTCTTGAGATTGCGCGTCGCCACGCGCGCGGTGCCGCAGGCGAGACACGCGGTGCGGGAGCGCGAGCACCGCGGCGCGCGTGTTGGTGGAAAGGAATTCTGCGCGTCGTGTCGCGCGCGACATCGTTGCGCACGCTCGACCCGGACTTCTCGACGCGCGCGCGGTGCGTCGTGGCCCACACTCGTCCGCCGCCGCGCCTCACGAGCGGCCCCGCGGATCCGCTGGCGGCGGCTGGCAACGCGTCCAGGGCCTGCGCCGGACGCGCTTGCCGCGATTTTTCGCCCCCCCCACGCACGGACAGTCTGTCGTCATCTAGGATGTCCCCTCGTTCGGTCCGCACGGCTCCTCGCAACCCCATGACTCGCGCTCCCAAACCCTTCAAAGGCATCAGTGACGCCGAGCTGGCCCTGCTGGAGGCCCTGTGGAAGGCGCCCGCGGCGCCCAACGAGCTGCAGGAACGCATGGCGCAGAGCGGCCAGGAGTGGGCCTACACCACGGTGCAGACGCTGCTGCACCGTCTGCTGCAGAAGGGCTTCGTGCGCCGCAAGCGCGTCGGCGTGGCGCAGATCTACTCGCCCGCGGTGGACAAGAACGAGCTTCTGGCGCGGCACGTGAACGAGCTCGCCGAGCGCCTGTGCGCGGGCTCGATCTCGCCGCTCCTGCTCTCGCTGGTGAAGACCAAGCGCTTCTCGAAGGGCGAGCTGGCACGCTTCCGGACGCTGCTCGACGAGCAGGAGTAGGCCCCGTGTTCACCTGGCTGCTCTACAACACGCTGTGCGCCCTGCCGCTGGCCGCGCTGGCACTGCTGGCGAGCCGCGCGCGGCGCTCGCGCCCGGGGTTGGAGCATTTCCTGTGGTGGCTGGTGCTCGTGCGCCTGGTGCTGCCGCCCTTCGCCTTCGGCGGCGCCGCGCCGGCCGCCAGCGTCGGCGTGATCTCCTCGGCCCCACCGAACCTGGGCGACGAGGTCGTGGCCGCGCTGACGCGCAGCCTGGGCACGAACTGGTCCACCTGGGGCGCGCGCGTGCTGCTGGTGGCGTTCCTGGCGGCCCTGGCGTGGGTCGTGGCGCGCGAGCTGGCGCGCGCGCGGGCCGTCGAGCACTGCGTGCGCCGCGCGCGGCCGGCCGAGGGCGAGCTCGTGCGCCACGTGCGCTCGCTGGCGCGCGAGCTGGGCGTGCGCGCGCCGCGCGTGCGCGTGTCGGACGAAGCCGCCAGCCCCTTCCTGTGGAGCCTGCGCAGCCCCGTGCTGGTGCTGCCGGCCGCCGACGAGCTGCCCGAGCCCACCGTGCTGGCGCACGAACTCGCGCACCTCTCGCGCCGCGACCACTGGACCGCCTGGCTCGAGCTGCTGGTGCAGGGCTTCCACTTCTGGAACCCGCTCTTCTGGCTGGCGCGTCGGCGCCTGCACTTCGCCGCCGAGCTGGCCTGCGACCGCTGTGTGGTGCAGCGCTTCCCCGAGAAGCGCCGCGCCTTCGCCTCGGCCCTGATCGACACCGCCGAGCGCGCCGCGCAGCAGAGCTTCGTGCCGCGCGCCGTGCAGGCCATCGGCATGGATCGGCGCGGTTTCGAGGAGCGCCTGCTCTGCATCCTGCGCGGCGAGGCCGGCGGCCCGTCCAGCCGTGGCGTGCTGGCGGCTTCGCTGGCCTGCGCGTGCCTGACGCTGCCAGGAGCCATGCCGACGCTGACGGAGTTCCGCCAGGCGCTGCCGGAGTTGCCCGACGGCATGGACGAACAGCTGTGGCGCGACTCGCTGGCGAGCGCGGAGGCGGCGCTCGCGAACGAGCCCGAGAACGGCGCGGCGCTGCAGCAGCAGGGCCTGGCGCTGATGGGGCTCGGTCGGACGGAAGAAGCGCTCGCCGTGTTCCAGCATCAGGAGAAAATCCCCTTCCAATCCGCGCGCGCCCTCTACAACCAGGCCTGCGCCCACGTGCGTCTCGCGCAGGCCGAGCTCGCGCTGGAATGCCTGCTGCGCGCCGCGGACCTCGGCCTCGACGTCGCTGCGCTGGCCGCGGTGGACACGGACCTGGACGAGCTGCGCGAGCACCACGACTTCGTGGCGCTGTTCGGACACTAGACCGGGCCCCTCAGCCCGTCGCGGACCCTGCTAGTGGCCGCGGTGGGGTACGGAGCTTTCCAGGCGCTCCTTTCTGGGGACAACGACGGCGCTGGTCGGAGTGCGCCCGCGTTGGCGCTCGGTGGCGTGCGGCGCGCCGACGAGATCCGCGTGGGCCTGATCGGCTGCGGTCGCCGCGGCACGGGCGCGGCTGCGCAGGCCCTGGCGGCCGACGCGGACGTGCGCCTGGTCGCCATGGCCGACGCCTTCGCGGATCAGATCGAGGACAGCCCGCACCTCGAGCGCGTGGGCGGTGCGGAGCGCGTGCGCGCGCTGCGCTCGCTACGCCTGCGCGGCACCTTCGAGCTGCGCGCGGTGGGCGCGCTTGGCGATGGTCGGTGTACCAGCCGAGCCTGCAGGCTGCTCGAGCGACGCTGAGACGGATTCCCTTCGCGCGTGTTCAGCTCCGCTGCCCCACGGCCGAGAACGGGGCGTGGACTCCCTCGACCCCGCGGTCCTGCCCACCGTGCCGGGGGCGTTCCTGTTCGTGAGCTCGCCCACCGCGCGCTGCGGCACGACGGTGGTGCAGCGCTTGTTGTGCTCGAGCCCGAGCGCGCTGGTCTTCGGCGAGTACGGCGGCGCTGCGTTGATCGAGCTCGCCACGGCACTGACATCCCGGGCCAAACTGCTGCTTCGGGCCGAAATGCACGCGACCGACCTCGAGCGCGCTCTGGCCGGCGAGCAGTTCTGGTATCCGCACCTCCTGGGCGACGCGCCGGGCTTCGTGGAGCTCTTCCGCGGCGCGCTCGAGCGCTGCCTGGCCTTCCACCAGCAGCAGACGCACGCCCGCGGTCGTTCGCTGTGGGGCGTCAAGCTCCCCACGGTTCCGGTGGAGGCGCTGCGCAACCTGCGCAGGCTGTGTCCAGACTCGAAGGTGCTGTACGTCGTGCGCGACCTGGTGGCCGCGGCGCGCTCGGCCAAGGCGCGGTGCTTCGTGCGCACGCTGGCCGAGCTGCAGACCTTTGCCGAGACGTGGCGCGAGGGCGTGACCGCGATCGAGGGCCTGCGCGCCGACCCGCGCGTGCACGTGCTCGACTACGAGGCCATCGAGCGCCGCGACCCGGACCTGCTGCGCGAGCTCGAGGCCTTCACCGGCATGCACGGTCTCGATCCGGCGGTGCTGGCGGCGCGCGTGAACACCTGGGAGGGCGCGCCCGAGAAAGGGCACGCGCCCGGGCAGTACCTGGCGCCGTGCGCGCTGGACGAGGACGAGCTCGAGGTGCTGGAGCGCGTCGTGCGCTGCGCCCCGGCTCTCCGCCCAGGCGAGATCGCCGCCGCCCCGCGCCGTTAGGCCCGTGCTATCCTGCGCCGGCCATGCCGATCTACGAATACGTGTGCACGGACTGCGGGCACGCCTTCGAGGCCCTGCTGTACGGCTCCGAGCGCGCGGCCTGCCCGCAATGCGCGAGCGCCGCGCTCGAGAAGCAGCTCTCGACCTTCGCCGCGCGCGGCGCGGCCCAGCCGGAGTCTCCGGCGCCGGGCTGCGGCCGCTGCGGCGATCCGCGCGGGCCGGGCGCCTGCTCCATGAACTGATGGCGCGGCCGCGCGAGCTCGGCGAGGCTCTGCTGCGTTTCGGACTCTCGCTGCCCGGCGCGCGCGAGGACCATCCGTGGGGCGAGCTCGTGCTCAAGGCCGGCGCCAAGGTGTTCGTGTTCCTCGGCAAGCCCGCCGACGCGCTGTGCTTCAGCGTGAAGCTGCCGCGCTCGGGCGAGCGCCTGCTGGACCAGGACTGGGCAGAGCCGACGGGCTACGGCCTGGGCAAGAGCGGCTGGCTCACGCTGTCGATCGAGCCGAACTGCCCGCTCGGCGAGCGCGAGCTGTGCGCGCTGCTCGAGGAGAGCTACCGCGCGGTGGCGCCGAAGAAGCTGGTCCAAGAGCTCGACGCCGCCAGCGCGACGCCGGCGAAGAAGCGCCACGCTCCGCGCCGCAAGGCCTGAGGCGTGCGCCCGCCAACACCGCGCGTGCCTACTTGCCCGTGGTGAAGCTCCACTCCTCCGTGCGTCCGTCGAAGGTCGCGCGGGCGGTGTAGAGCGTGCTGGGGGCGAGCGGGCTCTTCGGGATCAGGCCCCAGGCGTTCTCGGGCACGAGCTCGATCTGCAGCGGCGCCGAGGGAGTAATGAAATGGCACTCCACGGCGTGGTCGGCGCCCGGCGCGCCGCGGAAGAGCTCGAAGGTCAGGGCCACGCGCGTCTCGGGCTCGGCGAAGAAGAGTTGCAGGCTGATCGGGTAGCCCAGATTGCCCATGTTCTCGCCCGGCACGGGATTGGGCGACTCGAGGCGCATGCGCAGCGGCACGCCCTCGGCCTCGGGCAGCGGCCAGCGCACCACGTGGTCGCGCCAGGGAGCCAGCACCAGCGAGTGCGCGTCGAGCACGACCACCTCGTCCGCGCGTCCGAAGCCCACGCCGAACAGCCCGGGGTCGAGCAGCGGCAGACGGTGGTAGAAGGTGGCCAGCCAGCTGGCCACGGCCAGATCGGGGTCGCCGTCGAAGGCGATCACCGAGCGTGAGCCCGAGAGCGAACCGGCGGGCGTGAAGCCCGGCGCGTCGGGGCGCTCCTCGTGCACGTCCGGCCAGCGCTCCTTCTGCGCGGGGTTCAAGCTCAGGTACTGCGCGTGCAGCTCGGCCGCGCGCGACAGCTCCGCATCCAGGGCCACGACGGGGATCTCCGGGGCCTGCCCTTTCAAGGCGTCGGCGCGCGCGTGGTTCAGGCGCAGCAGCGCCGCGCGGAAGGGACTCTCGGCCTCGGGCGCGGGTGCGGCCTGCTCCAGCACCTGCACCACGCCCACGCGCGGCGGCGGATCGAGCCAGCCGCGCCAGCGCGCCTCCAGCGCCGGCAGCGTCTCACCGAGATGCTGCTCGATCGCGGGGGCGATGTCCTTCTTGCCGCGCGTGGCCTGCACCAGCGGCCAGAGCTGGCCCTCCTGCTGCAAGAGCTCGCACACCAGCGTGGTCTTGAGCAGGTTCTCGTCGCGGATCTTGCCGTCTTGATCGAGCAGCGCGCGCACCCATGGCGGATCGCTCTTGGCGCGCGCCTGGCGCACCATCCACGCGCGACAACCCCACAGGCTGGTACGCGCCGAGCGCCACAGCGCCTGACGCTGGAAGGCCTCGTCGCGCTGCGTGACCGAGCGCTCCTCGAGGTTCACGACCGGATCGCTCCACACCAGCATGGGCATCGAGGTGCCGAGGAAATGGAGGCACACCCAGTTCACGTGCCCCACGCGCAGACAGGGCTGCGCGTCCGCGCCGAACCAGTCCCAGGCCATGTCCCACAGCACCAGGGCCTCGAACTCGGCCTCGCTGCGCCAGCGCGAGGTGCGCCAGCCGCGCGCGTCGACGAAGGAGCGCATGCCGAGCTCGCGCACGCGCTGGTACTCCTCCGGCTTGAGGCCCTGGGTGGCGCGCGCCTCGTCCAGCGCCGGCTGGAAGTGGGCCTCGGTGTCGAGCAGCACGAACTCGTGCTTGCCCAGGTCCTTGGGCAAGGCCAGATCGTCGAGCAGGAGCCCGCGCGACAGCGCCGCGGCGCGCAGCGCCTGACGCAGGATGCGTTCGAGCGTCTCGTCCGGCAGGCGCGAGTGGATCGTGATCCCCTGCCAGCGCACCAGGTTCCCCTCCCCGCACACCGCGACCAGGCTGGGGTTCGTGCTCACCCCGTGCTGGATCTCGAACTCGAGCTCGCTCGCCTCCCGCTCCACGCGCACGCTGCGGCGCGCGCCCATCTTCCAGCGGTGCTCCTCTGCGGTGAGCCACTGGCCGTCCGTGTCGCGCGAGCGCCCGAGCGCCGCGTTGGCCTCGGGCTGCTCGGAGTCGAGCTCCAGGATCCAGCGCGCGAGCTCGCGCTTGCGCTCACCTTCTTCCTTGCCCAGGCCGGTGAGCAACGGCGCGAGCTCGCGCCGCAACCGGCTGGCCGCCGCCGGGCGCGTCGAACGCGTGGGCTTGGCCTCCACCACCGCGCGCTGCCAGCCGCTGGCAACTTCGCCCAGCTCGTCCGCGTCGTCGCCCAAGCCAACCAGCACGGCGCGCATGCGCGTCACCAGCTCGGCGTCGCCGGCCTTGGCCACCTCGTGCGTCGCCGTGCGTAATTTCGCGCACACGCTCGAGGGTGCCAGCGGAGCGGCCCTGGAGGCGGGCGCCTGCAAGCCAGCGAGGATCCCCAGGGTGAACGCGAGCCCGAGCAGCATCGTGGGTTTCCAAGATAGCCGCACGGTGCCCCGGCGGGCACGCGCCGTCGTCCGCGAGCCACGCGTGCACGGAAATCGACGAATGCCCGAACCGCGCCCGAGCTCCGTGACAATCGCGAGGGAGCGCGGCCAGCTCGGCTGCGCAGGACCCAGACACCCCGCCTTCCCGCTCGCCCCCATGCAGACTCCCCTCGCCCGTGCCTCCGTGCTCACGTTTGGCTTTGCGCTGTTCGGCCTGCTCGGCGCCGCGCCGCAAGCCCAGGCTCAGCCTCCCGGCGGCCCGCAGTGCAACGTCCAGATCTTCCAGGACATCCCCTACTACCCCGGAGCGACGAGTTGCCCGCTGGTCTCCACGGGCGCGTGCGCGACGATCCTCCCGGGCAGCACGCAGTGTCTGGACGTGCGCATTCCTGCCGGCGTCGCGGCGCACTCGCCGACGCTGCTCTTCATCCATGGAGGTGGCTGGAGCGGAGGGCGGAAGGACGCGGACAACGACTTCTTCGAGCGCCTGTGCCAGCTCGGCTACCGCGTCGTCTCGGCGAACTACACGCTGGCCTGCGACAACGCGCCGAGCTTTCCGCAGGCGGTGCTCGACGTGCGCGCGGCCGTGGGCTGGATCAAGACCCAGGGCCCGGCCTACGGCCTCTCGGATTGCATCGTGGTGGTCGGCACCTCGGCCGGCGGACACCTGGCGGCGATGGTCGGCGCGCTGGCCAGCGACAGCGCGCACTACTTCCCTCCGGGCTACGCCGGCGTCGATCTCAGCGTGCGGTTGACGATCACGTTCTCGGGCGACTTCGATCCCTACCGGCGCGGCTGTCAGACGACCTCTTGCCCTTGTTCGCTGTGCGGAGGGAACAACGACACCCACCTGGCCGCGTTCCAGAACGACGCCATCACGCAGCGCTTCGTCGGCTTCACCTGGGGCGTTCCGGTCCCGAACCAGTACTCGCCCTTCCCCTGCCCGAGCGGCGTGTGGAACTACCAGAGCATGAATCCGGGCTTGCCCACCAAGGATCCGTTCCTCAATGCCGCGCCGGTGCACTGGCTGAATCCGACCAGCTCGCCCTTCTACATGTTCCACTCGAACTGCGACCGCTTCTTCACCACCGACGAGCTCGATTGGATGATCGCCGCCGCAACGCCCTACGGAATCGCGACCAAGAAGGTCGTGAGCGGGTGCGCCCACGGGTTGAACATCTATGGCCAGGCCGGCTCGGCCGACGAAGTGGACAACGCGATCCGCAACTGGCCGCTGTACGCGCATTGCCCCTGAGCCGACCGAGGGGAATACCGCTCGTACCCCGGTCGTTGTACGCGGACGGGTAGAGTCCTGCCCACGCGTTCGAGCGCGGCCCGCGCGAGGATGGACCTCGACGGGCCGCGGACGCGCGCCCCAGACGTGAGCACCCAACCCATGACCGCCGCGGACCAGGCGGCGTTGCAGAAGGCCGCCGAGCTGCACCGCGGCCTCGCGCGGGCGGCGGGCCTGGCGCGCACGAACGCCTACGGCTACGTGATCTTCGGCGTGCTCTCGCTGCTCGTGGCCGTGCTCGGGCTGGATCTCTTGGGACTGGCCATCGGCGCGCTGCTGACGGGCGTCGGTGTGGCGCAGCTGCGTGCCGCGCCCCGGCTGCAGCGCGGAGAAGCGGCGGCGCCGCGCGCGCTGGCGCGCAACGAGCTCGTGTTGATGGGCGGCATCGTCGTGTACTGCTTGCTGCAGCTGACCGTGTTACGCACGACGAGCGCCGAGCTCGAGAAGCAAGTGGGCGCGGCCGGCGATCTGGGCCTGGACCTCGGCGAGCTCGTGGATTCGATGACCACGCTGATCTACTGCTCCTTCCTCGTGGTCTCGCTGGTCTACCAGGGCGGGCTGGCGCTGTACTTCAACCGCCGCGGACCGCTGGCCGCGCGCTACCTCGCCGAGTCCCCCGCCTGGGCGCGCACGGCGGTCGAATCCCTGCGCGCCTGAGCCTGACGTGGCCAAGGCGAGCGCTGCTCGCGACACTGGAAGGATGAACCCCGCACCGGACGATCGGACCGCCCTGCACGCGTTGCTCGCCGCCGAACCCCACGGCGTCCTGTGCACCGCCCACGCGCGCCACGACGGCTGGCCGTTCGGCTCGCTGGCGCCCTTCGCGCTCACGGCGCAGCGCGATCCGGTGTTCCTGTTCTCGAGCATCGCCGAGCACACCCACAACCTGCGCGCCGATCCGCGGGCAAGCCTGCTGGTGCAGGACCGCGTGGCGCTCGCTCAGCCGCTGGCGGGCGCGCGCGCGACGCTGATGGGCACGGCCGAGGTTCCCGCGGGCGAGGCGCGGCGCGCGGCCCTCGCGATCTACCTCGCGCGCTTCCCCGATGCCGCCGAGTGGGCCACGGCCCACGACTTCGCACCCTACGTGTTGCGTGTGGAGCGCGTGCGCTGGATCCGCGGCTTCGGTTCGATGGGCTGGATCGAGCGCGCCGACTGGTAGGGCTCGCCGATGCCCGCGTCCGACCTCGTCCCGCGCCTCGCCGAGCTGCCCGACGTGCCGCGGCTCAACGCGCTCATCCATGACTCGGCGCGCGTCCTCAGCCAGGGCTACTACAGCGACAATCAGATCGAGGCCGCCGTCCGCTACGTCTTTGGCGTGGACACGACCCTCGTCCGCGACCGCACCTACTACGCCGTGGAGAGCGGCGACGAGTTCGTCGCCTGCGGCGGCTGGAGTCGGCGCGGCGCACTCTACGGCGGCGACCAGCGGCGGATGGAGGAGGCCCCGCTGGTGGATCCCGCGCGCGACGCCGCCCGCATCCGCGCCTTCTTCGTGGCTCCCGCCTGGGCGCGCCGTGGGCTCGGCCGTAAGCTGCTCGCGGTGTGTCGCGCCGCAGCCGAGTCCGAGGGCTTCCGCGCCCTCGAGCTGATGGCCACATTGCCCGGCGTGCCGCTGTACACGGCCTGCGGCTTCACACCGGTCGAGGAGGTCGTCGAGCGCCTGCCGAACGGCGTCGAGCTCTCCTTCGTACGCATGCGCCGCGAGCTGTGAGCCTCGACGGCGACCGCGCACTACCATGGCGCGCGTGAACCCCCTCCGCGCGCACTGGACCCTCGATCCCGAGATCCGCTTCCTGAACCACGGCTCCTTCGGCGCCTGTCCGAAGCCCGTGCTCGCCCGACAGCAGGAGCTGCGCGCCGAGCTCGAACGCGAGCCGGTGCGCTTCCTGGCGCGCGAGCTGGAAGGGCGCGTGGACGCGGCGCGCGCGGTTCTGGCGCCGTTCCTGGGCGCGAGGGTCGAGGACATCGTGCCGGTGAGCAACGCCACCACGGGCGTGAACGCGGTGCTGCGCTCGCTCCACTTCGAGAAGGGCGACGAAATCCTGCTCACCAGCCAGGGCTACAACGCCTGCCGCAACACGGCCGATCTCGTCGCCGAAGCGAGCGGCGCGCGCGTGGTCGTGGCGCCGGTGCCCTTCCCGTTGCACTCCAGCGCGGAGGTGCTCGCGGCGGTGTTCGCGGCGGTGACGCCGCGCACGCGCCTGGCGCTGCTCGACCACGTCACCAGCCCCACCGGCCTCGTGCTGCCGATCGTCGAACTCGTGCGCGGGTTGCGCGAGCGTGGGGTCGAGACGCTCGTCGACGGCGCCCACGCGCCGGGGATGCTGGCGCTCGATCTCGCCGCGCTCGACCCGGCCTACTACACCGGCAACCTGCACAAGTGGGTGTGCGCGCCCAAGGGCGCTGCGTTCCTCTACGTCCGGCGCGAGCTGCAGCGCGCGATCCGCCCCACGGTGATCAGCCACGGCGCGAACTCGCCGCGCACGGACAGGAGCCGCTTCCAGCTCGAGTTCGACTTCATCGGCACCGACGACCCCACCGCGTTCCTGTGCGTGCCCGAGTGCCTGCGCTTCCTGGGCGGGCTGTTCCCCGGCGGCTGGGACGAGCTGCGCCGGCGCAATCGCGAGCTCGCTTTGCGCGGCCGCGCGAGCCTGAGCGCGGCCCTGGGCGTGTCCGCGCCGGCGCCGGAGAGCATGATCGGCACGCTCGTGTCGCTGCCGTTGCCGCCCGGCAAGGCCAGCGCGCGCCCCGACGCCTTCGCCATCGACCCGCTGCAGCGCGCGCTGTTCGACACGCACCGCATCGAGGTGCCGGTGTTCCCCTTCCCCGCGCCGCCCGGCCGCCTGCTGCGCATCTCGGCCCAGATCTACAACGAGGTCGCCGAGTACGAGGCCCTGGCCGGGGCACTGCGCGCGGAGCTGTAGCGTTCGCGCGCAGCCGTGTCGATTCGGCAGGGATTCGGCGCGGCCGCGGCGCCGTCCTGCCAGATGAGCAGCGTCGAGCCCGCGCGCATGCCCGAGAAGGCCGCGTCCCCGTGTGGCCCGCGGCGTGCGAAGGCGGCAGCGGCGTACGAAGGCGGCCGCGCCGCGCCGGCAGTCCCCGACCGATGAGCGACAAGCTCCGCAAGGCCACGATCCTCCCCCTGCTCCTGGCCGCGGCCGGGGTCGGCGCGGGCGCCGTCGCCGACGAAGCGCAGCCTTCCAGCGCGCCGCTGGAGCGCGTGCGCGTCGAGGACGTCGAGCCGCAATCCACCGCGACGCCCGCGCCGGAGCCGGAGCCGCGCTGGGTCGGGCCCTATCGCCTGCTGCGCGAGCTCGGCACCGGCGGCATGGGCACGGTCTACCTCGCCGAATCGAACGGCCCCCGGCCGCGGCGCGTGGCGCTCAAGCTGATCCGCGAGGGCCCGGGTGCGACCGAGCTGAGCGCGCAGTTCGAAGTCGAGCGTCGCGCCCTGGCCGTGGTGGACCACGACTTCGTCGCGCGTCTGTACGACAGCGGCACGAGCGCGGACGGCCGTCCGTGGATCGCGATGGAGTACGTCGCGGGCGAGCCGCTCACGGACTACTGCGACCGGCGGCGCCTCGACGTGGAGGCGCGGCTGCGCCTGTTCATCGATGTGTGTGAGGCGGTCGGGCACC
>SIAI01000067.1 GCA_009691855.1 Planctomycetota bacterium | reverse complement strand
GCTCGAGGCCGCGCGCGGCGACTACCCGCAGAGCGTCGCCCCGCCCGCGCACCTGGCCGAGGCCTATGCGCGCGACGGCAAGCTCGCCGAGGCGCGCGCCGCGCTGGCCGAGGCCGAGCGCATCGATGCCAGCTTCGGCTACCTCACCAAGGTGCGCGCGCTGATCGAGGCGCGCGCGGCCGAAGGACGGTAAGCGTCCGCTCCCGGACGGCTCAGAAGCGCACGCTCTTGCGCTCCAGGCGCTCGAGCTCGGCGCGACCCTCGGTCGCGCGCACGAACGAATCCAGCGCGACGTCGGTGAACACCTGTGGTTCGCTCGTGCGCGGCCAGCGGATCTCGAGGCGCTGGACCTTCGTCGCGTCGGCCAGGCCGATCTCCAGGCGGTGCGGGGAGCCGCCGAAGCTGGAGACCGAGCCTGCGGCGCGGTGGATCTCGCGCGAGCCCGTCGGCGTCTCGAGCACGACGCGCACGCGCGCGCCGACGGCCATGCGGTTCGACTTGGTGCCCACGAGCTCCAGGCTGAGCCAGTGGTTGCCGAAGCCGGGGTTCTCGAACAGGGCGCTCTGGAAGCGGTCGACCAGGAAGAAGCCGCCCAGCTGGTGAACGACGTCCTGATCGCCGTCTTGGTCGAGGTCGGCGAAGGCGACGCCGTGGCCCTTCTGCAGGTGGCCCATGCCGGCCGCGCTGGTCACGTCGAGGAAGCGCTCGCCGCGCCGGTTCACGAGCAGCACGTTCGGCATCAGCACCTGCAGCGCGGGCTCGCCGGTCCCGAGGTAGATATCGAGCCAGCCGTCGTTGTCCAGGTCGCCGAAGTTGCTGCCCATCGGCAGGAAGGCGCGTGAGACGCCCATCTCCGCAGCGCGGTCAACGAACGTCCCGTCGCGCTGGTTGTGCAGCAGCATCGGGCGCACGGCCTTGTCGGGCTGGCCCAGCGCGGCGTTGGCGAGATCGGTGAGCGTGGCCCCGAAGCCGGCGTTCCACAGGTCGAGCCAGCCGTCGTTGTCGTAGTCGAAGAACCAGCTGGCGAAGTGGCGCTCGGCCTTTCCGTCGGCGCCGATCACGCCCGTGACGCCGGCCTTCGCGCCCACGTCGCGGAAGGTGCCGTCGCCCTTGTTGCGGTACAGCCGATTCAACCCGATGTTCGAGACGAAGAGATCCAGGTCGCCGTCGTTGTCGTAGTCGCCGGCGGCGACGCCCTTGGCGTAGCGGTCGTTGGCGACGCCCGCGCGCTGCGTGGCGTTCTCGAAGGCGCCGTCGCCCTTGTTGCGGTAGAGCTGCGAGGGGTACTGCACGGCCTTGCTGAACTCGGCGCGCGACTCGTGCCCGACGTAGAAGTCGAGCCAGCCATCGCCGTCGAAGTCGCCGAAGGTGCCGGTCTGCGTCGGGAAGGCGGGCTCGCTCATGCCGGCCGCCCGGGTGACGTCCGTGAACACGCCGCCGTCGTTGCGCAACAGGGATTTGCGGATGCAGCCGTAGTCGAACAGCCAGGCGCCACGCAGGACCACCACGTCGAAGTCGCCGTCGTTGTCGTAGTCGCCCGCGACGAGGTTCAGCCCACCCAGCTGACCCGTGATGCCCGCGGCCTGGGAGCGGTCGGAGAACGTGCCGTCGCCGCCGTTGTGCAGGAAGCGCAGCGGCCCGAGCGGATCGCAGGTCGAAAACAGCACGTCGAGCCAGCCGTCGCCGTCGAAGTCCTCGACCGCCACGCCACCGGCCATGTTCATCACGTCGAGGCCGACCTTCGACGCAACGTCGTGGAAGCGCGGGAACTCCGTCTCCGAGGCGAAGGACTTCTCCGGCAGGCGCCAGCGCTCGGGCACGCTGGCGGGATACTCGCCCAGCGCCATGGCCGTGATGTTGAGCAGCCACAGGGCCTCGCGATCCTCGGGATTGGCCGCCAGCAGGGCCAGGTACTGCTCGCGCGCCTTCTGCGCCGGGGCGCGCTCCTGGTGCACGGCTCCGCCCTGCAGCGGGAAGATGCAGCACTCGGCGTTGTGACGCTTCACGCAGTTCTCCTGCTCGGCCTGGCGCAGGTAGGCGAGCCCGAGGTGGCGCTGCAGCTCGCCGCCGGCCGACCCTTGCGCGAGCTCCAGGGTTGTCTCGAGCAGCTCGATCGCGCGCTCCACCTCGGCGCCCTTCAGGTACTCCTGGCTCAGCTGCACCTGCAGCTCGACGCGCTTCTCCACGGGGAGTACCGGGTCGGCCAGGGCCTGCTCGAGGTTGCGCCGCGGGCCGGCGCCGATGAACGGGTTCTCGTTCGCGTAGAGCTCCTTGCCGATGCGCAGGAACTCCTCGGTGGGGGTCTCGGCCTGAGCCTGTGGGAGGGCGCTCCAGGTGAAGATCAGTGCGAGGGCGAGCATGGAAGGGCTCCTAGCTTAACCCGCGGCCCATCGTTCCAACCTCGCCGGCGCCCGAGTGCCGAATCGAGCCCGCGTATCCGGCCGTCGTACGCACTTCGGAATACGCATCTTTCCCCGCGCCTCCCGTGAAGGCCATTCCAGTCATGGACGCGTACGCACTGGGACGTAAGGAGCGAATGCGCTGTGCGCAGAAGGGCGAAAGGTGCCCAGCTGGCCGACGCTCGCGTGATGGTTGCACCGATACGATCCGGCCCCTGAGCGCTGCGAACGCTCGGAGCATCGCGTGCGCAACCTCATCCCCCTCGTGTTCCTCGTGCTGGCCGTGGCCTTCGCGGCCGACGCGCGGCGCGGCGTGACCCTGCCCCTCCCTGGACCGAGCGGGGTGACGATGGATGACCTGCACCTCGGGCCGCCGCGCCAGGCGTTGCGCGACCCGCCCACGTTCCAGAGCGGTCCCTACCGCCTGAACTGCAGCGAATGCCATGCGCTGTTCCCCTCGCTCGCCGAGCCGCGCGTGCCGCTGCTGCAGCATCGCAACGTGGTCCTCAACCACGGTCAGAACGATCGCTGCTACAACTGCCACTCGCGCGAGAACCGCGACCGCCTGGTGCTGCGCGGGGGCCAAAGCTGCGGCTTCGACGACGTGCCGCGCTTGTGCGCGCAGTGCCACGGGACGGTGTACCGCGACTGGCAGAACGGGACCCACGGGCGCACGCTCGGCTCCTGGGATCGCGCCAGCGGACGGCAGCAGCACCTCGGTTGCAGCGAGTGCCACGACCCCCACGCGCCGGCCTTCCCGCACCTCGCCCCGCTGCCGGGCCCGAACACGCTGCGCATGGGCGAACAGGAGAGCGAGCAGGCGCACGGCAACGAGCGCAACCCGCTGGAGAAATGGAAAGCGCGCCACGCCGACGCCGCGGAGGAGTCCACCCGAGGACGAGAGCACTGATGGAAACCGCCCAAGACGCCGCTGTCTCCCCCAGCCCTGAGAACTCCCGCCGCAGCTTCCTGCGCAGCGCGGTCACGATCGCCAGCGGCATGTCGGCCTTCGTGGCCGCGCTCAGCCCGCTGCACGAGCTGGACGCGGACGACGTGCCCACGCTCGAGGGCTTCCTGCAGAAGCACTACAAGGAGATGGGCCCGGGCGAGATGCAGACCGCGCTGGCGCGCATCAAGCGCGAGGTGGACAAGCGCTACTCCGTCGATTCCGTGGTGCGCGACGTGCGTCCCAAGGAGGGCGTCGAGTTCGTCTACGCGCTCAACCTCAGCCGCTGCATCGGCTGCCGGCGCTGCGTGCACGCCTGCGTGGCCGAGAACAACCAGAGCCGCTCGCCCGAGATCCAGTACATCCGCGTGCTGGAGATGCCGCGCGGCACGATCGACATCGAGCGCGGCAACCACCACTACGACCGCCCGACGGTGCCGGACCTCTTGCACTACTACATGCCGGTGCAGTGCCACCAGTGCGCTAACCCGCCGTGCGTGAAGGTGTGCCCGGTCGAGGCCACCTGGCAGGAGTCGGACGGCATCACCGTCATCGACTACGACTGGTGCATCGGCTGTCGCTACTGCGAGGCCGCGTGTCCGTACTGGGCGCGGCGCTTCAACTTCGTCGAGCCCGAGATCCCCAAGGAACAGCTCAACCCCGAGATCAGCTACCTCTCCAACCGCCCGCGACCGAAGGGCGTGATGGAGAAGTGCACCTTCTGCCTGCACCGCACGCGCGAGGGCAAGATGCCGGCCTGCCTCGAGGCCTGTCCGGTGGGCGCGCGCAAGTTCGGCAACGTGCTCGACCCCGAGAGCGAGGTCGCGCACATCCTGCGCGAGAAGCGCGTGTTCGTGCTCAAGGAGGACGTGGGCACGCTGCCGCGCTTCTTCTACTACTTCGACGAGCGCTATCCGCGCCCGGAGGGGGAGCCCGCGCTCGATCCGCTGCACGCCGACGAGGCCAAGGCGCGATGATCGCGGCGAGGGAGTACGCGCGCTTCCTGTGGCGCTGCTTCCGCGTCAGCTTCGCAGGCGACTGGCGCTACCACCTGTGGATGACGGCGCTGACCGTGGTGGCGCTGCTCGGCCTGAACGCCTACGCCAAGCAGCTCGTGCACGGCCTGGGCACGGCCGGGCTCAGCGACCAGGTTTCGTGGGGCCTGTACATCGCCAACTTCACCTTCCTGGTGGGCATGGCCGCGGCGGCGGTGATGCTGGTCATCCCGGTCTACATCTATCGCAACCAGGAGCTGCACGACCTGGTGATCTTCGGCGAGCTGCTGGCCGTCGCCGCGATCCTGATGTGCCTAGCCTTCGTGACCGTGGACCTCGGGCGCCCGGATCGCTTCTCGCACCTCTTCCGGCGCTTCAACTTCCCGATCTCGATGCTGACCTGGGACGTCGTCGTCCTGAACGGCTACCTGCTGCTCAACCTGCACATCTGCGGGTATCTGGTGTACTGCGCCTATCGCCGGCGCCGGCCGAGCAAGCTCTTCTACATCCCCTTCGTGTTCGTGGCGATCGTGTGGGCCGTCAGCATCCACACCGTGACCGCGTTCCTGTACGTGGGCCTGGGCGGGCGGCCGTTCTGGAACTCGGCCATCATCGCGCCGCGCTTCCTGGCCTCGGCCTTCGCCGCCGGGCCGGCATTCCTGCTGGTGACGCTGTGGGTGCTCGACAGCTACACCGACTACGTCGTGCCGGCCAAGGCTTTCGCCACGCTGAAGAACATCGTGACGGTGGCGCTGCTCATCAACATGTTCCTGCTGGTGTGCGAGGTCTTCACCGAGTTCTACACGGACTCCGCGCACGGCGTCTCGGCGCGCTACCTCTTCTTCGGGCTGCACGGCTACCACGCGCTCGTGCCCTGGATCTGGAGCGCGATCGGGCTGAACACGAGCGCGTTGTTGATCCTGCTCCTGCCGCTCTCACGCCGACCCGCGCTGCGCAACCTCGCCTGCCTGATGCTGATCGTCGGCATCTGGATCGAGAAGGGCATGGGCCTGATCGTGCCCGCCTTCATCCCCTCGCCGCTCGGCGAGATCGTCGAGTACCTGCCGACCTGGAACGAGACGCTGGTGTGCCTGGGCATCTGGGCCTTCGGGCTGCTCGTCTTCACGGTGCTCGTGCGCGTCACCATCCCGGTGCTCGCCGGTCGGCTCACCATCGATCGCCTCTACTCCCCCGACTACACCCGCCGCGTACCGGTCGTGCTGGATCACGCTCAGCCGACCCCGGAGGTCCTTCCATGAAGCACGTTCCCTGCGCCCGTCCGCTTCTCGTCCTCGCTCTGCTCGCGCTCGGGAGCGCGTCCAGCGTCGCCGCCGCGCAGGCGATCGGCCTGCCGGAGCTCAGCAAGGCCACCCAGGAGTGCATCGCCTGCCACAAGAAGGAGAGCGGCGCGCTGTACCAGCAGTGGGGCGAGAGCAAGCACTACCGCGCCAACATCGGCTGCTACGAGTGCCACGCGGCCAAGGAGACCGACCCCGACGCCTTCCGCCACTACGACCAGACCATCGCCGTCATCGTCAGCCCGCGCGACTGTGCGCGCTGCCACTCGCGCGAGGTGGCCGAGTTCGACGGCTCGCACCACGCGCGTGCGGCGCGCATCCTGGGCTCGCTCGACAACGTCCTGGCCGACGTGGTCGAGGGCAACCGCGGTATGAAGACCGGCGGTTTCCCCGAGGGCGTCTCGGCCGCGGCGGTGAACGGCTGCTGGCAGTGCCACGGCACCGAGGTGAAGGTCCTGCCCGACAAGAAGCTCGACCCCGCCACCTGGCCCAATACCGGCATCGGCCGCATCAACCCCGACGGCTCGGAGGGCTCATGCTCCGCGTGCCACAGCCGCCACACCTTCTCGGCCGCGCAGGCGCGCCACCCCGACACCTGCGGCAAGTGCCACATGGGTCCCGACCACCCGCAGAAGGAGATCTACGAGGAGTCGAAGCACGGCATCGCCTTCGCCGCCAACATCGACAAGATGCGCCTGGACTCGAACAAGTGGATCGTGGGCGAGGACTACTCGGCCGCGCCGACCTGTGCGACCTGCCACATGTCGGCCACCAAGGACCAGCCGGTGACGCACGACGTCGGCCTGCGCATCAGCTGGAACAACCGCCCGGCGATCTCGGTCCGGCCCGAGGTCGCCGACGCGAAGATGAACCTGCCCGGCAAGGACATCCCCTGGCAGACGCGCCGCGCGAGCATGAAGAACGTCTGCGTCAACTGCCACAACATGCAGTGGGTGGACAATTTCTACGTGCAGTACGATTCCCTGGTCGAGCTCTACGACGAGAAGTTCGCCAAGCCCGGCCAGGAGCTCTACAACCTCGCCAAGCCGCTGCTGCGTCCGATCGAGTTCGCGAACGAGCTCGACTTCACCTGGTTCGAGATCTGGCACCACGAGGGTAGGCGTGCGCGCCACGGCGCCTCGATGATGGGCCCCGACTACACGCACTGGCACGGGACCTACGAGGTGGCCAAGCACTTCTACTCGGAGTTCATCCCCGAGCTCGAGTCGCTCATCGCCGCCAACGAGCACGACTCCGACGCGAAGCGCGCCGCGGCTGCCGCGACGCTGAAGGCCAAGCTCGAGGCCGTGCTCTCCAGCGACGACCACAAGTGGTACGTGGGCAAGATGGACCCGGCCGAGGCCGAGCGACGCGCCAAGGCCGCGGCCGAATTCCGCGCGCGCTACGGAGCCAAATGAACGCCGCCGACGCCAAGCCCAAGCTGACCGAGGAAGACGGCTACGAGGCCCTGCGCGGTCACGTGGTGGACAAGGCGCTCGCCGCGCGGCGGAAGTACGGGCCTGAGCTCGATGCCGCCGCGATCCTGCGCCTGCTGGCCGACCGCGAGGTCGTGCGCTTCCCGACCGAGCTCGCCTTCGACGCCTCGCTGCTGCAAGACGGCGAGTTCGCCTGGGCCATGCCGAAGGGCGAGCACCCGAGCGACGGCTTCACCCTGATCGTGCACTCGCGCTTCGAGCACCGTCCCGAGGCGTTGCCCTACCTCGTCGCGTACCACATCCCGACCATCAACTATCTCGACGTGGTCACGAACCGCGAGGCCGAGCTCTACGGCGCGGCGTTGCTCGGGCTCGAGGTGGACGAGTACTACCGGCGCCTGTGCGCGCTCGCCGACGAGCTAGAGCAAGCGCCGCCGGTCGCGCCCGAACCGGCGGCCCATCGCTGCAACTGCGGCGCGGGCGGCTGCGGTTCGCGCTGAGCGACTCCCTGAGGTAGTTTGCGCGCGGCGCGAGGACTCTGGAGCAGAAGAAACGCACCGCGGAGACGCGGAGGGCGCGGAGAAGCGCGGAGAGGAGCAGGGAAGACCTCCGGGATCGAAGGTTCATGGAGGCTGAAGAACCGGAGGCAGTTCTCTCTTCTCCGAGCTCCCCCGCGCCCTCCGCGTCTCCGCGGTGCGCCCGGGTTGCGGGGCGCGGCCCTCGCCAGCGAGTATCCTGTCGGCGCCCGATCGACCTCGCTCTCCCGTGAGAACCATGCTGCTCGTCACCCTGCTCGCCGCGCTCCATTCCGATCCCTTCACCGGCAACGACTCCTGGCCCGGCTGGCGCGGCGCGAACGGCAACGGAGTCGCGCTCGGCTCGCCGCCGGTCGAGTTCGGCGAGGACAAGAACGTGCGCTGGAAGACGCCCCTGCCCGGCAAGGGCCTCTCGCAGCCGATCGTGTGGGACGGGACGGTGTTCGTGACTGCGGCGGTCGGCACGGGCAAGAAGAAGGAAGCGGCGCCCGAGGAAGGCGAGGGCGAGCGCGGTGACGGTCCTCCCGGCGGCGGTCCTCCGGGCGGTGGACGCGGTCGCGGCGGCTTCGGCCGCGGCGCGCCGATCGAGGAGCAGGACTTCGTCGTGCTCGCGCTCGACCGCAAGAGCGGCGCGGTGAAGTGGCAGAAGAAACTCGGCACCGCCATGCCGCACCAGGGCACGCACCCCGACGGCTCCTACGCCTCGCCCACGCCCGTGACCGACGGCGAGCGCGTGATCGTGTCGTTCGGCTCCTACGGCATGTACGCGCTCAGCATGAGTGGCGACGTGCAGTGGTCCATCGACCTCGGCGACATGGACATCCAGAACGGCTTCGGCGAGGGCAGCTCGCCGATCCTGTTCGACGATCTCGTGATCCTGAACTGGGACCACGAGGGCGACTCGTTCCTCGTGGCGCTCGACAAGAAGACCGGCAAGGAGCGCTGGCGCACGCCGCGTGCGAAGGGCACGAGCTGGGTCACGCCGCTCCTGGTCCAGGTCGGCGGCACGCAGGAACTCGTCATCGGCGGCCCGCGAACCGTCGCCTACGATCCGACGAGCGGCAAGGAGCTGTGGAGCGAGGGCGAGGCCGGCCGCGGCGGCGCGATCGCGAGCCCCGTGGCCCTCGAAGAGCTCGTGATCTTCGCCAGCGGCGGCCGCGGCGGCGGCGAGGCGCGCGCGCTGGTAGCGCACGGCGCCGCCAAGGCAGGCGAGCCGGCCGAGCCCGCGCTGTGGAAGGAGCGCGTCGATGGCCCGCACGTGCCCTCGCCGCTCGCCCTCGACGGCAAGGTCTACATGCTCAAGCAAGACAGCGGCATGCTCAGCATGCTCGACCCGACCAGCGGCGAGGTCGAGTACGGCCCCGAGCGCCTGAAGGGCGTGGCCGACGTCTACGCCTCGCTCGTCGCCGCCTCCGGCCACCTCTACGTCGTCGGCCGCGACGGCACGATCGAGGTGCTCGCGACCGCGCCGAAGATCGAGACCCTCTTCGTGAACAAGCTCGACGACGGCTTCGACTCCTCGCCGGCGATCGCGGGCGACGAGCTCTTCCTGCGCGGCAACGCGAACCTGTACTGCATCGCGAAGTGAGTGCGCGGCGCGGGCTCGGCCTCGGCCTCGCGGCGCTGCTCGCGAGCTGTGCGAGCGCCGGCGTGCAAGAGCTCGAGGTGCGGAGCATCAGCCTCTGCGCGCCGGGGGAGACCATCGCGCTGCAGCACGTCGCGCTCACCGTCGACGACGGCGATCCGCGCACGCCGCCGATCCGGGTCGCGACCGTGATCCCCGCGGGCTCGGAGCCCTTCGGAGTGGGCGAGGAGCTCTCGAACCTGCTGGTGCAGCGCGGCTGCCCTTCGACGTCGGAATCAGAGCCGTTCTCCGCGCGCCTGAGGCTGCGGCTCTCCGGGGGATACCGCTTCACGGACGCCGTGGTGCAACGCTGGACCGACGGCGAGTGGGGCCCGCCCGGCTCCCAGGACCTGCGGCTCTGCGCCGCGGGCGCCGAGTTGCTGACGCCGAATCCGCCGCCGCACTACTGACGCTTCCCGCGGATCAGTCCGCGAGGGTGAGGTATTCGTAGACGAGCTCGCGCGTCGCTCCGGGCTCGAGCGTGAGCTCCCAGGTCAGCCGCTCGTGGCGGTTCACCGCGCTCGGACGCTCGCCCAGGACCTCGCGACGCGCCTCGGGCGAGCTCGTCTTCACCGTGCCCGAGAGCTCACGCACGACCTCGAGCGTGATCGGCGCACGCTCGTAGTTCGTGACGCGCAGGGTCCCGCGCACGGTGATGCGGTCGAAGTTGCGGCCGCGCACCCTGACGTCCGGCTCGCGCGCGAGCTCGTGCTCGGTGCGCGTACCCTGCACGTCGATCGCCCGCGTGATGCGCACCGTGGTGCTCGCGCCCGCCGCGGCGTAATGCAGCACGTCCTGGCCGAGGACGAGGCCGCCCCGCGTGCTCATCGCCGGCGCGGTCGTCCACGGCTGCGGCGTGTCGTTGCGCAGGCGCACGGAGTGCCAGATCTCCTCGCCCTTCTCGTCGTCGCCGCTCGGCCGCGGCCGCTCGGCGGGGATCGTCCACTGGTAGAGGTGGTGGCAGTCCACGTCGGCCTGGAACAGCGCGACGAGCGCGCGCTCGCCGCGGCGCAGGCTGACGTTCTCGCGCTCAGAGATGAAGAGGTCGCCCGCCTCCTCGCCGGCGAGCTCCGCGGGCAGGACGCCCGGCGGCGCGCCGTCGACCCTCGGGTTGTTCGCGAAGTTTGCCATCACGGACTGGCGCGCGACGCCGGCGCGCTCCTCCGGCGGGTCGCCGAGCGCGGTCAGGAAGGCGTCCAGGTCGCCCTGCAGCGCCAGCGGATCGGCGACGTGCGCGAAGCGCAGGTTCGGGAAGCCGGTGACGAAGCGCACGGTCGCCGAATCGAGCTCGCCGGCCTCGGCGACGACCTCGGCGCGCGCTGCGAGGTGTGCGCGCTCGCCGTCGAGCTCCAGCGCGTACGAGGGCGACCAGCTCCAGCCGCGCTCGAGGCTGGTGAGCTCGAGCGCGAACTCAGGCGCCACGTGCGGTTCGAGCGTCACGCAGAGCAGCGCCGTCGGGCGCGTGCGCCGCCGCTCGAGCTCCGCCGCGCTGACGCGCCGCACGTCGAGCGCGCGCAGCGCGACTGAACCCTCGGCCGTGGCGACGAGCACGATGTCGTTCTGCCAGGGGTCGTAGCCTCCTGCCGCCGTCTTCGCGCAGGCTTCGCGCAGTCGGCCGCGGACCACGGCGCCGCCGTCGAGCTCCAGCGTGACCTCGCGGCCCACGTTGGCGTGCAGGAGCTCCCGCAGGCTCCCCGCGGGCTCCTCGCCCGGCACCTCGCCGCGCCGCGCGATGGCCGAGACGATCGTGGCGAGCGCCGGATCGACCGACAGCGTGAACGTGCCGAGCGCGGGCACCGGCAGCTCGAGCTCGAGCGCGCGCGTGCCGGCCGGCACGCGCACCTCGCGGCGCACGTAACCGTAGCCGTTCTTGAACAGCGCGACGCTCCGGATCGGCGCGGAGAGGCGCGGCGTGCTCGCCTCCTGGGGCGCGGACACGGGCGAGGCGCAGGCGAGCGACATCAGAGCGAGGAGGAGCAACATCGAGGTTCTCAGTGTCTTCCCAGCTCGCCGCCGAGCACGTTCGGTGCGAGGCCGAGGTACGGGTCGTCGAGATCGACGTGCAGCAGCGTGCTGTAGACGTCGCGCGTGAGGGCCGCCGGAGTGTCCAGTGGGTGTGCGGCGAGGAAGGCGTGCGCGCGGCGATGGCCCAGGCGACGCTGGAACTCGGTGTCGAGCGCGAGGCCGCTGGCGTCGAAGCGCAGGCCGGCCATCTGAGCTTCGAGGCGAGACTCCACGGCGAGCTTCGAGAGAACCGGGAAGGGTCCGGGCTGCGCGACGGCAGCGGCCGAGGTCAGGAGGCTGGCCATCGAGCCGGGAACGATCTCGAGGGGCGTGGAACCCGGACCGAACGGTGGGTTCAGCTCGCGCTCGAGGGGCAGCTCGACCCCGGACTTGGCGAAGTTCGTGTTGTCCGGCTGGCCGAGCCTCTCCTCGCCGAGCGCGCCGTTCCACGCGGCGACCTGCTCCACGCGCGACGCCCCTGGCTCGCGCAGCCCCGCGAACAACTCGAGGCTCTGCGCCAGCCGCGCGCGGTACTCCGTGGCGTCGACCAGACCCGTCAAGAGGTCGAAGGTCTCGCCCGCGCTCGTGCACAGGTAGGTGGCGATGTTCCCGCGCAGCGTGCGCTCGAGCGTGTGCCCGTTGCCGAAGTCGATCGAGAGCCGCGGCACGGGCCGCACGCTCTCCCAGGCGCACTCGAAGGACTCGGACAAGAACGCCGCCAGCTCGGGTTGCGAGAAGAGCACGCTCCTCGCGATGCGCGCGTTGGTTCAGCACAGCTCGTCGTCGAGCCGCCCGAGCAACTGGAACAGCAGCACGGGCTTGCCCGAGTCGCGCGCGGCCCGGCAGGCGCTGGCGAAGTCGGCGTGCCAGCGCACGAGGCCCGGAGCAACCTTGGCCGGCGCGGGTGCGGGCTCGGCGAGCGCGGTCTCGAGCGGGCGCTCGACCCTTGCCTTGCTGACGTCGCGTCGCGGCTCCTGCGAGGCGACGGCCAGGAGCAGGGAAGAAAAGGCGATCGAGAACGAGTGCGGCTTCATGGCCGCGCGCAATGCAAGAGGGGTGCCGCTCGGCGGCGAGTCCACGGGTGCCTACGGACCGTATCCGCGCGGATACTCTCCGTATCCACGCGCGCACCAGGCGCTCGCCGATTGCCTGCCCATCGTCGGTGCGACCGGCACGGTTGGACGGGCGGGCGACCGCCCGCACGCCGATCCGCGACGCGGGCTTCTACAGCCCGTAGCGGCGCACCAGGCGCGCGAGATAGGTGCGCTGCAGTCCGAGCCGCCGCGCGGCTTCGGCCTGGTTGCCGCCCGATTCAGCCAGGGTGTCGCGCAGCAGCGCGCGGCGGAAGCTCTCGACGCGGCCGTGGAAGCCGGTGGAGGGTTCGGTGGAGGTGCCCAGCTCTTCCGGCAGGTCGTCGGCCTCGATGCGCTCGCCCTCGGCCAGCACGACGGCGCGCTCGAGGGCGTTCTTGAGCTCGCGCACGTTGCCCGGCCAGGAGTGCGCGCGCAGGCGCAGCAGTGCGTCGTCCGAGAGCGCGAGGCCAGGCCGCTTCACCTCGCGTGCGAGTTCCTGCACGAAGTGCCGCGCGAGCGCCTCGACATCCGCCGGCCGCTCGCGCAGCGGTGGGACGGTGAGCGCGATCACGTTGAGGCGGTAGTAGAGGTCTTCGCGGAACGCGCCCGCGGCGACGCGCTCCTTCAGGTCGCGGTTCGTGGCCGCGACGACGCGCAGGTCGACCTCGATCGTGCGCGTGCCGCCGACGCGCTCGAGCGTGCGTTGCTCGAGCACGCGCAGGAGCTTGGCCTGCAGCGCGGGCGAGGTGTCGCCGAGCTCGTCCAGGAACAGCGTGCCGCCGTGGGCGGCCTCGATGCAGCCGACGCGCCGCTCGTGGGCGCCGGTGAAGGCGCCCTTCTCGTGCCCGAACAGCTCGGACTCGAGCAGCCCCTCGGCCAGCGCGGCGCAGTTCACGGCCACGAACGGCCCGTCGGCGCGCGGGCTCCAGCGGTGCAGCGCGCGCGCCAGGACCTCTTTGCCGGTGCCGCTCTCGCCCAGCAGCAACACCGTCGCGTCGCTGGCCGCCGCACGCCGCGCGGTGGCCAGCACGCGCTCCATGCGCGGATCGACGGCCAGCGGGCCGTCGCCGACGTCCGCGCCGCGCAACGCGCGGTTCACGGCCAGCAAGCGCGTGCGCTCGAGCGCGCGCCGCAGCGTCTCCTCGATCAGCGCGGGCTCGAACGGCTTCTGCAGGAAGTCGTAGGCGCCGGCGCGCATCGCTTCCACGGCCTTCTCTACGCTGCCGTGAGCCGTGATCACGACCACCGTGGCGGCTATGCCCTCCTCGCGGAAACGCTCGAGCACCCACAGGCCGTCGCCCTGCGGCAGCATCAGATCGAGCAGCACGAGCTCGACCCCGCGGCGCGCGCGCTCGAGCGCTTCCACGCCCGAGGCCGCGCTCGTCACCGCGTAGCCGCGCGCCTGGAAGCGTTCACTCAGCGCCGCGCGGATGGCCGCGTCGTCGTCCACGATCAAGAGCCGCGCCTTCATGCGGGCGGCAGCTCCACAGTCAGCACGGCGCCGCTCTGGTTGTCGATGCGCACGCGGCCGTGGTTGAGCTCGACCAGCTTGCGCACGATCGCGAGCCCGAGGCCCACGCCCGGATTCTTGACGCCGGCGTGCTTCCCCTGGCGGAAGGGCTCGAAGGCGAACGACGTCTCGATGCCCGGGCCGCTGTCCTGCACGGTGAAGCCCTGGGGACCGAGGGCGAGCACGACGCGCGTGCCGGGCGGCGAGAACTTGATCGCGTTGTCGAGCAGGTTGAGCAGCACGCGCTGCAGCATCGCTCGATCGGCGCGCACCGCGCCGTCGCCCTGCAGCGAGAGCGCCACCGCGCGCTCGCCGGCCAGCGGCCGCAGCGACTCGATGACCTCGCGTGCCAGGGTGCCGAGCTCGACGCGCTCGATCTCGGGCGCGACCGCGCCGGCCTCCAGGCGCGCCATCTCCAGCAGCTGGTTCACGAGCCGGATCAGGCGCTCGAGCTCGCCCTGCACGCGCTGCAAGGCCACGCGTTGCTCCGGCGCGAGCTCGCCCGTGACGCCGTCGAGCACGTTGGCGACCGAGAGCTTCATCGAGGTCAGCGGCGTGCGCAGCTCGTGCGAGACGTTGGCCACGAACTCGGACTTGGCCTGGTCGAGCTCGCTCAGCGCCGCGGCCATGCGGTCGAAGGCCGCGCCCAGGCGTCCGATCTCGTCCGCGCGCACGAGCCCGGCGCGGGCCGCGAAGTCGCCGCCCTCCAGCGCCTCGGCCGCGCGGCGCAGACGCGTGAGCGGCCGCGTGAGCCAGGTCGCGAGTCCGAGGCTGGCGGCGAGGGCGACGGCGGCGGCGAGCGCGAGTCCGAGGCGCGTCTGACTCTCGAAGCGTGCGAGCGCGGCGTCGAGCGGTTGCGAGGACTCCGCCACCGTGACCGTCCACGGCAACTCCGGCGCGGACCAGGTGTAGGTCGAGGTCGGCGCTGCCGCGGCGCCCGCGCCGCCGAGCTCGGTGCCCACCGTGTCGCGCACCTCGAAGGCGTACTCGCTCCCGGCCAGGGCCGCGAGCCGCGGCGCGAGCGGCGCGAAGTCCACGTACGCCACCAGCGCGCCGGCGGCGTCGGCGCGCTGCACGGGCACCGAGATCAGCAGCGTGTGGTAGCCCTGGATCGTCACCAGCTTCGCGTCGCGCCACTCCTTGCCCTCGAGCAGCGGCGCTTGCACCAGCGGCGCAGCCATGTTGCTGGCGAACTGCTCCAGGTTGCGCTGCGCGTAGTCGGGGGCCTCTTGCTGGGCCACGTCGAACGCGCCCTGGCGCGCCTGGCCCACGATCCCGGGCTGCACGCCGCCCAGGTAGAACTGCAGCTCGAGGAACACGTCGGGCGGCTCGACGCGCTGCTGCAGGCGTGCCACCAGGTCGTCGCGCTGGCGCCGGCTGCTCGCGAACGCCGGCACTCCATCCGTGCCGTGCTCCTCGGCGAAAAGCCGTGCCACCGTGCGCAGCTTGGCCTGGGCACGCTCGACGTGCTCCTCGACCAGCGCCGCGCAGCGTTCGGCCAGCAGGCGCTGACGCCGCTCGCGCTCGGCGCGCAGCGAGTCCTCGAAGGCGCGCGAATACAGCAGCGCCGCGCCGATGATCGGCCCGAGGCTGACCAGGAGGAACAGCAGCGCCAACCGGACGGCGAGCCGCGAACGCAGGAAGCCGAGCATCGCTGGCGCATGGTACGGCAAGGGCCGGGCCGCACGGCGCGTTCTAGCGCGCCCGCCGCGTTCGGGCGAGGATCGCACGCCCATGTTCCTGGCAACGATTCTCGCTCTCGCGGCTCTGAACCCGGTGTCGACGGCGGGGCAGCAGGCCGCGCCGCGAAGGAGGCGCGGCGCATCGAGGCCTTGCTCGAGCGCTACGCCGCCTGCGGTGAGCTCGACGGCGCCGTGGCCGTCGCGCGCCGCGGCGAGCTCGTCTACCAGGGCGCCTTCGGCCTGGCCAACCGTGAGCTCGGCGTGCCGTGCACGAGCGCGACGCGCTTCCAGATCGGCTCCATCACCAAGACCTTCACGGCGCTGATGGTCCTGCGCCTGGTCGAGCGCGGCGAGCTCGCGCTCGACGGCACGCTGGCGGAGTTCCTGCCGGACCTCCCCTTTCCGCGCGCGGACGAGCTCACGCTCGAGCGCCTCTTGACGCACACCGCCGGGCTGCAGCGCGACATCGCCGACTATCCGCCGGGCACGAACCAGTTCCCCGACCGCGTGGCCAAGATCAACGCCGACTTCTTCTCGCTCGAGGAGCTGGTGGCGCTGATCGCCGCGCGTCCGCTGGCCCACGCGCCGGGCGAGCAGTTCGACTACAGCAGCGACGGCTACGGCGTCCTGGGTCTGATCGTGGCGCGCGTGCTCGAGACGAGCTATCCCGGCGCGCTCGAGCGCGAGATCCTCGGGCCGCTGGGGATGAAGGACACGGGCTACGTCCCGCAGACCAGCATCCTCCCCAACCGCGCGACCGGCTACGCACAGACCTTCGACGGCTTCGAGATCGCGCGTCCGCTCGGGATCTCGCCCGCCGGTGGCATGGTTTCGACGGTCGGCGACCTGTTGAAGCTCGAGCGCGCGCTCCTCGGCGACGAGCTCCTGTCCGCGCGGGCGAAACAGCGCGCCTGGGCGCCGTCCGAGTTCATCACCGCCTACGGCTGGAAGGTGCGCCCCGATCCGACTGCGCCCACGCCGGGAACCCTGCAGATCAACGCCTCTGGCTCGCTGCCCGGCTTCTACTCGTTGTTCACGCGCACGCTGGGCGACGGCCTGTGCGTGGTCGTGCTCACGAACGTTCACGGACCGTCGTTCCATCTCGACGCGCTCACGGACGGCGTGCTCGCGATCCTGCGCGGTCGCGAGCCGGTCGTGCCGAAGCGCTCCGCCGCCCTCGATCTCGCCGCGCTGCTCGTCGCCAAGGGCACTGCGCCCGCGCTCGAGGCCTACCGCGCGTGGAGCGCCGCCGGTTTCCCCGAGCACGACGTCGACGAGGGCGAGCTCAACGCCCTGGGCTACCGCTGGCTCGCCAGCGACGCCGCGCGCGCCGCGGCCGTCTTCCGCCTCGGCCTCGAGCGCTCACCGGAGTCGCCCAACACCCACGAAAGCCTGGGTGAGGCGCTGGAGAAGCTGGGCGAGTTCGAGGCTGCCCGCGCGAGCTGCGCCCGCGCCGTGGAACTCGCGCGCTCGGCGCAGCATCCGGATCTTCCCGCCTACGCGCAGCACCTCGCGACGATCGAGCGCAAGCTCACCGCCGCGAAGAGGCCAGAGTAGCTCGACTCGCCTCGGAGCGGGATCCCCCGAGGTGAACGCACCCCCCGACGGGAGCGAGCGCGCCCGCGATGCGTTGAGCCGGCGGACCGACCGGGCCCTTCACGCGCGGGACGTAGCCCGCTGCGCGATCAGCGCGTCGAGCTCGTCCTTCAGCCGCGCCAGGATCTCGCCGTACGGATACGCGCCGAGCTCCGCGCTGCCCTTCTTCAGGTTGACGTGCGTCGGGCCGCACCACAGGCCCAGGTCGGCGTCGTCGGTCTCGCCTGGGCCGTTCACGCGGCAGCCCATCACGGCGATGGTCAGGTCGTGCTCGGCGGCGTAGCGCGTGAGCTCCTTCACCTCCTGGGCGAGCTCGATGAACTTCTCGTTCTCGACGCGCGAGCAGGAGGGGCAGGCGATGATGTTGAGTCCGCTGAAGAAGTTCGGCGGCACGGAGCGGAAGCGCCCGGCCTCGACGTCGGCCAGGATCGCGCG
>SIAI01000021.1 GCA_009691855.1 Planctomycetota bacterium | reverse complement strand
CGCCGGCGCCGCGCCGCTCATCAAGCGGCGAGGAGGGGGAGGCCGCGTGTCGCGCCTGGCCTGGAGGAGGAGTCGCGGGGGAGGGTCTGCCTCCCCCGCCAACAAGAACTCAGCGCGGGCGCATGAGGTCTCATTGGGTTGCGGGCTGCCAGCCCGCGCTGAGAGCGTGAGCAAGAATCCCGCGCCGCTCCGGCGCGGGTGTTCTTGCTCTCTCTCGAACCCCTTGGGCGCGAGTTCCTCGCACCCCCAAGACCTCGAAGCCCGCCGTGGTTGGATTGTTGCTCACACTCTGAGCCGCTTGCCCGCCGCAGGCGGGCCTGGTCAGGAAGGAGACAACGCCTTGTCTCCTTGGAAGCACCTGAGCAGGAGCGTCGCGCCGTCTCGGCGCGGCATGCGTCTCCGGCCCGAAGCAACCGTGGGTGCGAGCCTGCTCGCGCTCCACGCGGGATCGGCGCGCCTTCTTCCTCCAGGCGCCGGTCCCGCCTTCTCTTTCTCGCCCGCGGGCGCTTCACTCTGCGGCGATGAAGATCGGCCTCACCGCGGTGATGCTCGTGCTGTCGAACGTGTTCATGACGTTTGCCTGGTACGGGCACCTGAAGAGCCTCTCCGCGCGGCCCTGGATCGTGGCCGCGCTGGTCTCCTGGGGCATCGCCTTCTTCGAGTACCTGCTGCAGGTGCCGGCCAACCGCATCGGCCATCAGGTCATGAGCCTGGCGCAGCTCAAGCTCCTGCAGGAGGTGATCACGCTCAGCGTATTCGTGCCCTTCGCCGTGCTGTACATGAAGGAGCCGCTCAAGCTCGACTTCCTGTGGGCCGGGCTGTGCCTGATGGGGGCGGTGTACTTCGTGTTCCGGGCGTGAGCGCGCCCCGGGCACGGGCGCGCGGCGTGCTATCCTCGGCCCGTCCCGCGTGAACGCGACCGTCCTGATCGTCCTCCTGGCGGTGGCCGGGGCCACGCTGCCGCTGGTGCTCGAGGCCCGGCGCGCGCGCTCGGCCTTCGTGCGCCGCGCGGCGCCGGTCGCATGGCTGGTGGGAGCGCTGGCGCTCGGCGTGCTCGCGCGCGAGGGCACGCCGCCCTGGGAGCTGCGCACGCTCGACGAGCGCCCGCTCGCGGCGCCCACGGACGGTTACGTCTCCTCCAGCGCCTGCCGCGCCTGCCATCCGGGCGAGTACGACTCCTGGCACGACACCTACCACCGCACGATGGCCCAGACCGCGCTCGCGGGCAGCGTGCGTGCGCCCTTCGACGGGCGCGTGCTGGCGGACGGTCTGGCCGAGCGCGGCAAGCTCGTGCCCTTCCGGCGCGGCGACGAGTTCTGGGTTGCGCTGCCCGATCCGTACGCGGAGGGGCCCGCGCCGGACGTCGAGCGCCGCGTGGTGCAGGTCACCGGCTCGCACCACCAGCAGCTCTACTGGTTCGCCACCGGCCACACGCGCGCGCTGGGGCTCTTCCCCTACGGCTACCGCATCGATGAAGAGCGCTGGCTGCCGGTCGACGCGATGTTCCTGACGCCGCCGCGCGGCGCGCAGTCGCGCATCCTCGGACGCTGGAACAGCTCCTGCTCGCGCTGTCACGCGACGCACACGCAGCCGCGCTTCGAGGCCGCCAGCCAGATGGACACACGCGTGACCGAGCTCGGCATCGCCTGCGAGATGTGCCACGGGCCGGGCGCCGAGCACGTCGCCGCCAACCGCGACCCGTTGCGGCGCTACGCGCTGCACTCCGACGAGCAGGGCGACGCGACCATCGTCGATCCGGCGGAGCTCGACGTGGTGCGTTCGACGCAGGTGTGCGGCCAGTGTCACGGCATCACGCACCTGCCCACGAAGGAGGCGCGCCAGGCCTGGAACCACGACGGCTACTCCTTCCGTCCGGGGGACGACCTCACGGCCACGCGCGCGCTCAGCGAGCCCGACGCCGACGCCGCCGAGCGAAAACTGTGGAGCGACGGCCAGCTGCGCGTCACCGGGCGCGAGTACACCGCGCTGCAGCGCACGCCCTGCTTCCAGGCCGGCGCCATGTCGTGCCTCGCCTGTCACCGCCTGCACCAGGCCAGCGACGATCCGCGTCCGCGCGACGAGTGGCGCAACGACCTGCTCGCGCCGGGCATGGACGGCGACCGCGCCTGCACGCAGTGCCACCAGCAGTTCGCGGCGCCGAGCGCGCTCACCGCCCACAGCCACCACGGCGCCGATTCGAGCGGCAGCCGCTGCCTCGACTGCCACATGCCCTACACCAGCTACGGTCTGATGGGCGGCATCCGTAGCCACGACGTCGAGCCGCCCACGGTGCAAGCCAGCCTCGCCACCGGCCGCCCGAACGCCTGCAACCAGTGCCACCTGGACCAGAGTCTGGCGTGGAGCGCGCACTGGCTCGCCGAGTGGTACGGCACACCCGAGCCGCCGCTCGAGCCCGCGCAGCGCGAGCTCGCCGCCTCGGTGCTGTGGGCGACCCAGGGCGACGCCGGCCAGCGCGCGCTGATGGCCTGGAGCTTCGGCTGGGAGCCGGCGCTGGCCGCCGCGGGCCGCGACTGGCGCTTGCCCTACCTCACGCTGCTCATGAACGACCCCTATCACGTGGTGCGCTTCATCGCCGGGCGCTCGGCGCGCAGCGCACCCGAGTTCGCCGGCGTGAGCTACGACCACCTGGCCGCGAACGAGGAACGCCTGGGCGTGACCTCGGAGCTGCTCCAGCGCTGGCAGAGTGCGCGCGCGGCGGACGAGCCGGCGCGGGCGGCGCTCTTGCTCGACGCGGGCGGCGTGTGGCGCGAGGACGAGGTGCAGCGCCTGTTGCAGCAGCGCGACAACTCCGACATGGTGCTGCAGGAATGAACGCCGAATCGACCGACGCGCGCGCCGAGGCGCTCTACCGCCGGCACCTCCTGTGGGGCTGGTGCGCGCTGCTCGTGTTCCTGACGCTCGGGATCGTGCTGGAGGCCTTCCACGGCTTCAAGCTGCGCTGGTACCTCGACGTCGAGAACGACACGCGCCGCCTGCTGTGGCGCCTGGCGCACACGCACGGAACGCTGCTCGGCCTGGTGCACCTCGGTTTCGCGGCGACCTTGCGCGGAACGAAGCTGGGCACGGCCGGCGGCGTGCGCCTGGCCTCGGCGGCGCTGCTCGGCGCGACGCTGCTCCTGCCGGGCGGCTTTCTGCTGGGCGGCATCTCGATCTCCGCGGGCGATCCCGGCCGCGCGATCGTGCTCGTGCCCGTGGGCGCGGCGCTGCTGCTCGGAGCGGTCGCCTGGAGCGCCTGGCGCGTCTGGCGCTCGGCGGACGCGTAGGCGCTGGGCGTGTGAGAGCGAGACTCGCCGGACTCGCGGTCGCGCTCGCCCTGGACGCGGGTGTCGTCTGGTGGCGCGCGAGCGCGCGCGCATGCGTGCCGCCCGCGGCGGCGACTTCGAACGCTCCCGAGCCCTCGGCGGGAGAGGCCTCGAGGCTGTGCGCGCCTGCGGCAGAGGACCTGGCGCGCGCACGCGAGCAGGTGAGCGCCGTGCTCGCCGCGCCCACGACCCTGCGCGGCCGCGTCGTCGCGGCCGAGGGCGGGGCGGGCGTCGAGGGCTGCACGGTGGACCTCGAGTTCGTGCAGCGCACGCTCGCGCGCACGCACACCGACGAGGCCGGGCGCTTTGCGTTCGACGAGGCGCTGCCCGAGGGCGCCGAGCTGCACTTCGAGATGCCCTCGGGCTTCGAGCTCGACTCCAGCGTGCACGAACTCGACGGAGTGCCGCGCGAGGAGCTCGTGTTCGTCGCGCATGCGCTGCCGACCGACGTCGTGCGTGGCGAAGTCGTGGACGAGCTGACGGGTGAGCGCGTGCCGTACCTCCGCTTCTCACTCGGAGACGAGAAGTTGGAGTCCGACGCGCACGGCGCGTTCGTCACGCGCGCGAGGTACTCGCGCGGTGTGCTGCGGGTGAGCGTGATGAACTGGCCCTTCGAGATGAGCTGGGATCCGCAGCGCGCCGCGCAGGTGCTCGTGCCCGCGCGCGTCGGCCCGGCGTTCTTCCTGCACCTCGATCGGCCGTGCGCGGGACTCGCCTGGCGGCAGATGGAGGATGGAAGCGAGTCTCGCGCCGCGCTTCCACTCGAACCCTTCGGTTCGTCCCTCGTGCAGTGCGGCCCACCGGATCTGGTGCGCTTCCAGAGCGAGCACCAGGGCCGAGCGAGCGAGGGCGAGCTCCTGCTGCTCGATCCGCAGGGATTCTCCTGCGCCTTCGCGCAGCTCGCGCCGGGCCGCGGAGCGGAAGCCGAGTGGCTGTCCTTCACCTTCCAGCCGTGCGGCTACCTCGCGCTCGAGGTGAACGCGGATCGGGACCTCCGGCACGACGAGGCAGGCGACGTCATCTGGACTCTGTCGCCGCGCGCCTCAGATGGCCACGGATGGAAGGCGGTGTAGGTCGGAAAGCCCTCGCGCTACAAGCCTCCGTTCTTGATCCTCCAACCCGGCGAGTGCTGGCTCGAGGCGGCATTCGACGGCCAACCCATCGGGCGCTGGCCGGTGACCACGCGCGTGGGCGAGGTCGTGACTCGGTCCGTGACCGTGACGTGGCCGCCCGACCCTACTGCTGTCGGTGCCACGACGAGTTCCGCGGACTCGTACTACCGCGTTCGCGTCACGAGCGTGCGCAACCAGCCCCACGCCGGGACCGTGAACGTCAGCCGACTGGACCACGGCGACGGGGCCGACAGCTCGCTCGAGTGGACGCGCAAGGAGGGCCGCTGGGCTGCCGAGTACCTCGCGCTCGAAGAAGCCGGTGACTACCGGATCTCGCTCCAGCTCGATCCGCCCTACTCGTACCGAGGGCCCGAGCGCCTCACCCTGGGAGGCCACCTGGACGAACAGCTGCTCGACTTCACGATCGACGACGACGCGCCCGTCAGCTCCGTGTTCCTGTCGCCGCACTCGGCCGAGAGCGGTGAGGAGCTCTTGGCTTTCGAGGCAGAACTCACGACCCGCGACGGCTCTCTCTTCGAGGCCGACGACTTCCACGTGCCTGGGCTGCCCGTTGCCAGAGTTCATCCGCGCAACGTGCCCTTCTTCTGGACGTGCATCGCGCCCGGTCGCCAGGCGGCGTGCGGGCGCTGGGATCCAGATGGCGGCGACGGCGACATCCGCATCGAGTTCGACGTGGAGCGCGGCTGGGGCAAGTTTCTCTCCGTGGTCGGGCACGACTACCAAGCGCTGGAGGGCGTGGCGGTCTTCCTCGACGATGTTCCCGCAGGATCCACGCACTCGGATGGTCGCCTGTGCCTCGGTGCAAAGGTGCGTCCGCAGCTCATCACCCTGCGCTATCGCGACTGGCGGATCGACGACGGCATGGTCGCAGCCGACGGGTCGTACGACGACTCCGAGACGGAGCTGAACGTGTACCTCGCGCCACCCGCGCGCTGAGCGTGCTGGATCCGGTGCGCATGAGGGCCTAGTCTCGCGTGCCGAATGGAGATCGCCCTGCTCGCGCCGCAGTTCGCGCCCCACTTCGAGGGCGGCACCGAGTCGGTCGTGCGCGCGCAGGGGCGCGAGCTCGTCGCGCTCGGCCATCGCGTGCGCGTCGTGGCCGGCACGGATCGGGCGCACGCGGGAAACGACGTCGAGCGCGCCGAGGTGGGCGGCCTCACGGTCGCCTTCCTGCCGCGCAAGGCGGACGAGTACTACGACCTCGAGCTCGCCCGGCCGCGGCTGCGTTCGCTGCTGCTCGAACTCGTGCGCGGGGCCGAGCTCGTGCACGTGCACCACTGGTCCACGCTGCACGCGGAGCTCGTGCGCGACTGCGCGCGCAAGCTCGGTGTGCCGGTGGTGGTCACGCTGCACGACCTGTTCGTGACCTGCCCGCGCTTCTTCCGCCTGCCGCCCGATCCGGCGCTCGCCTGTCCACCGCGCGGGGTGTTCGACAGCTGCGCGCGCTGCGTGGCGCCGGGCACGGGCTGGAGTCACGAGCGCTTGCTGGACGGCTTCGAGCAGCGCAGTGCGTGGGTCGCGGCCGAGCTCGCCGCGGCCGCGGCGCTGGTCGTGCCCAGTCGCGCCCAGGCGGCGCGCGTGGGCGCGCACGTCACGCTCGCGCCCGCGAAGCTGCACGTCGTCGCCCACGGGCTCTCCGAGCCGCTGCCGCGCGTGGTGCAGGCGGGCTGGGACGGTCTTGGACCGCTGCGCGTCCTGTTCCTCGGGCACCGCTCGGACGTGAAGGGCGTGTGCGAGCTGGTGCGCGGCGCGGCGGGATTGCCGGCGGCCGAGCGCGCGCGCGTCGAGCTCGTGCTGCTGGGCGACGAGGTCGTGCCCGGCTACGACCAGGAGCTGGCGCGCGAGGCGCAGGGCGTGAAGCTCGTCTTCGCCGGCAACTACACGCTCGCCGAACTCCCCGCGCGTCTCGCCGCGCTCGGCGGCCTGCACCTCGGCGCCTTTCCCTCGCGCGCCTGGGAGAGCTACGGGCTCGTGCCGGACGAACTCATGGCCCTGGGTCTGCCGGTGTGGGTCAGCGATCGCGGCGCGCCGCAGGAGCGTGTCGGTGCCGCGGGCCGCGTGCTCGCCGCGGAGGACGCGGCGGCCTGGACGCGCGCGCTGGCGAGCGTGCTGTCCGCCCCCGAAACGCTCGAGCGCGAGCGGCGGGCCTTGCCCGCGCGCTCGCGCTCGGCGGCGGATGCCGCGCGCGAGCTCGACGAGCTCTACGCGCGGCTCGTCTGACTCACGGGGCGCCGATCTCGAAGGCGATGGCGTTGCTGAGCACGAGCCCGCGCGTGGGCTGCGCGAAGGCGGCCTGGGCGAAGAGCTCGAGGTCGACCAGCGCGGCGCTGCTCGGGATCGCGAGCTGCGTCGGCAGCGGCACGCCGGCGAAGCTGCCGGCCGCGATCGCGCCCACGTGCTGCGCGGGCGAGATCAAGAGCTCACCGAAGGGCGTGGGCAGGCCGCAGGCTTGACCCGGCCGCGCCGCGCCGAGCGACAGGTGCACCAGCGCGCTCGCGCCGAGCTCCAGCGGCCCGTCCAGCGCCAGGTCCACCGTGTGACCGACCAGCGCCAGGCCGCCGGTCACGCGCAGCGTGGCCGGGTTCGGCACGCAGCCGGAGAGCGGCACGGCCGCGCCGAAGTCGGCCAGGACGTAGGCGTCGCCGCTGATCTGGAGCTCGATGCGCCCGATCCAGAAGCGCCCGCTCGGGCTGACGTCGAAGTTGTCCTTCACGTCGGCGAAGCCGGTGACGAGCTCGCCCCCGACCTGCGAGACCTGCGCCTGCAGGATGAGCGCGCCGTCGCGCAGGAACGAGCCGCGACTCTGGTTGCCGGGGCCGACGAGCCCCTGCCAGTACACGTTGCCCGAGTTCGTCAGCAGCGCCTGGCCGATGGCGCTCAGGATCCCGCCGGCGACGGTCGGCTGCGCGGGCGGCAGCGCGTCGCCCTCCTGTGCCGCGATCGCGCCGTTCACCAGCAGCACGGCGTCCGTGGCCGGGTCGCCGCTCAAGAGGGCCGCGGTCGCGAAGCCGCCCAGGTCGTTGAGCGCGTAGGTGCGCAGGATCTGGGCCACGCTGCGGCCGGGGATCGGCGAGGGCGCGCCGCTGCGCAGGTACTCGCGCGTGCCGCCCAGCAGGCGATCCTGGCCGGTGGTGGTCGTCAGGCGCACGAGCCAGTCGCCGTTCTCGTTCAGTGCGGCGCGCGCGAAGTCAGCGACCACCGCGCCATCGGCGAGCACGTCGCCCACGCGCAGCAGCAGCTGGCGCACCACGGAAGCACCGCTGGCGTCGAAGCGGAAGAGGATCAGCGCGCGATCCGCGGGGTTGCCGTTCAGGCGCGCGCTGACCAGCGCGCTGTCGTTCTCGTTCGCCGCCAGGGTCTCGATCTTGTTGCACACCGTGCTCGCCGGCAGACCGACGACTGCCGGCGGCTGGCCGCCTTCCAGCACGACGCGGTCGCCGCGCACCAGGGCGCTGCCGCTGAAGGTGACGCCGCCGAAGGACTCGAGGTAGGCCAGCAGGCACACGTTGTCACCACCGCCCTCGAGCGCATAGATCGCCGACAGGTGCTCGCCGTTCGCGAGCAGGTCGCCCTCGGCGGCGACCGGCACGCCGTCGCGCAGGAGCTCGGCATTCTCGAAGTGCGTGGGGATGTTCTTGAGCACCACGGCCTGCCACACGCCGTCGTCGGCGACCACGGCACGCAGGAGACCCTTGACCGGCTCACCGCCGATCAGGTCGTTCACGCGCAACACGGGCTGGACTTGCTGCGCAGGGAGCAGTGAGGAGAGGGACAGAAGGCTCAGGGCGAGGAAGCGAGTGTTCATGGCTGTGCGAGGGGCAGAGGTTGGGTGCGTGCGAGCGGCGGAATCGGATCCGGCGCGCGCGTCTACCCAGTGGACACCGCGAAGGGGCTGCCGCGTTCCTCCCAAAGCCTACTCTCGAAGGTCCGCGTCCATGACCAGCACTACCGCAGGAGAGGAAGCGTCGCGAAGTTGTGCGTTCTTGCCGCAGCGCTGGCTAAAAAAAGGCGCGCGGAGGCAAGTTCCGCGCGCCGCTACGGCAAAGTCCGAAGAGGAGAAGTCGGTCAGGGCGCGCCGATCACGAGCCGCAGGCCATTCGTGAGCGTGATCCCGCTCGGCGCGACGAAGGCGCCCTGGGCGAACAGCTCGAGGTCGACCAGCGCCGGATCGGCCGGCAGGGCGAGTGCGGCGATGATCGGCGCGCTGGCGAAGCTCCCGACGTTCCGCGCGCCCACGCGACGCCGCGGATCGATCAGCAGCTCGCCGAAGGGCGTGGCGATGCCGCAGTCGCCCGGCCCAGCCGCGCCCCGCGAGAACTGCACGCTGCCCAGCGCTCCAGGCGCGACGGGCCCGTCGAGAGTGAGCTCGATCGTCGCGCCGCTGAGCACCACTTCGACGACCCCCAGGACCGCACCTGGCAAGCCCGAAACGACGTCCCCGCTCTCGACGAGCACCGTCCCGTTCAGCACCAGCGCCTGGGCCAGCGTCATCTCGGACACGATCGCCATCCAGTTGCCGTGGCTGTCCACGACGCCGTGGCGGATGTCCGCGACAGCGGAGGACCCCAGCGGGTAGAGCGTGCGCAGCACGGGCTGAAACCCCTGGGCGGCGAGCGGCGCGGCGAGCAGAGCGAGGGCGAGCGCGCGGTGGCCGATGGAGGGGGGCATGGCCGGAGTCCTCATGGAAGCGGGACGAGCACGATCACGCTCAACCCAGCCCCGCTCGGTCCGCGCGTCGCCACCCGCGAGCGGCCTTGTGAGTCCCAACCTGCGTGCGCTTCCTTCCGCCATGAGAGGAGGCGCATGCAAGAAGCGCCCGGAGAGGACGAAAATCCTGCGCCCCTTTGCGGTCTCGGTCGCACGCGCGCGCTGTTCCGGCGGCGCGTGGCGAGGACTCCGACCCGTGGAGGGGGTATCCTCCCCTCGACCCCCGACCTTGAAGGCTCTCTACCCGCCCCTCGCTCCGCCCCAGGAGCTCCCGAAGCGCGTGCTGGTCGTCGCGCCGCATCCCGACGACGAGGTCTTCGGCTGTGGCGGCATGCTGGCCTGGCACGCGCGCCTGGGGGCCACCGTGCGCATCGTGATCCTGACCGACGGCGCGGCGGGGGATCCGGGCCAGCGGGATGCGAAGATCGTCGAGACGCGCCGGCGCGAGTCGCTGGCGGCCGGGCGCGAGCTCGGCTTCGACGACTACCGCTTCCTGGAGTACGGCGACGGAGCGCTGGGCACGGCGCTCGATCTCGCCGCGCGCATCGCCAAGGAGCTCGAGGAGTTCCAGCCCGAGCTCGTCTACGGTCCCGCGCCCTCCGAGCAGCACCCCGACCACCGCGCCACCGCGCGCGCCTTCATCGCCGCTCTTTCGCGCGGTCCGCGGCGGCGCGTGCACCTCTACGGCGTGAACGCGCAGGTCGTGGCCTCGGTGCTGTACGACACCACGCCCGTGTTCGCGCGCAAGGAGGCGGCGGTGCGCTGCTTCGCGAGCCAGATGGCGTACATGGACCTGGTCGCCAAGGGCGCGGCCGTGGACCGCGCGCGCACGGTGAACATCGAGGACGCAGCCGTGCTCTACGCCGAGGGCTTCGTGGACCTGATGAGCGATGAGCTCTCGGCCTTCGAGCGCGAGCTCGGCACCCTCCTGGCGCGCGTGCAGGGCGCCGAGCGCTCCAGCGCCGCCGCGCTCGGGCTTCCCGAGGCCGCGGCCGTGATCTCGACCTGGAACAAGAAGGACGTGGTGCGCGACAATCTGCGCTCGATCCGCGCCCAGTCGCTGCCCTTCGCCGAGATCGTGGTGGTGGACAACGCCAGCAAGGACGGCACCGCGGCCATGATCGCGGCCGAGTTCCCCGAGGTGCGCCTGATCGTCATGCCGCACTCGAACTACGGCGCCTGCGAGACCTTCAACGTGGGCTTCGCCAGCGCGACAAAGGAGCTCGTGGCGATACTGGACGATGACGTGGTGCTGCCGAGCGACTGGCTCGAGAGCGCCACGCGCCGGCTCGTGGGCGAGCCCGCCACCACCGCCGTGATCTCGACCGAGACGATCGAGCCGGGCATGCCGAGCGAGTACATCGCCGCCTCCAAGGCCAAGGGCCGGCGCTACATGAGCACCTTCCGCGGCTGCGGCTCGCTCGCGCGTCGCGAGGCCTTGGCGAAGGCCGGCTACTACGACGAGCGTCTGTTCATCTACGGCAACGAGCGCGATCTCACCTGCCGACTCTTGAACCTCGGCTACCGCGTGCTGCAGGACCCCGCGATCGAGATCCACCACATGACGCCCTTCGGGATCCAGATGGGCAAGCGCAGCCTCTACTACCACGCGCGCAACGCCTGGCTGTCGATGCTGAAGTACGCGCCGCTCGAGGACCTGCTGCGCATGCCGTTCCTGGTGGTCTCGAAGGTGCTCTTGCGCGGCGACCACAGCGAGGCCGCCGGCGCCGCCACCGACGCGACCGGCACGATCGGCATCGGGAAATCGATCCGTGCCACGCCCGGCGCGCCGTGGATCCTCGCCAAGGCCGCGCTGAGCGTCCTGTGGAACGTGCCCTACTGCCTGAAGCACCGCGCGCCGGTGACGGCGCCGGATTTTCAGCTCCCCCTCGGGTGAGGCTCGGCGCGGCGAGAGCGCGCCCCGCCGTGCTGCGTCGGGTATCTTCCACGACGACCGGTGCGCGGCGGCCGCGCTCGCGAGTGCCTCCAGGGCTGCCCCGGCAACGAATTCCATGCTGCGCTCCCGCATCGCCGGCGTCGGTGGCTACGTCCCGCCGCACCTCGTGCGCAACGAGGACCTCGAGGGGCCGATGGAGATCTCGGCCGAGGCGATCACGCGCCGTACCGGCATCCGCCAGCGCTACTGGGCCGACCGCGATCCGCGCCTGGCGACCTCCGACCTCGCGCTGCAAGCCTCGTTGCGCGCGCTCGAGCACGCCCAGCTTCCCAAGGACGCGCTCGATCTGATCGTGGTGGCCACGCTCTCGCCCGACGCGGCTGCGCCGGCGACCGCCTGCTTCCTGCAGGAGAAGCTCGACCTGCCCGGCATCCCGGCCTTCGACGTGCGCGCGCAGTGCTCGGGCTTCCTGTACGGGCTCGAGATCGCCGACCTCTACATCCGCGCCGGCGTACACAAGCACGTGCTGCTGGTGGGGGCCGAGCTGCAGTCGAAGCTGCTCGACATGACCCCGCGCGGGCGCAACGTGACCGTGCTGTTCGGCGACGGCGCGGGCGCGGTGGTGCTCTCCGCGGCCGAGGTCGCGGACACCTCGACGCGCTCGAAGGAATCGTTCCTGTACTCCACGCACCTGCATTCTGACGGCGCGTTGCTCGGCCACCTCTTGTGGCAGCACCCCGGCACGATGAACCGCAAGTTCGTGACGCCCGAGCTCGTCCACGCGAGCGAGTCGCACCCGCAGATGAAGGGCCGCGAGCTCTACGACATCTGCATGCAGCGCATGCCCGAGGTCTCGCGCGCCGCGCTCGCCGCCCACGGCTTCCAGGTGCGCGACGTGGACCTGTTCGTGATCCACCAGTCCAACCTGCGCATCAACCACGACTACGCCGACGTGATGGGCGTGCCGCGCGAACGGGTATTCAGCACCATCGAGCGCTTCGGCAACACCACCGCGGCCACGATCCCGCTCGGGCTCTCGGAGGCCGTGCGCGAGGGCGTGCTGAAGCCGGGGATGCTGGTGTTGTCCTGCTCGTTCGGCAGCGGCATCACCTGGGGCGCGGCGCTGTATCGGTGGTAGGATCGCGCTCCGTGCGCGTCAGCGGGGAGCGGAAGCGGGGCGGCGGCAGCGCGCTCCTGGACACGCTGCGCTCCGGCATCGGCGGCGACGTGCGCAGGGTCCTCGTGCTCACCGTGCTCCTGTGCGCGTGCGCGCCGCTTGGCTGGTGCGGGACGGAGTGGATCCTCGGGCTCGTCCTGCTCGCCTCGCTGGGCGTCTTCGGGCTCGTGCTCGCCGGGGTCGCTTCGCTCGCCCTCGCGCCGAGCGCGCCGGAAGAGGGCGAGCCACGCGTCGCGGCGGTCGGCTGGTCCGCGTTCAGCGCCGTGTGGGCCGGCGGGCTCGGCTTCGAGAGCCTGTGTCCGGGACGCCTCGAGAGCGGCGACGGCGGGATGGTCTTCGCGCTGGCGCTCGCGCTGGTCTCGCTGGCCTGGGCCTACGTGATCGCGCGCACGGCGCTGGCGCGGCGTCGCCCGCGCCCGACGCGCGCCGCGTTCCACCCGCGAGCGGCGGCCGACGCCTGGTTCGCGGCGGCGACCCTGTTCTGCGCCTTCGGCGCCGTGGTCTCCTCGCGCACGCTGTTCGCTCAGCCGGGGCAGCTCGTCTGGGTGTGGCTCCAGAGCGCGCCCTGGTTCGTCGGGTTGTTCTTCGCCTCGCGCTTCTTGCTGCGCGAGCTGCCGGCGGGGCTCGATCCGGCGCCGTTGCCTGCGCGTAGGCGCGCCGCGCTCTGGCTGCTGCGCGCGAGCTCGGTGCTCCTCGCCGTGTCCCTCTGCGCGACCGCGCTCGGACTGGACGGCATCCCGCCGGCCCACGTGCTGGTGCTCGCCGGGCTGGCGCTGCTCGGTGGCCTGCACCTCGCGCTCGAGCTCCTGATCCGCGAGCTTCCGCGGGCGGCGCGGACCCTCTGGTACGCATGCCTCGCCGGCGTCCTGGCGCTCGTCGCGAGTGCTCTGGTCGCTTTCGACCTCCCACGGCGCGCGGCGTTCGCGCTCTACCGCGGCGAGTTCGAGGCCTGCATCGCCGCGCCGGGCGACGGCCTGCGGAGCATCGGGCCTTGGGAGATCGAACTCCGGCGCGATGCGCAAGGCGGCTCGTACTTCCAGACGTTCGAGAAGGTCTGGATGTCCGACGGCACCGTCCACTACGGTTTCGCGCACCGCCCAGACGCCGAGACCTCGCCCTTCGGACGTGTGAGCGAGCGGATTCCGCTCGGCGGCGACTGGTTCCAGTTCCAGGCCTGCTCGCGCTGAGCACGCGCCGCGAGGATGCGTTTGCGCGTCTTGTTCGGCGGTTCCTCGCCCAGGCACACGGCCGAGACGCGTTCCATGGCCACGCGCGCGGGCTACATTCCGTAGGATCTGAACGAACTCATCGCCGGCCTATGACCGGTGGTTGTGCTCGACAACTTGATGCTCGAGGACTGAAGGGCGCAGATCACTGCCCGCGCTCGACCGTCACGCGCTCGCCCAGCTTCTTGGCGACGTTCGAGAGGTACCCCTCCATCGTCGAGTGGTACCCGAAGACGAAGTGCGCCAGCGCGCGGAAGATCGGCGGCTTCACGAAGCCGTCCTCGGTGAGGGTGAGCGTGGTGCCGTTCGCGCTCGGGCTGAGCTCGAAGGTCCACGTGCCACCGTAGGGGAGTTCGTCGTCGGCGATGCGCAGCACGCGCGTGTGCGGCGGTTCGTCGCACTCGATGACGTAGCGCACGGAGCCCTGGCTGCTCTCCTCGACGAAACTGGGCTTGCCGTCGAGGGGCTCGAGCACGCGCACGGACTTGAGCTCATGACGCCAGGCGACGCTGCCCTCGACGTCGGCGAGCAGCGCGAAGAGCGTCTCCGGGCTGGCCGCGAACGTCGAGCGGCACGCGGCGCGGTGCTCGCGCGGCACGAACGAGCCCACGAGGTACAGGAGCCCGGCGACGAACAGCAGGCCGCCGACGACGAGGGCGAGCAACTTCATCGCGTGATCAAGACGATCGCGGCGAGCGCGAGGCCCAGGCCGAGCTTCTGCACCGGCCGAGGCCGGTCGCGCAGCACGAGCACACCAAGGAGCACGGTGAAGGCCGGATATAGATTCGAGAGTGTGGCCACGATCGAGAGCGGCGCGCTGGCCAGCGCGTAGAGGAAGCAGCCGTTCGCGCCGATGTCGAACACGCCCGCGGTGATCGCGGTGGCGGGCGAGACGCCCTTCGGCCACAGGCGCCGCTCGCGCGCGAACAGCACCAGCGCGAACAGCGGCACCGAGCTTGCGCGCGCGATGAAGAGCGGCAGGATGCCCTGACCCGTCCCGGCGCGCTCGAAGGCGATCAGGAATACGCCGATGAACACGCCCGAGGCCGCGGCGAGAACGAGCGCTCGGCGCCGGCGCGCGGGATCGCTCGTGCTCGCGCGGCCGTCGGCCGAGACCAAGACGATCGTCGCCACCGCCAGCGCGATCCCGGCCCAGGCGCTGGTGCTCGGGCGCTCGCCTTGCGAGATGCCAAACAGGACGGGCAGCGCCGTGCCGATCACCGCCGAGAGCGGCGCGACCTCGCTGGCGTTGCCCAGTGCCAGCGCCGGATACAGCGTGAGCGCCGCGAGGCCGCCGCACAGCCCAGCGCACGCGCCCCAGCCGAGCGTCGTGGCGTCGGGCGCGTGCTCGACCGTGAACGGCAGCAGCACGAGCAAGCCCGCGAAGCCCACGAACTGCACCAGGAACGCCGTCGCCAGCGCCGACGCACGCCGCGCGCTCAAGCCGCCGAAGAAATCGCCCGCGCCATAGGCGAACGCGGCGCACAGGGACAGCAGAACCGGCATCGGGGCGCGCGAGGATAGCGCGCGTGCTCGCCGCGGCGGCTGGTCGTGCTGTTCAGCTACCTTCCGGGAGCCAGCGTGGCACCGAGCAGAGGCAGCACACGCTCCGACAGACGCTTCCAGAGCACGTCGTTGTGCGTTCCGGCATAGGCCTCGAGAACGTGTGGAATGGCCTGGCTCGCGAGGACGCCGTGCAGGGCTTCGACGCCGGAGGGGATGTGGGGGTACTCGTCTCGGTATCCGTAGTCCAGATAGAGCAAGCGGAGGTTCTTGAAGGCCCCCGGGCGGGTCCGGGCGGCAGGGGCGATGGCGAACCGCTTCCAGAGTGCGAGCACGTCTTCGACAGGCTCGACGCCTGCCTTCGTCACGCGGTAGGGCAGCTTCACGGGGAAGGGGCTTGCACCGACGTCGGGCGAGAAGGCCGCCGCCACGGCCAGGAGCGACATGGGATAGACGTTCCCGTTGCGGACCTGATCCACCAGAGCGGGCATGTCCCGATACTCGCTCATCCTGGCCCAGGTCGGATTGGATGGGCCGAGGTCGTCGCTCACGTCGAGACATGCCGGAGACAGCGCCAGGACGTCGGCGAAGAGTTCCGGATGCTCCATGGTCAATCGCAAGGCTCCGTAGCCGCCCATCGAGTGCCCGGCGATGGCTCTGGACTCTCGCTCGGCGCGCGTCCGGAACTCTCCATCGATGAACGGCACGAGATCCCCCGCGAAGAAGTCGTCCCAGCGGCCATTGACCGGCGAGTTCACGTAGAAGCTGCCGCCGAAAGGGGTCCGCGCGGTGGGCATCACGACGAGGAACTCGCCGATGCGTCCCTGCTCGACCAGTTCGTCCATGACCCTCTGGATCGTGGGCCCCTGTTCGGTCCAGTCGTGCGAGGTTCCGCCGATCCCGTGCAGCAAGTAGAGCACGGGATACCTCCGGCTCGAATCGGTCTCATACGAGGGCGGTAGATACACCTCGAGGCTTCCGAACCCCGGCAGGTCCAGGGTGTTGTCCGCAAGGGCCTCGGACTCGAGGGTGCACCGGACCACCTTGCCCGTCTTCTGCCATGCATGCGCATGGCTGGCTCCAAGGAGGCTGATCAGGAAGACGCCGAGGGCCTTTCCTGCACCAGCAATCGACGCGGGCCTGGAGTCGTTCCGGCGCTCCTTGTCCCGACTCGGATTCATCGCGATCCGCCTTCCGCGCCGTCCAGCGTGTCCTCGCAGTTCGTCCGGATGGCGGAAGGGGTAGAGGCTGGAGCGGGGTGTTCTAGCGTTCATCGGGCCTGCGCGGGAAGAGCGACCCGATCCTAGCGAGTCAGCGATCTGCGCGAGGCCTGCGCACTCTTCTCGCGCAACTCAAACCCGATCTGCAACGCTCGCGTCCCTCGCGTCGAACGCCAAGACTCGCACGTCAGAGCTGCCACAGGAACGCGGCGAGTTCGGCACCGCCTGTGCCACGCCCCTCACCCGCAGCCCTCGTCCTCGCAGCACTCGCGGCGGCGCTTCTCGGCCGAGAGGATCCCGCCGCGCGCGTCGAAGGCGAAGGCACAGCAGTCCTCGAGGCGTTGGCGCAGCTTGCTGCGGGCGCGCTGCACGCGCGACTTGGCGCCGGAGAGCGAGAGGCCCGCGCGTTCGGCCAGGTCCTTGTGCGTGCGGCCCTCGAGGTCCACCACGCGCAGGGCCTCGGCGTCGGCGGGCTCGAGCTCGCGCAGGTGGTCCTCGAGCCAGCCGGCCACGGTGCGGTCGAGGTTCTCCTCGTCCGGCTCGGGCTGCGGCGGCTCGTCGAGCACGGCGACGTCGGCGCCGCGCGTCGCGCGGCGGCGCCGGTGGTCGACGAGCACGTTGCGTGCGATCGTGCCGATCCAGGCGCGCACGCTGACCGCGTCCAGGAGCGTGTCGAGGCGCGCGTGGACGCGGATGAAGGTCTCCTGCACGAGGTCCTCGGCGTCGGCGGCGTTCGCGTGGCGCTCGAACCAGGCGCGCAGGCGCGCGCTGGACTCGCGCCACAGGTGCTCGAGTTCGCTCGACGGGCTCATGGCTTGCATGTTACGAGCAGCAGCTCGGGGCGCAGCACGCGCTCGGTGTCGGCGCGGGCTCGACGACTTCCGCGTGGGCCAGGAAGAGCTCCCAGCGCACGCCGCTCGGGTCGGTGGCCCAGAACTGGTAGAGCTCGGCGTAGCAGCACACGGTGTGCTCCGTGCCGCTGCTCGTGAAGCCGGCCTTGGCCAGACGCTCGCGCGCCGTGCGCAGGGCCGCCGCGTCGGGAAACAGGATGCCGAGGTGTTGCAGCGCTCCTGTGCCGGCCGCGCGGGGCGGGCACGCGTTCAGGGCCAGCACCAGGCCGAGCTCGGCCGGCCAGAAGCGCACGTAGTCGGGTTTTTCCAGCACCGGCTCGACCCCGAACAGGGCGCGGTAGAAGGCGGCGGAGCGCGCCAGGTCGGCGGTGTCGATGGAGACGTGGCTGGCGAGACGCGTGGCGGTGGGGGCGGTGTTCATGGTCGTGGTTCCTCGTTGCTGGTCGATTGGGCACCCCTGGAGACGCGTGCGGGGCGAGAAGGACGCAGGTCGCGCTCGAAATCCCGCGCCGGGCCTCCGCGCGGGTTCCGGCGCCGCCGGAATGTGCGCCGACAGCCACGCGGGCTTGGTGCCGGGCGCCGAATCGAGCAGGATCCGCGCCATGAGCGACTCCGGTCTCGCCACGGCCTTGCCCGCGCCGCCCTACTACGCGGTGATCTTCAGCTCGCTGCGCACCAGCTGCGAGAACGCATATGGCGCGATGGCCGAGCGCATGCTCGAACTCGCGCGCGCCCAGCCCGGGTACCTCGGCGTCGAGTCCGTGCGCGACGCTAGCGGCCTCGGCATCACCGTCTCCTACTGGCGCGACGAGGCCGTGATCGCCGCCTGGCAGGCGCACGCCGAGCACCTCGTGGCCCAGGCGCGCGGCCGGCGCGAGTGGTACGCGGCCTTCGAGCTGCGCGTGGCGCGCGTCGAGCGGACGCGCAGCCTGGTGGCGCGCAGTTGAGCCTGCCCTATGCGCTGAAGGAGGTGCGCGAGCGCTTCGGCGACATCGCGCTGTCGTTCGTGACCCTGGCCGATCTGGATGCGGCCATGAACGCGCTGCTCGCGCGCGCCGAGCTGCGCGAGGACGAGCTCGAGCGCGACCTGTGCCCATACTTCGGCGTGGTGTGGCCGGCCGCGCGCGCGCTGGCCGAGGAGCTGGCGCGCCGCGGGAGCGCGCTCGCGGGGCGCAGCGTGCTCGAGCTCGGCTGCGGCCTCGCGCTGCCCGCGCTGGTGGCCGTGAAGCTGGGCGCGCGCGTCACCGCCACCGACCTGCACCCGGACGTGCCGGCGTTCCTGGCGCGCAACCTGGCGCTCAACGAGCTCGCAGCCCACGCGCTCGAATACCTGGAGCTCGACTGGCGCAGCGCCGACCTCGCGCGGCGCTTCGACTACGTCGTCGGCAGCGACATCCTCTACGAGGCCGGCCACCCCGCGCCGGTCGCGCGCGCGCTGGCCGCGCACGTCGCTCCCGGCGGCGCCATCTTGTTGGCCGATCCGGCGCGCGCCTACCTGCAGGGCTGCCTCGACGAACTCGCGCGCCTGGGCTTCCGCGCCACCAACGAGGTCGTGCGCGTGCTCGACCCGAGCCTCGACCGCGCCGGCGACCTCCGCACGCGCGAGGTGTTCTTGATCGAGCTGACGCGCTAGCGCTTCGGCGCTGTCAGCTCCCAGAGGCGCAGGTTGCGCCAGCGCATGCGCGTCGCGGGGTCGTGGAGCTGCAGCGCGAGGACGCCGCTGCGCACCTTGGCCTCGCGAAAATCGCAGGTCGGGATGCCGTTGACGGCGGCGCGGATCAGCGGGCCGCAGCACTCGATGCGGTAGTGGTTCCACTCGCCGGGATGGAACGCGCCGCGCGCGAACTCGTCGTGCTCGAGCGACTGGATCCACGCGCCGCCCTCCTCGTACAGCCCGCCGGACCAGGCGCGCGGCGAGGGATCGACCTCGATCTGGTAGCCGAAGACGAGCCCGTTCTCGAGGCGGCTGCGGATCTGGATGCCGGAGTTGGCGGGGGCGTCGTTCTTGAGCTCGAGCTCGAGCACGAAGTCGGCGAGCGGGCGCTCGTACACGAGGAAGCCCTTGCCGTCGCCGCCCTTGCCGACGAGCTCGCCGTTCTCGAGTCCGACCTCGCCCTTGCCGGTGAGCGTCCAGCCGGCGAGCGTCTGGCCGTCGAACAGGGCGCGCGTCGCTTCGGGAGGGAGGGCGGGGTCGCGCGCGCGCAGGTTGCGGAACCACACGGCGTCGCCGTGGTCCTGCAGCGCGAAGGGGCTGGGCTGCACGCGCGCGAAGAATTCGTCGGCCGCGAACTTGCTCGCCGCGCGGCGCGCCTCCCAGTCGGCGCTGCCGACCTCGGCCGTGAGCACGCGTCGGCCCTCGAGCCAGTGCTCGAGGTGGTTGGCGCGCGAGACGATGCGCGCGCGGTTCCACTCGCCGGCGGGGCGCAGCTGTTTCTCGAGCGGGGGATAGAGCGCGTACAGGGACGCCGCGGAGGTCTCGGGCTTCTGCGCGTCGGGATGCACGGCGTCGTCGAGCAGCTGGTACTCCGGCCCGAGCACGCGCCCGAGGCGGCGCTCGTCGGCGAAGCGGTACTTCACGCCGCTGTTGCCGCCCGCGGCGACCTGCCACTCGAACTCGAGCTCGAAGTCGCTGAAGCGCTCGTCGCTCACCAGGTCGCCGCCGCCGGCCGCGGCCGCGTGGTGCAGCGCGCCGTCGACCACGCTCCAGCCCTCCGCCGCCGCGCCGGGCTTTCCGAAGGCGTGCCAGCCGGCGAGGGAATGGCCGTCGAAGAGCGTGCGCCAGCCGAGGCGCGCCTCGGCCGCCGCGAGCGCGCCCGGACCGAGCTCGACGGCGTCCTGGAACAGGGCCGATCCAGCGGCGAGCAGGGCCAAGAAGAGCGCCATCCCGACCAGCCTACAGGCGTGGGCGCGTTTGGCCGAAAGCTGCCATCCCGAACCTCGACCCGAGACTCACGAGACAGCGATGGCCAAGCTCGACGCGTTCTTCTCGAAGATGGTGGACATCCAGGGCTCCGACCTGCACCTGACCACCGGACTGCCGCCCTACTTCCGCCTCCACGGGGACATGGTCGCGGTGAACGGCGTGCAGGCCTTCGAGGCCGAGGAGATGCAGCAGATGCTGTTCGAGATCACGCCCGAGCACAACCAGCAGCAGTTCGAGCGCGAGCACGACACCGACTTCGCCTACGAGCTGCCCGGCAAGGCGCGCTTCCGCTGCAACCTGTTCATGGACCACCGCGGCCCGGGCGCCGTCTTCCGCCAGATCCCGAGCCAGGTGAGTACCTTCGAGCAGCTCGGCCTGCCCAAGGCGGTCAAGGACATGTGCCACCTGTCGAAGGGCCTGGTGCTGGTCACCGGTCCGACCGGCAGCGGCAAGTCGACCACGCTGGCGGCGATGATCGACCACATCAACAAGACGCGCTCGGACCACATCATCACCATCGAGGACCCGATCGAGTTCGTGCACCAGACGCAGAAGTGCCTGGTGCACCAGCGCGAGGTCGGGCGCCACACCGAGAGCTTCAAGCGCGCGCTGCGCGCCGCGCTGCGCGAGGATCCGGACATCGTGATGGTGGGCGAGATGCGCGACCTCGAGACGATCGCCATCGCCATCGAGACGGCCGAGACGGGTCACCTCGTGTTCGGCACCCTGCACACGACCACGGCCATGAGCACGGTCGACCGCATCGTCGATCAGTTCCCGGCCGACCGTCAGGACCAGATCAAGACCATGCTGGCCTCGTCGCTCAAGGGCGTGGTGGCGCAGACGCTGCTCAAGAAGAAGCCCAAGGGCCGCGTGGCCGCGCTCGAGATCCTGATCGGCACCAAGGCCGTGGCGGCGCTGATCCGCGAGGGCAAGACGCACCAGCTGATGTCGCAGATGCAGATGGGCGGCAAGATCGGCATGCGCCTCTTGAACGACTCGCTGCTCGAGCTCGTGCAGAAGGGTCTGGTCGATCCGGCCGAGGCCTACCTCAAGGCGGTCGAGAAGGAGACGCTGCTGCAGCAGTTCAACCACGCCGGGATCAAGCTCGACCCCGCGCAGCTCGGCGAGCTCGGCGAGAGCGCCGGTCCGGCCCACGAGGCCCCGTCGATGGGCTCGGCCCCGAGCCACCAGCCGAATCCCAGCGGCCCGATGCCCTCACGTTCGGGACCGAGCTCCAGCCCGATCTCCTCGGCGCCGCTCGGTGGCCCCGCGCCGACTCCGCCTTTGCCGAAGAAGACCGCGCCGATCGATCCGGCGCTCGAGGAGTTCCGCAAGAAGCGCGGGTACTGAGCCCGGTTGATTCAGCGAGTCTGCGCGCGGCGTCTCGGTTGAAGCCTCGGCTCCGGCGTCTACTCCAACGGCTCGCCGCCTACCCGCGCGCGGCGCACGAACCACCACGCCGCGCCGCCCAGCAGCGCCCACTGAACGATCAACAGCACCAGGGTTCCGTCCTGGAACCCGCCTGCCAGGCGGGCCGTTTCGGGGGTCTCCCCGAAGCGCGGTCAGCAGGCCTGGGCCGCGAGCGGGGCGGAGACGCTCCACAGCGCTCCCGCGACGGCGAACACGCGCAGCCAGCGCATCTACATCGCCATCCCGTCCGGCACGCTCAGCACGACCAGCACGGCCGAGGTCAGGAAGATCCCGAGCAGGATCGTCCATACCAGGCGTCGGCGCTCGTGCATGAGGTGCATGTAGAGCAGCGTGATGATGCTGGCCTTGGCCAGCATGCCGCCGACCAGCACGGGCTTGGCGCCGGAGAAGACCATGCCCACGGTCAGGATCAGGAGCACGAGCCAGCCGATCCAGTAGGTGCGGTAGCTGGAGACGCCGCTTTGGGAGCTCATGGGTTGGCCTAGACGAGGTAGTAGCAGCCGAAGACGAACACCCACACCAGATCGACGAAGTGCCAGTACAGGCCGACGACCTCGACCAGCTCGTCGGCGTTGGAACGCTGCAGCGAGCGCAGCGTGGTCAGGAGCAGCACCACGACGCCGATCAAGACGTGCGTGCCGTGGAAGCCGGTGATCAGGAAGAAGTAGCTCGAGAAGCCCGGCACGCCCCAGGGGTTCGAGTCCATCCGCGCGCCGGCGTGGATGAAGTGCGACCACTCGACCGCCTGCATGCCCAGGAAGCCGAGGCCGATCAGCGCGGTGACCAGCAGGAACCCGCGCGCGGCCTGCAGGCGTCCGTTGCGCGCCGCCAGCACCGCGCTCGCCATGGTCGTCGAGCTGGTGATCAGCGCGAAGGTCATGAGCGTGATGAACGTCAGATCGAAGACCTGCGTGCGGTCGGGCCAGGGCTTGTCGCTGGCCAGTCGGCAGAAGGCGTAGCCGCCCAGGAAGCCCGCGAACAGGAGCGCGTCCGTGACCAGGAACAGCCACATCATCAGCTTGCGCCAGCCGACTCCAGCGCGGGCGCGCCGGAGGACGGGGTGAGCCGGGTGTTCGAGCGCTTGCTCGAGCTGCAACAAGGACGCGCGTGATCGGGCTCCCACCCCGAGGGTGGATCCGCGCGCCGCCGTAGCTAAGCTCCGCCCCGCGTGCCGCGTCTTCCCGCCGTCAGCGTCGTCGTCTGCAACTACAACGGCGAGCGTTACCTCGAGAATTGCCTGGGCGCGCTGCTGACCCAGGGCGCGGACGAGGTGCTGGTGGTGGACGATGCTTCCACGGACGGCAGCGTGGCCCTGGTGCGCGCGCGCTTCCCGGGGGTCGAGGTGCTGGTGCTGGCCAAGAACCGCGGCCCCTGCGCGGCGCGCAACGCGGGCATGCGCGCGGCGCGGCACCGCTGGGTGCTGGCGGTGGACAACGACGCGGTGCTCGAGCCGGGCGTGCTCTCGAAGCTGCGCGCGGCGCTGGAGGCCGACCCCGGGGCGTGCCTCGCGCAGGCGCGCAGCGTGCTCTACGACGAGCCCACGCGCGTGCACTACGACGGTGGCGGCTTCCACTATCTGGGCTTGATCGCGCTGCGCAACTTCTACGCGCCGCTCGCCGAGGCTGAGGGCACGGGCGTGGTCGAGGCCGACGCGCTGGTGGCGATCTGTGTGCTGCTCGACCGCGACGTGGTCCTGTCGCGCGGCGGCTACGACGAGGAGCTCTTCTACCTGGCCGAGGACCTGGACCTCGCGCTGCGCCTCAAGCTCGCCGGCGAGCGCCTGCTGTCGGTCGAGGACGCGCTCGTGCGCCACCGCGGCGGCACGGCCGGGCTCTCGTTTCGCGGCGGCGGCTACCCGGCGAAGCGCGTGTTCCTGCACGCCCGCAACCGGCGCTGGATCCTGGCCAAGTGCTACCACCTGCGCACGCTGCTGCTGATCCTGCCGGCCTTCGCGCTGTACGAGTGCGTGTGGGTCGTCTTCGCGCTCAAGAACGGCGAGCTCGGCGCACAGCTCGCAGGGCGCCTGGCGTTCCTGCGGATGCTCCCGCGGCTCGTTGGCGCGCGCGCGGCGGTGCAGAGGCAGCGCCGACGCGCGGATCGCGAGCTGCTCGTCGGCGGGCCGCTCGTGCTCTCGCCGGCGGTCGTCGCGAGCGCGCCCGGGCGCGCGCTCGCGCGCGGCCTCGACCTCCTGCTGCGGGGATGGTGGCGGCTCGTGCGCCCTTTCGCGGCTTGATTTGGCTTGGACCCACACCGACGCGCGCGGCGCAGTACAGTGCGGCGGTCCGCAGAGACCGCTCTTCTTCGACGGAGGGTTCCGTGCTCTCGACCCTGTTGCTTTCCTGCGCTTGGCTCCAAGGTGGCGTCCAGAGGGATGATTTCCAGCCGGGTTCCGCGGGCGGCGTGGTGCGTGCGACGCAGCGCCTCGAGCCCGAGCTCGGGGCCGAGAACGGGGACCGGTTCGGAACCGTGGCGACGCTCGGCGATCTGGACGGCGACGGCGTCGTCGATCTCGCTGTCGGTGCCTCCGGCCCTGACAACGGCAGGGGGCAATCCGGCCACGTCTGGATCCTGTTCATGAACTCCGACGGCACGGCGCGCGTTAGGCGAAGGATCGGTGAGGGTGAGGGCGGGTTCACCGGCGATCTCGGCCCCGGCGACAGCTTCGGGAGCAGCCTCGCCGCGCTCGGCGACCTGGACGGCGACGGCACGACCGAGCTCGTCGTCGGCGAGCCGCTGCAGGGGGCCGCGAATCGCGGGCGCGCCTGGATCCTGTTCCTGCGCCACGACGGGTCCGTGCGCGAGACGCGCGCGCTCGGGCCGGGGCTGGGGGGGCTCGGTCCGGAGGTCGGAGGTGTCTTCGGCGTGTCGCTCGCCGGGCTGGGTGACTGGAACGGGGACGGCACCCCGGACCTCGCCGTGGGCGCGACGAACGCGGACGCGTTCGGCGCCGTGTTCCTGCTCATGCTCGCGCCCGACGGTACAGTCCGCTCCTACCAGAAGATCGGCCAGTCCTTCGGCGGCGACGGCGGCGTCGTGCTGCAACCCTTCGTCAGCTTCGGCGCGGCGGTGGCGGTGGTCGGCGACCTGGATGCGGACGGTGGACGCGACCTCGCCATCGGCGACCTCGAGTCCCCGAACGGCGCCATCTGGGTCCTGCGCCTGCGGGCGGATCACTCCTTCCGCGCGGCGACCAAGCTCCACGGCTTCTCCTTCAGCTCGAGCTCGCTCATCGGCAGCAGCCTGTCGGCGGCCGGCGACATGGACGGCGACGGCGTGCCCGACCTCCTGATCGGGGATCCGAACTACGCCGCCGAGGCGATCGACCAGGGTGCGTTCTGGACGGCGCTCATGGGGGCGACGGGCTCCATCAAGAGCGCCGTCCTCGTCAGCGAGAGCTCGGGCGGCTTCACCGACGCGCTCGAAGCGCGCGACCACTTCGGCCAATCCCTGGCCGGGCTGGGCGACCTCGACGGCGATGGCCTGCTGGACCTGGCCGTGGGTGCGACCCTAGACGACATCGACGGCTGCACGAACCGCGGGAATCTGTGGGTGTGCTTCTTGCGGAGCGATCACCGCGTGCGCGCGCACGTCTCGCTCGCTCCGCGGTGCGGCGGGGTGCAGGCGTTCGACGGCTTCGCGCGTTCCGCCGCGCGCATCGCGCCGAGCGAGGGGGCGCGTCCTCTGCGCCTGGCGGTGGGCTCGCCCGGCCGGGGGCAGGTCCTGTGTGCCGAGCTCGGGCCGAGTGGCGGCCTCGCGCCCGAGGCGACGCTGGACGGGCCGCGTTCCTTTGGCGCGGCGACCGCCGGGCTCGGCGACCTCGACGGTGACGGATCGCCGGACCTCGCTGTCGGCGCTCCGGACGATCCGGGGCACCTCGAGGGCACGGTGCGCGTCGTGCACCTCGACTCCCACAGCGCGCCGCTCGTGGCGCTGGACCTCGGTCGCGGGCGCGGAGGCTTCACCGCGCCGCTCGCGGACGGCGACCGCTTCGGCTGCGCGCTGGCCGCGCTCGACGATCTGGATGGGAACGGCGTGCCCGACCTCGCCGTCGGCGCGAGCGGCGACGACGCGTTGGGTACTGAGGCGGGCGCCGTCTGGATCTTGTTCCTCGAGGCGGATGGCTCCGTGCGCGACGGACGCAGGTTCGACGTGCCGGGCCTCGCGCCCGGCGAGCGCTTCGGCAGCGCGCTGGCCGCGCTGCCCGACCTCGACCATGATGGCGTGGGCGAGCTCGCCGTCGGCGCGCCCGGCGCCGACTCGGGGCTCTTCCAGGACGCGGGGCGCGCCTACCTCCTGTTCCTAGGACCGCTCGGCGTGCGGCGCGCGAGCCGGGTCATCGACCGCGACCAGGGCGGCTTCGACGGGCGTCTCGCGGCCGGCGACCGCTTCGGCGCTGCGCTCGCCTACATCGGCGACCTCGACGCCGACGGCGTGGGCGAGCTCGTCGTCGGCGCGCCCGGCGCGGACGGCGAGGGCCGCGGCGCCGCGTGGGTGCTCGCGCTGGACCGCAGCGGCCGTGTGCGAGGCCAGCGTGAGATCGGCGCGCTGCGCGGCGGCTTCACGGACGCGCTCGCCGCTCGGGACGGCTTCGGCCTCGGGCTGGCGGGGCTCGGCGACCTCGACCTCGACGGAGTGCCGGACCTGTTCGTCGGCGCGCCGGGCTCGGACCGGGTGCTGCCGGGCGCGGGTGTCGGTTGGTGGCTCCGGCTGCGCGGCCGCGCGCGGATAGACTTCGAGACGATCGATGACCGCTTGACCCCGCTCGTCGACGGCCAGGACCTCTCCCGCCCACCGCGCTTCGGGCGCGTGCTCGAGATCACGGGCAGCGGAGCCAACCTCGGGCCCGCCATCTTCGACTCGACGCTCGACGGTCCCAACGAGACGAGCCAGGACCGCGATCTCCTCGTCGGCCTCGGCAACGTGCTCATTCTGCAGAACTCGCTGGATCCGTCCCAGAGCGTCCCGGGCATCTTCGATCACCCCAACGACGACCAGGACGGTGGGCGCATCGAGCTCCACTTCCTGCGCCCGACGACGCCGCTCTCCATCGACCTGGTGGACGTGGATCGCGACGATCTGCCGGGCGGCGGCGCGCACGTGCGCCTGGTGGACGACATGGGCCGTGCGCGCGACTACACCATCCCGCCCGGCTGGACCGAGGACGTCCTGCTCGACGGTCCACCGGGCTGGCGCACGCTCGACCTGACGACGCTCTCGCCACAGCCCGGCTTCCAGGCCCCGGCGCTGGGTGCGGAGGCGACCGGGTACCAGCCCACGCGCGTGGTCCAGATCTCGATCTCCCTGTTCGGGACGACGGCCATCGACAACCTGGGCTTCGAGAACTGACGAGCGGTCGATGCGTCGTTCGGCGCGCGGCGCGTCCGCGCGCGGAGCCCGGCGCTTCGACGCAGTCGGTGGAAGGTGTTGGCGAGCTCCGCACGCAGGACACTAGGCTGCACCTCCCCATGCGCATCCTCCTCTTGGTGCACGACTTCCTTCCGGCCCACCCGGCCGGGACCGAGGTCTACACCGGCGCTCTGGCGCGGCGCCTGGTCGAGCGCGGCCACGAGCTCCGCGTGTTCGCCACCGAGAAGGACATCGGCCGGCCGCACCTGACGCTCACGCGGCGCGAGTGGCAGGGCATCCGCGTGGACGAGCTGGTCAACAACCTCTTCTACGCCGACTTCCAGGAGACCTGGGACTATCCGCCGGCCGCCGCGGCCTTCGCGCGCGTGCTCGACGAGTTCCGCCCCGAAGTCGTGCACGTGATGCACCTCCTGTACCTGTCGGTGGGTTGCGTGGAGGAGGCGCACCGGCGCGGGATCCCGGTGTTCTTCACGCTGCACGACTTCTGGTTGCAGTGCGCGCGCTTCGGCCAGCGCCTGCACGCCGACGGCGGGCGTTGCGACACGATCGACTTTTCGCGCTGCGGCACGTGCCTGGCGCAGTTCAAGTTCGCGCAGTCGGACCTGGAGCGGCGCACGGCGCGCGTGGTGGCCGGGGTGAAGCGCCTCGGCGGGCTCGATCTGTCGCGTGTGGCGCGCCGCGTTGGCGAGCGCCTGCGCCCGCATGCCACGACGCGCGCCAGCGAACCCGAGCCCGCGCTGGCGCAGGAGTTCGCCGCGCGCGCCAAGGAACGCGATGCAGCCCTGCGTGCGCGCCTGTTGCCGTGCGTGGAGCGCTTCTTCGCCCCTAGCCGCTTCCTGCGCGAGCAATTCCTCGCCTGGGGCTTGCCGAGCGAGCGCGTCGAGCTCCTGGCCTACGGCATGGAGCTCGAACCCTTCGCCGACCTGCGCCGCGTGCCCGCCGAGCGCGTGCGCATCGCCTTCCTCGGCACCCTGGCGCAGCACAAGGCTCCGCACCTGCTTCTGGAAGCCTTCGCGCGGGTGCCGGCCGAGCTGCGCGCGCGCGCCACGCTCACCCTGCACGGCCCGAAGGAACCCACGAGCGAGTACATCGCGCGCCTCGAGCACGCGGCCGCGCCGCTCGGCGCGCGCCTCGCCGGCGCGCTGACGCGCGAGCGCGTGCCCGCGGTCCTGGCCGCGACCGATCTCCTGGTGGTGCCCAGCGTGTGGTTCGAGAACTCACCCTTCGCGATCCACGAAGCGCGCGCGGCGGGGACGGCGGTGCTGGTCTCGGACCTCGGCGGCATGGCCGAGCTGGTCGAGGATGGCCGCGATGGCTGGCGCTTCCGCGTGGGGGACGCAGCCGACCTCGCCGCGCACCTGACGCGCATCCTGCGCGCTCCGGGCGAGCTCACACGCCTGGCGCGCGGTGCGCCGTCGAAGGACATGCGCGTCAGCGCGGAGGAGCTCGAACAGCGCTACGCGGCGGCGCTGGCGGCGCGGAGGGCGCGATGAAGGTCCTGCTGGCGCTGCACGGCTATCCGCCCGAGCTCGTGGGCGGCACGGAGAGCGCCGTGCGCGAGCTGGCCCACGGCCTGGTCGCCGCGGGGCATGAGGTCGTGGTCGTGGCCGGCACGCTGCGCCACGAGCAGGGCTTCCGGCGCAGCCTGGAGTTCGACGAGGTGGGCGCGGGGCGGCCCGCGATCCGCGTGCATAAGATCCACCGCGCGGACCTGTACTTCGACCACTGGCAGAAGAGCGCCTCGGCGCGCGCCTCGCTCGCCTTCCGCGACATCCTGCGCGAGGAGAAGCCCGATGTGGTGCACGTGCACCACTGGATCCGCCTGTCGCGCGACCTCGTGCACCGCTCGGCGCTGGAGGGCGTCCCCGCCGTGGTCACGCTGCACGACCTGTGGACGACGTGCCTGGTGACCTTCCGCGTGCGCCCGGAGTCGGGCGAGTTCTGCACGGTGAAGCTGGCGCCCGCGCCGTGCATCAAGTGTGCAGCTCAGGTGCCGCCGCGCACGCCGTGGAGCTCCTTCGAGAGCCAGGGCATCGCGCTGCTCGAGCGCTCGGCGGATCTGGCGCGCGAGCTGGAGCTGGCGCGCGCGGTGGTCACGCCCACGCGCGCCCATGGCGAGGCCGTCACGCGCTACCTGGGGCTCGCCGCGGAGCGTTTGAAGCTCGCCGTCGTGCCCAACGGCCGCGCGCTCGCGCTGCGCCGACGGAGCCCGCTGGCCCTCGCGCCAGCCGACAAGCTCGTGCTCGGGATGTGGGGGCACCTGTATCGCCTGAAAGGCGCCGACCGCGTGTTGCGCGCCGTGCGGAGCTTGCGCGAGCCGCGGCGCGTCGAGCTGCACATCGCCGGCGGCGAGCCCGATGCGGTGTTCGCGGGCGAGCTGCGCGAGCTCGCCCAGGGCCTCGACGTGCGCTTCCACGGGCCCTACGACGCCGGCGCGCTCGACGCGCATCCGGTCAGCGCCGTGCACGCCTTCGTCAGCGGCACGCTGGCGCACGAGTCCTTTGGCCTGGTGTTGGACGAGGCCGTGGCCCTCGGACTGCCACTGGTGCTGCCGCAGAGCGGCGCCTACGCCGAGCGCCTGGCGGAAGAGCAGGGCGCGCTGTTCTACGCCCAGGGCGACGAGCGCGACCTCGCGCGCGTGTTGCAGCGCCTGCTGGACGAGCCCGGCTTGCTGGCGCGCTTGCGCACGAGCCTGCCGGAGCCGCAGCACTTCACGCCCAGCGGCGCGGCGCAGGTCGCGGCGCTCGTCGCGCTGTACGCGGACGCGCGTCGCGCCGGCGCGCCGGACGCGCGCGTGGTGTCCGAGCGCGAGCGCATCTGGCAGGCCGGCGAGGACGCCTGGGCGCGCGCGCTGCAGCAGTGCAGCGGGAAGGAGCTCGGCTTCGAGTGAAGATCCTGGTGGCGTTGCACGACTACCTGCCGCGCCACACCGGCGGCGCGGAGATCCACGCGCACCAGACCGCGCGCGAGCTGGCGCGGCGCGGGCACGAAGTCACCGTGCTGTTCACCGAGCGCGACCTCGCCGCGCGCGACGGCGAGCGCCGCGAGGGCGTCCTCGACGGCGTGCGCACGCTCGAGATCGTGCACCAGCGCGAGTACGCCGACGTGCGCGAGAGCTTCGAGGAGGAGCGCTCGCTGGCCGTGTTCAGGCGGCAGCTCGCCGAGCTGCGTCCGGACGCGGTGCACTTCCACCACCTGGCCATCTGGGGCTCGCGTTGCATCGCCGCGGCGCGCGAGAGCGGGGCGCGCGTGCTGGTCACGCTGCACGACTACCACCTGCTGTGCGACGTGAGCACGCTGCTGCGCCCCGACGGCGAGCTGTGCACCGAAGCGCTCCACGGGCGCTGCACGGCCTGCCTGCGGCGCCACCCCGTGTGGCGCGAACGCTGGCCCGAGCTGGAGCCCGAAGAGATCTGGGCCCAGGCCGCGCGCGCGCGCTTCGAACGCCACCGCGCCGACCTGTCTCGCGCGCACGTCGTGATCGCGCCTTCGCGCTTCCTGGCGCAGACCTTCGAGGCTGCGGGCTGGCTGCGCGCGGCGGACTGCGAGGTGCTGCGCGCCGGCTACCCTGGGCCGCGCTTCGCGCCGCGCCGCCGCGATCCCAGCCGGGCGCTGCGCGTGGGCTACATCGGCGGGATCTACTTCTCCAAGGGTGTGCATGTCCTGGTGGACGCCTTCCAGCACCTGCGCGGCGAGCCGCTCGAGCTCTCGATCCACGGACACCTGGACTGGTTTCCCGACTACGCCGCAGGCCTGCGGCGCGCGGCGAGCGGCCTGCCGGTCGCCTTCCATGGGCCCTTCGCGCCGGAACGCGTGGACGAGGTGCTCGCGCAGCTGGACCTGGTCGTGGTGCCCTCGGTCTGGTACGAGAACATGCCGATCACGATCCACGAAGCTCACCGGCACGGCATCCCCGTCGTCGTCACTGCCCTGGGGGGGATGGCCGAGGCCGTGGAGCACGGCGTCACGGGCCTGACTTTCCCGCGCGGCGACGCGCTCGCCTTGGCGGGAGCCATGCGCACGCTTGCGCTCGACGCCGAACTCTACGATCGTCTGGCCCAGAATCGCCCCCGTGTCCCGACGCTCGAGGAAGTCGTCGAGCGGCTCGAGCGGCTCTACACCGGCTCCGCTTGAGCTCCATCCTCCACACCGAACGCGATGCTGCGAGTCACCTACCGCGGCGCGAAGCGCATCGCCGTCCTGGTGGTGGGCGGGACGTTGCTCTCGTTCGGGATCCTGCTGCTGGTGCTGCCGGGACCCGGACTGCCGCTGATCTTCTTCGCGCTGACCGTGCTGGCCACCGAATTCCTGTGGGCGCGGCTGTGGCTGCGTCGCGCGCGGGTCGGGGCCAGACTGGTGCGGCGCAAGGCCAACCGCTGGCGCCGCTCCCCTCCTCGAGAACACCCCTGACAGCGAGACTCCCATGCTGAAGCGATTGCTGCCGCGCACGGTCCACTTCTACGGCTACTTCGAGAACCACGCCAAGCTCACCGCCGAGTGCGCCCAGGAGTTCCAGGCGCTGACGCGCGACGAGGGGCGCCTGGTGCTGGCCGTCAAGCGCATCAAGGAGCTCGAGCACCTGGCGGACGAGAACGTGCGCCAGTGCCTGGAGCAGCTGCACAAGACGTTCATCACGCCCTTCGATCGCAACGACATCCACGATCTGATCACCGCGCTCGACGACGTGTGCGACCTGATCGACGGCACGGCGCGCAAGATCCACCTGTACGAGGCCCACGGACTGCCGAAGAACCTGCGCGACACGGCCGATGTGCTGGTGCGCGCGACCGAGCTGGTGGCGCAGGTCGTCGGTGGCCTGCGCAACATGGGTGACGGCTCGGCGATCCTGAAGAACTGCGTCCAGATCAAGCGCTGCGAGACCGATGCCGACGCGATCCACGCCGACGCCGTGGCGCGGCTCTTCAAAGAGGAAAAAGACGCCATCGCCGTCATCAAGTGGCGCGACATCTTCGAGGGCGTCGAGAGTGCCACCGACGCCTGCGAAGACGTGGCCAACATCATCGAAGGCATCGTCCTCGAGAGCGTCTAGCCCGCCCTCCATGGAACACGGACTCCTCCTGGTGATCGTCGTCACCGGCGTCGCGCTGGCGTTCGACGTGATCAACGGCTTCCACGACGCGGCCAACTCCATCGCCACGGTGGTCTCGACGCGCGTGCTCACCCCGCGCATGGCCGTTGCCTGGGCCGCCTTCTTCAACTTCGTGGCCATGTTCGTGTTCGCGCCCAAGGTGGCCGACACGATCTCCAAGATCGTCAAGGTCACGCCGGCCGAGCCGGCCTTCGTGTGGGTCGTCTTCAGCGGTCTCCTGGGCGCGATCGTGTGGGACCTGCTCACCTGGTGGTGGGGGCTGCCGACCAGCTCCTCGCACGCCCTGATCGGCGGGCTGGCTGGCGCTGGCATCGCCTTTGGTGGCACGGAGGCGCTGCGCTGGGAGAAGATCCAGCAGACGATGATCTACATCCCGGTCGCGCCGCTGCTGGGCATGGCGGCCGGCTTCGTCCTCATGCTGAGCGTGTTCTGGCTCTTCCGCCACTGGCGTCCCGCGGCGGTGGACCGCACCTTCCGGCGCGGACAGCTGTTCTCGGCCGCGCTCTACTCCCTCGGGCACGGTGGCAACGACGCGCAGAAGACCATGGGCATCATCGTGGCCCTGCTGGTGGCGTCCGGATACGTGAGCCCCGAGACCAAGCTCTCGCTCACCGATCCGCACACGCTGTGGATCATCCTCTCGTGCCACCTGGCGATGGCCCTAGGCACGGCCATGGGCGGCTGGCGCATCGTGCGCACGATGGGCATGAAGATCACCAAGCTGAAGCCCGTGGGCGGCTTCTGCGCCGAGTCGGGCGGAGCCCTGACGCTCTTCCTGGCCACCTTCTCGGGGATCCCGGTATCGACCACGCACACCATCACCGGCTCGATCATCGGGGTCGGGGCCACGACCAGCCTGCGCGGGATCAAGTGGGGCATCGCCGCGCGCATCCTCTGGGCCTGGGTCCTGACCATCCCGGCCTCGGCCGCGGTGGCGGCGCTGTGCTACTGGATCGTGAAGCTCTTCCTCTGATCCTGCCTCTATACTGGCCCTGCCGATGAGCGACTGGCGCATCCACCACCGCGAGGAACGCTGCGCGCGTTGCGAGCAGCCCTTCGAGGAGGGCCAGCCGATTTTCTCGCTGCTGTTCTTCGATGCGGATCGCTTGCGGCGCGAGGACCACTGCCCGCGTTGCTTCCAAGGGCCGGAGCCGGCGGCCGCGGCCAGCGGCGGGCAGCTGGTGTTCTGGCGCACGCGCCACGCCCACGACAAGAAGGCCCGTTTCGCGGTCGACTTCGAGGCTATCGAGGAGCTCTTCCTGAGCCTGGAAGGGCGCCGTGAGGTGCGCCTGCAGGAGCTCCGTTACCTCTTGTCGCTACTGCTCTTGCGCAAGAAACGCCTGAAGCTGGTAGGGGTCCGCCGCAACCCCGATGGCGAGACCCTTTGCGTGCGCCGGCCGCGCCGCCAGGAAGAGTTCGAGGTGCAGGTGTTCGAGCTCGATACCGAGCGCGCGCTGGCCCTCAAGGCCGAGCTCGCCAAGGTATTCGAGGGCGCCGGGGTCGAGTCTCTGAGCACCGCGCCCGCGCCCGCCGCCACCAAGAGCGGTGGCACCCAGGTGGCGGAAGCCGGATCGCGCGAGTCCGCCTCGTAGCGGACCCCGACGCGCGTCCTGCGGGAGCGCGTGACGAGTCGCGCTGCGTCGTGACGAGTCGGCCTTGATCCGGACGCGAGCGCTGGATTCCTCGGCGTTTTTCACGCTTTCGGGCTCGAGCTCCGCCCGCGCTCCGCGCGTTCTTTTTTAAGTTTTCTCCACTTCGTGGTCGCCTCGATCGCGGCGGCATCTATACTCACGCGCGATCAGTCAAGTGGCACCAAGTGGCATCCAAGGTAACTGAGGCGACGGGAAGGAACGGGGACCTGGACGGTGTTCAGCGGTGACTCCATCCACACGCTAGACCCGAAAAATCGGGTCTTCGTGCCGAAGCGCTTCCAGGACCAGCTCGCGCGGGACGCCGCTGGTCAACAGGTCGCGATCCTGACCCGGGGTTTCGAGGGGTGCCTCTTCCTGTTCTCCGAGCAGGGCTACGCCAAGGTCCTCGAGCGCATGCAGACCCAGCCCTTCGGGGGCGAGCGCCTGCGCACCATGCAGCGCCTGTTCTTCTCCAACGTGCATCCGACGCCGCTGGACAGCTCGGGGCGCGTGCTCCTGCCCGAGAAGCTGCGCAAGTACGCGGGCATCGACAAGGAAGTGGTCATGGTCGGCGTCGCCGACCGGGCCGAGGTCTGGGACCGCGCGCGCTGGGACAAGTTCGAGTCCGAGAACGACGACCACTTCGACGACCTGGACGTGGTCCTGGTCGGGGGCGGCGGACCGGGGGGCGGGGGTTAGCCCATGATCGCCACAGGGGGGAGCATGCCGAACGATCCCAACGCGCGGGTACACGTTCCGGTCCTGCTCGGAGAGGTCCTGGAAGCCTTCCGCGGTTCCGGCACGGCCGAGGAGCTCGAGGGCTGGATCGTCGACGGCACGGTGGGCTCCGGCGGGCACGCGCGCGCCGTGCTCGAGCACTTCCCCCGGGTGAAGCTGTTCGGCGCTGACCAGGATCCGGAGGTCCTGGCCTACGCGCGTCGGTCGCTCTCCGACTTCGGCTCGCGCGTGGTGCTGTGCCAGGCGCGCGTGTCGCAGCTCTATCCGCGTCTGGTGGCCGAGGGCGTCGCGCCCGTGGTCGGCTTCCTGCTCGACCTGGGCGTGAACTCGCTGCACTTCGACCATCCCGAGCGCGGCTTCAGCTTGCAGGCCGACGGGCCGCTCGACATGCGCATGGATCCGACGCGCGCGCGCACCGCGGCCGACATCGTCAATCACTGGGACGAGGAGGACCTGGCCGACCTCTTCTTCTACGAGGGCGACGAGCGCAACTCGCGCGCGATCGCGCGCGCCGTCGTCGCCGCTCGCGCCCGCGCGCCCTTCGCGCGCACCCTGCCGCTGGCCGACCTGATCGCGGAGTGCGCCGGCGGGCGCGGGCGGATCCACCCCGCCACGCGCTGCTTCCAGGCGCTGCGCCGGGCGGTCAACGAAGAGGGCGAGGAGCTGCGCCATGGGCTGCGCGTGGCCGAGCGCGCCCTGGCCGACGGCGGACGGGCGGTGGTGATCACCTTTCACTCCTTGGAGGACGGTTTCGTCCGCAAGGTGCTTCAGGAGCGCGCCCGGGAAGGTTGCTGGCGGCTGGCCAACAAAAAGCCCTGCGGACCCGGGGCGGCCGAGCGCCGTGCCAATCCCCGGGCGCGCTCTGCTCTACTGCGCTGTGCGGTACGCCAGCGCCTGCCTGCCGCGCCGCGCGGCGAGGCCTTCGCCGACGATCCCGCGGAGGGGTGCGCGTGAAGCGGGCGCACGTCGGCTGGATCCTGTGTGCGGCGCTGCTTTTCGGTGGCATGTTCACGGCCGCCCTGTCGAGCGCGAACCGTGCGCGCGGCAACGAGCTCGACCGCCTCGAGCGCTGGTGCGAGGCCCAGGCGCGACGCAACGAGCTGACCCGCACCGCCAACCAGTGCCGCGAATGGCAGCTTCTGGGCGCGACTTCCGCGCGCGTGAGAGAGCGGAGGGTCGCCCCGTGAGTCCGCACGAGTCCCTGCAATCGGCCTCCGGCCTGCGCCCGATGAGCGCCTTCGTGGTCGTCGGCGCGGTGGTGTTGGCCGTCGCCGTGTGGGTCGTGCGTCTGGCCTGCGGCGATGCCGAGCAACCGCTGCGCGTGCGCGCCGAGCGCGGCGAGCTGCCGGCCTATTCCATCGCGGCCCAGGACGGTCAAGCGATCGCGCGCTTCGTGCCGCGCTTCGACCTCGAGCTCTCGCCGCGCAGCCTGTGGCAGGCGCACACGCCGCGGCGCATCGCCGAGGCACTGGCGCGCGTGCTGGGCGGGACCTCCAGCGCGGACCAGTTGCTGCACGCGCTGCTGCCCGACATGGACGCGGCGGGCGAGATCCGCGTCGAGGCCTGGAAGCTCAGCCCGCTGCAGACCCAGCGCCTGCACGACTGGATCGACAGCGGCGCGGGCACCGAGCGCGGGCCCCTGGGCGGCCTGCGCCTCGAACCCGGGCAAGCAGGCTACCGCCTCGTGTGGCAACCGGAGGTCCTGCTGGGCGAGGAGCAGCGCCACGCGCACGGCGTGACCCAGGCCTGGCGCTGGGCGCGACGCATCGCCGACGGGCTCTACGCCTGCTGCAGTGGCGGTCCGCTCGATTCGGCGCTGGTCCCGGAGGGTCAGGCGCGCACGCATCGCGACGAGGTGTGGAGGGCGCTGCTGCCCACGGCCTTCGCGCGTCCCCTGCGCGGCATCGCGCCCGATCTGGTGCTGCCGCTGCGCCAGGAACTCGAGGCTCAGGGCGTGGCCAGCTGGCAGATGCGCGTGGCCTACGCCCGCGACCGCGTCTATCCGGCGGGCGAACACGAGCTCTTCGGCAACTGGGGCTACCTGCAGCCGACGGATCCCAAGTCCGCGCCGCGCGCGGGGCTGGAGCAGCTGTGCGATCGGCTGCTCTGCGACCCGCGTTACGCCGTGCTCGAGCGCCGGCCCGAGGAATACCGCTGGATCGACGACCGTCCGGTGCGCGGCGCGCGCGCCAACGGCTACCTCGGCTACACCTCGGCCAGCCAGCCGCCCGTGGTGCGCACGACCCTCGACCTGTCGCTGCAGCGCTTCCTGGGCGCTCAGCTGCAGGACACGCTGGCCACGCACCAAGCCGCGGTGGTCATGGGCATCGTGCTCGACGTGCACAGCGGGGCGATCCTGGCCCTCGACTCGGCCGAGGCCTATCCGCTCCAGCCCTTCGCGCCCGTCTACCACGTGTTCACCACCGGCTCGACCTTCAAGATCGTGACCATGGCCGTGGCTCTGGAGGAGGGCGTGGTCACGCCCGAGACGCGCTTCGACGTGGGCCAGGGCGAATACCGCGTGCGCTACCCGGACGGCCACGCCAGCGGGCGCGTCATTCGCGAGGCCGAGGGCGCGCTCACCGGGACCGACACGGCCGCGCGCTTCTTCGCCTACTCGGTCAACGCCGCCCTGGCGCAGATCGCGCTGCGCGTGGACGACGTGCGCTTCCACTCGTACCTGGAGCGCCTGGGCTATGGCCGGCCGCCCCATTCAGGACTCGGACCCGAGCGGGCGGGGAACCTGCCTCCCACACCCTGGTCCTACGCCTACACCCACGCCTCGCTCGGGTTCGGACACGAGCTCTCGACCACCCTGTGGCGCCACGCCGAGGCCCTGGCCTCGGTCCTGCGTGGCGGGGAATACAGGCCCTCGAGCCTGCTGAGCCAGGTGGAGCAGGGCGCGCAGCAGCTGCGCGTGCCGGAGGTCGAACCCACGCGCATCTTCAGCGCGCGCACCTGCGAGACGGTGCGCGACATGATGCGCCTGGGCGCGCACGAGGGCACCGGACGCGAGGTGCGCGCGGCCTTCGTCGACAGCTTGAGCGCGGCCCTGGGCCAGGCGCCCGACGAGGCCAGCTTCGACCTCGGCACCAAGACCGGCACGGCGCAGAAAGTGCCGAGCGAGCTGTGCGTGCACGTCGAGATGGGCGCGCGCGCGCGCTGGGAGCGCGAGGGCTTGCCGGCGACGAAGGCGCGCCTCGACGCGCTCGACTCCCTCGAAAAGCCGCACGCGCGTTGCTACACCTGCTCGATCTGCGTCTTTGGACGCGCGCCGAACAGCGAACGAGAACTCATGGTCCTGGTGGTCGTCGACGAGCCGCGTGGCAAGGAACGCTACGGCAGCCGCGTGGCTGGTCCGGCCGCGCAGCGCGTGCTGGCCGAGGCCCTAGGTCTGACGCACAACGGCAGCGCGCCCGAGCTGGAAATCGCGCCCGGTTTCGGCGCCCTCAGCCTGGCCGACGTCGCGCCGCGCGGGGGGGCACGATGAAGCTGTTCGAGCTCGTGCGCGCGCTGGGCGGACGCCTGGAGGGCGACGGCGCCACCGATATCCTCGACGTGCAGCTCGACAGCCGATGCGCGCGCGAAGGGGTCCTGTTCTCGGCCCTGCCGGGCACGAAGGCCGACGGTGCGCGCTTCGCCATCGACGCCACGCAGCGCGGAGCGGCGGCCGTGCTGGTGCCGCGCGCCTTCGACTTTTCAGTCGGCGTGCCGCTGTGGACGCACCCCGACGCGCGCCGCGTGACGGGCCTCGCCGCCGCGCTGGTGCACGGCGAGCCCGTGCGCGAGCAGCGCGTGATCGGCGTGACCGGTACGAACGGCAAGAGCACGGTCGCGCACCTCGTGGGCCAGCTCTTGACCCACGTCGGGCATCGTCCGGGCGTGATCGGCACGGTCGAGTACAAGCTGTGGAACGCGCCCGCGCGGCCCTCCACGCACACCACGCCCGACGCGCCCGAACTCAACCGCCTGGCGCGCGCCAACCGCGAGCTGGGCGGCGACAGCTTCGCGCTGGAGGTCAGCTCGCACGCGCTCGACCAGGAGCGCCTGGCGGGGTTCCCGCTCGACGTGGCGATCTTCACCAACCTCGGGCGCGATCACTTGGATTACCACTCGGATCTCGAAGCCTACGCGCGCGCCAAGGAGCGCATCTTCGAGCACCTCAAGGCGGGCGGCGCGGCGTTGATCAACGCCGACGACGTCGGGGCCGAACGCATGCGCCGCGCGGCCGAGCGCAACGGGGCACGGGTGTTCACGTACGGGACCAGGTCGAATGCTGACCTGAGCGCCACTCTCGAAGTCGTCGGACCGTCGGGGACAACCTTGTTCCTGGACGGGATGGGGATCCCACGGACCGGGTACTTTCTACCCCTGACGGGTCGGCACAACGTCGAGAATGCGCTGGCGGCGCTTGCCGCCGTCCTCTTCCTCGGGGCGAGCCCCGCGACCGCGGTCGCCGGGCTCGCCTCGCTCACCGCCCCGCGTGGGCGCCTCGAGCCGGTCGACACCGGCGCGCGCGGCTTCCAGGTCTTCGTCGACTACGCGCACACGCCCGACGCGCTCGAGCGCGTGCTGAGCACGCTGCGCGAGTTCCTGCTGCGACCGGCCGAGCGCCGCGTCGCCAGCGGACGCCTGATCTGCGTCTTCGGCTGCGGCGGCAACCGCGATCGTGAGAAGCGCGCACCGATGGGCCGTGCCGTGGCGCGCCAAGCCGACCTGTGCGTGGTCACCAGCGACAACCCGCGCGACGAGGACCCGCGCGCGATCATCGAGGACATCCTGCCCGGGCTAGAACACGGCCGCGCCGCCGTGGAGATCGAGCCCGACCGACGCAAAGCGATCGCACGCGCCCTGGCATCGGCGCGCGCGGGGGACATCGTTCTGATCGCCGGAAAGGGACACGAGACATGGCAACAAGTACGCGACACGCGGCTCTCGTTCGAGGACCCGCTCGTCGTACAGGAAGAGCTGCGCTAGGGCGCTTCACGCTCGGCGAGGTCGTCGATGCGACGGGCGCCCAGCTCGTCGCCGGCGATCCCGACCTGCCCCTGTGCGGCGTCTCGACCGACACGCGCACGCTGCGCGCGGGCGAGCTGTTCCTGGCGCTCGCGGGCCCCAACTTCGACGGCAATCGCTTCGCCGACAAGGCTCGCGCCGGCGGGGCCGCGGCGTTGCTCCTGGCCGGGCGCGAGGTGCCCGCGGGTCTGCCGACCGGCGTGCCGCTCTTGCTGCACGACGATCCGCGCCGGGCGCTGGGGGATCTGGGCGCCTGGTACCGCTCGACGCTCGACGCCACCGTGATCGGCGTCACCGGTTCGTGTGGCAAGACCACCACCAAGAACATCCTGCGCGCGTTGCTCGCGCCGCACGTGTCGGTCGTGGCCTCGCCCAGCTCGTTCAACAACGACATCGGCGTGCCGCACACGCTGCTCTCGGCCGGCTGCGAGGCGCGCGTGATCGTGGCCGAGCTCGGCACCAACCATCCGGGCGAGATCGCGGCCCTGTGTCGCATCGCGCGTCCGGAGATCGGCATCGTCACCAACGTCGGCGCCGCGCACCTGGCCGGACTGGGTTCGCTGGAGGGCGTGTCCGTGGAGAAGGGTGCGCTGCCCGAAGCGCTGCCCAACGACGGCCTGTGCGTGCTCAACCGCGGCTCGCGTCACTTCGGCGCGCTGGCCGCGCGTACCGGCGCGCGCGTGGTGAGCTTCAGCGTCGAGGGCAGCGGCGCCGAGCGCGGCGAGCTGGACGCGCGCGAGCTGTTCTTTCACTCCGGTGGCACGACCTTCAAGCTCGACGGGCGCGAGGTGACCTCGCCGCTCTTGGGCACGCACAACGTCGAGAACCTGCTGGCCGCGCTGGCCGCAGCCCAGGGTCTGGGCTTCGAGCTGGCCGGACTGCTGCCGGGCCTCTCCGCGCTGGCGCCCGAGCGTTCGCGCATGGAGCGCATCGAGCTCGCCGGCGTGACGCTGTTCGACGACTGCTACAACGCCAACCCGCAAGCGCTGCGCGCCGCGGTGCGCGTGCTGGCCGGCTTGCACGGCTATCGTCGGCGCGTGCTGGTGATGGGCGACATGCTCGAGCTGGGCGAGCTCTCGGCCGAGCTGCACCACGAGATCGGCCGCGAGGCGGCGCGCGCGGGCGTGGACGCGATCGTGCTGGTCGGTACGTACGTCAAGGCCGCGGCCTCGGGCGCGCTCGAGGGCGGCCTGGGCGCGAGCGCCCTGGTGCACTTCGCCACCACCGAGGAAGCCGCGCGCGGCGTGAGCGAGCTGGTGCACGAGGGCGACGTCGTGCTGGTCAAGGGCAGTCGCGGCATGGCGCTCGAGCGCGTCGTGCAGGCGCTCGAACAACGCTTCGGACGGACGCGAGCCACTACCTAGCGTGCTGTACGCCTTGCTCCACGACCGGGCGGACCTGCGCCTCTTCGGCTACATCTCGTTCCGTATGGCCATGGCGGCGCTGACGGCCTTCCTGCTCGCGCTGTGGTGGGGCAAGCACGTCATCGTCTGGCTCACGAAGAACCGCGTGCGCGAGGACGTCTCCAAGGCGCCGCACGAGGAGCTGGTGAAGCTGGCGCAGAAGGCCGGGAAGGGCCAGACCCCGACCATGGGCGGCAGCTTCCTGGTGGCCGCGCTGCTCGTCTCGGTCGTGCTGTGGGCGCGGCTCGACAACCTCGAGGTCGTGCTGGCGATCCTGCTGGTCTCGGGCATGGCCGCGGTGGGCTTCGTCGACGACTACCGCAAACTCGTCATCCCCGGCTGCAAGGGCCTGTCGTCGCGCGCCAAGATGCTGGGGCTGTCGGCGGTGGCGCTGTCCGTGCTGCTGATCCTCTGCTGGTACGCCAAGACCACCGCGCGCGCCTCGCTGCTCGACCTCTACGCGCCGTTCTTGAAGGGACCCGCGCTGGCGCTCTCCACCTGGGGCGTGCTGGGCCTGGTCGTGTTCGTGGCCTTCGAGTGGTTCGTGATCGCGGGCGCGGCCAACGCGGTCAACATCGTGGATGGCATGGACGGGCTGGCGGCCGGCTGCACCGTGATCACCGCCGCGGCGCTGTTGGTGCTGTGCTACGTCACCGGCCGCGCGGACTGGACCGCGTACCTCGGCCTGCCGCACGTGCCGCAGGCGGCCGAGATGGCGGTGGTGGGCGCGGCGCTGATCGGCGCGGCCCTCGGCTTCCTCTGGTACAACGCCTACCCGGCGCAGATTTTCATGGGCGACTCCGGCTCGCTGCCGCTGGGCGGGGCGCTGGCCTGGCTGGCGCTGGTCTCCAAGCAGGAGCTGGTTTTGCCGCTGGCCGGCTGCGTGTTCGTGCTCGACCTCGGCACGAGCTTCTTGCAGACCTTCTGGTACAAGCGCACCAAGCGGCGCCTGTTCACGATGGCGCCGATCCATCACGGCCTGCAGCGCTACGGTGGCGTGTTCGTGGCGCGCGAGCAGGGCTGGCACGAGGTCAAGGTCGTGGTGCGCTTCTGGATCGTGGCGGCGTGTGGCGCGACCGCGAGCCTGGCCCTCTTGAAGTTGCGCTGAGCATGGCACTCACGAAGACGATGGTCCTGGAACAGAAGCCGGTGGGCGAGCAGCTCACGATCATGGGCTTCCTCGACAACCTGGCGCGCAAGGCCGAGGTCCACGACCCGATGCGCCCGGCCACGCGCCTGTTCGTGGTCGTGCTGGCGCTGTCGCTGCTCGGCTTCCTGATGCAGACGAGCTTCGCCGCCACCACGCGCACGCCCGCGGAGTTCTGGGGCGAGGTGCGCGGGCAGGCGCTCATGCGTCTGCTCTCGGTGGGCGTGATGCTGCTGGCCTTCCGTCTGGGGCCGGCCGGCCTGCGCCGCCTGCTGCCGCATCTGGTGCTCTTGACCGCGATCCTGTTGGTGCTCGTCTTCATCGAGCCCTTCCGCGCGGCGCGCAACGGCGCCTTCCGCTGGGTCGAGCTGCCGCTGGGAGCGCGGCTCACCTTCCAACCCTCCGAGCTGGCGCGCATCGTGGTCGTCCTGTGGGTCGCCGACCGCTGCGTGAAGCTCGGCCGGCGCGTGCACGACATCCGCCGCGGCGTGCTGCCGATGCTTGCGCTGACGCTGGTGTTCTTCGGCCTGGTGCTGGTCGAGACCGACCTCGGCGGCTCGATGCTGCTCTTGATCTGCGCGCTCTCGACCATGTGGGTCGGCGGAGCGCGCATGCTGCCCGTGGGCGCCTCGCTGGTCGCCATCGGCGGCGGCGTGATTTCGGCTGCGAGCCTGTTCGTGCCCTACATGCGCAACCGCATCTCGATGTGGTTCGGCCAGGTGGACAACGGCCAGGTCTCGGGCACGCTGCAGGCACTGGCTTCGGGCGACCTGTTCGGCGCCGGCTACTCGCACGGCGGCTTCCGCAACGACGGTGTGCCGTATCTCGAATCCGACTACGTCTTCGCGCTGGTGGGCGAAGAACTGGGCGTGCTCGGCACCTGGCTGGTGCTGGCCTGCTGGCTCGCGTTCCTGTGGTTCGCGCTGCGCCTCGTGCTGTCTCTGCGCGAGCGCTACGAGGCGCTGGCCACCTTCGGCCTCTTGCTCTCCGTCGCGCTGCAAGCGATGGTGCACGTGCAGGTCGTCGCCGGTCTCGCGCCGCCCAAAGGCATGACGCTGCCGTTCCTGTCCGACGGCGGTACCTCTCTGATCGTTTCCTCTTTCGCCGTGGGGCTGGCCCTGGGGGCCGCGCGCAAGACCCACGAGGAGCTCTATCCATGCACTCCATCGAACGCTACGGCATCGTCGCTCTGATCTTCCTCGTCGTCACTGTCGTGGCCGTCCTGATGTGGGACGGCGGCAAGGACAAGAAGAAGCCCCAGGAACTCGCCGGCCCGAGTGCCGCTGCGGCCCAGACCCAGCTTGATCAGCCGTCCGCGAACGACGCGGCGCGGCGCCTCGCGCTGCAGGCCCAGAGCCAGCCGGGTCCGCTCGTGCGCCATCCGCGCGCAGCGCAGCTCGCGGCCGAGGCCGGCGTCGAGTTGCCGCCGCGCGCGGGCGCGGCGCTGGAAGCCCAGAACGAGACCGCGAACGGCCTGGGAACGGGCGGGACGCCGAGCGAACAGCCAGCCCCCGAGTCCGTCGTGGGCCAGACGCAGCCGGTGCTCCAGCCGAGTGCGCCGGCGTCGTCGACGACGACGCGCGCCTACGTCGTGCGCGCTGGCGACACGCTCAGCCACATCGCGCAGAAGGAACTGGGCTCGGCCAAGCGCTGGAACGAGATCGTCAAGGTCAACCCGGGCCTCGATCCGGCCAAGCTGCGCTCCGGCAAGACGATCCAGCTGCCCGGCGCCGCCCGCGCGGCCGCGCTCACCGCCGCGGCTCCGCGCACCGAGGCGGCCAAGGTCGCTCCGGCTTCGTCCGCGAAGGTCGCGACCAAGAGCGCTCCGTCCGCCGCGCCCAAGACGGCCAGCGCGCGCACGCACACGGTCGGCAAGGGTGAGAACCTGTGGAAGATCGCCGAGCACATGCTGGGCGACGGCAAGCGCTGGAAGGAGATCGCCGACCTCAACCCCGGCGTGAAGGCCGACAAGCTCGTGCTCGGGCAGAGGCTGAAGCTGCCGGGCGGCGCGCCCGCGGCGGGCGGCTCGGGCGCGAAGAAGGCCGGCCCCAAGGTCGCCGCCCAGGCGCCGAAGGGCGACACGCGCGTGGCCAGCGTCGACGTGGCCGAGCGGAGCACGCGCGGAGGCAAGGTCAAGTGAAGCGCGGGACGAAGCTCTTCTTGCTCGCCGGCTGTGCCCTGGTGCTGTGGATCGATCTGCCCACCAGCCTGTCCGCGGTGGCGGCCGGCTGGCGCGGCCCGTACGCGAACCGCGCCTCCGACCCGCGCTCAGCCAAGCTCGGCGCCGATCCGCGCGCGCCCGAGCAGCTCGCGCGGCGCTGAGAGCTGCTGCCATGCGCCTCGCTCTGGCCGGCGGCGGAACCGGGGGCCACGTGGTCCCCGGTCTGCACCTGCTGGAGCACCTGCGTGCGCGCGGCGCGGTGCCCGAGGACGTGCTGTGGTTCTCGGCCGGGCGCGCGGTGGAGGAGCGCGTGCTGTCCGGGGCGCGCGAGCGCCTCGGCCCGTTGGCCCTCGAGCGCGTCGTGCTGAGCCTGGAGCCCGCGGAGAGCGGCGCGCCCTCCTGGCTGCGGCTCCTGGCGCGCACGGCGCCCGAGATGAACCGCGCGCGCCGCGCGCTGGAGCGCCACGCGAGCGACGTCTTGCTGGCCCTGGGCGGCTACACCATGCTGCCGGCCGTGCTGGCCGCGCGCTCGCTGGGCGTCCCGGTGGTGTTGCTGGAGATCAACTCCGTCTCCGGCAGGGCCACGCGCGCGTTGAGCGGGCTGTCCGAGCGCGTCGTGCACGCCTGGCCAACGCCGGGCGCCACTCTGAGCCGCTTGCCCGCCGGAGGCGGGCCTGGTCAGGAAAGAACAAGCACCGGCTCGTCAGGCCCGAGTCGGGCGAGCGTTCTGAACCGCTTGTTCTTTGGAAGCGGACGGCACGCGTGCTTCGGGCCGCCGCTGGCGCCGAGTTTTCTGCGCGCCGAGCCCAGCGCGGAACAGATCTTCGCCGCGCGCGTGGCGCTGGGCTTCCGCGCCGAGCTGCCGCTGGTGCTCGTGCTCGGCGGGAGCCAGGGCGCCGCGGGCTTGAATCGGTTCCTGCGCACGCACGCGGCGGCCCTGGGTGCCGCCGGTCTGCAGGTCCTGCACCAGACCGGACCGGGACGCGCGTGCGAAGGCGCCGACGAACAGGCGGGCGGACGCTACCGCGCCTGTGAATATCTCGACGACGTGGCCAGCGCGCTCGACGCGGCGACCTTGGTGCTGTGTCGCGGCGGAGCCTCGACCCTGGCCGAGGTCGCCGCGCGCGCGCGCCCGGCGCTGGTCGTGCCCTATCCGCACCACAAGGATCGGCACCAGGAGAAGAACGCGCTGGCGCTCGGCGCGGGCGTGCGCATCGTGCCCGAGGAGCGGCTCGACGCCGCCTTCGTGAGCACGCTGGCGCGCCTCGCCGGACCCGCCGGCGAGCGCGAGCGCGCGAGCATGGCCAGCGCGCTGCGCGCGTGCATGCCGCGCGACGGCGTGCAGCGCCTCGCCGACGAGCTCTTGCTTGTCGCCTCTCGATTCCGCACAAAAGCGTGACTGCCCGCGCGCGCCGGGCACTCCAACTCCCGATGCTCTCCACGACCCACGCTCCGTCGCTCCTCGTGCCGCCGGTGGCGGCTTCCCTGCCCGAGCTCGGCTTCCCCAAGCGCGTGCACTTGCTCGGCGCCGGGGGCGCGGGGGTCTCGGGCCTGGGCCGCATCCTGGCCGCGCGCGGGGTCAAGGTCAGTGGCCACGATCGTGCGCGCTCGCCGATGCTGGCGGCGCTGGGTGAGCTCGATCTCGCCATCACGCTGGGCGAATCCACGCGCGAGCACCTGCCGGCGGACGCCGAGCTGGTGGTGCGCTCAGCCGCGATCGGGATCGACGACCCGCAGGTCGCGGCCGCGCGCGCGCGCGGCATCCCGGTGTGGAAGTACGCCGAGGCCGTGGGCCGCCTCGCGCCTGTCGGGCGCACGCTGGCCGTTTCGGGAACGCACGGCAAGACCGGCAGCTCGTGGATGCTGTGGCACGCGCTGGAGGGCATCGGCGGACGCCTGCGCGCGCCGGTGACGGGCGCGCTCGTCGGCGGCACCTGCCGGCGCCTGCGCACGAACGCGCTGGCCGGCCACAAGGGCGGTCTGTTCTGCGTCGAGGCCTGCGAGTACGACCGCAGCTTTCTGCAGCTCGCGCCACAGGGCGCGATCGTGACCAACGTCGAGGAGGACCACCTCGACTACTACGGCACCTTCGGCGCCATCAAGGAGGCCTTCGCGCGCTTCGCCGACCGCGTGGCGGCCGACGGCCTGCTGGTGCTCGGACGCGACGTGCCGGCCGAGGTGGAGCACGCCGCGCGCGCGACCGTGTGGCGCATGGGGCGCGAGCTCGAGGTCGAGCTCCTGGGCGAGACGCGCGGCGCGTTCCGCGCGCGCTTGCTGGGCCCAGGCTGGGCCACGCCACCGTTTCAGCTCACCATCCCCGGACACTTCAGCGTCGAGAACGCGGCCTTGGCGCTGGCGTTGGCGATCGGCATCAGCGCGCGGCGCGCGCGGGTCGAGCCCGGCTCGCTGGTCGCGGCCGCGGCTCAGGGCGTGGAGCGCTTCGCCGGCGTCGAGCGGCGCTTCGAACCCTGGGGCTCGGTCGGCGAGGTGCACGTCGTGCACGACTACGCGCACCACCCGACCGAGGTGCGCGTGACGCTCGAAGCCGCGCGGCGCGCCTTCCCGCGTGTTCCGCTGTACGTGCTCTTCCAACCGCACCAGCACAGCCGCACGGCGCGCTTTCTCGAGGACTTCGCCGAGGCCCTGCGACAGGCGGACCACGTGGTCGTGGCCGACGTCTACGGCGCGCGCGCGCACCAGGACGGCGACTGGCGCGCGGGCGCGGCGGAACTGGTGCTGGCTCTGAAGCGGCGCGGCGTCGCGGCCCAGGAGGGCGGGGATCCATCGAGCTCGGCGCTGTGTTTCGCCGACGCCCTGCCGGCGGCGGCGGCGGCCTTCGTGCTGGGTGCGGGCGACATCGAGCGCGTCAAGGGCGAGCTGCTCGCCCGTCTGGCCGCGCGTCGGCCGCGCTGACCGCCGTGCTCTCCTGGCCCTGTGCGGCGCTGCCGGAGGCGGAGCTCTCCGGTCGCACGACGATCCGCATCGGCGGGCGCGCCGAGTGGTTGCTCGAGCCGGCGCACCCGGACGAGTTCGTGGCCGGCTGGCATGCGGCGCGCGAGCGCGGCTACGAGCCGCGCGTGCTCGGCGGGGGCGCGAACCTGCTGCTCGGCGACGGCACTTTGCCGGGGGTGGTGATCACGACCGAGCGCATGGGGCGCGTGTTCCGCCCGCGCCCGGACGACGAGCTCGGGGCCGCGGACGAGTACGCGCCGCTCTTGCCCGCGCTCACGCCGCTCGAGCGCGGCGCCGACACGCGCCTGGTGGCCTGGGCCGGTTGCTCGCTGCCCGGATTGGTGCGCATCACGCGCGAGCTGGGCTGGAGCGGGTTCGAGGGCCTGGCCGGCGTGCCCGGCCATCTGGGCGGTGGGGTGGCCATGAACGCGGGCGGGCGCTGGGGCGAGTTGTGGGACGTGGTCGAGAGCGTGCGCGTGCTCACGCGCGCCGGCGAGCTGCAGCAGCTGGAGCGTGCGCAGTGCGCGCCGCGCTATCGCGATGGGAACCTCGGCGGGGCGGTCGTGCTAGGCGCGGTGCTGCGCTTCCGCGCCGACGAACGGGCGGCGGTGAAGGAACGCGTGCAGGGCTATCTGCGCGAGAAGAGCGCGGCCCAGCCGGTGACCGAGCACTCCTGCGGCTGCATCTTCAAGAACCCGGACAAGAACCTCTCCGCCGGACGTGGCGCCGGCCAGCTGATCGAGGCGGCGGGGGCCAAGGGCCTGCGCCGCGGCGACGCGCTGGTCAGCGAGAAGCACGGCAACTTCATCGTGAATCGCGGCCGCGCGAGCGCGCGCGACGTGCTCGACTTGATCGAGGACGTGCGCGCGCGCGTCGCGGACCGCTTCGGCTTGAGGCTCGAGAACGAGATCAAGGTCTGGGACGCGTCGGCGAGCTGACCGCTGCTACACGTCCGGCGTGCAGTTCTGCGTCTCGAAATCCTCGACCGTGCCGCCGTCCTGACCACTGGCGCTGCAGGAGCAGTTCGGCAGTGCGAGACCTGTTCCCAGGATTCCAGCCACAGAGCACGTGCACTCTTCGAGGGTCACGCGCAGGTCGCTTTGCTTGACGCACCGGGTGCCCATGTTCTCTTCCCCCTTGCACACCTGGTGAGCGGGGTAGGTGGCCTTCTTGTCGGGGCACTTGGGCCCGAACAGGCCAATGCCCCATCCGAACAGGCTGACGCCCAGACCACAGCGCTCCGAGCCGCCCTGCGGTTTCGTCTCGGAATCGACCTGCGACGCCTTCTTGTTCGGACAGGTACCTGATTCCTGCGGCATCGCACCGGCGACGGTGGTCGATGTCGTGGTCAGCAAGAGCGCAACGATTGCGATCGACCGATTCTTCATGACAACTCCTCGATTGGAGCCACGGAAAGGAATCTCGCGAGTCGTCCCCAGCCCACAGACTCACCGGCGCGCCCGAAGTTGCTCGATTTCTTGCGCCGGTAGGTAGAACTGCAGGCCCTCGATGGCGTTGTCGCGCGTGCTGTCGGGCTGGGCGCGGTCCAGGTAGACCTCGCGCAGGAGTTCCAGCGCCAGCGCGCGCAGGGCCGGGTCCAGCTTCGCTCGGTGGGCGAAGTTTTTGGCGGCGGAGACGACCCCATAGCCCGGAATCCCCGCGCGCGGGTCGGCCTCGTTCCGGTATCCATCGCGCAGCCGCTCGAGGGCCGCCGCGCTGGGTTGGAAGCTGTCGGCGAGCAGCGCCGTCGTCCAGGCCTGCGCGCGCACCTCGGGCGAGGGATCGTCGGCGGCGAGGGCGAGCAGGGTTTCGGTCTCCACCGAGCTCATGCCGCTCACGAGCATCCTGCGCGCCCTCGCGTCGGCGTCGCCCAGGATGCGCAGGCTCCAGTAGTCCTGCTCGAGCGCCGCGGCTCCGCCGTCGCGCTCGCCCAGGTTCATGAACTCGACCAGCAGCGTGTCACGCGCGCGCTCGCCCAGGAAACGCGAGGCGTCGGTCACGGGCGCGGTCTGCGCAATGGCGGCGGCGATCGCGTCGCGCAACCGGTCCGGGGTGTCCTCGCGGTCGTAGCGCTCCTCCGCCCAGGCCATGGCGCTCGCCGGGTGCGTCTCGAGCCAGCGCGCGAGGCCCGCACCGACCAGCGTCGGGCTGGCGTCGTCGCTCAGGTACAGCGCCTGCAGGGCATCGGCCTGCGCGTCGTCGAGGTCCATGAGCTGCGCGAGCAGGCCCTCGTACAGCGCCGCGGCCTCCGGGAACTCGCGCGCCAGGCGTTCGAGTTCGGCGGCGTAGGCGAGATCCAGCAGTGGGCGCCCGTCGGGGAAGCGCTGCGCGCCGAGCAACTCGGCCAGGAGCCCCTGCACGGGCGGGAGCATGTCCGGGAGTCCGCGCAGGAGCGCCATCACGAAGGCCTGTCCGTCGCGAGGCGGGTCCACGGCCGGCAGCGTCGTCGTCGCGCCTGGGGGCGCGTTGTAGAGCAGCGCACCCAGCGTCAACGCGCGCAGCGCGCCGAGCTCTTCCAACGAGAGATGGGATCCATCCGTGAGGCCGCCGCCCTTCAAGAGCCCGAGCACCGCGTAGAGATTCACGCTCGGAACGATCAGCGGTCGCAGGGCCGCTTCGAGAGCCGATGAATCACGCATGTCGGTCTGGGCGAGCCTGCGCAAGGCTGCGCGCAGGTCCGCTTCGCCGGCTGGCTCCGCGGTGGAAGTCACAGCGCTCGCGGCGGCCTGCGCCGGTCGTCGCTCGAGGAGCGGGGAGCGCAGTGGAGGCCCGTGCGGATCGGGAGCGGCGCTCTCCACCGGAGACATGGGCGGAAACCTGGAAGCCGGCGCGGGCCGTTGGGCCCACCAGCAGCAGGCCGCGACGAACAAGGCCAGGAGAGTGAGCGAGAACGTGGCGCGGATCCCGCTCCGGCGCGAAGGGGGGTGGGTGTTCATGACAGCTCGACCGCACTGGGCAGGGCCGGGTATCAGCGGGTGCGGAAATTCCGAGGGCCGGATTGGCCCGAATCTGCTTGGGCAATCCCTAGAACCCTCCGATACCGAATCCAACGGCAGCCGGGATCCCCTCGGACCCCGCTCGCAGATCCCCTTCCCCACCTTCCCCCAAAAGCGCGTTCTATGCGCGTGATCGCAACCCCATGCGATCTGATCTGCGGGAACGACGATCGGGGGTCCCGGCGCCGCTTTTTGGATTCGCGGGGGAAATCGAGTCCAGCGTCTGGTGGCTACGTCCAGGTGCGGTCTAGGAATAAGCAGATCTCCGTATAGCGAGATCCTAATATTACGCGGAAGCTGGGCCCCAGCGATTGCACCTGACGAGCTGGACGGTCCGGAAGCCGCCTGGTCGCCCGGTGGGCCGCTTCGAGACCGCAAATCGTCTGAGGGGTCCAATGTACGGAAGGGGCTTCGAACGAAGCCAGGCCGGATCCAGCCCGACACGGGCTCCCGGCAATGCGCACTCGCAGGGGGAGGCCTTCCAGCCGCTGCCCCAGGGTTCGCACCCGCGCCGTCTTGATCTTCGGCCGAGCTCCGGTCCCCGCCATCCTGCGAGCGCGGGGGAGGACGGCGATGAGGGCCGACGTCCGACCACCGAGCTCCGGGCTTCTCGCGTTCGCAGCAGGCAGCCCCGCCTGTCTCCGCCGTCGGCGGAACGGCTCGTTGCCTCGCGGCCTCCGCGACACCCCCCCTCTGCAACCCCCCGCCCCCTTTCCTGACTCCGATGAACAACCAGGTCCTGACTTCGAGAGATCGAGCGTTATTGGGTTCCCCGCGAGCGAGGCGCATCCTCTTGCTGACCTCCGCGGGCCTCGTGCTGATTCCCCTGGCGGGAGCGTTGGCCGGGTACATCGACCCGCTCATCGGCCTGCCACCCGCCAATGAGGGCGCCTTCGAGGGCGGCCTCACCGGCACCGAGTCCGATCCCGGGATCAACAACGTCCTGCAGGCGGCCGACCTGCGCAACGGCGGTTCCTTCGACATGCCCACCGGCGGACCGCCGAGCAGTCTGTACGGCGCGCAGGCTTTCACGCAGCGCATGCTGCTGTTCGAGGAGTTCGGCCTCGATCCGCTGCCGACGACGTACACGCCGGGGGCGGCCTTCCCGCCGCCGACGAACGTGCAGAGCGGGCCCGACGGGGCGGCGCTCGATTCGTTCCTCGCCCAGCGCATCTATCCCCAGCCCACGCGCCTTGCCAACGACACTGCGGCCAACCCCTGGGCGCCGCAAATCGCCTCGTTCCTCGGGCGCGCGCTCGACACGCCGCCCGCCGAAGGTCGCCCGCCGGGTGAAGGCTGGGCGCACCAGCGCTGGGCCGAGTTCACGCCCACGGTCTACTTCCAGACGGCCCAGGCCGGCGCGCACCGCAACGGCGGCGTGCGCGACTCGAAGCAGTCGCACCACTACAGCGTGGGCGAGTTCGCTCCGGGCGGTCTGTACCACAACACCACGGGCCTGGCGGGCTTCAACGGCACGACGCGCGGTCTCGACATCAAGATCCACCCGAACATGCCGGTGCAACAGCCGAACTCGGTGTGGACCTTCGACGGCACGCTGCCGCCGAAGCTGCTGCGCGCGCGTTACGGCGAGTCGATCGTGATGCGGCACTACAACGCGCTGCCGATCGATCCGTCCGCGAACCGCGGCTTCGGTCTGCACACGATCACCACGCACGAGCACAACGGACACAACCCGGCCGAGAGCGATGGCTTCGCCAACGCCTTCTTCTTCCCGGGCCAGTTCTACGACTACCGCTGGCCGATGCAGTGCGCGGGACGCGACTGGATCAACAAGCTCGGCACCGACGTGCGTTGCGGTTCACCCGATGGACGCGGTGGGATCACGCGCCTCCCCGGTGACTATCGCGAGATCATGAGCTCGCACTGGTTCCACGACCACATGCTCGATTTCACGGCGCAAAACGTCTACAAAGGCAACGCCGCGATGATCAACTACTACAGTGCCATCGATCGCGGGAACGAGGGCATCAACGACGGCGTCAACCTGCGTCTGCCCAGCGGCACCGCGCTCGACTGGGGCAACCGCGACTACGACGTCAACCTCGTCATCGCCGACAAGGCCTGGGATCGCACGGGCCAGCTGTGGTTCAACATCTTCAACACCGACGGCTTCCTCGGTGACCGGCTGCTGACCAACTGGCAGTACGACCCGTACCTCGAGGTGCGCGCGCGCAAGTACCGCTTCCGCATCCTCAACGGCTGCGTGTCGCGCTACGTGAAGCTGGCGCTGGTCGACCAGCGCAACCGTGCGGTGCCGTTCTACCTGGTGGGCAACGACGGCAACATCATGGAGCACAGCGTGGCCTTCGACGGCACGCTCGGCACCCAGGCCGGCATCCTGCCTATGCAGGCGATCGCCGAGCGCTACGACATCATCATCGACTTCAGCCGCTTCCGCGCGGGCGACAAGCTGTACCTCGTGAACCTCGAGGAGCACAAGGACGGCCGCAAGCCCGAGCGCACGATCCCGCTGGCCGACGTCCTTGCCGGACGCTATCGCCCGGTCGAGCGCGACGACAACGGCGACGGTCTCACCGATCGCTGGATCAATGGCGACCCGTGCGTGGGCAAGTTCCTCGAGTTCCGCGTGCAGCCCTACAGCGGCGTGGATCAGTCGATGAACCCCGCCAACTACATCGCCGGGCGCCAGGCGATGATCCCGCTGAACCGCCCGAGCGCGACGGACCTGGCGGTCGCGCGGCACCGCACCTTCACCTTCGGCCGCTCCTCCGGGACGGACTCGAAGCCCTGGACGGTGCAGTCCGATGGCGCTCTGGCGTTCAACGCCGATCCGCGGCGCGTGACCTCCGCTCCCGACATTGGCGATGGCGCCGCGGACGGCAACGGGCACCTCGAGATCTGGAAGATCGTCAACGGCGGCAACGGCTGGAGCCACCCGGTGCACGTGCACTTCGAGGAGGGCCAGCTGCTCAAGCGCGGCGAGGTGGATCCGCCCGAGTGGGAGAAGTGGGCGCGCAAGGACATGTACCGCATCGGGCCGGACCCCGAGAGCACCTCGAGCGTCGAGATGGCCATCCGCGTGCGCGAGTTCGCCGGCACCTACGTGGAGCACTGCCACAACACGCAGCACGAGGACCACGCCATGCTGATGCGCTGGGATGCGGAGAAGCCGGGCCAGCTCCTGCCGCTGCCCACGCCGATCCCCACCTGGGACGGAGTGGAGTACGTGGACTCGGCCGCGCTGCCGACCTTCCGCACGGGCGACGGCTTCGGACCCTCGTTCGACGACAATCCGCCGCCGCCGCCGCCGGCTGAAGTCCTGACGGTGCTCTCGGCGAAGTACTCGGCGACGCAGGGGTGGCGAATCCAGGGCACGAGCACGGCCACGGCCGGGCTGCGGGTCCTGGCGCACAACGGCTCCACGCTGGCCGGCACGACGATCGGCAGCGCGAGCATCGCTGCCGATGGCACCTGGCTGATCCGCGTCGCCCTGGCGAGCAGTCCAACGCCTGACGCGTCGAACCGCATCAGCCTCGAATCGCAGGGTGGGGCGACGCTCCTCGGCGTGCCCATCACGCGCATCCCCTGACGGGCCTGGGAGAGCGCCGCGTCCATCGGGCGACGCGGCGCCATCCCGGGCGGACCCACGGCCCGCCTGCGGTCCAGGGCGGGAGTTCCGCACACGCTGCACGAAACGTTTCTCGGGCCGGTCCCGGGGAGGCGGTTTGGACCTGGCCGCTTCCTCGGACCGCGCCCGCTCTCCCACGATCGAGCTCCGCCATGTTGCCTGTCTCTGCTTGCCTGCGAGTCTTCTCTGCCGGTGTCCTGCTCGCCGCGCTGAGCGTCGAGCCACGCGCCTTCCAGGACCCGAGCGCGGGCGGTGGTTCGGCCTGGGGCGCCGACTACTTCCCCGACGTCCCGCTGGTCACGCACGAGGGGCGCGAGGTGCGCTTCTTCACCGACCTCGTCGCCGGGAAGGTGGTGGTGATCAACTTCATCTACACCCGTTGTCCCGACTCCTGTCCGCTGGAGACGGCCAAGCTGGCCGAGGTGCAGGAGCTCCTCGGTGCGCGCCTCGGCAACGACGTCTTCTTCTACTCGATCTCGATCGACCCCGAGCACGACACGACCGAGGTCCTGGCCGAGTACGCGCAGCGCTTCGGCGCGCGCGCGGGCTGGCTGTTCCTGCGCGGCGCCGCCGAGGACGTGCTCCTGCTGCGCAAGAAGCTCGGCGTCTACATGGCCGATGCCGAGCAGGGCAGCAAGGACCACAACCTGAGCTTCGTGATCGGCAACCAGAGCACGGGCCAGTGGCTGCGACGCTCGCCCTTCGAGACGCCGCAGGTCCTCGCTTCCGACATCGGCGGACGCATGCACGACTGGAAGCAGCCGCGCGGGCAGCAGAACGACTACGCCGACGCGCCCGCGCTGCGCAGCCTGAGCACGGGCGAGAACCTCTTCCGTCTGCGCTGCGCGACCTGCCACGTGATCGGCCCGGGCGACGGCCTGGCGCGCGTCGGCCCCAATCTCGTCGGCGTGATGGAGCGTCGCGAGCGCGCCTGGCTCGAGCGCTGGCTGTCCGAGCCCGACGTGATGCTGGCCGAGCGGGATCCCATCGCCACGGTGCAGTTCGAGGCCTTCAACCGCGTGGCCATGCCGAACCTGCGCCTCACGCCGCAGGAGATCCAGGAGATCCTGGGCTTCGTCGAGCAGGAGAACGAGCGCGTGGCGCATCTCGAGGCGGCGCTGGCGGAGGTGGCCGCGAACCGCTCCGAAGCCCCGCCGACCTGCTGCCAGAAGCGCGAGCAGGGCGTGCTGGAGGGCGATGTCGCTACGGCTCCGGCGCCGTCCGTACTCGACCCGGCTCCCGCGTCCGTGCCGCAGGTGCCCGAGGATGCGCGCGCCGTCGTCGCGGCCGGCGACGCCGAGCCCACGGGCTTCCGGCTCTCGCTCGCCGCGCGCCTGTCGATCGCATGCGGCCTGCTGCTGGGCGCCGCGACTCTGCTGGGGTCGCGGCTGCGAACCTGAGCCGGACCCGCGCCTCCCTCCGCCGCGCGATGGAGTCGCGCCGGGTCCGTCGCTATCTTCCTTCGCTCGCTGCCCGAGCCAGGGGACGGCAGCGGACCTCTCCCACCAGGTCGGTGAGCGAGGCCTGGCTTCCCCCGAAAGCAAGAGGGCCCATGGCCTCCGAGTCCGTCGCGCCGGTCGAGTCCCCGTTCCCGCTCTCGACCTTGCGTCACTCCGTGTCGCACCTGATGGCCTCGGCCGTCGAGGCGCTGTTTCCCGGAGCCAAGTTCGGCAACGGGCCGGCCATCGAGCACGGCTTCTACTACGACATCGAGCTGCCGGAGCCGCTCGAGGAGCGCGACCTCGAGCGCCTCGAGAACGAGATGCGCCGCCTCGCCAAGAAGGCTGGCGCGATGGTGCGCAGCGAGTACACGCGCGAGGAAGCGCGCGCGCGGCTCGCGCAGCGCAACCAGACCTTCAAGCTCGACACGCTGGCGCGCATCCCGCCGGGCGAGAAGATCACCTTCTATGCGCACGGCGGCTGGGAAGACCTGTGCGAGGGGCCCCATATCGACCGCTTCGACCAGCCCTTCGCCTTCAAGCTGCAGCGCGTGGCCGGCGCCTACTGGATGGGCGACGAGGCCAACCCGATGCTGCAGCGCATCTACGGCACGGCCTTCTGGACGAAGGAGGACCTCGCGCGCCACCTGGCGTGGCTGGAGGAAGTCGAACGCCGCGACCACCGGCACCTCGGCACCGAGCTGGACCTCTTCAGCCACCACCAGGAGGCCGGCAGCGGCTTCATCTTCTGGCACCCGAAGCTGGGCGCGGTGCGGCGCGAGATGGAGAAGTTCTGGTGGGATCTGCACCAGACGCGCGGCTACATGCCGGTGTACACGCCACACGTCTCGCGCGAGACGCTGTTCGCGGTCTCGGGGCACCTCGAGAACTACGCCGACATGATGTACGCGGCGATGAAGATCGACGAGATGCCCTACCGGGTGAAGCCCATGAACTGCCCGGGGCACATCCTGATCTACAAGAACCGCGGACGCAGCTACCGCGAGTTGCCCTTGCGCTGGGCCGAGCTCGGCACGGTGTACCGCTACGAGCGGTCCGGCGTGCTGCACGGCATGCTGCGCGTCCGCGGCTTCACCCAGGACGACAGCCACATCTTCTGCACGCCCGAGCAACTGCCGCGCGAGATCGCCGGTGTGCTCGAGCTCGTGCGCACGCTGCTGACCGCCTTCGGCTTCCAGTTCACCGCCTACCTGGCCACCCGTCCGGCCAAGGCCATCGGCGACGAAGAGATCTGGACGCGCGCGATCGCGGCCCTGCGCGAGGGCGCGGTGCAGGCCGGGATCGCGCTCGAGCTCGACGAGGGCGGAGGCGCGTTCTACGGCCCGAAGATCGACTTCAAGATGAAGGACGCCCTCGGGCGCGAGTGGCAGACCTCGACCGTGCAGTGCGACTTCAACCTGCCCGAGCGCTTCGACCTGACCTTCACCGACAAGGACGGCACCAAGAAGCGTCCGATCATGGTGCACCGCGCGATCTACGGCTCGCTGGAGCGCTTCGCCGGCGTCTTGATCGAGCACTACGGCGGTCGCTTCCCGTTCTGGCTGGCGCCCACGCAGGTCGTGCTGATCCCGATCCGCGAGTCGCACGCGGACTACTGCCGCGAGCTTGCCAACGCGCTCTCCAGCGACGGCCTGCGCGTCGCGTGCATGGACGACAGCGGGCACATGAACAAGAAGATCAAGGAAGCGACCCAGGACAAGGTGCCGTTCCTGCTGATCGCCGGCGATCGCGAGGTGGCCGAGCGCCACGTCACCGTGCGGCAGCGCGAGCGCGAGCAGCAGGAGAACCTGCCCTTCGAGCAGTTCCGCGAACGCGCGCGCGCGCTTCAGGCGACGCGCAGCCTGACGCTGTAGAAGAGCTGCGTCCGAGGCCGTCCATCGTCCTACCAGGACCCGGAGACCCGCCTGTCGCGGTTGGCGAGGCGGTTCGCATGGGAGCCCGGCCCAAGGGCGAGTGAGTGCGAAGGCGCCGAGCGGCGACCCGGCGCCTACGAGGCTCCGAAGCGGCCCGCTCATAAATACCTATATGCGACTTTGTCCAGGCATTGGATAAACACGCAAATTATTGCGACTATGAAGACATTTCACTTCTGACAAATGGACGATTCCAACTTGCGCGTTCCTAGGATTCGTGCAAGAATTGGACCCGGGTGGTCATCGCGCGCTCCCCAAAGGCGCGCAACGTCCTCGTCTCGGTTCCCAACGTTCCGAAAGCACTTCGGCACGCCCGTGACGTCGGCGGATCGCCTGGCTCCCCAAGAACAGGTCCCCCGATGAACCCCCAGATAAACCTTGGCCCCGCCAAGCTCCGGCTTGGCTCGTCCGCGTTTCTGTCGCTGGTCCCGGCCCTTGCCGCTGGACTGATCCTGGTGTCCCTCGGCTCGGCCCAGAGCGGCCCGGGTGGCGGTGGCAGCGGTAGCAGTGGTAGCAGCGACGACGACGGCGGCGGAAGCGGCAGTGGGAGCGGGAGCGGGAGCGGCAGTGGAGGAGGCGGCGGTAGCATCCCGACCGGAGGGCTTCCGAGCCCGCTGTTCGGCGCCGAGCCGTTCACGCAGCGCATGCTGCTGTTCGAGGAGTTCGGCACGCAGCCGATGCCAGCGACCTATGTCGTGCCCCCGCTGTCGCTGCCGCAGCCGCCCGACAGCCTGAGCTGCCCCGATGGTTCCTCGCTCGATGCCTTCCTGGCGCAGGGTCTCTTTCCCGCACCGGAGCGCGAGTGCTACGACGGATCGAACCCATGGCAGTCGAGGATCGAGCAGTTTCTGGGACGAGCGCTGCTGGATTCACGCCACGAAGGCCGCCCGCCCGGCGAGGGCTGGTCGCACCAGCGCTGGGACGAGTTCCCGCCGAAGGTCTACTTCCAGAGCGCGCAGACCGGCGCGCGCGTGAACAACGGCCTGCGCGACTCGAGGCAGCTGCACCGCTATCGCCGGGGCGAGTTCGCTCCCGGCGGCCTGTACCACAACACGACGGGCCTGCCCGGCTTCGAGGGCACGACGCGCGGCATCGGTGCGCGCATCCACCCGAACATGCCCGAACAGGGCCCGAGCTCGCTGTGGACCTTCGACGGCACCTTCCCGCCCAAGCTGCTGATGGCGCGCTATGGGCAGGGCATCCTGTTCCGCCACCACAACGCGCTGCCGATCGATCCTTCGGCCAACCGGGGTTTCGGGGCGCACACGATCTCGACCCACGAGCACAACGGGCACAACCCGGCCGAGAGCGATGGCTACACGCACGCCTTCTCGTTCCCCGGCCAGTTCTACGACTACCGTTGGCCGATGATCATCGCCGGCCACGACACGGTGAACGCCACGGCCTCCGATCCGCGCGCGGGTTCGCCCGACGGCCGCGGCGGCATCCGGCGCCTGCGCGGCGACTGGCGCGAGACGATGAGCACGCACTGGTTCCACGACCACATGCTCGATTTCACCGCGCAGAACGTCTACAAGGGCAACGCCGCGATGATGAACTACTACAGTTCACTCGACCGCGGCAACGAGGGCCTGAACGACGGCGTCAACCTGCGCTTCCCGAGCGGCACGGCGCTGGACTGGGGCAACCGCGACTACGACGTGAACCTCTTGGTGGCCGACAAGGCCTGGGACCAGAGCGGGCAGCTGTGGTTCAACATCTTCAACACCGACGGCTTCCTCGGTGACCAGTTGCTGACCAACTGGGGCTTCAAGCCCTACCTGGAGGTGCGCGCGCGCCGCTACCGCTTCCGCATCCTGAACGGCTCCGTCTCCCGCTACGTGAAGATCGCGCTGGTGGATCAGAACGGCATCCCGGTGCCGTTCCACATGATCGCCAACGACGGCAACATCATGGAGCACAGCGTCGCCTTCGACGGGACGCTCGGCACGCAGCGCGGCATCTTGCCCGAGCTGGGCATCGCCGAGCGCTACGACATCGTGGTGGACTTCAGCCGCTTCCAGCCCGACGACAAGCTGTACTTCGTCAACGTGCTCGAGCACCAGGACGGCCGGGGCCCGAGCGGACAGATACCGCTGGCCGAGATCCTCAGCGGTCAGTACCAGGGCGATCCCGTGGTCGGCAAGTTCCTCGAATTCCGCGTGCGCGAGTACGCCGGCACCGACCTCAGCATGAACCCGGCCGACTTCACCGCCGGCAGGCAGACGATGATCCCGCTGCCGCGCGCGAGTGCGAACGAGATCGCCAACGCGCGCCACCGCACCTTCGAGTTCGGTCGCTCCAGCGGCACGGATGAGAAGCCCTGGACGATCAAGACCGACGGGGGCCAGGCCTTCGGCATGGATCCGGCGCGAGTCTCGGCCGCGCCGAACCTGGGCGAGCTCTCGGCCGACGGCCTGGGGCACGTCGAGATCTGGAAGCTCTCGACCGGCGGCGGCTGGTCGCATCCGGTGCACGTCCACTTCGAGGAGGGCCAGGTCCTCTCGCGCGACGGCTCGCCGCCGCCCGAGTGGGAGAAGTGGGCGCGCAAGGACGTCTACCGCATCGGCGACGGAGCGGACTCGAGCCGCGAGATCGAGTTCGCCATCCGCTTCCGCGAGTTCGCCGGGACGTACATGGAGCACTGCCACAACACGCAGCACGAGGACACGGCCATGCTGCTGCGCTGGGACATCGAGCGTCCGGGGCAGGTCACCCTACTGCCCGCGCCGATCCCGAGCTGGGATGGCGTGCAGTACGTGCCCTCGACTTCGCTGCCCACCGCCCGCACCGGCGACGGTTTCGGGCCGGGCGGCGACGGCGGCGGCGGCGGCGGGCAGGTCGAGGTGCTGACCACGACTCTGGTGCAGTACTCGCCGACGCGCGGCTGGCGCTTGTCGGGCACGAGCACGGGTGCGACCTTGGCCTCGGTGCGCATCCGCGCGCGCGTCGGCTCGTCGCTCTCGGGCACGATCATCGGCAGCGGCGCGGTGCAGGCCAACGGCACCTGGTCGATTCGCGTGGCGAATGGCCCGGCGCCGGACGCGAGCAACCTGGTCAGCTTCGAGTCAACCGGCGGCGCGACCCGGCTCGCCGTGCCGCTCGAGATCCTGCCCTGAGGACGAGCCCAACCGAGGAGGGCAGTGGCAGCTGCCGCTGCCCTCCCGGTGGGTTCCCCGAGCAACTCCCCATCCAATGAAGCTTTCCCTCGATTCCCTGCGTGGTGCTCTGGTGCTCTGCCTGTCGAGCGTGCCAGCGCTCGCGAGCGGTGACCCCGTTCCGCCGAGCGGCGGTTCCCCCTGGGGCGCAGACTACTTCCCCAACGTCCCGTTGGTCACCCACGAGGGCAAGACCGTGCGCTTCTTCGACGACTTGTTGAAGGACAAGGTCGTCGTGATCAACTTCATCTACACCTCTTGCCCCGACGCCTGTCCGCTGGAGACGGCCAAGCTGGTCGAGGTGCAGGATCTGCTCCGCGAGCGCGTCGGCAAGGACGTGTTCATGTACTCGATCTCGATCGATCCCGAGCGCGACACGCCGGAGAAGCTGCGCGAGTACAGCGAGCGCTTCCAGACCGGCCCGGGCTGGCTGTTCCTGACCGGCGCGGCGGCCGACATCAAGCTCGTGCGCGAGAAGCTCGGCATGCTCGCGCGCGACGAGACGAGCCTCTCCGACCACAGCTTGAGCCTGATGATCGGCAACCAGGCCACCGGGCAGTGGATGAAGCGCTCGCCCTTCGAGAACCCGTACTTCCTGAGCTCGCAGATCGGCAGTTGGCTCACGAGCTGGAAGGTCGCCCCCGCCCCGGGCAACGACTACGCCGATGCGCCCGACCTGCGCGAGATCTCGCGCGGCGAGAACCTGTTCCGCACCCGCTGCGCGGTGTGCCATGCGATCGGCGCCGAGGACGGCCTGCTGCGCCAGGGTCCGAACCTGATGGGCGTCTCCGCGCGCCGCGAGCCGGCCTGGCTCGCGCGCTGGCTGGCGGAGCCGGACGTGATGCTGGCCGAGGGCGATCCGATCGCGCTCGAGCTGCGCGCGGCCTATCGCGACCTGCCCATGCCGAACATGCGCCTGAACGGGATCGAGGTCGACGCGCTGCTCGAGTACCTGGCCGAGGAGAGCGCGCGCTTGGGTGCCCTGGCGCCGCCCGTGGTCGAGGAGGCGCCGGCCGAGGAAGAAGTCGCGCCCTGCTGTCGCAAGCTCGAGGAGGCCGTGATCGAGGCTTCCCCCGCCGTTCAGAAGGATCCCGAGGCGACGTTCGAAGCGCCGCCGACAGCGGCCACGCCCTCAGTCCTGCGCGCCGAGCTGCCGATGCGTCCCCTGGTGCTATGCGCCGGCCTGGGCGCAATGCTCGGCCTCTTCGCGCTACGGATCGGGCGCCGCTCCTAGACCAGCACGCTCGTCGGGTCGTGCTCAGTAGCCAGGAGGGCCACCTCCGCTGGCTTTCCGTAGCGCTCCATGCCTCGGCGCAGGTCGCCTGCCCTGCGACGGGGCTACTCCGGCTTCCCGGAAGGACGTGGGACCCTGCTAGTAGGAGTGTTCATGTACTCGAGCGTGCCTAACCTTGTATGCACTTCAGTACACACACTGGGCAGGATGGCAAAAAAGGCCGAAGCAGAAGATATTTCGATTCTGAAATAATAGACAATCTGCGTTGCGCGATCCTTCCACTCGTGAAGAATATCACCCCGGGTGGTCAACGCGTGCTTCCCCCAGTAGGCGCGCAGCGTCCTCGTCTCGGTTCCCACGTCCCGAAGCCCTTCGAGACGCCTGAGATCGTCGGCGGATCACCTGGTCTTCCCCCAAGAAACAGGTCCCCAGATGAACTCCAGGATGAACCTTCGTACAGCCAAGTTCCCACTTGGCTCGTCTGCGTTCTTGTCCTTGATCCCGGCTCTGGCCGGTGGATGGGCGTTCGCTTCCGTCGGCTCGGCCCAGGGCGGCCCAGGTGGTGGCGGCGGAACCGGTGACCCGCTGGCCGGCCTGGCGCCCGCGCACGAGGGCGCCTTCGAGGGAGGCCTGACCGGCACCGAGGTCGATGCCGAGCTCAACGGCATCCCCGAAGCTCAGCTGCTCGGGACGAACATCCCTTCGGGCATCCCGCCCAGCCCGATGTTCAACGCGCGGCCGTTCACGCAGCGCATGCTGCTGTTCGAGGAGTTCGGGACGCAGCCGATGAACGCGGCTCCTCCGCTGGGCCTGCCGCTGCCGGGCGTGCCCGACTCCTTCAGCTGCCCGAACGGGACGGCCCTCGACGCCTTCCTGGCGCAGCCCCTGTCGCCCGCGCCGTCGCGCGAGTGCAACGACATCGCTCGCAACCCCTGGGACCTGCGCCTCGACGAGTTTCTGGGCCGCGATTGTGACTCGCCCGCCGAAGGCCGTCCGGAGGGCGAGGGCTGGTCGCACCAGCGCTGGGACGAGTTCCCGGCGCAGGTGTGCTTCCAGTCGGCCCAGACCGGCGCGCGCACCAACGGCGGCGTGCGCGACGCGCTGCAGCGTCACCAGTACAGCGTGGGCGAGTTCGCCCCGGGTGGTCTGTACCACAACACGGCCGGCGCACCCGGCTTCGAGGGCACGACGCGCGGCCTGGAAGTGCGCTTCCACCCGAACATGCCCGTGCAGAGCCCGCTCGCGCTGTGGACCTTCGACGGCACGGTTCCGCCGAAGCTGCTCATGGCGCGCTACGGCGAGGGCGTGCTGTTCCGTCACCACAACGCGCTGCCGATCGATCCCTCGGCCAACATGGGCTTCGGTCTGCACACGATCAGCACGCACGAGCACAACGGTCACAACCCGGCCGAGAGTGACGGCTTCATGAACGCCTTCATCTTCCCGGGCCAGTTCTACGACTACCGCTGGCCGATGATCATCGCCGGCCACGACACGGTGAACACCAGCGCGCTGGATCCGCGCGCGGGCGCACCGGACGGACACGGCGGCATCAAGCGTCTGCGCGGCGACTATCGCGAGACGATGAGCACGCACTGGTTCCACGACCACATGCTCGATTTCACCGCGCAGAACGTCTACAAGGGCAACGCCGCGATGATGAACTACTACAGTTCACTCGACCGCGGCAACGAGGCCATCGACGACGGTGTCAACCTGCGCCTGCCCAGCGGCTCGGCGCTGGACTGGGGCAACCGCGACTACGACGTCAACCTCGTCCTGGCCGACAAGGCCTGGGACCGGAACGGGCAGCTGTTCTTCAACGTCTTCAACACCGACGGCTTCCTCGGTGACCGGTTGATGACGAACTGGCAGTTCAGCCCGTACTTCGAGGTGCGCGCGCGTCGCTACCGCTTCCGCATCCTGAACGGCTCGGTCTCGCGCTACCTCAAGCTTGGCTTGGTCGATCAGAACGGGAACGCCGTGCCGTTCCACATGGTGTGCAACGACGGCAACATCATGGAGCACAGCGTGGCCTTCGACGGCACGCTCGGCACCACGCGCGGCGTCCTGCCCGAGCAGGGCATCGCCGAGCGCTACGACATCGTCATCGACTTCAGCCGCTTCCGTCCGGGCGACAAGCTCTACTTCGTCAACACGTTGGAGCACCAGGACGGCCGCAAGCCGAGCAAGACGATCCCGCTGGCGGACGTGGTCTCCGGGCGCTATCGCGCCACCGCGCGCGACGACAACGGCGACGGCGTCATGGACCGCTGGGTCAACGGTGACCCGTGCGTGGGCAAGTTCCTCGAGTTCAGGGTCAAGCCCTACAGCGGCGTGGACCGCTCGATGAACCCCGCCGAGTTCGTGCGCGGCCAGAAGAAGATGATCCCGCTCCCGCGCGCCAGCGCGGCCGAGCTCGCTGCGGCCACGCACCGCACCTTCGAATTCGGCCGCTCGGGCGGCACGGACGAGTTGCCGTGGACGATCAAGACCGACGGTGGGGCCGCGTTCAACGCCGACCCGCGCCGCCTCTCGGCCGCGCCCAACCTCGGCGCGCTCACCGCCGAGGGGCTCGGGCACCTGGAGATCTGGCAGATCAGCAACGGCGGCAACGGCTGGAGCCACCCGATCCACGTGCACTTCGAGGAGGGCATCATCCTGAGCCGCGACGGCCAGGCGCCTCCGGAGTGGGAGAAGTGGGCGCGCAAGGACGTCTACCGCATCGGTCCAGGCGCGGATAGCAGCTCGAGCCTGGAGATGGCCATCCGCTTCCGCGAGTTCGCCGGCACCTACATGGAGCACTGCCACAACACGCAGCACGAGGACAACTCGATGCTGTTGCGCTGGGACATCGAGAATCCCGGCCAGTTCACCTTCCTGCCGACCCCGATCCCAACCTGGGACGGCGTGCAGCTGGTGAACACCGTGGCCTTGCCCACGGCCCGTACCGGCGACGGTGTCGGACCGTCCGAGGGGCTTCCGGGTGGTGGTGGTGGCGGCGGCGGTACGGGCGAGCAACTCAGCACCACGCTGGTGCAGTACTCGCCGACCCGCGGCTGGCGCATCAGCGGCACGAGCACGGGTGCGACGGTCGCCAACGTGCGCATCCGCGCTCAGGTCGGCACGAGCCTGGCCGGCACCCTCATCGGCAGCGGTGCCCTCAATTCCGACGGTACCTGGCTGATCCGCCTCGCGGCCGGCAGCGTCGTGCCCGACGCCTCGGCTCGGGTGAGTCTGCAATCGACCGGCGGCGCCACGCTCCTCGGCGTTCCGATCCAATTCGTGCCCTGAGCGAGCCTCGCGACCGCGTGGGAGGGCGGTGTGTTCCCGCCGCCCTCCCCGCCTCACCGAACGGACGGACAGATCATGCTCGCGCTCGCCCTGCTCCTCGGCCCCCTGCTGCTCGCCGGTGATCCCGCGCCCACGCCCAACGGCGACCCGCTGCCCACCAGCGGCGGCATGCGCTGGGGTGCGGACTACTTCCCCAACGTGGCCCTGACCACGCACGAGGGCAAGACCGTTCACTTCTTCGACGACCTGATCAAGGACAAGATCGTCGTACTCAACTTCATCTACACCAGCTGTCCCGACGCCTGCCCGCTCGAGACAGCCAAGCTGGTGGAGGTGCAGGACCTGCTGGGTGAGCGCGTCGGTCGCGACATCTTCATGTACTCGATCTCGATCGACCCGGAGCGCGACACGCCCGAGAAGCTGAAGGAGTACAGCGAGCGCTTCCAGACCGGCCCGGGTTGGCTGTTCCTGACCGGCGACAAGGCCGACATCCGTCTGTTGCGCCAGAAGGTCGGCATGATCGCCGCCGACGAGACCAGCCTGCAGGACCACAGCCTGAACCTCCTGATCGGCAACCAGGCGACGGGGCAGTGGATGAAGCGCTCGCCCTTCGAGAACCCGTACTTCCTGGTCACGCAGCTCGAGGGCTCGCTCTCGCGCTGGAAGAACGCGCCCACGCCCGGACCCAGCTACGCCGATGCTCCGAAGCTGCGCGAGATGAGCAACGGCGAGAGCCTGTTCCGCACGCGCTGCGCCGTGTGTCACGCGGTCGGCGCGGAGGACGGCCTCGTGCACCAGGGCCCGAACCTCCTGGGCGTCACCGAGCGTCGCGAGCCCGCCTGGCTGGCGCGCTGGCTGGCCGAGCCGGACGCGATGCTGGCCGAGAAGGACCCGATCGCGGTCGAGCTCTTCGCCGCCTACCGCGGTCTGCCCATGCCGAACATGCGCCTGAATCCGGCCGAGGTCGCGGCCCTGATCGAGTACCTGGAGACGGAAAGCGCGCGCTTCACCGCCCAGACGCAGCGGGCGCTCGCGGACGAGCCGGCCGAGGAGGAAGAGGTCGCGCCCTGCTGCCGCAAGCTCGAGGGAGACGTGCTCGAGGCGCCGTCCGCCGCCCACGAGGCGGAGGCGACCTTCGAGGCGCCGCCGAGCGCGCCCGCGGCTACGCCGGCGCGCGCCGAGCTCCCGCTGCGCTCCCTGGCGCTCTGCGCCGGCCTCGGCGCCGTGCTCGGCTTCTTCGCGCTCCTGCTCGGCCGTCGTTCCTAGCCTAGAGTTTCGCCATCACTAGGCGGCCAGTAGAGCTGCGCAGAGGCGGTCTCGGAGGTTTCTGCGGGTGCGGTGATTGAGCGGGTCCTGCGAAAGTCGTCCGGCCCAGGTCTCGCGTCGTAGGGCGACGAGCATGTCGGTGAAG
>SIAI01000020.1 GCA_009691855.1 Planctomycetota bacterium | reverse complement strand
CACGCGAGATGCGTGGAGCGGGCGAAGGGACTTGAACCCTCGACATTCAGCTTGGGAAGCTGACGCTCTACCAACTGAGCTACGCCCGCAGATCGAGGCGGCGAGAGTAACGTCGAGGCTGTCGGAGCGGAAGTGGTGCGGACGAGGGCTTGGCTTGCGAGCGGAGTTCTCCCCTTACCTTCAACTGGCTGGCCTTTCCAGTGCCGTGGAGGCGCGCTTGGCAGGCCTCGCTTCAGGCAGGAACGCGCGGGGGCTTCGAGCAACGTCGAGTCCAGGGCGGTGGGGAGCGTTGCTACCCGTCCAGGACTTCCTCTGCGCCGGCAGTCGAACCTGCAGGCGGGAACCCGACCTACCGCTGCGCGACCTTCGCGCGCAGCGCCTCCACTTCGTCGAGGAGCGCCCAGACATCGGCAATGATGTTGTCGCGCAGCTCCGCCCGCGCTTCCTGAGCCTCGCGGCTGACCTCGCGCACTCGATCGGATGGCCCATCAGGCTCCGGATGCGGGTAGCCGGCGTGGATGAGTCGGGAACGGATCGCCTCGAGACTCAGGGGTTGGGTGTCCACGTGATCCTCTCCATCCTCGGATCATAGACCCGTCCCGACCTGCAGCGAGCGAACGCGTCAGTGCTTGGCGTGCGCTCGTGAAAGCGTTCTCGCTCCGAGCTCAAGAGGGCAGGTAGCGCACGCTCACGTTCGCGCGGCCCATCTCACGCAGTCGTTCCGAGGACTTCTGCAGCTCGAGAAGGTGCGCCTTCGAGACCACGCTCTTCACCGATCTTCCCAGGCGCTTGGCGATGTCGAGGTTCGGCTCGCTGGCGTAGCTCGCCCGGAGGATGTCGAGCTCCTCCTCCGTCCAGCGCGGCATCCGCGTCGCGGGCTCGCCACGCAGCTTGCGCATGAAGCCCTTGTCCTTGAAGAGCCCATGCTCGGCGGAGAAGCGGCGGATCTCGTCCAGGCTCCGGCCGAACACGCAGGCGAGATCCTCGTCGGTGCGCGAGCTGTAGATGCGCTTGAGCTGGGCGACCTCCTCACGCGTCCAGTCGCTCCTGCGCTGGATGCGCCCGAGGTCGAAGATCTGCTCCTGGACCTCTACCGCGGTCCTGCCCAGGATTCGCGCGATCACGTCGTGGGAGCTGGCTCCGAGGTAGCGCTTGAGCTCCTGGACCTCGCTCGCCGTCCAGGGGCCGGTCCTCGACGGGAGCGCCGGAAAGAGGCTCTCGGCCACGCGGGCCACGCCGGAGACGGGGCGCTTCAGCTCGCGCGCGATGAGCGCGTCCTCGCGCAGGCCGTAGAGCTCCCGCAGCCGGGCCCGGTCGGCCTGCGACCATCGGCCACGCTTGGTGTCTCGGGATGCTCTGGTCTTGCGGGTTAGCACGGGTCCTGGCTCCACGAGGCCCAAGGGGCAAGGCAAAGTGGGGGCCAGCTGTCCTGGATCCCTAGGCGCGGTTTTTGGCTCGGAATCAAGGCTCAGGCGAGGAGACGGTCCAGGGACTGGCCCGCTTTGCATGATTCTGGACCCCAAGGGCGGGCCCGCCGGTGCTCCGGGCGTGCGTCCGAGCGGGGAGCGCGGGGGGGTACCGGTTGGCCTCTTTCCAGCGCCCGACCGGCGCGTTCGCGGCGGCCTCCCCGCCGTGCTCGTCCGGGACAGCGAGGTCCCCTTCGCTCGTGGCTCAGACAGAGCGAAGGGCACGTGTTCCGCGTTTCGGAGGGGCGGGGAGGCGCACCATTCGGCAGGGAGGCTCGGCGCGTCGTAGCGCGATCTTCTGTCCTGGAACCCGTCGCGAGCTGTTGCCAGAGTGGCTCCGGAAACAGCCACTCCTCATGAGCACAAAGAACCCGCAACCCTTCGTCGTCGCGGCGCAGCCGAAGGGGAGCACGCACGCTCCTCGAGGTGGCTCGCCGAACCCGCCCGTCGGCGCCGCGCCGGCCTCCGCCCCGAAGGGCGTTGCGCTCGATTCGTTTCGAGTCTGGGCCGGCCACGGGCCGCTGGTGCTCGCCGGCGTCGCGGTGGGGGTCGTGGGTTCCGTGCCGCTCGCCGTGGCCTGGTTCGTCGCCAGCCGGCTGGCCTACGTGGGCTTCGTGGGCTTCGCTCTGCGCGCGCAGTCGAGGCATGGAGCTCTCACGCGGCACGAGGGTCCGGAGGCGGCCTGGCGGAAGTTCCGCGGCCGCGCGTCGCGCCTGATGTTCGGCGACGTCATCGCGTTCATGGCTCTGTGCGTGGTCACGCGCGGGACGCTCGCTCTTCCGGGGCCGGTGTGGCTCGCGCTGACCGCCGGCCTCGTGCTCGTCGTGATCGGCATCGGCATCAAGTTCTGGGCGACGGCGAGCCTGGACGCGGGGACCTTCTACTGGCGCGACTTCTTCGTGCCGCACGAGCACACGAACCGCTCGGCGAGCGGACCCTATCGCTGGCTGGCGAATCCCATGTACACCGTCGGCTACGCGCACGCGTACGGCTTCGGCCTGCTGCTGTCCTCGTGGCCCGGCCTGGCCGGAGCGGCCTTCGCTCAGCTCGGGATCACGCTCGTCGCCGTGCTGGTCGAGCGCCCGCACGGGCGCCGATTTGCGCGCGGCTGAGTTCGGGCACGCCTACGAACCAAAGCGCGCCGCGAACCAACGCCCCAGGTCGCGGATCTCCGCCGCACACACCTGGTGTTCCATCGGGTATTCGTGCCATTCGAGCGCGTACCCCAGCTCGCCCAGCCGCTCGCGCGCCTCGCGACCGCGGGCGAGGGTGACCAGCGGGTCGAACGTGCCGTGGGCCTGGAAGATGGGGAGGTCGCGGTTCGCCGGGCTGCGCTCGGCCGCGAGCGCGTCGGGCAGGACGAGGTAGGTCGAGAGGCAGGCCAGGCCGGCCAGACGCTGCGGATGGCGCAGGGCGACATGCGCGGCGACGGCGCCACCCTGGGAGAAGCCGGCCAGAGCGATGCGCTCGCAGGGCAGGCCGCGCTCGTTCTCGCGCTCGATCAGGCTCGTGATGCACGCGGCGGAAAGGCGCATGCCCTCCTCGTCGTGGCGTCGATCGAAGTCCAGGCCGCGGATGTCGTACCAGGCCGGCATGAGCATGCCGCCGTTGATCGTGACCGGGATCGGCGGCGCGTGGGGGAAGACCCAGCGGATGGCGAGGGCCGGGTCGAGGTCGAGCTCGGGCACGATGGGCGGGAAGTCGTGCCCGTCGGCGCCCAGACCGTGCAGCCAGATCACGGCGCGCTCGGCGGGGCGCTCGGGCTCGAGCTCGACGGCGGGGAGCCTCGGGATGGTTTGGCGAGCCATCTAGTCGTCCCTCGACGGCGTCTCGCGGGGAGGCTCCGCGCGCCTCGTCGGGGCCAAGAACCCGCCGGGAAGCCGAGCAGAACGGCCTTCCTGGCTGCCGAGCTCGGCAGGCTTGGAACCACAAGGAATGGGGTGAGGCCTCTGCGCAGCGCGTGAAGCCGGGCTGGGGATTTTTATCAAGGGATGGCTGGGACGGTAACCGGACGCTCCCGCGGCGTCACCGGCCGGGCCGCCACGGAGGCGGGAAGAGCGCGGATCCGAGGCGGGATCTTTGGAGCTCCCGACTCCCTCGGCAGAGTATGCTGCCGCCTTCCCGGCGCCTTCGCGCGCCACTCTCATCATTCTCTTCGATTGGATTCCATGGGTAGCAAGCTCTACGTCGGCAACCTCAACTTCACCACGACCGAGGACGCGCTCCGCACCGCGTTCGCAGCGAACGGCCGCACCGTCCGCGAGGTCGCCATCCCTAGCGACCGGGAGACCGGTCGTCCGCGCGGGTTCGCATTCGTAACGATGGGCTCCGATGCCGACGCCAAGGCGGCGATCACCGCGCTCGACGGCAAAGAGCTCGACGGTCGTAGCCTCAAGGTGAACGAAGCGCAGGACAAGCCGCGCACGGGCGGCGGCGGCGGCTTCGGCGGCGGCGGTGGTGGTCGCGGCGGTGGTGGTGGTGGCGGCGGCGGCGGCCGCGAACGCTGGTAGGAACAAACGCTCCGGGCGCTCTCGCACTCGTTGCGATCGCGCCCGGAGCTCTCGGCGGGAGCACAGCTGGCCGAGGGTGCCGTCCGGTTCCCTTCTGGAAGTCGCTCCCGCCGCATTCTCGCCTCGCCCTCGGCTCGCTGCGGCCTCGAGGGTGGGAACGAACGGCCACACGAGACTTGCTCTACGGACGCCGCGCTGGCTCAATCTGCGCCCCCCGCGACACCTAGAGAGATTGAAATGGCCAAGCAGAAGCAGCAATCAGCCCAGCGCCAGCGCAAGAGCGTCGACCAGCGCATCGCCGACCTGGCAGCCAAGATCGTCGCGCTCAAGGAGCGCGAAGCGCGCAAGCAGGTGAAGGCGGACCCGGCCAAGAAGTACGCGGCCGCGGCGCTGAAGTCGATCGACAAGGCGCTGGAAGAGTCGCAGGACGGCGCGGCGCGCAAGGGCCTCGGCGAAGCGCGCGCGGCGCTGCAGCGCTGTCTGGGACTCGAGGCGGGCGTGCTCGTGCCGACGCGCGGCCGGCGTTCCAAAGTCGAGAGCGCGGACCTGACCGACACGCTGCTCACCTACGTGCGCAACAACCCCGACCAGCGCGGCGAGCAGATCGCGGCCGCGCTCGAGACCGACAGCAACTCGATGCGCCCGCTCATGAAGCGGCTCATCGCCGACGGCAAGGTCACCACCGCGGGGCAGCGCCGCGGGATGACGTACGCGGCGGTCTGAGCTTCCAAAGACCAAGTCGTTCAGCGCGTGCGCCGCCCGCAACCCAAACGCAGCGCGGAGACGCGCAGAGCGCGGAGCGCCACGGAGGAAGAACGGGGAGCGTGGCGGAAGACCTGCGGAGCGTCGGATTCCAGCAGGCTGAACCGCGGAGGCCCATGGTCTATCCTTCTCCGCGAGTCTCCGCGCTGCGCTTTTCTCCACTCCAGGAGTCTTGCTCGCCGTGCAGGCGGCCGACGAATAGAAGCTCAGCGGACCTGGGCAGCCTGTTCTTTCCTGACCAGGCCCGCCTGCGGCGGGTAAGCGGCTGCTCGCGCGCAGCCTGTGTCGCGCGGCCAGGCGCCCGCGCGCGCGAGAGAGCTCGCGCTGCGTGCCAGCGCGCCCTCGCGTCAGAGCGGCTCAGGGGTCGCGGCGCGGCGCAGTGCGCTCAGGAAGCTCGTGCTAGCCGCGAGCTGCGCGTCGGCCCCGACCTCCGAGGGGGCGCTCTTGGCGCGCAGGAAGCGCCCGAGCGCCTCGCGATCGCGGCGCGGCCGGCGGGCGAGCTCGGGGTCTAGGGCCAGCAGCGGGGCGAGCAACTCCAGCGCCGCGCGCGGCAACGGCGTGCGCAAGTCGAGCGCGCGCCGCACCGCGGCGACGTCGCGCCGCAGCCCTGGCTCGCGCTCGCCGCCGTGGGCGTGCGTGAGGCGCCTCGTCACGGCCAGGCCGATGCGCCCGAGAGGCAGCGGCTGGCAACGTGCGCCGGAGAGATCCAGGTACGCCGCCGTGTCCGCCAGCCGTCGCAGCGTCTTCAGATCCGAGCGCGCGCCGCGCGTGCGCGCCAGGCGTTGCTCCTCCGCGCGCGCCAGCGTCTCGACGCGCGCGTTGGTCGGGCGGAAGCCGAGCCGGCGATAGAACCAGAAGGAGCCCGTGCGCAGGGCCTCGGGGTTGCCAGCGCCCATGCCGTAGGGCGTGAGGAAGAAGTAGCGCGCGCCGAGCACGTGGTGCACGACGCGCAGGTATTGCGCGTAGAGGTGGCGCGTCTCGACGCCGCGGAACTCGTCGAACAGGTTCAGGCCGAGCTCGCAGCACCCGGCCGAGACGCTGGCCGGCCCGTAGGCGATCGGCACGCCGTTCTGGAGCAGCAGCACGGTGTACAGCGATTCGAGCGCCTCGCGGTAGCCCGGCACCACGCCGATCAGCGCGACGATGAGCCCCGTGCCGCACTCGACCAGCGTGACGTCCTCGGCGTTGCCGTAGGAGAGCGGCCGGATCTCGCTCTGGCGCACGGCCAGCGCGGCGGCCGCGAAGTCGACGAAGCGCTGGCCAGCGGCGCGCGCGAGGCGCCCGGGATCGGCCAGTGGCCGGCGCACGAGGGCCGCGAAGCTCGCCATGGAGCGCGTCGGGGCGCGACGCCGGAAGTGCGGCCGCGCGCGCAGCCACAAGAGCTCGCTGCGCGCGCTGCCCGCGGCGTCGAGTTGCCAGCGCACCGGCAGCTCGCAGCCATCGAAGCGCCACTCGCGCTCCGTCGGCGAGAGCGGCGCGCGCGTGAAGAGCTCCAGCAGGAGCTCGAGGTCACGCTGGCGCGCGTCGCTGCGGCCGACCGCGAACCAGTCGTCCCATTCCAGCGTGATGTCGTCGAGGCCCGGCACCTCGGCGCCGTGCAACAGCTGCACTACCGCCGCCTGCAGCTTGCCCGTGTCCGGCGCCTCGTCCCAGTCGATTTCCAGCGCGCCCGGGAAGAGCCGCGTCAGGCGCGCGAGCAGCGGGAAGCCGTAGGTATCGATCATCGCGCTCCCCGGCAGGCCGGTGTCGCCCAACGCGGCGGCCGAGCCTGCGCGCGCCGCGTCCGTCCAGGCCCGCAGGCGCGGGACGACGGCGCGCGCGGCCGCCAGCAGCGCCGGATCATCCGGGTAGGCCAGCAGGAACAGCAGCGTCTCCTGCGCGGCCACGAGCTGCGCCGCCGAGAGGCGCCGCGTCGCGCCCAGGCGTTCGAGCTGCACGCGCTTCTGACGCGCGGCCTTGGGCCCGAAGGTCCGGCAGAGCGCGCTAAGGGCGCGCACGGGATGCACAGGGACGGTTCTGCTCATGCGGCGCCCACGCTAGCAGGCCGAGAGCCGTCTCCGCTCCGGGACTGCTCTGCCCGCGCGCACCCTCGGCTCGCATCCCCGGGTCGGGCTCGGCACACTCTGGCCGATGACCATGAGCCTGGCCTCCACGCCCGACCCGCAGATGCTGTCGGTGAAGTTGCCCCCCGTGCACGAGGGCGACTACCTCTCGGTCCGCGCGCTGCTGGACTTCTGCACGCTGGCGCCGGAGCGGCTGGCCGAGGTCCGTACCCTGGCGGCGCCCGAGGCCTGGGGGGAAGAGGACGCTACGTTGCTCCGCTACCTGGCCGTGCACGTGCCGCTGGCGATCGAGCAGGGGCGCTACCTGTGGAGCGACAAGGAGCTGATCCTGCGCGCCGGACAGCTCGAGACCGTCGCGGGCGCGCCGCTCTATCTGGGCCTGGCGCGCAGCGAGGGCGAGCGCTTCGAGCTGCTGTGGGCCGGGCCGCAGCCGGAGCGTTTCGAGCCGCTGCCGTCGGCCGACCTCGGTCCCTGGCCGACGCTCCACCCCTGGCACGAGGTCGTGGTCGCGCTCGACCTGTTCCGCTCCAGCGAGCTCGCCGGCTTGCCGCTGGTCGCGCAGAACGCAGCCGTGAGCGGCGCCGTGGTGTGGTCGCTGCGGCGCGGGCTGGCCGTGCGTCAGCTGCGTGGTGCCAGCCGCGGCTACTTCGTGCCGGTGCATCTCACGAACCGCGACGCCGCGCCGGAGCTCGTCGCCCCGCTGCAGATCCAGGCCCGACGCATCGTCGTGCGCGCGCTGCTCGCTCCGCGCGTCGCCTACGCGACGGCGCGCGCGGTTGTGGAGCGCCGCGAGAACCTGCAGGCCTGGTTGCGCGCCGTCTGGGAGCCGACGGCTCCCGCGGACGAACCCGTCGCGTAGCGTGGCGGCGGGATGGGTTCAGCACGCGCGCCGCGCGCGCAGCAGCTTGCCGAGCTCGATCAGCGTGGTCGGCGCCAGGCTGAGCAACGCCACCAGAACCCACGGACCGAGTCTCGCGTAGCGGCGCCAGGCCCATCAGCGCCAGCTGCAAGCCGACCGCCAGCGCCACGAAATCGAGCAGGCGCGGGTCGCCTTGCCAGCGACGATCCATCACGGCGCCTTGTTGACGCTAGCTGGGCCGCATCGGCGGCGTCGAACGCCGTTTGGAATTCGGCCAAGAGCTGCTTCTCGCTCGCCGGCTTCTCCTTCTGTGCCAGCGCGGGAACGCTCAGCGCCAGGCCCACGAGCGCAGTGCGGGGCAGCGCGGCGAACCAGCGGCGGCGCGTGCCTGGGCCAAGCGCCACGGGAAAGGCTCGAACTCTGGCTTCGACGAGGGCCGGCGGTTGAACTGTCACGGGGGCGAGGGACGCAGGAATGGCGGCGCTCCAGTGTAGAGCCGCATCGAATCGGCAGCGCCGCGGGCCTCCGCGCGGCCAGGGACCGCCCTCGGTCCGCCCGCGGGGATGCGCTGAGCCCCAGGAAGTTCCGAGAAGCCTTCGGGGTCCGCTCGCATCATCCGGTACCCTCTCGATCTTGGTGGACCAGTCCTCTACGTTCCTTGGTACGGGTTTGCTCGCGGAGCTGCGGGCCAGCGACGGGTTGAGCGAGCGGGAGGGCCGGGAGTTCATCTCGCGCAAGGCGGGCCGCCCCTACGACGGGGAGGCGATGTACATGCTCTCCTGGCCCGAGCACGAGGACCCCAAGACCTGGCGAGAGTATGCGGACCTGCGCATCCACGTCATGAGCGACTCGGAGCTGGTCACGCTGGAGATGGAACTGCGCAAGCGCAAGAAGTTGCCGCCGCGCCGGCCGTGGGAGCGGCACATGTTCTATTCCGCGATGGGCCGCCTGGAACGCTGACCCGGCTGGCGCCCTGACGATGGTTCCGTGATTCCGGGCCGCCCGACCCGGCCTGAGGCGTATCCTGCCGCCGTCCGATCTCCGCGGTTCTACCGCAGACCATTTCTCGAATCGATTCTCTCCATGGGCACGAAGCTCTACGTCGGCAATCTCAACTACACCACCACCGAAGACGGCCTGCGCGCCGCATTCTCCGCCGAAGGGCGCAGCGTCAAGGAGGTCGCCATTCCGAGCGACCGCGAGACGGGTCGTCCGCGCGGCTTCGCGTTCGTCACGATGGGCTCCGACGCCGACGCCAAGGCGGCCATCACCGCGATGGACGGCAAGGACCTCGACGGCCGTAGCCTCAAGGTGAACGAAGCGCAGGACAAGCCCCGCACGGGCGGCGGCGGCGGTGGCCGCGGTGGCTATGGTGGTGGCGGCGGCGGCTATGGTGGTGGTGGCGGCGGCGGCGGCGGCGGTCACGGTGGCGGCGGCGGTGGCCGCGAGCGCTGGTAGACGTCCGCCCCGTGTGGCTCCACTAGCCGCAGCTCGCTGTGCGAGCTCCTGGGCCTCGGTGGCCGTCTGACAGGCGACCCCGTCTGATCGACGACCACCGAGGAATGCGAAGCCCGGCGCGAACCGCTGGGGCCTAGCGCGAAGATGCCGCGTCTGCCGCCAATCGCCGGTGACGCGGCATTTCCGTTTCCGCACAGCGCCCTCGAGAACTCTGCGCAGACCCTGGGAACATTGCGTCGCGCGAGCCGCGCTTCGGCGGGGCCAGAAAAGACGACGGAGAGCGAGAGCGCCCGCGGAGCTCGCCTGCCGCGCCCGAGCACGGCTCGCCTGGCGTGAGCACTCGACCGACGGAGCGCGCGCCGTCGCGCTCGGGCTCCGCGCCGGACGGCTAGCCTTGGCCGGTTACGGGAAAGATCACGACCTCTTGGCCCTCGATGTCCTGTACGGACGGATGCGGGGCGGCACCCGGGTTGGCGAGGCGCTCGACCTTCTGTTGCGCGCGATCCTTGCGACGGTCTTCCTTGTCCTGTCGCTTCTGGCGGTTCTTTCGATCCCGCTCTCGCTTCTGCGCGGATTCCATCGGGTTGACTCCGGGCTCGTGGAGTCGGGGCCGAGACTGCGTGGCGAGCCTTGCCAGGAGAGTCGGTGCGCCGTTGAGCGGGGTCTGCCCGCCACGGTGACACCTGGCGAGCCTACCCGCCTGTCGCTCGCATTGCGATCGAATCCCGTGCGCTCCTGACCTGGCGCGGGAGCTCCGGAATACAATTCGCCGCTCTTACGCGGCGAACGTCCCTCGAAGGCCCAGGCTCGAGAGACCCGCGGCGAACGCTTGAAGCTGGAGTCGTCCATGAATGACCTGCCCCTGCACGACGGCCTTCGACCGAGGATCTTCCCGCCCGAGCCGCGGAGCGGGCCGCGTATCCCCGCACCTCCGCGCGGCGAGGGCTCGGCCGCGTGGCAGCTGTCGCCGGCGGTGCTCGCGCACCGGCGCGGACTGCTCACGGCGTTGAGCGGCGGCGCGCTGAGCCCGCTCGCCCGCCCCGATCCTGCGCCGCAACGCGACGCGCTGCTGGCGCTCGTGCAGCGCATCACGCAGGGCTTCAACCTGGCCGAGTACGAGCGTGCGCGTGCGTTGGGCTACGAGGCGTATCTCGAGGAACAGCTCGCGCCCGAGTCGATCGACGATTCCGCGACGGACCTGCGCCTGCAGAACTACCCGTCGCTGGGGATGAGTCCGAAAGAGCTGTACGACACCTACGGCACCGACTTCACGGACCCCTACAACCACTTCAAGGGCGCCGCGCTGCTGCGCTCGTGCAACTCGAAGCGCCAACTCTTCGAGCGCATGTGCGAGTTCTGGAACGACCACTTCAGCATCGATCACAACAAGGGCAACCAGGAGTGGATGTTCCTGCCCGAGCACGATCGCACGGTGATCCGCGCGCACGCGCTGGGCTCGTTCCCGACCATGCTGCGCGCGAATGCCTTCAGCTCGGCGATGCTGTACTACCTCGACAACTGGCTGAACGTGCGCAGCGCGCCGCAGGCGAACTACGCCCGCGAGCTGCTCGAGCTGCACACCCTGGGCGTGTTCGGTGGCTACAACGAGTCCGATGTGGTCGAGGTCGCGAAGTGCTTCACGGGCTGGACCCTGAACGGGGATCCCGGCTCGCCCGACTGGATGCGCGGTACTTTCGAGCAGAGCCTGCACCTGCCGGGGCAGAAGTTCGTGCTCGGGACCCTGTTGCCGGCCTTCCCGGCCGTGGCGCAGCCTGGCCAGAAGAGCCAGCGCGACGAGGCCCGGCTGGTGCTGGACCTCGTCGTCGCGCACGCGAGCACGGCCCAGTTCCTGGCCCGCAAACTGATCCGCTGGTTCCTGACGCCGACGCCGCCGCCGGACCTGGTCCAGCGCGTGGCCACGACCTATCTCGACACGCAGGGCGACATCAGGGCCATGCTGCGCGTGATCCTGGCACGTCCGAACCTGGCCGCCCACTCGGGCGTCCTGGCGCCGAAGTTCCGCCGCCCGTTCCACTGCATGACCGCGCTGTTCCGCGCCTTCGACGGCGAGGTGCGCAACCCGACGAACTCGCTGAGCTTCCTGGGCATGATGGGGCACGTCCCCTTCGACCACGGACAACCCAACGGCTATCCGGACACGGTCGAGGCCTGGGGCACCGCGCTGCAGCCGCGCTGGAGCTTCGCCAACGTGCTCCTGAGGCCGCTCTTCGGAGGCTACATAGGCGTGGCCTTCCTCACGCAGAACGAGCTCGCGCAACGGCTCGAGTACAGTGGTCCGAACTCGCGCTCCGGGCTCGCCGTGCGCATGAACGAGCGTCTGTTCGGCCAGGCGCTGTCGCCCTTCGAGGTCGAGGCGCTGCAGGGCTACATGGATACCTACCCGCTCGCCTTCGACCTGCACGGTCTGTTCGACACGCTTGCCCTCGCCGCCTCGCTGCCCGGCTTTCAGTGGTACTGAGAGGAAAGACGCCATGAAGAAGAGCACCCAGATGGATCTCCAAGTTTCGCGGCGCGGCGCGCTGGGCGGCTCGGCCTCGCTGGCGGCGGCCTCGCTGCTCTCGGGCCAGGCCAGCGCTGCGAACCGGAGCGCGAGCGCGCGGCCGGTGCTGGTGCAGGTGTTCCTGCGCGGCGCGATGGACGGGTTGACCACGGTTGTGCCCTACGCTGACACCAACCTCTACAACCTGCGCCCGACGATCGCGGTCCAGCCGCCGGGGCCGCCGACCGGCGCGCGCGATCTCGACGGCTTCTTCGGGCTTGCGCCCACGGCCGCGCCGCTCCTGACGCCGTACGGGAACGGGCACCTCGCCATCGTGCACGCGACGGGCTCGATCGATCCCTCGCGCTCGCACTTCGAGGCGGAGGCGCGCATGGAGATCGCCGACCCGAACGTGCCCGCCGGGGTGCTCACCACGGGCTGGATCTCGCGCTACCTGGCGCTCACCGCGGGGCTCGCCACGGGCCCGCTGCGCGGCGTCGGCGCCAGCAACCTGCTGCCGTACAGCCTGCGGGGCGCGCCGAAGGCGGTGCCGATCCCCGACTTCGCCGATTTTCTCTTCCCCGGCCGCGTGGTCACGGCGAGCGAGCGTCAGGCCGCGATCGTCGCGGCTTACGCGCGCCGCGGAGCACCGGTCGGTACCGCAGCGCTCGAGACCCTGGACGCCTTCGGCCTCGGCGGCATCGACTTCACCGGCTACACGCCAGAGAACGGCGCGAGCTACCCCGACACGCAGCTCGGCCAGCGCATGAAGAACATCGCCGCGCTGATCAAGGGCGCGATCGGCGTCGAGGTGGTCACGATCGACGTGCCCGGCTGGGACCTGCACGCGCAGCTCGGGCCCGTGGATGGGCACATGGCCGGCTTGCTGAGCGAGCTCACGAACGCCATCGAGGCCTTCTACCTCGACCTGCTCGGCCACCTCGACGACTACGTGCTGGTGGTTCTGTCCGAGTTCGGGCGCCACGCCAGGGAGAACGGCAGCGCCGGAACCGACCACGGGCACGGCAACGCCATGTTCGTGATGGGCGGACACGTCAACGGCGGCCAGGTGTTCGCCGACTGGCCGAGCCTCGGGCCGGGCTTCCTCGACAGCGGCGACTTGGCGATCACGATCGACTACCGCGACATCCTGGGCGAGATCCTGCGCGAGCGCCTCGGCATCGCCGATCCATCCCCGATCTTTCCGCTGCACACGTTCACGACCTACGGCGTGACGGCCTAGTGTTCCTTCCCCGAAGTAGCGCCAACAATCCGCCGCACTGAATCGCCGCTGGCGGCGTTGCGCCTCCTCCCTAGTATTGCAGCGAATACGCGTCGTCGGCGCGCCTTGCCAGCGACGATCCATCATGTCGCCTTGTTGGCGCTACTTCGGGGAAGGAACACTAGCAGCATGAAGACGATCGGGATCTGGATGATCGTGTTTGGGGCCCTGGGCTTCCTGCTGCCGCGCTTCGGCTATGACTTGAAGTGGTTCGAGTACCTCGGCGAGCAGCGCCAGCTCGTGCAGGGCGCGCTGCTCGTGGTGGGGGTGGTGCTCGTCGTGCTGGGCCGCCGCAAGAAGGCGGCGCGTGGCTGAGGAGCGGGTGTCGCCCGAGCCGCAGGCCCGGCCCTTTCCGCGCAGCCTGTGTCATGCCTGCGCGGCCCTGCGCTACGTGCGGGGACGCGCTACCTGGTTCCTGCAGTGCACGACGCTGCCGCAGAAGTACCCGCCGCAGCCGGTGGCGCGCTGCGCGGCATTCCGGCCGCGGACGTAGGCGCGCAGTGGCGCACGGGTTCCGCTAGTGTCCCGTCCCGCCAGTATCGATAACGATCTGCCGCGCTGGATCGCCGCTGGCGGCGTTTGCGCCTCCTCCGAGTATTGCAGCGAAGGGGCTATCCCCTTCGCTCAAGTAGGCCCAACAGCTTGTGTTGGCGGGTTCTTGGAGCCACCGACGAGCCGGCCGTATGGGGCTGGGTCCACGGCCAGGGCCTGCTGAACGAGGCGGTAGAACCGCATGCCCCGCTGGCGCGACGTTGGCGGAAGCCTGCAGGCCACTGCAGCCGCGCGAGGTACCTCCGACAGTCGTCCTCCGACGCGAACCAGCGGTCGAACTGTGCCAGGGTGCCCGGGTACTCCGCGTCGGCCATGCCGCGACACTACCCATGGTGGTCACTTGAGCGAAGGGGATAGCCCCTTGCAGCGAATACGCGTCGTCGGCGCGCCTTGCCAGCCTTGATCCATCACGGCACCTCGTTGTCGATACTCGCGGGACGGGACACTAGGTTCGTGCACCAGCCATGATCCGGCCGACGCAAATGAGAGCCCTGGCGGTGCTGCTCCTCGTGCTGAGCCTCGGTTCCTGCGCTTCTTCGTACTCCAGCCTGCGCTTCGCGCCGGCGGTGCAGGACGTGGACCTGCGCGCGGACACGGGCGAGGTCGAGGCGCGCTTGGTCGTCGCCTGGCGCGGGATCCGCAGCGTCGAGGACGGGCACGAGCTGCGCTTCCGCGTGCGCGTCGAGAACCCGGGCTTCCTGCCGTTCACGCTCGTGCCGGCGGAGTTCGTGCTGCTGGACGCCGCGCTGGAGGCCTTCGGGCCGGCGCGCGTCGAGCTGCCGACCGCGGTCGATGCCGGCGGCACGCAGACGTTCGAACTCGTGTTCTCGGTGCCTGGCGCGAGCGGGCTCGAGCGCTTCGACCTCTCCGCGCTGACGTTGCGCCTGCGCTTCCAGGGCGGGCGCTGGAGCTGGAGCTCGACCTTCCAGGCGGCCGTGCTGCGCCCGGTCGGCGATCCCTACTGGGGTTTCGGCCTCAGCCTGGGCGCGAGCTGGAGCCAGTAGGCTGGAGCCAGCAGGCCGGGGCACGAACAGGGCCGCGCCCTGCGACGCGGCCCTGTTCGTGCGCGCTCACGGCTTCGGCTCGACGCGCTTGCCGTCGGCGTCGATCACGATCACCTCGCCGATGCCGGCCTCGCGCACGCCGGCCTCGATCTTGGCGCGGTCGCCGACCACGATCCACACCGCGTGTTGCGGCGCGACGACCCGCTGTGCGGCCGCGTTCACGTCGGCGGGCGTGAGCCTGCGCACCGCGCCGGCGTAGGTGTGCCAGTAGTCGTCGGCGAGGCCGTAGCGCACGAGTTGGCCCAGGCTGCCCAGCACCGCGCCGTTCGTCTCCCAGCTGCCAGGCAGGGACAGCGTCATCTGCGACTGCACCTGCGCGAGCTCTGCCTGCGTGCCGGGACGCGCGCCGAGGATCTCGCTCAGCTCGCGTTGCACCTCCAGCAGCGACTCCTTGGTCTTGTCGGTCTGCACCGGCGCGTTGACCACGAAGGCGCGCGGACCCTTGGCGTCGCGCAGACCCGAGCGCGAGCCGTAGGACCAGCCCTTGTCCTCGCGCAGGTTCATGTTGATGCGCGAGGTGAACGAGCCGCCCAGGAACTGGTTCATGGCGTCCATGGCCAGGTCCAGCGCGTCGCCGGTCGGCGTGGTCGCGATGGCCACGCGGATCACCGACTGCGCCGCGCCGGGGCGGTCGAGCAGGTAGACGATCGGCTTCTCGATCGCGAGCGCGGGCCCGAGCGTCTTCGCCGGCACCGCGCCCGCCTTCCAGCTCGCCAGGCGCTGCTCGAGCATGGGCACGATCTCGGCCAGCGTCGTGTCGCCGACCACCAGCAGGTGCGCGTTGTTCGGCTTGAACCAGCGGGTGTGGTATTCGGCCAGCGCTTCCGGCGTGAGCGCCGCCAGCGACGCTTCGGTGCCCGCGCCGCCGCCCAACGCGCCATAGGCGTGCTGCGGGCCGTAGAGCAGCGGCGGCAGCACCCGCCCGGCCATCGAGGCCGGCTCGAGCTTGCTCGACTGCAGGCGCACCAGCGCTTCCTTGCGCAGGCGCTCGAAGTCGGCCTTGGGGAAGGACGGGTTCAGCAGCACGTCGGCGAACAGCTCCAGGCTCGGCGCCAGGTTCGTGCGCAGGGCCGAGAGCGACAGCGTGGCCCAGTCGTCGTCCGCGCCGAGGCCGAGGCGCGCCCCGAGACGCCCTTGCAGCGCGCTGATCTCGAGCGCGCTCTTCGAGCGCGTGCCCTCGTCCATCATGTTGAGCGTCATCCCGGCCAGGCCCGAGAGGCCCGCGGGATCGGCCGCGCTGCCGCTATCCACCAGCAGCGAGAACTCGACGGTCGGCACGGCGTGGCGCTCGACGCACACGACCTCCAGGCCGTTGGAGAGCTTCTGCTTCTGGAAGGCGGGGAAGGCCGCCTCGGGGAAGGTGCCGGTGTCGGGCAGCTTGCTGCGGTCCGCGCCCTGCTTCGCCGTCTGGTAGGCGGGGAAGGGCAGGACCGTCAGCAGGAAGCGTCCGCTGGCGAGCAGCGCGCTCTGGCCCGCGGCGGCGAGCTCGGCGCTCGTCGCGCCCTCGATGGTCTTCAGGCGCTGCTTGTAGAAGGCCGGGTCGCCGCCGTAGACCTCGCCCTCGGCCAGCTGGTCGGATTTCCCGGCGAAGCCGCCGATGCGCTCCAGGCCGCGCACGAACTGCGCCAGCTGCTGCGTGCGCACGCGCTCGAGCTCTTCGGCGTTGGGGCCCTCGGCGCACAGCTTGGCCAGCTCCTCGTCGATCACGGCCTCGATGTGCGCCAGGTCGGCGCCGGGCTTGGCGCTGATGGTCAGCGTGAACTGGCTGCCGAGCTCACGCCGTCCGACGCCCGCGCGGCAATCCGTGGCAACCTGCTCGCCTGCCACCAAGCGCTGGTACAGGCGCGAGGTCTTGCCGTTCGCGAAGACGTCGGCGAACAGGCTCAGGCGCTCGAGCGACGGATCGCCCCAGGGCGCCACATTCCACACGTAGCTGAGGCGCGGCTGGTTGACGCGGTCCTGCAGCACGTGCCGGCGCGTGCCGCTGAGCGGCGCGACCCAGGCCTTCGGGCGCTCGATCGGCGGCCCCGAGGGGATGTCGGCGAAGTACAGCTCGACCTTGGCCTTGACCGCCTGCGCCTCGACGTCGCCGCACACCACCAGCACGGCGTTGGCCGCGCCGTAGGCGCTCTTGAACCACTCCTTCACGTCGTCGAGGCTGGCCGCGTTGAGGTCCTCGAGCGAGCCGATCACGCTCCACGAGTAGGGGTGGCCGGCCGGCACCGTGCCCGCGGCGATGGCGTACTCGCTCATGCCGTAGGGCTGGTTGTCGCCCTGGCGCTTCTCGTTCTGCACCACGCCGCGCTGCTCGTCGAGCTTGGCCTGGTCGATCGCGCCCAGCAGGTGCCCCATGCGATCGGACTCCAGGAACAGCGCCAGATCGAGCGCGTTCTTGGGCACGGTCTCGAAGTAGTTCGTGCGGTCGTTGTTGGTCGTGCCGTTCATGCCGGTCGCGCCGACCTTCTCCAGCGGCTCGAAGAACTCGCCCGTGAGGTTCTCCGTGCCCTGGAACATCAGGTGCTCGAACAGGTGCGCGAAGCCGGTCTTGCCGGGCTTCTCGTTCTTGCTGCCCACGTGGTACCAGACGTTGACGGCCACGATCGGCGCCTTGTGGTCCTCGTGCACGAGCAGCGTGAGCCCGTTGGGCAGCACGAACCTCTCGTAGGGGATGTCGATCTGGGCCGCGAGCGAGCCCTGGGTGGCGCTCGCGGCGCCGCGCTCCGGCGCGGCGAGCGCGGCCGCGCCTTCGCTGGGGCTGGCGCAGGCGGCGAGCAGCAAGGACAAGGCGGCGAACGAGGAGCTGCGGGCGATCTTCATGGCTTGGTGGGGCACGGGGCCGAGGCGAGAGGCGCAGATGATGCCCGAGAACCGCGGCCGCGTCGACGCAGGCCAGGCGCAGCGTCCGCGGGCCCCAGCGAGTGCGCGTGACCGTGTGACCCGCGACGGGCGCGGGGCTAGTCCCCTCGCCACCGACGGAGGACCGCTTGTCTGTCTACCCCTTCGGTTTCGAGGTTGCGGCGTCTGGGTGCGTTTTCATGAGCCAGGCTGTCCGTCGCGGGGCCCTGTCCGCCGCGGGCGCGTTCGGCCTCATCGCGTGCGGGGCGTCGCCGGGAGGCGTCCAGACGGGTTGGGCTCCTGGCAGCGAGGTCGCCAGACCCGGCGGCGGGACGTTCTTCGTCGACCCCAGCCAGGGCGGGCACGCGACCGGCTTGCACTTGATCGAGATGAACTGGGGGCGGCTCGTGGACGTGTATGCGCTGGATGCCGCGGGCGCGGTCGAGCGCGAGCCGGCCTTCCGCGATCTCGTGATCGCAGAGAGTGTGCAGTCCGAGCCCGAGCGCTATCGCTTGGAGACGAATCCGAACACACAACAGACGCGGCTCGTCGTCCTGCGCGCGCGCGGCGCGTCCGACACGGGCCGAGGCAACTTCGAGAGCCTGCTGCGCTTCGCCACGAGCAACCTCGCGCCGGTACGGCCGCGCGGCGACAAGGGCCCCGATCCGCTGCTCTCCTTCGTGGCCCGCAACGCGACGCTGGTGCTGCGCTTCGACGACGCGCTCGACGACGGCCCGCAGGCCGTGCGCGCGCTGCCGGAGACCGTGCGCGTGCTCAGCGGCGAGCCGCCCGAGCTGCCCTTCGCGGCGCGGGAGCTCTTCGATCCGAACCACGGGACGCTGCTCGGCGGCGAGTTCCATTCGACGCGCGTGCTGGTGGACCTGACCGTGTCCGCGGCCGAGAGTGCGGAGCTCCCCGTGCCGCAGCCGATCAACGCCGCCGGCCTGCCGCCGAGTTCGGCGGCGAACTCGGTCGCCAGCGCCGCGCTGCGCCTGCCCACGCGCACCGCTTTCGGTTCGGGACAGTTCGCGCTGCTGCGCGGCAACTCGGGGGCGGCGCTGGCCGAAACAGGGAACGGTCCCGTCGCGGCGGACAGCCCGACGCACGAGCTCGTGCGCGGGCTGCGCTCGGGCAACAGCGAGGATTCGAACCACGGCTTCCTGCTCGACCTGAACGCGCCCACGATCGTGGGCGCGTGGGCCGCGCTCATCGAAGCGGCGCGGCCGGATCCCGCGGGCCGGGACGGCTTCGACTTCCTCGTCGATGTGCGCTTCACGAGCGTCTGTCGCGCGGCTCCAGCGGCGGGCGACGTGCTCGACAGCGGGACGGAGCTGCTCGAGGTGCTGGAAGGCCGGCCGGCAGCGGATGAGGGCGGGCGGGTGAGCGCCCTCCGTGCGCACAGCCTCGCGCGCGCGCCACTCGGCTCGGCCTCCAGCCTGATCGGCAACGCGAGCTACCTCTCGACCTACCGCGCGGCGGACCCGGTGCCGGCGGCGTGCTGGCTGCGCTTTTCGCCGCCGCCCGCGGAGCTCCCGGCCAGCGGAGTCTCGACCACAGCCGAAGTGCGCGTGCGCTTCAGCGAGCCCATGGATCCTGCCTCGCTCTCGCCCTTCGACGAGCTCGTGCTGGTGCGCGGCGACTCGAATGCCGCGCTCACGCCCCGGAGTCGGATCGTGGGTGACATCGCGGGCTCGCTCGACGGTCGCGAGTTCGCCTTGCGCCCGACGCTGCCGCTGCCCCACACCGCGCTCAGCACCGAGGTCTACCACGTCCGCCTCGGTCACCCGACGGATCTGGCGGGCAACCCGCTTGCCAGCAGCCTGCCGAGCGTGTCCTTCACGCTGGCCGCTGAGCAGGCCGAGCAGCGCAGCTTCGGCACGACGCTGCGCTTCACCGGCGTGGACGAGCTCGAACCGCTGGGCGCGCCCGACTTCCGCGGCGAGTTCCTGCTGGACCTCGCGGGCGAGTGCCTCCGTCCGCGCCCCGTGGCCTTCTCCTCGTACCCGGCCGACCGCAGCAACCCTGTGCCCGCGCTCATGACCGTCGGGCCGCTCGCCATCCAGACGCCCTTCAGCCCGCTGGGCAGCAAGCTGCAGACGCTGTGGCGCTACTGCGACCTCGGCTGGCAGGTGCTCGACGAGAGCAAATACGACCTGGACGTCGTCGGCCTCTCGTGGGCGCCCTTCGGCGGACGCGTGGTCAACGATTTTTTCGAGGGCTTCGAGATCCGCCTGGCGCACTCACGCTTCCAGCCGGACGAATCGGTCAGCATGCAGGCGGTGCCCGCGCACGAGCGTTCCGGGCTCAACAACCAGGAGCGCGACTTCCTCTCGAACGTGCTGGCCGATCCGCAGTCGCCGCAGAAGGTGGTGTACCCGCGCGAGCTCGGCTACCACATCCGCGGGACCGATCTGTTCACCACCAGCACCGGCACCGTGCTCCTGCCGTTCCCGCTCAACCGCGGGACGGGCGTGCCGCTCACCTACACCTGGCGCGACACGGCGGTGCTCTCCAGGGGCGCGCCCAACGGTGTCGGCATCCCGCTGGACATCGAGGCGGGCGCGCCGCTGGAGCTCGAGGAGCACGCCGGCTACGTGGCCCGAGCCGGCCAGGTGCCTTCCTATGGGCTGCCGCTGTTGATGGAGTTTCGTTGCTTCCCGTCCAGCAGCGCCATCGGAATCAATGGCTGCGACGTCTCCTTCGCCGTGAACAGCTCGGCGTTGCCCGCGTTCCGCAGCTACTCGAGCGGTGGCACGAACACCTCCGGCCTCGCCGTCCAGCGCGATCCGGAGCTCGAGAGCGTCGCCCACGGTGGCTTCAACCCGCGCTCGAACCCGCCGGGCAAGCCGACGGCGCGCAGCGACAACACCTTCTACGTCGGCCAGCTCGACGTGGTCACGCGCCTGAGCCGCGTGCACACGGTATGGATCGACACGCAGCTCGCCGCGCCCGACTTCAGCGCACCGGTCGTCAGTCCGCGCGCGAACGAGCAGCCTCCCGGAACGCGCGTGGTGCTCGAGTATCGCGCCGCGCACGGCTTCGAGCTGGCCGACCTGGACGGCGCACTCGGGCATGCCGTCGACGAAGCCTCCTTCCCGTTCGACGCCCGCCATCTGAACGCCTACGGCGACATCTTCGCGATCCTGCCCGAGACCACTCCGCTCGGACAGCGCGTCGACAAGCACGAATGGCTCGGCTCCGTCCACTTCCCCGGCGCAGTCCTGTTCCAGGACGGGATCGACACCTGGTCGGCCGACATCGAAGGGCTGGATGGAGCGCGGTATGTGCAGCTGCGGATCACCTTCCTCGGCAACATCGAGTCGCTGCGCAGCGCGGAGCTCTCCGCGCTCGGGCTGGCGTATTCGACGCGCTGACGTCCTGTGCCTTGTTTCTCGCAGGCCGGGTGCGAGGTGGCTCAACGCGCGCCGCTCTTCAGAAGTGGAACGACCTGCGCTCGTGGCTCTCGAACGCCAGCTCGCCTTCCTTGATCTCGAGCCAGGCATCCAGCGGCACGTCCGTGAAGACCTGTGTTTCGGCCGTGCGCGGCCAGCGAATCTCGAGGCGTGTGATGCACGTCGCGTCACCCAGGCCGATCTCTTGACGATGGGGCGAGCCGCCGAAGCTCGAGACCGAGCCCACCGCCCGGTGCAGCACGCGTGCGCCAGCGGGGGTTTCGAGGTGCAGCACCACGCGCGCGCCGACCGCATCGCGGTTCGTGCGCGTCCCGACCAGCGACAGCACGAGCCAGCGGTGGCCGGGCGGCGTGCGCTTCTCGAACAGCGCGTTCTGGAAGGCATCCACCGGAACGAACCCGCCGAGATGGTGAAACATGTCCTGGTCGCCATCCTGGTCGAAATCCGCGAAGGCGACGCCGTGTCCCTTCTGCAGATGTCCGAGCCCGCTGGCGGCGGTCTCATCGACGAAGCGTTCGCCGCCGACGTTGCGCAGGAGGACGTTGGGCATGAGCGATTCGAGCAGCGGATCGCCGGTGCCGAGGTAGACGTCCAGCCAGCCATCGCCGTCCATGTCGCCAAAATTGGCGCCCATGGCCAGCCACGGATGGTTCACGCCGGTCTGCGCGGCGAGATCCTCGAAGCTGCCATCGCCCTTGTTCCGGTACAAGCATGAGGAGACCCCATCGTGCGCCAAGGACAGCGCCTCGGCTGCCAGGTCTGCGATCGAGGCGGAGTAGGCGTTGACCCACAGGTCGAGCCGGCCGTCCTCGTCATAGTCGAAGAACCAACAGGCGAAGCTGCGGCCCGCGGGTTGGAGCACCCCGGCCCTCGGCGCGACGTCGGCGAAGCCACCCTGGCCATCGTTCTCGTAGAGCCGGTTGTAGCCGATGTTCGAGACGTACAGATCCCGGTGCTCGTTTGGCCGGGCCGGTGGGGCCAGCGTTGGGCTCCTCCTGGTGGGCCACCTCCAAGCGCCGGGTATCGATCCCGGGCGCTGCGCGGCGCGCTGCACTTCGATGCGCATTGAAGCCACTCCGACCGTCTACCGCGCTGCTCTCGACGCGCAGGGGCGGTTCGTGTTCGGCGGACTGGCTGACGTCGACTACTGTGTCGAGATCGTGGTCGCAGCGAATCCCGCGCTCGTCGTGGCGCGCGTGGAAAGCGTCCGGCCTGGTGGCGAGGAACTCGTGGTCCAGTCCGACCCCACACGCCTTTTCGGGCCGGCAGCGAGCGCGGATCGCGTCGAGCAGTAGTCTCCCTGGCTCAGGCTCGCGTCGGGCGCCCGGCGCAGCACGCGGAGCTGTCCACGCTGTTTTCTTGCATGACGATCGGGCACGGGCACGCACATCCTGCCCAGCGTTCAGCGCTTGAACGGCAGTGCGCTCACCGGCGCGAGCGCCGGCTGCGCCTCGCCCTCGAGCACGCGTACGCGACGATCGACGGCCAGGTCCGTGAAGCTCTGCGTCTCGCCGGTGAGCGGCCAGAAGACCTCCAGACGCTCGACCTTCGTGGCCGCGCCGAGGCCGAGGTGCAGCTCGAACGGGCTGTTGCCGAAGCTGCCGTGCTCGCCCATCGTCTGGTACACGCAGCGCTCGTGCCCGTCCTCGCTGATGACGACGCGCACGCGCGCGCCGATGCCGGCCCGATTCGAGCGCCGGCCCTCGAGGCGCAGCTTGAGCCAGTGGTTCGCGAAGCCGCCCGGGTTCTCGAACAGCGCGTCGCCGAAGGCGTCGCCCGGATAGGCGCCGCCCATGTTCGCGTACACGTCCTCGTCGCCGTCCTCGTCCAGGTCCGCGAAGGCGATGCCGTGGCCCTTCTGCAGGTGCCCGAAGCCGCCGGCGGTGGTCACGTCGGCGAAGCGCTGGCCGCGGCGGTTCCAGTACATCACGTTGGGCACCAGACCGTCGTAGAACGGATAGCCGGTGCCCAGGTAGATGTCGGGGAAGCCGTCGTTGTCCAGGTCGCCGAAGGAGGCGCCCATGATGACGGTGAAGAGGTCGAGGTGCTGCTCCTGCGCCACGTCGCGGAAGTGGCCCGTACCGTCTCCTTTGTAGAGCTTGTTCAGGTCCTGGCGGATCGGTTGGCCGAGCGTGCTCGCCACCACCGGCCCGAGGCGCGCCTCACCCGCGGTCTGGTAGTAGGTCGAGACGTAGATGTCGAGCGCACCGTCGTTGTCGAAGTCGAAGAACCAGCAGGGAAAGCTGTCGATCGGCTTCTCGACGCCGCGCTCGGCGGCCACGTCCACGAACTTGCCGTTGCCCTGGTTCAGGTACAGGCGATTGGGATCGAGGTAGTTCGAGACGTAGATGTCCGCGTCGCGATCGCCGTCCACGTCGCCCCACGAGACGCCCTTGGCCATGCGCATGTTCTGCACGCCGGCCGCGGCGGCGACGTCCACGAACTTGCCGCCGCCCTCGTTGCGGAAGAGCTGTGAGGGGAACGGGCCGTTCGAGCTCGCCTCGTTGCCCACGTAGAGGTCGAGGTCGCCGTCGAGGTCGTAGTCGGCCCAGTCGGCGGTCTGCGTCGGATAGAAGACCTCGCCCAGGCCGGCGAGGAAGGTCACGTCGATGAAGTGCCCCGGCTGCGCGGGGCCCTGGTTCTCGAGCAGCGACATGGGCTGTTGCCCGAAGTGCCCGAGCTGCCAGCCGCCGCGCAGGATCAGCACGTCGACGTCGCCGTCGTTGTCGTAGTCGGCGTGCGTGAGGTTCAGGCCGCCGACGATGCCCTGCAGGCCCGCGGCCTCGCTGCGGTCCTCGAAGCCGCCGTCGGGCAGATGCTGGAAGAAGCGCGCCTGGCCCGCTGGATCGCGCGTGGTCACGAACAGGTCGAGGCGTCCGTCACCGTCGTAGTCCTCGATCGCGGCGCCGCCCGAGACGGTGAAGCCGTTCACGCCGAGCTCGGGGGCGATGTCGTGGAAGCGCGGGAACTCCGCGTCGGTGGCGAAGGTCGAGGCCGGGATGCGGTACGCCTCGGGCACCTTGTCGGGCCATTCGCCCAGCGTCATGTGCGCCAGGTTGAGCAACCAGCGCGCGCCGAGGAACGTGTCGCTGTCCGGCTCGGTCAGGCTCAGGACCTCGGTCAGGTAGCCGATCGCGCGCCGCGAGCCTGCGGGATCGACGTGCCTGCCGCTGCCCTCGATCGGGAGGATGCAGCTCTGGCTCGTGTGGTGTGCAACGCAGTTCTGGCTCTCGCCGAGGCGCATGCAGGCCACGGCCGTGTTGTAGACGAGGTGCGTGAAGCCGCGCGGCCGCTGAGCCTCGGGCAGGGCCTTGGCGAGCGCGTAGGCCTTCTCGAACAGGTCCACCGCCTCCCGGTTGTTGCCGTGGATGAGCTCCTGCAAACCAAGCGCAGGGTAGAGCTGCAGCAGCACCTGCGGCGCCGTCCCATCGTCGGTCGCGGCGCTCTGCGCGCGCAGCTCGTTCAGCTTGTCGTGACCCGAGATCGGATCGTCGCGCTGGGCCTGCTCGCCGAGCTTCTCCAGGACGCGCAGCATGCGCTCGTGGCTGGCGCGTTTGGGGTCGCGAGGCTCGCTCTCCTGAGGCAGAGCAGCGCTCGCGCTGGCGCACAGCACCAGGAGGCCGAGGATCCTGCCAGGGAACATGGGAGTGAGCGGAGGAGGGAGCGGCGGCGGGTCGCGCTCATCGTCCGATCGCAGGCGAGCGCTTGAGGAAGGGCCTGGGCCCCGGGCTTCGCCCGCGCGGGTCCGGCAAGGCCTCAGCAAGGGATTCGAACGCATTTTCGAGCGTGCGTCACCGGAGAAAGAAGCAAATAACGCGTAGGGCGTCGGGCACGCCGGACGATCTCGGGGTCATTCGCTTCCATCCTCGGCTGCCGGGCGCACGAAGCGGAACGCCGCGGCGCCGCACCCGAGATTCGCCGGATCCGAGCGGGAAGACAGGAGGGTCGTTCGCTGTAGGATGGCGCCGATGCTTCCCACGCTCGAGGGCGGGATCGCAGCCGTGCAGAGGCGGAGGGTGCTCCAGCTCTGGCTGGCGATCCTCGGCGGCCACGCGCAGGTCGCGTTCTTCGCCATCGGCGTCGGCGCGCTGCTGGCGCGCGTCCTCGGGCGCTGGGAGAGCGGGGAAGCCGCCTGGTTGCTGGCGCTGGCGCTCGGCGCGGGGGCGACGGCCTTCTTTTTCGCGCGTCGGCGCCTGCCGGGCGAGGCCAGCGCGGTTTCCTGGCTCGACGTGCACTCCGGTGCGCGCGGGCTGGTCGTCACCGAGCGCGAGCTCGGCGCCTCGGACTGGTCCGCGCGCACGCGCGACGAGCTGGCGCGCTCGCTCGCCGTACTGCCGCCGCCCGCCTGGAATCGCGCGCTGCGCCCGGCCTTTCCGGCGCTGGCCTTCGCCGCGCTGTGTGTGTGGGTGCCGATCCCGCGCAGCGTGCCCGTCCCGCCGCCGATCCTCGGCGCCGCGGCGCTGGAGGAGCTGGAGCAGAAGCTGGCCACGCTCGAGGAGGTCCTCGACCTGCCGCCCGAGGAGGCCGAGGAGCTCGCGGCGCGCCTGCAACGCATCGAGGACGAGGCCACCAGCGGGCAACCTGCGAGCGCCTTCGAGGCCATCGATCGCCTGGGCGAGCGCCTGGACGCCGAGGCCGCGCAGGCGCTCGACGCCGCGCAGCGCGCCGCCCAGGACCTGGCCCAGGCCGCCGGCGATCCGAGTCTGGCCGAGGCCCAGGCTGCGCTCGTTTCGGCGTTGTCGGGGATGGAGACGGCCGGCCTGGGCAAGGACCTGCCGCCCGAGCTGCGCTCGGCGCTGCAACCCGGCTCGCTCAGCCTGCCGGCGGGCGTGCAGCTCTCCTCGGCCGAGCTCGCGCAGCTCTCGCAGGCATTGAAGGGCGTGCTCGATCAGCGCCTGGCGCAGCTCGGCGCCGGCGGCCTGCTGTCGAGCGCGAAGCTCTCCGAGCTGCGCCTCGCGCAGGGCGCGCTCGGCAACCTGGACGATTTCGAGTACGACCCCGAGCACGTGTGCGACGAGGACTGCAAGAAGCCCGGCGGCACATGAAAGGGTCGCGGCAAGGGGCACGCCGTGGGCGTGGCCGGGGTCCCTGGACGCGGCGGAGTGTCGCGCGGGCGCGGCGACGCGGAGCTGCGCTTCAGCGGCGAGACTCCGGGGCGCAGCGACGAGTTCGAGGCGCAGCAACTCGCGCCAGCCGAACTCCTCGATCCGGAGTCGACCGCGATCGTCGGCGTGGGCGCCAGCGCGCCCGACGTGGATCCCAGCGCGCAGGGCGCCGGCCTGGTCGAGACGCGCGCGTCGAACGGCCGCGCCGCCTGGAAGCGGCGCGTGGCGCCGCACCATCGCGACGCGGTGCAGGGCTTCTTCGACGGGCCGAAGTGAAGCGAGCAGGGAAGGGCGAAGGATGAGCACGGGGACGACGGAGACCTTGTTGTCGCCGGCCGAGGTCGAGCGCGCGCGCACTGCGGCGCTGAAGATCCTGGCCGGCCTGGATCGCACGCTGCTCGGGCAAGAGGCGCTGACGCGCCTCGTGCTGGTCGGTTGCCTCGCGCGCGGTCACGTGTTGCTCGAGGGCCTGCCGGGCCTGGGCAAGACCGAGCTGGTCAAGGCGCTGGCGACCTTGCTCGGCCTCGACTTCCGGCGCCTGCAGTTCACGCCCGACCTGATGCCCGGCGACGTCACCGGCGGCCACATCCTCGAGGGCGACGGCAGCGGCGCGCGCAGGCTGGTGTTCCACCCGGGGCCCGTGTTCGCCAACGTGCTGCTGGCCGACGAGATCAACCGCGCCAGCCCGAAGACGCAGTCCGCGCTGCTGGAGGCGATGCAGGAGCGGCGCGTGACGGTGATCGGCGAGACGCGCGAGCTGCCCGAGCCGTTCTACGTGCTGGCCACGCAGAACCCGATCGAGCTCGAGGGCACCTATCCCTTGCCCGAGGCGCAGCTCGACCGCTTTCTGTTCAAGCTCGACGTCGGCGGCGTCGCGCGCGGCGTGCTCGAGTCGATCCTGATGGAGCGCCGCGCCGGTCGTCCGCCCGCGCTATCGCCCGCGGCCGACGCGGCCTCGCTGGCCGAGCTCTTCCGCGCCGTCGATGCGATCTACCTGCCGCGCGCGGTCGCCGGCTGGATCGCGCGCCTGGTCGAGGCCACGCACCCGAAGTCGCCGAGCGCGCCCGAGCGCGTGCGCACCTACGTGCGCCACGGCGCCAGCCCGCGCGGCGCGATCGCGATCGGCGAGGCCGCGCGCGCGCACGCGCTGCTGGCCGGAAAACCCAACGTGGGCTTCGACGACGTGCGCGCCGTGGCGCTGCCGGCCCTGGCGCACCGCCTGGTGCTCGACTACCGCGCGCGCCTCGACGGCGTGAGCGGCGCCGACCTGGTGCGCGCCGCGTTCGAGGCCGTGCCCGAGGTGGACGAGGGGCCTGCGCCGCGATGAGGCTCCTCGTCGCGCTGCTGCTCGGCTGGGCGCTCGCCACGCGCGCGCACGCGGGCGACGAGACGAGTCAGCTTCGCAATGGCGTGCAGGCGCGCGTGTGGAGCCCGTGGCCGACGCAGATCTACCGCGGCTGGGCGCCGATCTACGTCGAACTCGAGAACCACTCGGCACAGCGCCAGCGGCTGCGGCTGAGCGCGAGTTGCAACGATTGGCTCGAGCGCGAGCTCGACACCGGCCTCGAGCTCGGTCCCGGCGAGAAGGCCGCGCTGGAGCTGCTGGTGCCGCTCGGCGCGCAGTACTCGAACGAGTACAGCGTGCAGCTCCAGGCCAACGGCGAGTCCACCTGGTTCGGCTCCGCGGTGGGCTCCTACGCCGCGGATCCGAGCCTGCACCCGGTGCTGTACGTGTCCGAGAGTGTGCCCGCGGCCGGCGAGGTCGAGCGCTGGTCGGCCAGCCTCTCCACCACCCACGTCGAGGCGCGCTACGTGCGCTCGAGCTCGACGGGCTCGGCCAGCGAACCCAACGACGTCGGACTCGCGCACGCGACCTTCGCCGGCCTCGCCCAGCACCACGCCGCCTACTCGAGCCTGGACCTCGTCGTGCTCGACGCCGCGCTCGGCCTGCCCGGCGAGGAGCGTCTGGCGGCGCTGCTCGCCTGGGTGCGCACGGGTGGCGATCTCCTGCTGGTCGGCGCGCGCGCGCACCAGGCGGCACTCGGCGTGCCCGCGCTCGCGGCCTGGATGGAGCCGCGCTTCGAGACGAAGCACGACGATGCCAGCGAGTATCGCTGTGGCCTCGGACGGCTGTACGTGGGCGAGTTCGCGCCCGGCTTCGAGGGCGCCTGCGCCGAGCGGGTACGGCAGATCGTGAACGACAACGCGTCCCTGGTGCCCAAGGCCGGAGAGTGGCGCGGCGCGCAGGTGACGCCGCTCATCCCCAACCTGGTGCGCTTGCCGTACCGCACCTTCGCGCTGCTGCTGTTCCTGTTCGCGCTGGTCATCGGTCCGCTGAACTTCTTCGTCGTGTGGAAGAAGAAGCGGCCCGTGCTGGTGTTGCTGACGATCCCGGGCCTCGCGCTGCTCACGACCGTGGCCTTGCTGGTCTACGGCGTCCTCTTCCAGGGCCTCGACGTGAAGACGGCCTCCTTCTCGGTGGCGGTGCTGGACCAGCGCGCGCACCGCTCGGCCTGCGTCGAGGCGCGGCAGATGTTCGCCGGGCTCGCACCCGCGGCCGGCCTCGCGCTCGGAGCGGGCACGAGCGTGCACTACCAGCCCCGCGACTTCGGCACCGGCGGTTCGCGCGCGCACTACTCGATCGAGCTCGACGGCGGCACGCTGCTCTCGGGCGACTACCTGCCCTCGCGCCGCAGCGTGAACCAGGTGCTCAGCGTGGAGCGCGCCGAGCGCGCGCGCCTGAGCACGCGCCTCGGCGCCGAGGGGCTCGAGGTCGGCAACGACCTCGGCGCGCGCGTCGAGGAGCTGATCGTGCGCGCCGCGGACGGGCGCTTCTATCTGGCCGCAGCGCCGCTCGCGCCGGGCGAGAGCGTGGTGCTGCGCGCGCTCGACGACGCGCTGGCCGCCGACTTCGCCGTCCATCATCTGTTTTCGGCCAGCCTGGCACCCGCGCCGGCCGAGGCCAAAGAGGCCGCCGCGGATCTGCCGCCCGGCTGCTACCTCGCGCGCCTCGCCGCCAGTCCCTTCCGCGACGCCTGCGGCATCGAGACCAACGAGCTGGCCGGCGCGCACGTCGTGCTGGGCGTGCTGTCCCTCGACGCGGAGGACTGGCGATGACCAGCCTGGAGGTGCGCGGCATCACCAAGCGCTTCGGCCAGCTGACCGCCGTCGAGCGCGTCGAGTTCTCCGTGCGCGCGGGCGAGATCTGCGGGTTCATCGGCCCCAACGGCGCCGGCAAGACCACCACCATGCGCATCTGCTCCACGCTGGAGCTGCCCGACGAGGGCGATGTGCTGGTGGACGGCATCTCGGTGCTGGAGGACCCGCGCGCGGCGCGCCGCCGCATCGGCTTCATGCCCGACGCCTACGGCGCGTACGTGAACACGCCGGTCCTCGACTACCTCGACTTCTTCGCGCGCGCCTACGGGCTCTACGGTGCGGCGAAGCGCGACACACTCGAGCGCGTGGTCGCCTTCACCTCGCTGGGCGAGATGCTGGAGAAGGAGATCAGCGCGCTCTCCAAGGGCATGAAGCAGCGCCTGTGCCTGGCCAAGACGCTGCTGCACGACCCGCCGGTGATGATCCTCGACGAGCCCGCGGCCGGGCTCGATCCGCGCGCGCGCGTCGAGCTGCGCGAGCTGGTGCGCGCCCTGGCGCAGATGGGCAAGGCGATCCTGATCTCCTCGCACATCCTCACCGAGCTGGCCGAGATGTGCTCGACCGTGGCGGTGATCGAGCGCGGCCAGATCCGCGGCGTGGGTGCGGTCAGCGACGTGATGCAGTCGATCCTGCCCAAGACGCGCTTCTTCCTGCGCGCCCTGGCCGGGCCCGAGGCGCTGGAGCGCGCGCTGCTCGAGCGCCCGCACGTGCTGGACGTGCGCCGCGAACGCGACGGCGTGACGCTGGAGCTCGAGGGTGGGCCCGAGCTGCAGGCCGAGCTGCTGGCCGCGCTGGTCGGCGCCGGCCTGCGCCCGACCGAGTTCACGCCGCGCGCGACCAACCTCGAGGACGTGTTCCTGTCGCTGACCGAGGGCAAGCTGCAATGAGCTCCGCCGCCGCCAGCGCCGCGCCGCGGCGCCTCGCCGAGCGCCTGAACCCGATCCTGGTCAAGGAAGTGCGCCAGGCGCTGCGCGGGCGCTACTTCCGCGTGATGTTCTGGCTGACGCTGCTGGTGGCGACGCTGGTGGGCCTGCTGATGGTGGCCACGGCGGCTGCGAACTCGCGCGACGCGATCGAGGACATCGGTCAACCGTTCTTCCTGGTGATGTTCGGCTGCCTGGCGGCCGCGGTGCACGTGTTCGTGCCCTTCTCGGCCTTCCTGGCGACCAGCGCCGAGTGGGACGAGAACACGCACGACCTCCTGGTGCTCTCGAACCTGCGCCCGTACCAGATCGTCTCCGGCAAGCTGCTCTCGGCGCTGATCCAGGGCCTGCTGTACTACTCGACCTTCGGGCCGTTCCTGGTGTTCGCGTACCTGTTGAACGGCATCGACCTCCTGTCGATCGCGGCGATCCTGGTGGGCTCGGTGGTGACCTGCATCGGTCTGTCGCTGGTCGGGATCGCGCTGGCCAGCCTGGCGCGCGTGAAGGCCGTGCGCGGGATGCTGATGGCGGTGTTCGGCATCGCGCTGACGATGGCCTGGGGCGCGTCCCTGGGGATGGCGACCGGCATCACGATGCAGCCGCAGTCGCTGCGCTCGTCGCAGGGGCAGAGCGCGTTCCTGTCCTACGTGCTCATCGTGCTGGTGATCGGCGGCCTGTTCGGCGTGATCGCCGCGGCGCGTTTCGCGCACGAGGAGGAGAACCGCTCGAGTGGTCTGCGCGTGCTGAGCACGGCGCTGGTGCTGGCCGCCGGCGTGTGGGGCGCGTGGATGCACGCCACCTTCGGCGGCCACGAGTTCGCCTGGGCGAGCCAGGTCGTGGCGGCTCTGCTCCTGGTCCTGCTGTGGCTCTTCTTCTTCTCCGAGCGCGACACGCTCGGCCGCCGCGCCTCGATGCTGGTGCCCAGGCCGCGCGGGCTGGCGCTGCTGAGCGCGCCCTTCCTGCCGGGCGGGGGCCTCGCCGTGCTGCTGTTCCTGCTGCAGGCCGTGCTCGCGCTGCTGGTCACGCGCCTCGCGCTCGCCACCGGTCCGGTCAGCGAGGAGGACGTGCGCGAGGGCCTGAGCGAGGTGGCCGTGGCCTATGGCTACGCCTTCGTCTATCTGGCGCTGCCCTCCGGCCTGGCCAGTTTTCGCGTGAAGACGCTGCGCGGCCGCGCGCTGGTGCGCATGGGGACGCTGGTGTCCATCCCGATCCTGCTGCTCGGCCCGGCGCTGCTCGGTCTGCTGTTAGGCATCAAATCGTGGATGGACATGAAGCACCCCTTCAACCCGGCCTGGGTCATGGAACAGCTCACCCAGGACATGCCCAGCGACGAGGCCTTGATCACACTGCTGGGCCTGGGGCTGGCCGCGCTCGTGACCCTCGCGCTCAACTACCCGCGCATGCGTGCCGGCGTGCTCGAGGTCCTCGCCGCCAGCCGCACGCGGCGCGAACGCGGCGCATGAGCGTGCGCCCGAGCCGCGCGGCGCTGGATCTGGCGCAACGCTACACGCTCGCGCTGCAGCGCGTCCCACCGCGCGGCGCGACCGGCGAGCGCGCGGGCAAGGCCAGCGGCTCGAGCCTCGAGTTCCACGAGCGCCGGCCGTACCAGCCCGGCGACGACGTGCGCCACATCGACTGGCGCGCGCTGGCGCGCAGCGACCAGCTGGTCGTGCGCCTGTGGCGCGAGGAGCTGCTGGCGCGCGTCGAGATCCTGATCGACACCTCGCGCTCGATGGCCATCGACGCGCGCAAAGCACAGCTGGCGGTCGATCTGGCCGCGCTCGTGGCCCACGGTGCGCGCGAAGACGGCGCCACCGTGCAGCTGCTCGCGTTGGGCGCGGTGCCGCGCGTGGTCGAGCTGGAAGAGCTCGCGCGCGAGGGCCTGGCCTTCGAGGAGCGCACGCCGTTCGAGGCCAGCCTGCGCGCCGCCGGCGGCCTGCAACGCCGCGGGGCGGTGTGCGTGCTGCTGAGCGACTTCCTGTTCCCGCACGACGCGCGCACGCTGCTGCGCACCCTGAGCGCGCGCGCCGGCGCGCTGGCGCTGGTGCAGGTGCTGGCGCGAACCGAGAGCGCGCCGGCCAGCGGCGCCGCGCGCCGCCTGGTGGACTGCGAGAGCGACGCGCGCCTCGACCTGCTGCTCGACCGTGCGACGGTGGCGCGCTACCGCGCGCGTCTCGCGAACTTGATTTCGGCCCTGGCCGACGAGTGCCGCCGCGCGCAAGCGCAGTTCCACTCGCTGGTGGCCGACGCGGAGCTGGCCGAGATCGCGCGCGCGCGCCTGGCGCACGGCGGGTTGTTGGCGCCGCGCTGAGCCAGAGGAGAAGGGGCGCCGAAGCGACGCCGAGGCAGAGGACGCGCGGAGGACGCGAAGGAAGAGGAGGACGCGGAGGAAGAAGGAGGGATGAGGAGGGAGGAGAGGAGGGGACCTCCGGGGCTTGGAGTTTCTGGGAGCTGGGCCTTGGCACTCCAACCCGCGTGGACTCGAAGCCCCGGAGGTCCTACCCCTCTCCTTTCTTCCTCCTCTTCCTCCGCGTCCTCCGCGCCTCTCTTCCCTTCATTCTCTTCTTCTCTTCTCCCTCTTCAGCGTTCCAGCTCGCGATCCGCCGCCCGCCGCGCCCGCGTCAGCGCGTCGTCGAGGCTGGTGACGGTGCGCGGCGGCGCCGCGGCCGCAGGTTCGGCCGGCGCACGCTCGCTCGGAGGCAGAGTCGCGGGCGCGCGAGCGAAAGGCAGCGGGGCGCTCGGGACCGGAGCCGGCACAGCTTGCGCTTGGCGGCGGCGTAGGAAGCCGCGCAAGGGCACGATCACCCTCGCCAAGCTGCCCCACAGCTGCAGACGGCGCAGCGCGATCTCCAGCACGAACAGCACCAACGCCGCCAGCGCGAACTCGCGCGCCACCACGCGCCACACGCGCGCCGCGCGCTCGCCGCGGAACACCGTGCCGAGCGGCGGCGCGACCTCGCCGCCCGATTCGCGCGCCAGCTGGCGCAGGAGCTTCGCACCGCGCTCGGGGTCCGCGCCGACCTCGAACTCCGGGCTGTAGGGCAAGAGCAGTGGCGGCAGTGCGAGCGCGCGTCCGTCCCCAAGAGAAACGCTGCCCAGCACCACGCCCTCGCGCGCCAAAGTAGTCGTGGCCTCGTACAGGTGCTCGCCCACGCGCTCCAGCGGCAAGCTGGTGGTCTTGCCGTCGGCGCCGGTCAGGCGCACCTCGAGGGCCGAGGTGTCGGGCGGCGCGCTTGCGCGCGGATCGACCTCGACGCGGATCGTGGCCGTGCGGCCCTCGCGGCGCGCGCTGGCGAACAGTTCGCCCGGCTCCTCCTGCCCGGCCAGCCAGCGCACCACGGTCACGAAGAACGGCGCGAAGCCGTCCCAGGCGACCAGCGCGCCGCCATAGTCGCCGCCGATCTGCCCGCTGAAGGCCGCCGTGCGCCCGAGGCCCATCTGCGCGAAGGCGAAGGCCGGCGACTTGAATTCGCTCTGCGTGACCACGCCGCAGGTCGCCTCGGGCTCGAGCCAGGTCACGTTGTAGCCGCCCAGCTCGGGAAAGCCCTGGGTGTCGAGCGTCTCGCCCAGGCCGAACAGGTCCGGCAGCGGCGTGCAGGCCACCGGCTCGTCCACGAAGGTGGCGCGCGCGATGGTCAGCGTGTCCTGCGCGAACAGGCGCGGCAGCTCGGCCGGGTCGTGGGTGAAGTAGCACTGCCCCGCGCCGAGCTCGGCGATGCGCTTCAGGAAGGCGGCGTCCGAGTCCTGCTCCGTGCCCAGGGCCACGACCGAGAGCGTGATGCCCATCGTGCGCAAGCGCTCGATCAGCTCGGGGCAGCGCTCTTGCTCCTCGGAGTCGGCGGCGTCGGCGAACAGGATGATGTGGCGGTTCTGGTGCGCGGCGTCCTCGAGCATCTTGCCCGCCGCCAGCAGCGCCGAGTAGCAGTAGATGCCGCCGCCGCTCGACTCGATCGTGCGCACGCGCGCGGTGATCGCCTGGATGTCGTCGACCCGCGTCAGGCCCTGCACCGTGTGCGGCGCGGAGTCGACCGCGATCACGCCCACCGCGTCGATCGGCGACAAGAGCTCGATCGCCGCGCAGGTGCCCAGGTTGGCGAGCTGCATCTTGGGCACGCCCGGCGCGGCCTCGACCGCCATCGAGCCCGAGCGGTCCAGCGCGATGGCCATGGCCACGCCGATCTTGCGCGTCTCCTGGCGCATCTCCATGGATACCGGCAGCAGTCCATCGAGCGCCGACAGGTGGTAGCCGCCGATGCCGAAGCTGGCGCGCCCGCCGGTCATCAGCAGGCCGCCGCCGCGCTCGCGCACGAACTCGGCCAGGCCCGCCATGGCCTGCGCGCCGACGCGCTGGGCGGCGACGTTCTCGAGCACCACCGCGCGCACGCCGGTCAGCCCGAGGCGCGTCAAGCGCCCGCCTTCGGGTGCCGTGACCTCCAGCGGGATGCCGGCCTGGCGCAGCGCGCGCGTCAGCGTGTCCTCGGCGCCGTCGTCGTTCACGACCAGCACCGGCCGCTGCCCGGTGACGCGCACGGCCGCCACGCCCGTGTCGTTCTCGGGTCGCCGGTCGCCGGCGCCGAGGAGGGCCAGGCGGTACTGGGCCGCGCCCGCGCGGCCGAGCACGTCGCGGAAGGACAGGCGGTTCGCGCCGCGCGCCAGCGTGCGCATGCCGCGCGCGAGCTCCACGCCGTCGCGCTCGAGCACGAACTCGAGCGTGCGCTGCTCGTCGGCGCGCACCCAGGCGCTGAACTGGAACGGCTCGGCCGCGCCGACCTCCTCGGGCAGGTCGAGGCGCTCCACGGCCACGTCGGCGCCGCTCTCGCGCAGCACTGGCACGGTGTCGATGCGCACGCCGCGCGCGAAGGCCGCGCGCGCCAGGGACAAGGGCTCGCGCCCGTTCGCTTCGCCGTCCGAGAGCAGCAGGATCGAGCCGCCGCGGTCCTTGGGGATCAGCGCCAGCGCGGTGTCGAGCGCGTCGCCGAGATTCGAGCCGTCGCCGTCGAGCGCGCGCACGAACTGCGCGAAGCGCGCCGTCGCCTGCGGCGCCGTCTCGATGCCCACGTCGGCGCCGAAGGCCACCACGGCCACGCGGTCGCCCGCCGCGCGCGCCTCCTCGGCCAGGGCGATGGTCTCGGCCACGCGCTCGGCGCTGCCGCCGGGCATGGAGCGCGAGCGGTCCACCACGATCACCAGATCGCGCCCGTCGTCGCCCGTGCGCAGGTAGGGCGCGGCCGCGGCCAGCACCAAGAGCGCCAGAGTCGCCGCGCGCAGGAGCTGCGTGCCGCGCTCGGCGCCGCGCCAGCGCCAGCCGAGCAGCGCGGCGGGCAGCGCCAGCAGCAGGAACTCAGGGTGCAGGAAGCCCATCAATCGATGCGGCTCCAGGCCGCCAAGCGCGCCAGCGCGAACCAGTCGAGCAGCGCCAGCGCCAGCGCGCCGAGGATCAGCGCCAATTCGACCCACGACAGCTCGCTCTCGACGCGCGCCGCCTCGCGCGAGCTCGCGCGCGTGCCGCGCGTAGCCTGGCGCAGGTCGGACTCGGCCGCGTCGGCGAAGGCCACGGCGAACTCGGCCACGCTGGTGTCGGCGAAGGAGAGGCGGTACAGGCCCGGGCGTTCCAGGTCGTCGACGCGCACCTGCTCGAGGGCCGGGACCGCGCGCGTGCTCGCTTCGGCGCTGTCCAGCGGTCCGCTGAGGGTGTAGCTCACGGCCTCGGTGCGCTCGACGCCGGTGAGTTCGGTCCCGGGGCGGTACACGAAGGGCTCGCCGACGGTGAGGTTGGTGCGCTCGGGCCCGGGCAGCGCGGCGCGGCGCAGCTCGGCCATGTTGGCCAGCAGGATCGGCCAGTCGGGCGAGCGCTGCAGCGAGGAGCGCGTCGGGTCGAGAGCGAGGCGCCAATGCCGGCGCTCGCCCAGGCGCTCCTCCGTCAGGAGCGCCTGGTTGCCGGCCGAGACCAGCGGCGTGCCGGCCAGCGTCAGCTGCGGATCGACGCTCCACACCGAGCCCTCCAGCGTCGTGCCGTCGAGCAGCGCGTGCGCGCGATCGGCCAGGAACGGTCCGATCAGGTCGCTGCGCTCGGTGCCCAGCGGCTCGAGCACGATCGTCCAGTTCGCCGGGCCGGCGAGCGGCGCGTGCGCGAGCAGCAGGTGCGCCGCCGCGGGGCTGGCGGCCTCGACGCTGTGCGGCACGAGCGCCAGCCAGCGCGCGATGTTGCGCGGACCGCTGGCGGAGAGCCCCAGGGCGACGAGCTCGGCCTCGTCCAGCGTCGCACAGAGGCCCAGCGTGCGCGCGGGCACGGGCGCCAGGAGCACGGCGTTGTCCAGGGTGAGCGCGTCGCCATCGATGCGCACCTCGACCGGCCCGCAACCCTCGGCCAGGCGGAAGGCGAAGTGTGCGCGTGCCAGGGGCGCGAGCTCGCGGCGTTCCTGCGCCAGCTCCTGGGCGCCGGCCAGCACGCGCAGCGACAGCGTCCGCGCCTGCGCGGCGAAGCTCGACAGGGTCAGGAACAGGCGCTCGTGCTCGACGCCGCTCTCGTCGCGCTCGCGCGCGCGCGAGGCGTGCGTCACGGCCCAGTTGTCGAGCGGACGCCCGACGCTGGCGAGCTCGATCTCCGCCGGCCAGCGCTCGGGCTCGAAGTGGTCGCTGACCAGCACCACGCGCGCGTCGAGCGCGAACTGCAGCGCCAGGCCCACGGCCGGGCCGAGGTCGTGGTGCGCGCACAGCGGTTGCCAGTCCTCCAGCGCGGCGCGGGCTTCAGCGGGAAAGGCCGCCGGACCGGCCAGCAGGCTCGGCCGCGGCCCGCTGCGCACCAGCGTGACGCGCGAGCCGCTCGGCAGGGCGTCGACAAGCCCACGCACGTGCGCCACGGCGCGTTCGCGCGCGCTCGCGCCCTCCGCCCGCGCGCCCATCGAGGCCGAGGAGTCGAGCACGACCACCAGGTGTTCGCTGGGGCTGGCCACGCAGGCCGCGCGCGGAGCGGCGCAGGCCAGCGCCAGCAACGCCGCCGCCAGGAGCTCGCACCAGAACGAGAGGCTCGCGCGCAGCGGCTCGCGCTGGCGCCCGGCCACGGCGGCGTGCTCGGCCGACTGCCACAGGAACAGCGCGCTGACCTCCTGGCGCTCGAAACGGCGCCGATAGAGGTGCAAGGCGAGCACCGCAGGCACGGCCAGCAGCGCGAAGAGAGCAAGCGGGTGAGCGAACATCCCTCGCGCGCATTATTCCCTGAGGCTGGTTCGGACCCCAGGTCATTCCCGTGGCGCGCGCACCCGACGCCTCACTTCGTGCCGAAGACGCGCGGGTAGCGGTAGTAGACCTCCATGCTCAGGCAGTTCAGCGCCGTGGCGTAGACCCGTCCGCCCACCGTGGACCACGCGTCGAGCGCGTCCCACGAGCCGCGCGCGCAGCTCGGCGCGTCCGTGCGCTGGTGCTCGATCACCGCCGCGCGCAGGGCCTCGTTCCAGCGCTCCCAGCGCGCTCCGCCGAGCTGGAACAGCGCCAGCGTGCCGTAGTACCAGTAGTAGAAGTCGATCTGGCCGTCCTCGCTCCACTGCGGGAGGCGCGCGGCGAGGCGTGCGGCGCCGAGCGCGAGCTGCGGGTCCTGGGCCGGCGTGCGCCCGCCGAAGATGCGCACGAGCAGGCCGACGGCGGTCATGGACTCGCTGTTCTCGGCCGGGAAGCGCGCCGCCAGCGAGGCCAGGCGCGAGGGCGGACCGCCCAGCTCGGTGTACCCCGTGCGCCCCGTGCGCGGGTCGGTCACCTGATCGATCCAGGCCAGCGCGCCGTCGAAGGCGGCCTCGTCGATCGTCAGGCCGGCCATCTTGGCCGACTTCAGCGCCATGACCATCCAGCCCGTCATCGAGGTGTCGTTGTCGCCATCGCCCGGCGCGGCGTAGCGCCAGGCCGAATAGGGATTCTGCGTGCGTAGCACGAAGGCGATGCCGTTCTGCGCCGCGGCGCGAAACGGCTTGGCCTGCGTCATGCCGAAGGCCTCGGCCATGGCCAGCGCGGCGCAGGCGTGGTCGTAGAGGAAGCCCTGGCCGATGCGCGGGCCGAAGCAGCCCTCCTCGTCCTGCACCTCGAGCAACCACTGCAGGCCGCGCTTCACCGTGGTGCGGTAGCGGCCCTCGAGGTGGGTCTCGCCCGCGCCCAGGAAGCACAGCAGCGCGAGCCCGGTGACGCCCACGTCGTGCGCAGCGCTGCCGCTGCCGGTGCAGGTGTCGTCCGTGCACTGCGCCGCGAAGCCGTCGCAGTCCCAGAAGCCCGCCGGATCCTGGTGGCGCTTCAGCCACTCCAGCGCGGAGTGGACGATCTCGCGGTTGCCCGCCGGCTGGATGCCGTCTGCGCCGTTCTGCCCGCCTCCACCGCCACCCTTGCCGCCGCCGCCCAGCACGCGACTCGAGAAGGCCGAGGTCTTCGTGCCGCGGTGTCCGCTCGTACCGACGCCGATCGGCGTCCCGCCCAGCGCGCCGCTGGGCAGCTCGCGCAGCGCCTCGGGATCCGGATTGAAGTGCCCGGGCTCGAGCTCGAGGTCGGTCTCCTCGGTGATCTCGCCGGCCCGACCTGGGGCCACGTCCGGCAGTACGCCCTCTTCGAGCTCGCGCGCGCTGGCGCTGTCCGCGGGCAGCGCCGGCACGTGGTCCCGCAGCAGGATCCGCGGCGGCTCGATGTCCGCGGGCGGCAGCTCGCGCGCGTCCCGCTGCACGGCGACCGTCAGCGGCGGCGGCTGGGCCGCGCCGCGCTGGGTGCGGATGAATGCCACGCTCAGGATCGTGACCGCCAGCCCGTGCAGGAGCAGCGCGATCACGAGCCAGGGCGAGTTGCGCGCGAAGAGCCTCGCGCGCTCGCTCGGCGTGCGGATGGAGGAGGCACTACCGACGCTCGTTCGAGAGGTTTCGCTCATCGGAAGACAATGTAGGAGAAGGCTCGTCGCGCGCCGGCGAGGGCGCGAGCTCCGCGCGGCTGCGTTGCGGGTGGGAGTTCGTGACGCTCAACGGCTCCCTATCCCGGGGCCTCCCGGCAGCTACGACGAAAGCGCCCGGCTGGCTGCGTTCTGTTCCGCGCGCGCGCGGCGCTCGGGGCTTGCTCGCCGAGCGCGCGGACGACGAGATGGTGCCCATGGAAGACTTCGCACCGCGGCGGCTGCCCGAACCCATGAGCGAGGAAGAGCTCGAGGACTTCCTGACCGAGGCGATCGGGTTCTACGCCGAGCACACGAAGACCCCGCTCACCTCCGTGCGCACCTTCGAAGAGGCGCGCCTGTTGTTCAAGAACCGCGGTCTGGTGCTGGCCATCGGAGGCAGCGAGTTCCGCGTGTCGATCACCAGGTGTTGAGCGCGCTCGAGCGCGGGCTCGCCGCCTGGCTTCCAGCCGGAGGTTGCCGGCTGAATCTGCGCACGAACGTCGCGAGGCCGGACAGTCGGCGCTCGCAGCGCGGCTTGGCACGGCCTCTGCCAAGGCGCGCGGATCTCACCCCCTTTGCTCTCTTTCGAGGACACTCGAGTTCATGAGCTCCACCCTCCTGCGTCTCCTGCCGGTCCTGGTCGTCGCCCCCCTGGCCCTGTTGCCCGAGTCCGAGCCTCAGGCGCCGCCCCGCGAGGGACTCGTGACCCTGTACGCGCACGACGACCTGGCCAGCTCCTTCGACTTCCGCTCTGGAACGGCAGGCGGGCGCGTGGTGGACGGCGAGGTGCGCCTCGCCGGTGCGCAGCTCGTCTATGGAGCCTTCCTGCGCGACCAGCTCTCGTTCGGCTTCGTGCGCAACGAGCGCGTCGAGGTATTCGACCTCGGCGACGCGCGCGTCGCGCCCCAGGTGCGCGCCCGCGATCAGGCCGCGGAGTTCCCCGTCTCGGTGCTGCACACGCTGGCCTTCGACGGGGCGCGCTTCACCTACCTCGGTCCCGGCGGAGACGTGCATGCCTTCGAGCCAGCGGATCGGATCCTGGGCAGCTTGCCGCCCGAGGAATTGCGCCACCTCCAGCCGCAGCTCGGACACACGTACCTCCTGCGCCTGCACCACGAGGGCGTCGGCCTGGGCGACGAGTTCTTCGCCTTCGAGGTCGTCGATCTCGAGCCCGCGCGGCGGCTGACGATGCGCTGGACGGCGGTTCCGAGGCGCTGAGCGCTCCGGCGCGCACTGCTGGGAAGCGAGCGATGATCCGCTGCTGCTGGCCGAGGCGCCGCGCATCGCGCGCGCGCGCCTCACGGCGCTCGGCGAGCAGTCCGCGCCACGCACGGTCGCGGCGGACGTGACCGGGGCGCTGGAGCTCCTGGACACGGTGCCACACGCGCTGCGTCCGACGCAGCCCGGTGAGGTGCGCGCGGACGTGCCGCGCTACGAGCGCCTGCTGGCGCGCCCGACGCCTTCAGTGCGCGTCGATCGCATCCAGGTCGAGGGCGTGGAGACGATCGCGAGCGCGCAGCGCGTGCAGGGCGAGGTCAGCGCGAAGGCGAGCTGGCAGGACGGACGCTGGAGCGTGGTCTTCGCGCGCCCGCTGGCGGTGCAGGGCCCCGAGCAGGTCCCGCTCGCGCCCGGCGCGCGCGTGCAGCTCGCCTGCGCGCTGTGGAACGGCGCCGCCGGCGACGGCGGAGCGCAGAAGTCGATCTCGATCTGGCAGGAATTGCGACTGGAGCGCTGACCCGAACGTCCAGGTTGCGAGTCCGCTCGCGCGCCACCCGCCGCGGAAACCGTTTCCGCGGCACGGCGCGCCGGGCGGGGTACCTTCCAACATGAAGCTCGCCACCGCTTTGCTCGCCGCTCTCCTGCTCTCCAGCACCGCCTTCGCCCAGACGCGCGGCGCCGTCGCCCAGACGCGCGGCGCCGTCGCCCAGACGCGCGGCGCCGTCGCCCAGACGCGCGGCGCCGTCGCCCTGCGCCACTTGGCGCCGGTCGCCAAGGCCGAGACCGCCCAGCTGGGCTCCTTCGCGCGCCGCAAGCTCCTGGATCAGGCCCAGCGGGGCAAGAACGTCGGTATCGAGGGGGCCGTGCTGCGCCGCGCGCTCCTCACCGGCACGCGGATCAACGTGCCGAAGTCCAACCAGCAGCACACGCAGCCGCGTCGGCGCTAGCAGCTAGCAGGCCGTTGAAAAAGTCCCGTAGCGAGGCACAGCGCGCAAGGCCGCAGCAGGGGCCCTTTTCAACGGACTGCTAGGTCTTCGGCTCCGCCGCTGGGGGCCTCATGCACGCCCTCAGCACCTCCCTTCTCGATCCGGGGCGTTCCAGCTACCATCCTGCTCGCACTCGCCGCAGGGGCGAGCGCGTTCGGAGGGCAGAGCATGGACCGTCGGAACGGCGGGGCAGGGCTGCGCGCGTGGTTGGCACTCGCGCTCGCGTGGATCGCGCTCGTGGCCTTGGCGCCGCGGACGTTTCCCCAGGGGTGGCACCAGGACGAGCGCTACGGCTTCAAGTTCCTCGCGCCCAAGGGCTGGAAGGCGATCCCGCTCAAGGCCGAGGAAAACTGGCTCGTCGCCAAGTACCTGTGCGACGAGAAGGACTTCTACACCGGCGACAGCGGCTGGACCTACGACCACCAGGCCGAGCTGATGGTGATCGCCTTCGTGGCCGAGGCCACGAAGCAGAAGCAGAAGGTCACCGAGCTCGGCGGCGAGGGTGGGAAGGACGAGAAGGAGAAGCTCGTCGAGTTCTTCCAGCCCTACAAGGACTACGAGGACTACCTCGATCGCACCTACTCGGGCGGCGGGTTCTACGTCTCCGAGCGCGAGGAGGGCACGGCCAACGGCCTGCCCGTGACCAAGCTCGAGGTCAAGGTCGAGAAGCTCGCCGGCAGCACCGGTCCGAAGCGCATCGTGACCTGGATCTTCCACGCCCCGGAGGTGGATTTCGCGGTGCAGACCGAGCTGCTCGAGGATGTCTACGCCAAGCGCAAGGGCACGGTCCTGTCGGCGTTGAAGTCGTTCAAGGCGATCCCACGCACGATGGGGCCGTTGCCGAGCGAGGGCAAGACCGACGAGGGCTTCTTCATCAGCTTCTCGTCGATGAACAAGGGCTCGCCCGAGGAGCACAAGCAGGCGCGTCTGGATTCCGAGCGCCAGCTGCACGCGCGCGCCAAGAAGTCGCTGCCGGCCGGCTGGCAGGTCAAGGAGCACAAGCGCTTCCTGCTGGTGTTCGACACCGATGCGGGCTTCGTCGACAAGGTGGCCGAGGGCGCCGACGCGCTGCTGACCTGGGCCGACGAGAACCTGGCCTTCATCGGACCCGGCGAGTACGTGCGCCGGCCGATCCTGCGCGTGTGCGCCAGCCGCGAGGAGAAGGAGTCGCTCGAACGCGGCGTGCGCAGCTCGGAGTCGTGGAGTTTCTCCAGCGACAGCGAGCTCGTCACCTGCAAGGACGAGTACGGCGCCACCGGCTGGCAGATGGACGAGCTCAACCGCGACCTCCTGCGGCTGTGGCTGCGCGATCGCGACCAAGAGATCTGGTTGGGCATGCCCGAGTGGGTCCAGCACGGCCTGGAGGAGTACGTCGCCGGCGCGCGCGGCTCGGGGCGCAAGCTCGCCTTCAAGGACTACTTCTACGAGATGCAGGCCTTCCGTGAGGCCGCGCAGCAGGGCAAGAACGTGCCCGTGCGCGAGCTGGTGCAGATGAGCCAGGCCGACTTCTACGGCTCGAACAACAACTACGACGGGCTCTGGAACCGCATGGCGCAGGCCGACATGTTGGTGCGCTTCCTGCTCTCGAGCGAGTGTTCACGCTCGAAGCAGACCAAGACGCTGCTGTTCGACTACCTGAAGCACGTGCGCGACGCGGTGCTCGAGCTGGAGAACCAGGGCGGGACCGACAAGCCCGAAGCCGAGCCCAAGACCGAGGAAGAGGAAGAGGCGCTGTACAAGAAGAAGCACGAGGACTGGGGCACCTCCGAGCGCGAGAAGGCCGTGCTGCAGAAGACCTTCCAGCGCGCCTTCGCCGGCTGGAGCGCCAAGGACTGGGAGGCGTTCGAGAAGGCCTTCATCAAGTACGCCGGCTGATGGACGCGCGCTCCTGGCTCCTCGCTCTCGTCGCGCTCGTCGCGCCGGCTGCCGCGGGCGACACGCTGGTGCTGAAGGACGGGCGCGTGTTCCAGGAGCAGCGCCTTGTGCGCGGCGTCGGCGGCGTCGAGGTGCAGTTCGCCAGCGGCAAGGTGTTGGTGCCCGACGCGCTCGTGCACCTGGCGCTGATCGAGGGCGAGGCCGAGGCCGCGCCGACGACCGACGAGGAGCGCGAGAAGAGCGTCAAGGGCCTGGTGCTGTTCGAGGGCGAGTGGATCCAGAAGAAGCGCCGCGACGAGCTGATCGCCAAGCGCGCGGCCGCGCGCAGGGCCGAGGTCCTCGACAACCTGGCGCACCACGAGTGGAAGGACCGGCGCGTCGAGGAGACCAAGAACTTCCGCTTCGAGTACACGGTCTCGCAGCACATCTTCGAGCGCTACCGCGAGCGCATGGAGGCCTACTACCAGGCCTTCGCCAAGGACTGGAAGATCAAGCCCTCCAGCCTTGGCAAGCTGCCGGTGTGCTTCTACTCCAACGAAAAGGAGTTCCACCGCACCTCGGGGGCGGACTCGGGCACGCTGGCCTACTTCCGCTTCGTCGAGCCCTACGACCTCAACGCCTACTTCGACCCGCTCGACGAGACCCTGACGGAGCAGGTGCTCTACCACGAGGCCAACCACTTCCTGCAGAAGCTGATCGACGAGGGCTTCCACTACCCGCACTGGCCGGGCGAGGCGCTGGCCGAGTACTACGGCGCGAGCCTGTGGGACGCGGACAAGAAGAAGTTCGCGGTCGGTCTGGTCCAGGAGGGGCGCCTGGCGGAGATCCAGGACGACATCGCCGCCGGCGACTGGATGACGCTCGACAAGCTGCTCTCCGGCGACCAGAACGAGCACTACACCTGGGGCTGGTCGCTGATCTACTTCCTGATGAACGACCCGCGCCACCAGGACGCGTTCAAGCGTTTCTTCGTCGGGCTCGCGCACGGCCAGGACGTTCGCCGCGAACACTTCCAGGGCAGCTTGATGACCGTCGCCTATCCGGACCTGAAGGACGCCTTCAAGAAGTACCTCGGGCTCAGCAGCGACGAGAAGTACAAGAACCTCGAACGCGACTGGCACCGCTACCTCGAGGACAAGCTGCTCACGAACCTCTCCACGCGCGGCAAGGAGAAGGCCGCCTTCGAGGCCCTCGGCACCGAGCGCAAGCTGCGTGCGAAGCGCCTGTTCGAGGAGGCCATCGCCGACGGCTCGAGCAACCCGCAGGTGTTCCACAAGTACGCGCAGCTCGTGGAGAAAGACGACAAGAAGAAGGCCGTCGAGCTGTGGCGCAAGGCGACCGAGCTCGCGCCGTTGACCGGCACCTACTGGTCGGCGCTGGGGCGCGCGCTCGCGGGCCAGGACAAGGCCGAGTCCGAGCGCCTGCGCAAGCTCGCCACCGAGATCGATCCGGAGCTCGACGAGGACGAACTGGTGTGGGAGTTCTGAGGCCGGCGGCGCGCAGGCGCGCTCACGCCGCGCGCGGGCTTCAGCCCTTGTAGTGATCCGGCAGGCGCACCGCGCCCTCTTCCTGCGGCAGCAGCGCGATCGACTTCGGCGTGATCGGTTTCTGCTGCTCGACGCGCGCCGCGCTGCGGAAGGCCTCGCTCACGTCGCTCATGCGTTGCGGCTCGCCTGCCGCCGCCCAGGCCGCGCGGTTCGAGCTCCGCGCCAGCTGCCGTCCGACCAGCGCTGCGGGGTAACCCACGCCGGCCAGCAGGCCCGCGCCGAGCAGGCTGGCCAGGTGTCGCGCGCGCGCCAGCTTGCGCGCCTGCGGCCCCGCGTTCGCTGCCAGCGCATAGCGGCGCGCGAGGTAGGCCTCCGAGGGCCGCACCCACAGCGGCAGGCGCTCGATCGGATCCGGACGGAAGAGCGCCGCCTGTGCGCCGTTCGTTCCGGCGGCCGCGCTGCCGGCCAGCGCCTGCACGACCTGGCGTGCCCAGGCACGCGCCGCGGGCAGGAAGCCCAGGCCCATCTGCAGGCATTCCAGCGTCGCGCGCAGCGCCGGTTCGGCGCTCCATTCCTGGGCCCGCGCGAGCAGCGCCGGCACGGCGAGTTCGGCGTGGTGGCGCTCGACGAAGGTGCGCAGGTCGAGCAATTGATCCAGCCGCAGTGCGTGCTCGGGCGTGCTGGCGGCCAGCAACAGCTGCCGGCGTCCGAGCACGAGCGCTTCGCCCGCCGCCGCGGCGACGTGCACGGCGAGTTCCAGCAGCGCGTCCATGGGCTCGAGCTGCTGCAGCGCGAAGCCCTCGAACGGCGCGCGACGCCGACGCGCGAGCACCTCGGGCTCACGCGTGGTCAAGAGCAACGAGGGATGGTGCAGCAGCGGCGAGACGCGCACGCCGCGCAGCAACACCGAGCTCGGCGCCAAGCGCAGCGCGCTGCCCGTGCGCCGATACCACCAGGCGGGCAGCGCTTCTGCGGTCGGCAACAGCCCCGCGTCCTCGCCCGCGCGCAGCGCGCGCGCGAAGTGCTCGGGCGGCACGAAGACCTCCAGCTCGCCCAGGCGTCGCAGCGGACTCGCATACAGGTCCAGGCACAGCGCCGAGCCGCCTACCAGCGTGACCTCGGCTCCCAGGCGCGCCGCGCCGGCCAGGAAACGCTGCAGCGAGAGGCGCGCCCGCAGGTGGTCGTCGCGCTGCACGCCCGCGCGGTTCTCCAGCGACGCCGCGAGCGCGGTGGGGACCTCGATCCCGGCCGCGCCGAGGTTGCGCTGGAAGAGGAGCAGCACGCCGTGGCCCTCGAGCGCCGGAATCAGCCCCTCCCAGCTCTTGGCCGCCTGGGCCGCGTTGCGCAGCGCCTCCAGACGCTCGGGCGTCGTCTCGACGAACAGCGATGCGAGGAAGAGCTCGGCGGCCGCGCGATCCATGGGCTCCCTCCATCGACGGAGGGCGCGCGCGGTCTGTGGGCGAGCGGCGTGCTTCGGCGCGGCGGCGCCGACGGAAACGGTTTCGCGGTGAGCCCGGGGGTGCGCGGAGCGGCAGCGGGAGCTCGCGGCGCGAGGAGCGGAAAGGGCTCGCGCCAGCTCGCTCGAGCGTGGTCGCTGGGTCACGCCCTGCGGCGCGGCCCAGCGTCCAGGCGCTCAGCGCGGCTCGCGCCGCGCTGCGTGCTTCGCCAGCACGTCCTCGAACTCGCCTGGCGCGTGGCAGATGGCGCAAGCCTCGGCTCCGTCCGGCGCGGTGTTCGAGTCGACGTGCGCGACGGCGGGTTCGCCGTCGTGACAGCCGGTGCACACGGGGCGCCACAGCTGCTGGGCGGCGAGCTGTTGCGTCGGGTGTTTGCGCGCGCTCGGCAGTAGCGCGGCGGTGTTATCCGTGCCGTGGCAGCGCGCGCAGTCGAGCGTGCGCTCGGGCTGGCTCGGCAGCGTCGAGAACTCGTGGTATTCGGCCTGCGCGAAGTTGTCGGGATAGACGCCGGGGCCCGGGACCGCCACGCGGAAGTCCTCGTCGCCGAGCTCTTGCCCGCGGTGGATGCGGTGCAGGATGTTGCGGAACTCGACCGAGAGTTTGCGGGTCTCGGGCGCGTTGGCGGCCACGTAGCGCGGCAAGTCCTCGGTGCCCGAGGCGCCGTGACACAGGATGCAGGTGTCGAAGCCCTGGTAGAGGTTGTCGTGGTAGCTGAGCCGCTGGTGGCAAGCTTCGCAGCTCGAGCCGTCGACCTTGGTGTAGGGCGTGAGCGCGCTCGCGTCGCCGACCAGGAACTCGCGCGTCGCCGCGGGCGAGCTCGTGCGGTACGGCGTGCCGGTGGTGCCCTGGCGGAACTCGAGGTCGCGCGCGGCCGAGAGCGAGACCACGTAGGTGCCGCCCACCAGCGCGTGCCCGCTCCACTTGCCCTGCTGATCGGTGACGTCGCTGGAGCCGTTGAGCGCCTGCGGGTAGACGGCCGGCACGACGTAGTCGGTGGTGTAGCTGACCAGCACGGCGTTGCCGTCGCCGAATTCGAGCTGCTCGGAGAGCGTGCCGCTGAGCGGATCGAGCGTGTAGTCGAGCGGCGCCGAGAGCAGGCTCGTCTGCACCTCGCGCACGAGTGCCCCGGCGCCGTGCGTGAAGCGCAGGCCGACGGGTGAGCCGGGCTGGTTCGGGGCCGCGAACCACAGGCGCCGTCCATCGACGAGCTGCACCACGAGGTACTCCTCCAGACCCGCCACGCCGTCGTCGAGCACGAGCGTGTCGCCGCGCTCGAAGCCTGCCGCGTTGAAGACGTCCACGAAGTTCGTGAGCGCGGGCGCGCTGGCGCGTAGCACGCTGGCCCCGCCCGCCGACCCCGTGCGCACGCGCACCTCGCTGGTGACGCCGGTCGCCAGGCGGTGGGGGAAGCGCGCGCTCTGGAACACGTCGAGTCCGGCAGTGGAGTCGCCCACGAACTCGAGCTCCAGGCGCTCGGGCAGGGTCAGCTGCAGGTTCGCGCCGCCGGCCACCAGCGCGGCCGGCACGGCCGCGTCGTACAGCACCTGGAAGTTCGAATTCGGCCCGGCGACGAGCAGGCGCAGCTCGTTCAGCAGCAGCGGATCGACCGCGTTGCCGGCGTCGTTGTGCAGCGTGAATTCGAGCGCCAGCTTCTCGCCCGGGTCGAGCGTGCCGTCGCCGTCGTTCGTGCCGGCCTCGCTCAGCGCCGTGAGGCTCACGTTCAGGCCCGCGTCGAAGCTCGGCCGATCGAAGGGGTGGATGTGTCCGTCGATGGGCGAGAGCGGGTTGGCGAAGCGCGAGTCGTGGCAACCGTTGCAGCCGTTGTCGTTGGGCTGCGAGGGCATACTCTGGTTGTTGGAGCGGTAGGAGTTCGTGAAGTCGATGTCGTCGTGGCACCCGCCGCACGAGCGCCGCGAGCCCACGTTGGTGAGGCTCGCCTGGGGCGGCGTGGTGATCGGCCCGGCGCCGTCCGGATCGCCGTGGCACAGCGCGCACTTCGTGGGCGCGCTGCGCTGCAGGTCCTCGTCGTGCTGCTGCGCGGCGGTCAGGCTGGAGTAGCCCGTGTCGCGCGGCATCGGCGCGATGCGGTTGGGCATGGCCGGGAAACCGGCGTGCGAGAAGTCGCGTAGCGTCCCGTCGCCGCGCACGTAGCGCAGCGGCACTGGCGCCGTCTCGTAGTTGCGGTTGCCGTTCGTGCGCGAGCTCATGCCGATCACCGAGGGCAGGTAACGCCCGCTGTGCAGCTTGTGGAACAGGACGCGCGAGTCGATCGTGACCGCGGGCGTGCCGCCGGCCACGTCGGGGAGGTTGGCGTCTTCGGAGCCGGAAGTGTGGCACAGGAAGCACAGCGTGAGCAGGCGATAGCGCCCGTCGTGCGCCTGCAATTCGCCGTGGCAGCGGTTGCAGTGCTCGACGCTCGTCACCGCGCGCGGCGTGAGCGTGCCGGCGCCCGCGCCCTGCAGGAAGTCCCGCGTGACCTCGGCCACGCGCTGGAACGGCCGCCCAGCGACGGTGTAGTTCCAGGCGAAGGACAGGCCCAGCGTGTAGCTGCCGTCGAGCAGGTTGCGCCCGGAGAGCTCGCCGCCGTTGAAGCCGAAGCTGGTGGTGTCGTTGTAGGGCGGCTGGAAGGTGGCGGGGATCGCGCTGGCGAACACGAAGTGATAGTGGCCCGCCGACAGCTTGGTGGCGCGCGCGAGCACGTCCTCGAGCGGCAGCACGCGCTGGTAGTTGAAGCTTGGCCCGGAGACGAGCGCCTGGCCCTCGTCGATCTCCTCCAGCGGCCAGGGATCTCCGTTGGCCTTCTCTAGCGCGAAGTCGAGCGCGGGCGTGTCGCCCACCAGGAACTCGCCGTTCACGCCCGAAGCGCCGCTCAATCCCTCCAGGCGCAGCACGAGCGCGGGCACGCTCGCGCCGGCCGCATAGGCGGTCGGGGTGGGCTCGTCGGGATCCGTTCCGCCGCCACCGCCGCCCGGCCCTTGCGGGCCCGCCGGGCCGGTGTCACCGGTGCAGGCGCCGAGCGCGAGGCCGAGCGCGAGGCCGAGCGCGCTCAGCGGGGCACGAGGGACTCCGAGGCCGAGGGCGGCGGCGCGTCCGAACGACGCCGCGCCGTTCCTCAGGCTCTCAGGGGTGACACAGGTTGCAGTTCGATCCGTTGTCCACATGGCTCAAAGGAATGCTGGACCCGTGGCACGAGCGGCAATCCATCGCCGAGTTGTGCCAGGAGGGTTTGGGAGGTCCGTCAGCGTGACTGGGGTTCGTCTTGTGACACGTGCGGCAGCTCTCGCCCTCGAGCGGGAAGTGACACGTGAGACAGTGCGTGTTGAGCGTGCTGCCGAAGGTCGAGGCGAGGTGCGAGACCGGCAGCACGTCGGCGTGGCAGCGGTCGCACAGCGCCGGCTCGTGGCAGGTGGCGCAGCTGCTGCGATCGACGCGCGCCAGGAGCGCGTGGCCGCGCAGGCGGAAGTTCTGGTCGTGGCTCTGCGGCGCCTCGACGCGGTGGCACTGCTCGCACGCTGAATCCTGGTGGCACAGCGCGCAGTCGTCGCTGGTCGGCGGATCGGTGCGGCGGCAGGCGCGGCCGTGGAGCTTGGTCCAGTCGCGCGCGTGGTTGGGCGGGGCCCAGGCGCGGGTGATCTCGCTGTGGCAGCTCTGGCACTCGTTGGGCTGCTGTTTCTCAGCGTGGCAGCGCTGGCAGTCCTCCATGGACACGGCCACGTCCTTGTCCACGACCTCGTTGGCGTCGATCTCGCGGTGGCAGGCGCCGCAGTTGCCGACCGGGCCGACGTGCGCGAGGTGCGAGAACACGACCTCGTCGGCGAGCGCGCTGGCGTGCACGCCGCGGAAGAGCTGCGCGTCGAACAGCGCGGCCACCGCGCGCTCGGGCGGCAGTTTTGCGTCGAGCTCGTCGTGGCACACCGCGCACGAGTCCGGGCTGGGCATGCCGGGCGTCTCCTCGACCTCGGCGCTCTCGTGGCAGCTCACGCACTCGAGCTGCTCCTCCAGCACGTGCAGGCGGTGGCTGAAGACCAGGCCGCGCTCGCGCGAGCGCAGCGCGTCGACGAGGATGCAGCCGCCGCACAGGAGCAGCGCCAGCGCGGCCAGCGCGCCGGGCGAGATGCGGGTACGTCTCAGAAGCTCCACGAGTAGTCCAGCTCCACTTGTTGGAAGTCGTCCACGTCGTTGCGCTCGAACTGGTAGCGCAGCGACCAGCGCCGCGCGGCCTCGACCTTCCAGCGCAGATCGAGGTAGGTGCTGCGCACGTGGTCGCGCTCCTGGGCGCTGAACAGATCGTACTCGTACAGCGCGTAATAGGAGCCGAGCGTCACGTTCCAGCCGCTGTCGAGCTCCTTTTGCAGTGCGGCACCCCAGGTTTCGTAGTTGGTGTCGGTCGCGCGCCACAGCTCGCCGGTCAGCGACAGCGACACCGGCAAGACGTCGGGCAGCGTGCTGGTGAGGTAGTAGCGCTGGAAGTCGCGGTTGAACTCGCCCTCGTCCTCGGCGTGGGTCACGCGGCGCACGTCGGCGCCGGAGAGCAGCGTCAGGTGCGTCCAGTCCTTCGAGGCCGACAGGCCGAGCTGCGCGTAGGGGAAGAGCTCGAACAGCGTGTCCGAGAACGGATCGAGCGGCGCGGCCAGCGTCTTCTGCGTCTGCAAGAGCTGGTACAAGGAACCCTGCAGCGACCAGCGCCCCGGCGCGTCCACGTGGCTTCCCGTGAGGCGCAGGTCGCGGCCGTTGCCCTCCAGGCTGGTGAAGCGCGCCTCCATGCGCGTCGCGGATTCCTCGTGCAAGAGGTCCTGGGACAGCGCCAGGCCGAACAGGTCGTCCTCGTGGTCGATGCCCATGCGCGCGTCGGCGAGGTGCATCCAGTCGGCGCGCAGCTCTGCGCCCTCCCAGGCGCGCGTCGCGCCGAAGCCGCCCAGCACGGAGTCGCCCTCGGAGGAGGACTCGTACATGTGCTCGCCCACGCCGGCGTACGCGCCGAACTCGAGGTGCTCGTCGCCGATCGGCGCGAGGTCGGCGCGCACGCCATCGAGCACGACCGTCACCGGCGTCTCGTACAGCGGCTGGCGCCCGAGGCGCAGCAGCTCGAAAGCGCTCGTGCTCACGTCCAGGTAGGCGTGGAAGAGCTGCGGCACGAAGCTGCTGTCGTAGGTGTCCGAGATGTCGAAGAACTTGCCGTCGGTGCCGTCGAGGTCGAGCATCCCGCGCGCCAGCACGGCACCGCTGTAGCGCTTGTCGGGGTCGGTGACGGTGAGGTCTACGGTCTCGTAGAGGTCGTGGTCGCTCTCGTCGCCGGTGAAGCGCCCGCGGTAGCGCGAGCGCAGCTGGCCGGAGAGCAGGTTGGGAGTCTCCGCCGCGACGGCGGGGGCGGTGGGCGCGGGCGCGCTGGCGCACGCGAGCGCGCTCAGCGGCAGCGCCAGACTCAGGCCGCGCGCGCAGACGCGCGCGAGAGCTGCGGGCCGCAGACGAAGGCCGCGTCGAAACGACGCCGCGTTCCTCCGCGGGCCCTTACTGCGCGGCCAGGGTTTCATCGAGGAAGGGGATGGGCTCGGCCGCGCGCGGATCCTTGTGCACGCCGCTCAGCCGAACGCGCGCGCCGGCGCGCGTGAAACGGATCTCGCGCGTTCCGTCCACCGGCAGGTAGGTCTTTTCGTCGAAGGCGAGCTGCTGGCGCTCGAGCTGGACGCCCGCGGCGTCCAGGAGCTCGGCGCGCAGGGTGAGCACGCGTCCCACCAGCCCCGGCACGCGGTGTCCGGCCTGGTTCTTCAGCGCGACGACGCTCTTGCCGTCCTGCACGCGGTGCTCGAAGCCGAAGGCGAGGCGCAGGAAGGCCGGGTCGCGCGGCGTCTGCAGGGAGTGGCTGCGGCCGCTGCGCGCGGGCGCGTCGCTGGCCCAGCTGCGCTCGACCTCGGCCATGTGGCAGCCCACGCAGGAGAGGCCGCGCGCGGCCATATTGGCGCTGGCGAAGTCCTTGGCGATGCCGATCACCGGCCCGATGTTGGTCGCGTGGCAGGCGCTGCACAGGGCGTCGCTGCCGGGCGCGCGCAGGTGCTCGGAGAGCTTCGAGGGGTGCGCCGAGACGCTCGTGCCGCGCGGACCGAGCATGGCCCCGGACTCGTCCTGGTGGCAGCTCTCGCAGTGCACGCCGAGCTCGCGGCCGCCGTTGCGCACGTCCGGACGCGGGCTGAGCTCCCCGGCCAGGAGCGGTTCCGGCGCGTGGCAGCCGTAGCACAGCTCGGGGCGCTTCTTCTCCGCCAGCTGAGCCTTGAACTGCTCGTCCACCCAGGCGAGGCCGTGGGCCGAGGCGGCCCATTCCGCGCTCACCTCGGCGTGGCAGCTCACGCAGCCATAGTTTTCCAACCCCGGAGGCAGGGGAGGGCGGATCGCCACCGCTGGGGCAGGGGTCGCGAGCAAGGGACGCGCTGTTTCCTGACCGTCCGCCGCCAGCAGCGGGAGTCCGCAGGCGAGGACGAGGACGATCCGCGCGACCGAGCGAGGGGGGAGGGCTCGGGGGATCACCGGGATGGGAGTCCCATCCTAACGGGAGAGGCCGAAATGCGGGCCTCAGCGGCCCCGGAAGCCACGCCGGTTTCCTTCTCGCCGCTCAAGAGCCGTCCTGGTCCCGGACGAGAGACTGGCTCCGGCCGGTGGTTTTCCCCTTCGGCGGCAGAAACGTCCGCATGCGCACCACCCAGCGCCCGAAACACGCACGCGAGGGCTTCTCGCTCGTCGATGTCTGCGTGGCCCTCTTCATCCTCGCGATTGCGCTGGGGACCCTCGTCGGCAGCATCTTCTATGCGCTGCGCCTGGAGGACGTGAACGCCGAGAGCGCCGCCGCCAGCCAGCAGGCGCGCGCGATCCTCGAGGAACTGAACTCGATGGACTTCGCCGAGATCTTCGCCGCCTACAACGAGGTCCCGGGCGACGATCCGGATCCCACACACGACTATGTGGCTGCGCTGCAGACGCGCGAGCGCGTGCTGCAGGTGGGCGGGAAGGGCGGGCCCACGGTCAGCGTCGTCTTCCCGAGCGATGGCCTCGGCCACCTGCGCGAGGACGTTGACAACCCGGCCATGGGCATGCCGCGCGACCTGAACGGCGACGAGGCCAAGGACGCCAACGACCACTCCGGCGACTATGTGATCCTGCCGGTGACGCTGCGCCTGGCCTGGGAGGGTGTCGGCGGAGATCGCACCCTGGAGATGAGCACTCTGTTGAGGGCGCGATGAAGAGCCAAAGCAAGGCCCGCTCGCGCGCCGGCTTTTCGATGACCGAGCTCGTCATCAGCGCGATGCTCATGGGCAGCCTCATGCTGGTGGCCGGCCTGGCGACCGACCGCGCGATGTCGCTGTTCCGCCAGCGGCGCGCGTCCGAGGAAGTCTCCTCGTCGGCGAGCCGCCTGCTGCAGCGCGTGACGAACGCGCTCGCCTTCGCGCGCCGGACTTCGCTCACGCCCGTGCCGAACGCGCCGCAGGGCGGGAGCACGCTCACCTTCAACACCTGTCGGGGCGTGGAAGCCGGCGTGGTCCAGTGGAGCGCGCCCATCACGCTGTGCTGGGAACGCGAAGACGGCGAGCTCAACGACGGCCTGGACAACAACGGCAACGGCCTCGTGGACGAGGGCCAGCTGGCGTGGATCGAGAACCTGGGGCTCGCCGGCGAGAAGCGCGTCGTTTGGGGCCACGGGCTGTGCGAGTTCCTGCCGGGCGAGACCTTCGACGGCGCCGACGAAGACGGCGACGGGCTGATCGACGAGGCCGGACTCTCGTTCGAGATCCAGGGCGACGTGCTCACCGTCCAGCTCGGCCTGCAAGGCAGCGGGCCGGACGGGAACATCATGACCAGGGTGGTCGAGACTTCCGTGCTCGTCCGCAACTGATTCGCACAGGGGGACACCATGAAAATTCAAGCCAAGAGACCGAGCCGCGCGCAGGGTGGAAACGCCACCGTCATCGCCGTGCTCACCCTATTCGTGATCGGCAGCATGGCCGGATTGGTGCTGACCGTCACGCAGCGCCACAGCGCCGAGACCTCGGCCATGGTCGATCAGAACCACGCCTTCTTCGTGGCTCAGGCCGGGGCCAACGAGGGCCTGGCGCGCTTCGGGAGCGGCGACCACCACTCGATCGGCAGCGCCGACGCGATGGTCGAGTTCTCGGGCGGCCGCTACTGGGTCGACGTCCAGGACACCGGCGACGACACCTTCACCCTGACCACCTACGCGCGCTCGGGGCTGCAAGAGAAGGCCATCGAGGTCGTCGTCGAGCAGGTACAGCAGGGCGTCTTCCGCAACGGGGTCTTCGCCGGCAACAGCTCGGACGACCCGAGCTACGTGATGCCCTTTTCCGGCACCGGGGGCCAGGCCGACGAGGTCCACGGCGACATCTACAGCGGCGGCAGCGTGAAGGTCACCGGCAATGCCTCGATCGACGGCACGATCCGCGCGTTCCAGAGCGTGAGCGGCGGCACCAGCTCCGAGACGGGCTAAGAAGCAGCCGATCCCCGACCTCGCGGGCATGCACTACGACTCGCTCGCCGACGTCAAGGTGGCCGAGGAGTTCTCGACTGGAGGCGCGACCTACAAGTCCAGCCCCGCCGGCGGCAGGGCCTGGCAGCTGCCCGAGTCGAACCCGGCGCACATCTTCCGCAAGAACCCCAACGACCGCACGAACGAGACCAGCGGCACGGCCAAGGACGACTACTTCATCGAGGATCCCTACGAGCCCGTGCGCAATGACAGCAAGTCCGACGGCAGCGACGCCTACATGATCTCGCTCGCGGGCGTGAACGGCAAGCCGGGCACGAGCTCGAACCACAAGGTCTTCTACATCGACGGCAACCTGTGGATCCACAACTACCCCACGGCGTCGTTCAAGTTCGCCAGCGAGGCCGGAGGCCTGCAGGTGACCTTCGTGGTGAAGGGCAACATCTACATCTCCGACAACATCTACTACGGCGACAAGGCACAGGATGGCGTGGCCTTCATCGCCATGAAGGACGCGGCCGTCGCCGACAGCGGCAATGTCTACTTCGGCGACCCGAAGTTCGGGACGCTCGAGCGCATGTACGCCTTCCTCTACGCGGAGAACAACTTCCTCGACACGAACCTCAGCGCCACCGGCTCGGCCAAGGTCGAGCTGTTCGGCAACATGACCGCCGGCAACCAGGTCAAGATCAACCGCGACTTCACGACGACAGTAAACGGCAAGAAGGTGATCCAGCACTCGAAGCTGACGGTGGACTTCGACGAGCGCATCGCCAACGGCGAGCTGAAGATGCCGGGCTTGCCCAAGAACACGGCCGACGAGGCCAACGACTTCACGATCCTGTCCTGGCGCGAGGTTGGGTCGTGAGCGCGTCGCGCGGCGCGTCGCGGCCCGCGCTGCTGGCTCTGTTCCTGCTCGCCGCGCCGCTCTCGGCGCAGCTCGCTGCCCCGCTCGCGCCGGTGCTCGACTACGAGCCGGCGCGCGCCGTCCTGCGGCGCCGCGGGCCCAAGGACGCGCGTAAGTCCGAGGAGCTGGTGGCGAGCCTGGCCGCGCTGGGCGCGCAAGGCGTGCCCGAGCTCTACGAGCTTGGCGTGGGCCGCGGGCTGGATGCGTTCATCGGCGCCGAATGGGTGCCGGGCGACTGGCTGTGTGAGCCGGAGGGCATCCCGCCGCTCGCGCAGCAGGCCCTGGAGCGCGCACCGCGCGCGGCGGTGCTGGCCGAACTCGCGACCGTGCTGGGCGGCGAGCCCACCACGCCTGAGCTCATGATCGTGCTGCGGCTGCTGGGCGCGCAACGCTCGAGCGGCGGGCTCGACCTCGTGCTGGCCTGCGCCACCAAGCTCGGCGACATGGAGGTGCTGCGCCCCAGCGTGCGCCTGGCCTTGCGCGATGCACTCGAGAACATCCTGAGCGTCGATCCGCGCGCGTGGCCCGAGGTCGAGAGCGCGCTGGCGGGTCTCGAGCCGGCCGTGTGTCGTGTGCTGGTCGAGGCCATCGGCGCCACCCAGCGCAGCGAGGGCATGCGCATCCTGAAGCGCCTGTTCGGGCGCGAGGAACCGCCCGCGGAACTGGTGGCCGAGTCCATGGCCGAGCTCGAGCTCGAGCGCCCGTGGGAGTTCGGCGGACAGACGCTCGAGCGCTGCAACTCCTGGTGGAACGATTCCGACCCCGCGCGGCGCGCGCAGATGGCCCGCCTCGCCGGACGCCTCGGCACGGCCGAGCATGTTCCGGCTCTGGTCGATCTCCTGGCCGAGTCCGACAAGATGGTGAAGCGCTGTGCCACGCTCGCGCTCGAGTCGCTGGCGGGCGGCGGCTCGCTGCCCGCGGACGAGGCCGGCTGGGACGCCTGGTACGAGCGCGAGCAGGCCTGGCGCGAGACGCGCTGGCCGGCGCTGCTCGAAACGCTGACCGGCGAGCAAGCTGGGCCGGCGAACGAGGCCCTGCGCGAGCTCTCGCGTCACCCGCTGTACCGCGGCGAGGCCGCGCAGGCGCTGGCCGGCGTGCTGAACGAGCTGCCGCTCACCGTCGCGCTGGCGGCCTGCCTCGAGCTCGAGCGCAGCGCCTCGCGGCGCGCCCTGCCTGGGCTGGTCAACACGCTCGAAGGCGAAGCACCGCAGCTGCGCTCGGCGGCCTGGCACGCCCTGCGCGTCATCAGCGGCGAGCAGCGCGAGCTGTCCGTGCCGCTGTGGCGTGAGCTGGTCGGCTCCTGAGCCGTCGCCACGGCGCTCGACCAGGACTCTCGCTCACGGCCCCGAAACACAGCGGCCCGGATCCCCTGCGGGAGACCCGGGCCGTGGATGCGGGAGGGCTCGCGTTCGCGCCGGCCCCGCGTTCGCTTCCCAAGAACAAGTCGTTCCGCGCGTGCGCCGCCAGCAACCCAAACGCAGCGCGGAGACGCGCAGAGCGCGGAGCGCCACGGAGGAAGAACGGGGAGCGGGGCGGAAGACCTGCGGAGCGTCGGATTCCAGCAGGCTGAACCGCGGAGGCCCAGGCTCTTTCCTTCTCCGCGCGTCTCCGCGCTGCGCTTTCCGCCACTCCAGGAGTCTTGCTCGCCGTGCAGGCGGCCGACGAATAGAAGCTCAGCGGACCTGGGCAGCCGGTTCATTCCTGAGCAGGCCCGCCTGCGGCGGGCAAGCGGCTCAGTAGCGGTTGATCAGCGCGCGCAGGCGTAGGCGTTCGATGGGACTGTCGCCGGCGGCGGTGAGGTCGCTCAGCGCGATGCGGATCACGAGGTTCTGCTCGCGCACGTCGCCGCCGGCCTCGAGCAGGTAGGTGTAGGCTGCCGAGGGAGCACTACCCTCCGGCACCTCCTTCTTGCTCTCGCCGTCGGGCGTGGAGAACATCTGACCCAGGGTCAGCAAGCCCCCCCTTTCGCTCAGCATTGCGTGGCTCTTGCCGCTCAGGCGCAGCGCGATCGTGATCGTCTCCTGCGGCGCCAGGCCCTCGACGCGCGTGGCGTGGCGCGCGCAGGTGCGCAGCACGAGGTCGATCGTCTTCTCGATCGCCTGCGGATCGATCTCGCTCGCCTCGCCCGCCATGCGCACCTTCCAGCGCCCCGCGTCCTGGAAGGGATCGCCGCGCAGCTCGCGCCGCGCCTTCTCCCACTCGTCGTCGGTGGGCTGATCGCTGGTGCCAGCCGCGGGCGCGGCCTTCTTCTTCACCACCGGCAGCGCGGCGTCGAGTGCGAAGAACAGTCCGACCTCGGGCAGGTGGAAGACGCGTGATTGTTGGACCGTTTGGTCGTTGGCCCACAACGTCGTGACCAGGCCTCGGAACTGCGTGCCCTCGCGGCGCACGGTCAGCTGGTCGCCCTCCCTGGGCGGCGCGAAGCCGTCTTCCAGCGCGTCGCCGAGGATGTGGCGCAGGATCTCGGCGCTCTCGGCGGTGGCGGTGGAGGTTGTCGGGCGGGTTTGGGGCGTCTGCACGCCGTGCAGCGTGGCGAGCGCGAGGAGTGTGGTGAGGATCATGGCGAGAAGGGTGCTAGAGGTTCAGCGGTTCGGGTGGTTCGGGTTCGAGACGGTCATGGTCGCGAGTTGATTCAGCGCCTGGATCGTCTGCGCGTCGGTGCTGGCCGCCGTGCGCGCGAAGTTGTTCAGGCGGGAGTTCAGCGCCTCCTGGTTCTGGTCCAGCGCGTAGTCCACGGTCTGTGCCAGACGCAGCAGCTCTTCCTTGTTCATCTGCGCCACGCGCTGGTACAGCGCTCTCTGGCTCTGCTCGAAGTTCTGCTCGAGGTGCGACGTGTGCAGCGCCACCTGCTGCGCGATGTAGGCCTGCACCTCGTCAGCCGAGAGCGTGTCGCGCGGCGCGGGCGCGCTCGCGCCTGGCAGCGCGAAGCTGAGCTGCAGGTTCCCGCCTTCGAAGCTCACCCGCGTGCCGAGCACGCTCAGCAGGAACAGCAGCGCCGCCGCCGCGCCGCACAGCAGCGCGCTCCAGCGCACCAGGCGCGCGCGTCGCGGCTGGACCGCGAGCCGCGGCAGCGCTTGCCCCGCGCGCGCCGCGATCGCCGCGGCGAGCTCGCGCGGGTCGTCGTTGGCCGGCGGCGTCTCCCAGCGTCCGAGCAGGGCCTGCGTCTCGCGCAACCCGCTCAGCTCCTCGCGGCACGCGCCGCAGCCTTCGAGGTGCGCTTCGAGCAGCGTGCGCGCGTCCAGCGCCAGCTCGCCGTACAGGTAGCCGGCGAGCTCGTTCCGCATCCGTCCGCAGTCGGGAGTCAGGTCTTCGTGTTCCATGTCAGGTCTCCAGCGTGGCGAGCCGCGTGCGCAGCAGGGTCAGGCCGCGCGTCATGCGCGACTTCACGGTCGTGACGGGTGAACCCAGGATCTCGGCGATGGCCGGGAAGCCGAGCTCGTGGTAGTGGCGCAGCACGACGACCTCGCGCTCGGCCGCCGGCAGCGCGAGCACCGCCTGGGCCACGATCTCGGCCAGCTCGCGGTCGCGCGCCACGTGGAAGCCGGTCTCCACCAGCACGTAGTCGCCGTCCTTCTCGCGCACCGAGTCCTCGAGCGCGCGCGCGCGCACCGCCGCGTTGCGCTTGCGATCGCGGCAGAGGTTGAGCACCACGCGATAGATCCAGGTCGAGAAGCGCGCGCGCCCCTCGAAGCGTCCCAGTCCTTGGTAGGTCTTGATGAGGGCCATCTGACGCACGTCTTTCGCCTCCTCGAGATCGCCGGTCAGGCGCGTGGCGAGCTGGAGGATGGGCTCGTTCCACTTCGCGACCATGACCTCGAAGGCGGACTCGTCTCCGCTCTGGAAGCGGGACACCAGGTCTTCGTCCGGGGTCTCCATGGGCGCGATTTCAGCCGATTGGACGAGCGCGGGCGGAGCGCGGACGAGGGATTCCGGCCATGCGCGCCTGGCTACGGCCTGCGCGGCGGCCCGTTTGGGCCGCACAGGCCGCCGGGAGTTCTATTTTTCCGCTGGGCAGTGCTTCGGCGCTCTCGACCGCGGTCCTCGGGGCTCCTCCTCCAGGTCTCACCAGGCTGCGACGCCCTCGAGCAACCGCGCCGGAACGGCCCCGGCTACGACCTGGACGTCGCCCGCGAGGACACTCACGGTGGCGCTGGTCCGCAGGCGTAGACGCGCTGCGAACTCGGTCGCAACCGCCTCGGACCCGAAACGCCCGATCCACAGACCCGAGCCGTCCGCCCAGCGCAAGGCGATGTCGTCCTGCAGGGTACACGCCAGTTCGAGCGCTGCTGCGGGCTCTTCGCCGTGAGCGGTGGCGACATGGAAGGCCAGCAATGCGCCCACGCGCGTGGCTCCCGCTGGCTGCGGATCGAGCGTCGACCATCGTTCGCGACACGCTCGCGCGAGGCCCGAGGGTGCGCGCTCGTCGCGCGGCTGGAGGATTTCTCGCGTCGTGTGGCGGTAGTCTCTCCACGTCGCTGCGAAGTGCGCTTCGAGCGGGGTGACGGATTCGTGGGCGAGCACGTAGCCCTGTCCACCCTGGTAGGCAAAATCGAGCAGGAGTTCTTCGAGCGTTGGCGCCACGACGACTTCTTCTCCGGCCTTCAGGTCGAAGGCGCGCGATCCCAGCACGATGTGTCCCGGGCCGACGAGCGTGGGCCGCTCGAGGAGCCTGCGCCCGAAGTCGGAGCCCACGGCAAGTGGGGCCAGACTCGTCGAGCCCTTCTGGGCGTGCTGCTCGGCGGCCAGAGCCGTGACTTCGGCGATGCCTTCCTCGATCGCCCAGGTGGAGAGGAAGGCATCGAGGTCGATCCACGCGGGATCCCGAGGCCGGTCGGAACGCAGCGCCAGGCCGGCCTCGGCAGCCTTCCAGTAGCCGGCGGAGTGGGACGCAAGGTGTCCGACCTCGTGCATCAAGACGTGCAGGTTGCTCGAACTCCCCTCGCGCACGACCACGAGCGCTTGCGAAGGAACCACGAAGGCGGTGGCCCACTCAGCACCGTCGCCGGCGATCCGGTTCCCGAGTTGTTCGGCTTCGCCGGGAAGGAAGATGCCGATTTCGGCCAGCACCTGGCTGTGCGCCGCGATGACCGAGCGTGCGAACGGAAAAGACAGGAGGTCCTCGTCCTCGACGCGCGAAGGCGGCATGGCCGTCCAGGTCGTGAGCTCGCACCCCTCCAGCCGCGCCTCTGGTCTGACGGCGTGCACGCGGTCGATCGCGGTCTGCAATGTGTTCGAACACGCGCCGAGGGCGGCGAGAAGCGACGCCACGAGCCAACGCCCAAGGGTAGGCCCGCAGAAGCGCTCCCGTGCCGGGGATCGGACAGGTGCGTCTCGGCCGTCTCCGTCCATGGGGTGGTCCGTGTAGCGCGGGACCGAGTGCATGGGCGTGTCCTCGTTCAGCCCTTCGAGCGTTCGAGCGCGATCTGCTTGACGCGCTTCAGGTCGATCTTGCCCGTTCCCAGCGCGGGCAGCGCGTCCACCCTCACGAAGGCGTCGAGGCGCGGCAGGAACAGGTTCGGCAGGCCCATCGTGGCCAGCTTGGCGAGCACGGCCGGTAGCCGCGCCTCGTCGAGCGTGGTCAGGACGGCGAGCCGCTCGCCCTTCTTCTCGTCCGGGATCGCGGTGACGGCGAACACCGCACCCTCGGCGTCCGCGGCCTGGTGCAGGGCTTCCTCGACCCTGCCGTGCGGCACCATCTCGCCGCCGATCTTGCTGAAGCGCGCCAGGCGGTCCGTGATGCGCAGGAAACCCTCCTCGTCGAGCGTGGCGATGTCGCCCGTCACGTACCAGCCGTCGCGCAGGACCTCGGCCGAGAGATCGGGCCGCCCGAGGTAGCCCTGCATGACGTTGGCGCCCTTGACGAGCAAGAGGCCGGGCTCGCCGAGCGGGAGCTCGGCGAGGGTCTGTGGATCCACGATGCGCAGCGACACGCCGGGCAGCGCTTGTCCGACGCTGCCGCGCTTCGAGCCCGGCTGGTGGATGCCCGCCTTGCGCACGGTGGCGGTGCTGACCGCGACGACCGGCGAGCACTCGGTCGTGCCGTAGCCCTCGATCGGGCGGATGCCGAACTGGTCCTCGAAGGCGAGCGCGAGCCGTTCGGGCATCTTCTCGGCTCCGGCCAGGATCAGGCGCAGGGATCCGAACTGAGCCGGCGCGACGCGGCGCATGTAGATCGAGAGGAACGTCGGCGTGGCGATCATCAGCGTGAGCCGCTGCTGCTCGACGATCTCGCCGATGGCCTCGGCTTCGAGGGGGTTCGGGTGCAGGAACAGGAACACGCCGTGGTTCAGCGCGAACCACAAGGTCATGTACCCGAAGGAGTGGAACGTCGGCAGGATCCCGAGCAAGCCGTCACGGGGTTGGACGCCCATGACCTCGGCGAGGCCCTCCGTGTTCGCGATCAAGTTGCGGTGCGTGAGCGGAACGCCCTTCGGCTCGCCGGTCGAGCCGCTCGAGAAGAGGATCGTGAGGACGTCATCCAGGGTCGCGGCACGCCGCGCACCCGCCAGGCGCTCGAGCCGTGCGATGGGCGCGAATCGGGACCAGAGCAGGGCCACGAAGCGCGCACGACCACCGATGCGCGCCTGCACGTCCTCGAGGAACAGGACGCGCAACGACGCGGGTAGCTCGAGCTCCGCTTTGGCGAGGAAGGCGCGGCTCGTGACCACACTGGTCAGTCCGGCCTGCCGCGCGGCGGATTCGAGCCCGGCGCGGCCGGCCGTGTAGTTCAGGTTCACGCTTGCCTTGCCGGCCAGCGCGGCGGCGAGGTTGAGCGCCGCAGTGGCCACGCTCGGAGGCAGCAGGATCCCGACCGCCTCGGCCTCTCTCCAGGGCATGCGCAGTTCACGCGCCAGGGCGACGGCGCTCGCCAGGAGCTGGATGCGCGAGCGCTCGCCGGTCGAGCGCTGACCGAGCGCGCGCCGGCGCGGGTGGCGCCGCGCGCTGCGGATGAAAGAACGATGGAGCGTCTCGAACCCCGCGATGCGCCGGCGCCATTCCGCTTCGCCTAGATCGAGGACGACGCGGCGCGTCTCCGCGGCCGACGTCTCGGGCGCGAGCGGTGTTCCGAACGTGACCGTGACCGGATAGGGGATCCTGTCGGGCAGCTTCCACACGAAGCGCCCGCGCGCGCCGCTGAAGATGCTGCCCCACGCGCCGCCGAGGTGCACGGGCACGATCGGCGCCGCGCGCCCCTTGGCGATGCGCTCCATGCCGCGCCGGAAGGGTTGCGTCATGCCCGTGCGCGTGAGCTGCCCTTCGGGGAAGATGCAGACGACGTGTCCCTCCGCGAGGTGTTGGCCGGCTTCGCGCAGCGCATGCAGGATCGCGCGCGGCCCGCCGCTGGCGCTGACCGGGATGGCGTCGAGCGCGCGCATGAACGGCTTCTGCCACCACTTCTCCGTCTCGCTCTTGTCGACCAGGAAGCGGATCGGGCGATCCGTGGCCGCCATCAAGAAGAGGCCGTCGACCATCGAGACGTGATTCGGCGCGAGCAGCACGCCGCCCATTTCCGGCAGGTTCGCGCGGCCCACGACGCGCAGGCGATAGAGCGTGCGCGTCAGGATGATCAGCGCGAGACGGAGCAACGCCTCGGGCAGGAGCCACAGCGCCCACAGCGTGCCGCCCACCGTCAGCGCCGCCAACGCGAGCACCATCGTGCGCACGTCGAGGTTGAAGTAGGCGCCCGCTCCGGCCCCCAGCGTGCCCGCGAGCATCCCGGTGTAGATCAGCACGTTGCTGAGCCCCAACACGGAGCCACGCCGCTCGGCGGGTGCGTGCCACTGGATCAGCGCGTTGAGCGGGACGACGATCAGGCCGGAGGCCAGGCCGAGTCCGAAGAGGATCACGACCGTGCCGACGGCTCCGGGGAAGAGCCCGCCGAGCAGCACGACCGCCAGCGTGAGGCCGAGCCCGCCGAGGGGCACGAGTCCGAGTTCGACCTTGTCGCCCGAGAGGCGCGCGGCGAGCAGGGCTCCGCACGCCAGCCCGACTCCGATCGCCGCCAGCGGAACGCCGGACATCGCCTCCGACAGGCCGAGCCCGGTCTTGGCGTGCGCGATCATGATCTGCCCGAGGGCGCTCGCGATCAGCCAGAAGAACACCGAACCCAGGATCGCGAGCCGCAGCACGCGTCCCGAGCGGATCGCGCTCCAGCCTTCGCGCACGGCCACGCGCACGGGCTTGGGCGCGCCCGCCGCGGGCACGCGTGGGATCGCCAGGGCCGCGAGCAAGCCGGCCACGGCCAGCGCCGAGAAGGCCGCGCCGGCGTGCCAGGTCTGGGCGCCGCTCGTCCCGAGCAACCAGCCACCGGCCGCGGTGCCCGTGATGATCGCGACCATCGTCCACATCTCGAGCAACCCGTTGCTCGCACTCAGCCGATCGTGCGCGACGAGCTCGGGCAGGATCCCGTACTTCGCCGGCGCGAAGAGCGCGCTGTGCACACCGAGGCCGGCCAGCAGGAAGAAGAGCGCGCCGCCACCGCGCCCATCGAGCGCCAGCAGGGCACAGCCGGCGACCATCAACGCGACCTCGAGCCCCTTGACGGCCAGGATGAGTGTGCGCTTCGAGAGCCTGTCGGCCAGCGCTCCGGCAGGCAGCGAGCAGACGATGAGCGGCAGCTGGAAGATCAGGAACGCCTTGGCCGTGAGCAACTGCCCCGCGCGGTCGAGTTCAGGCCCGCTCAGCGTCTGCTCGAAGGAGCGCAAGGCGAGCAGCGGCACGAGCAGCTTGAAGGCGCAGTCGTTGAATGCTCCGAGGAACTGGGCGACGAACAGACCGCGCAGGGGATGTCCGGTGGGTCGAGTCATCGCCAGGACGCGCCGCCTTCCTCCGCCACGCGCCCAGCAGTCCACTCTACTCGGTTGGACGGGCCGGCGAGCGCCAGTGCGGCCTGAGGCCGCAGTCGAAAGCGCTCAGCGTGTCTCTTCGCCCTCGACCGCGGGGCTCTGGAGCTCCGCGCGCGGCGCGATGAAGGGCTTCTCCAGCGCATACAGCGCGAGGCGCTGCTCGATCTCGCCGGCCAGAGCCTCGTCGCCGGCCGCGCGCGCGCGCTGCGCGGCATGGTGGGCCGCGGTCACGGCCGTAGGGAAGCGTCCCGCGGCGGCGTAGGCCGCGGCCAGGGTGTCGAGCGCATGCGGGTTCTCGCCGCCCGTCAGGTCGGAGGCGCGCTCGGCCAGGGCCAGGGCGCGCTCGCCGTTGCGCAGCGTCTCGTCCGGCGTGCTGGCCAGGAAGCGCGCCAGGCGAGCGGTCGGCTCCGCCTCGCCCGGCTCGAGGCGCAGCGCTTCTTCGTAGCGTTGCAGCGCGAGCTCGTCCTTGCCGTAGGCGAAGGCCAGGTTGCCGAGGTGGACCAGCGGCCGGAAGGATTTCGGGGCGCTCTCGGCCGCAGCCAGGAAGTGCGCGCGCGCCTCGTCCGCTCGGCCGAGTCCTTGCAGCGCGAGCCCGAAGTCGTCGTGCAGCTCGGCGTCGCGCGGGAACTGCGCCAGCGCCGCCTCGAAGTGCGGCACGGCCTCCTCGGCGCGGCCACTGGCCAAGAGCAGGTTCGCGATCTTCACGTGCGCGAGCGCCCAGCCGCTCTTGTTCTTCAGCGCCAGCTCGAAGTTCTCGAGTGCCTTCTGCGGCATGCCCCGGTCCAGGAAGGTCAAGGCCAGATTGAAGTACGCCTCGGCATAGTCCGGCTTGAGACGCAGGGCCTCGGAGTATTCGCCCGCGGCGAGGTCCGGCCGATTCTCCGCGCGCAGAATGTTGCCCATGCCCACGTGCGCCGAGGCCATCTCGGGCTCGAGCTTCAGCGCCAGCTCGAGGTGCGGGCGCGCCTCGTCGTTGCGTCCCATCTGCTGCAACGCATCGCCGAGCGCATAGTGCGCGCCGGCATCCGTCGGCACGAGCTCCACGACGTGCGTGAGCTCCGGCAACGCGTGCTCGAAGTCGCCGAGCTTCACGAAGGCCTCGCCGAGATCGTTGTGGAACGAGGGCGTCTCGGGGCTCTCGCTGACCAGGCGCTGCGCGATCTCGAGCTGCTCCTGCGCCTCGATCGTGCCCTTCGCGACCCCCGTGCGCAGGCGCGTCGAGAGATCCTTGACCGCCAGTCGCTGCTTCACGTCGGCCAGGCCCGTCTTGTCTGCGGGGAGGTCGGCGTCCGCGCCCGCGGCGTAGCCGAGGGCGGAGATCTGATCGTGCTCCTCCGGGCTGACCTCGGCCACGTCGCTCGCGCGTTCGCCGAGCTTGGCCTCCAAGCTGTGCAGACGGCCGTCGAGCTCGGCCAGCACGTCCGCTTTCGCCACCGCGAGGTTGGCGTACTCACCGCGGTCGCTGGTGCGGTCGTAGAGCTCCACCTGAGGCGTGCGGATGTACTTCCAGTGCTCGGTGGTGAGGCTGCGCTGCGGCGCCCAGCGATACGCCGTCCACGGCAGGTTGGTCTCGGCGTAGCTCTCGCCCGAGGTGAGCAGTTCGCCGCGCAGCGCGGGCACGAGGCTGCGGCCCTGTCCGCTCATGCGCGTGAGTCCGAGGAGTTCGAGCGCGGTGGGATTGAAGTCTTCGAGCGAGACGAGCGCAGCCACGCGCGCTCCCGCCTTCACGCCCGGCCCGGCGACGATCCATGGCACGTGCAGCACCTCTTCGTTCAAGAGATAGGCGTGCTCGGTTTCGTGGTGGTCGCCGAGGCCCTCGCCGTGATCGGCCAGCGCGACGACGATCGTGTTCTGCTCGAGCCCGTGCGCGCGCAGGAAATCGAGCAGCCGTCCGACCTGCGCGTCGGCAAAGCTCACCTCGCCGTCGTAGGTCCCCGTCTCGGCGTTCGGGTCTGCGACATCGGGGCCATGTGAATGCCAGGGGAAGTGCGCGTCGTAGAGATGCACCCAGGTGAAGAAGGGCCGCGCGTCTTTTTTGACGTCTTTATCGCCGTCCTTATCGCCATCGTTTTCCCCGAGCCAGGCGAGCGCCGCATCCACGACCTTGTCGCCCGGACGATACGTGGAGAGCCCCTCGGGCACGTCCTGCTTGTAGGCCTCCTTGAGATCGTCGTCGTAGCGCTCGAAGCCGCGCGCGAGCCCGAACTTCTCGTTGAGCACGAAGGCCGCCACGAAGGCGCCCGTGCGATACCCCTCCTTCGCCAGCCGCTCGGCCAGCGTCGGCACGTCCGCCGCCAGTTTGTGCATCCCGTTCACGCGCGCCCCGTGCTGCGGCGGCAGGAGCCCCGTCATGAGCGTGGTGTGCGCCGGCAGCGTCATCGGCGCGGGCGTGTAGGCCTGCTCGAAGACCACCCCGCGCGCGGCCAGCGCATCGAGCACCGGCGTCTTCGCCGCCGCGTAGCCATAGCACCCGAGCCGATCGGCGCGCGTCGTGTCGAGCGTGATCAGCAGCAGGTTGGGCCGCGCCGCTCCCGAGGCACCGGACTTCGCGCAAGCTCCGAGTCCGAGGACCAGGACAGCCATCGACGGGCAGAACGAGAGTCCTCTCATGGTCCTCATCCGCACCACGGTACGTGAACGCTGCCGAGCGCGCAGCTCCCGATCAACGCGGGCCGGCCGGTCTTGGCAGAAGCGGCCCGAGCGGGCGCTCGCCCTCGCGCCCGCGCGCGAGTCGGTTCTCGCGCATCTCCACCATGCGCGTGGCGATGCGGCGCACGGACTCGGAGGAGTCGTTCACCAGCGGGCGGATCTGTTCGAGCACGGACGGATC
>SIAI01000066.1 GCA_009691855.1 Planctomycetota bacterium | reverse complement strand
GATCTGCACCACGCCGTGTTCGCCGCACTCCACGCGAGGCACCTCGGCAACCAACATCGTCTTGAACTGGCAGGTATCGAGGTGGCGCCAAGACCGCCGACGAGTGTCGTACCCAGGACACGGCTTCCCGCACGTCGGGCACGGGTGACGGACGTCAGGTCGAGAGCGGATCGTCACCGTGATCTCCTCGCTCTTCGCGCTCACGACAACCTCCGTCACGTACCAGGGCGCCCGCACTCCGAGGATCGTCGCGTACAGGTCCTTGTTGTCGCTCATCCGGCGCAGGCTATCCCCTGCCGTCGGCCACGCCTCGCATGCCAACGACCGAGTCTCCAACCCAGGCCGGATCAGCTTCTACCCACACGACTTCCTGAAGCCCCACTTCTTGCTGCCCGACGCGATCAACACCGATCAGCTATCTGTCTGACGAATAGGTCGGGTTAGCCGCCAGCGGCGGCGGGCAGCCGCAGCGACGTCCCGCGCTTCCTCTCGCCGCAAGTGCTTTGTTCCTAAGGGCAGGCTTTGTCCCGTAGCTGGGCCCCTCACCCCTGAGGGGCCCGGCGGAGGGGGCAGAGAGCGCTCCATCCACCCCGCTACGCACACAACTTCTGAAGCCCCGAGTTTCCATGCCTGCCCGATGAACCTCCCACCCGGGCACAAATTCCCGATCGAGGAACGGGCGCGGGGTTTATTGCGCTCTTGCTCCGCTTTCGCTGAGAAAAAACCCCTGAGTCGAGCGTCAGAGTTGTTTGTGTCAAAGGGAGAGGCAGCGTGAGGTTCCCATCATGACCTTACTCTGATCCGCATCACTTCCTCTCGTCTCTGAAAGCCCGGCTCATTCACCTGGAGTCGGCCAATCTGGGGCCGCAGCCGGCACTGCGGCCCTGGGTTCGTTTGAATTGCTCACGCGCCAGAGCGTCTGTGGTCACGTGCCCACTTTTCGCGAAAACACTGGAGGAGTGAATCTAGAACAGATGGAACGATGCCCCCTTCTATTTCGCCCTAGCTAAGGGGGTGGGAGCGCCCGGTTCGAGAGTGCCGGCCGAGCCTTGGCTTCCTCGCCCTCATTCGTCTTCTCTGGAAGCACCGCTGCTTCCTCCATGAGGTTCCATACATGCATCCCAAGTCTGCGATTCTCGCAGGCGCCGCCCTGGCTCTTTTCGGAGCGTTCGCTGGCGCACAATCTCAATCCGGCAAGGTCTTCGCGCGCTACAACAAGCCGCTGAAGTCCGCCACCCTCGACCTGGCCACGGGCACGATTACCCGCGGTCCGGCCGTCAACAACCGCGCGGCCACGACCGTCGTCGACTTCAACAACAACGACCTCGGTGGTTTTGTTGGTGTTGATACGGGCGGCGGCTTCTGCGAATGGTTCGACGCAGGCGTTAAAGGCTTCGCTGGCAACGGCAGCGACCTGATGAACGATGTCGTCTTCGCCTACTGCTCGGCGATGCTCGCTGCGGGTTCGGGTGGTCCTGGCGGCTCAGTGAAGCTCGGCTTCTACGAGGGCTACACCACGTTCGGCGGCTCGCCCACGACGGGCGTCGCGAAGTTCACGCTCACCGGCCTGCCCGGTAACAGCGCGAGCTCATCGTTCTTTGGCGGGTTCAACTGCTTCTTCATCCGCGTGATCTTCAACCCGCTCATCAGCTTCGCGGACGGCCCCATCGGCTACTCCTGGAAGTTCCTGGACACGGGCGCGGACGGCACTCTCGCCGGCACGTGGCCGTTCCTGTCCTGCGTCACGAGCTGCTCGGGTGCGATCCTGCAGGTCGATGGTCAGGGCATGACGGACGCGATCGACGAGTTCTGCCCGCCGGGCACGCTGCGCGCGACCTTCACGTTCGGCACGACCAGCGGCTCGTTCACCTCCATTTCGATGGATGTGCGTGAGGTTCAGGATGTCCTGGGCGCGGAGACTCTCTACAACGCGGTCACGACCCCGAACCCGGACATCCTGACGGTTCCGTGGCCGCCCCCGCCTGCTCCGCGCTACAACATCGCCAAGCTCTATCCCAAGTACCTGGTGACGCTCCACCCTCCGCGGGGTCCTGGCGCCATCCAGGTCGTGATCCGTACGAACCGGTTCCCGGCCCCGAACGGTGCGCAAGGTCCATCGCCGCTTCCCTTGGGAGCTGGGGGCCGCATCCTGATCGGGGGCCCGATGCTCGCCACGACCTCTGGTTCTTTCCTGGCCAACAGCACGACGGCCGAAGCTCCCGCTCAAATGATCCCCGCCTCCATCTCACTGGTTTGCCTGCACTTCGCGGCTCAGGCGACAATAGTTGGCGGCGGCGTCAGGGTCAGCTCGGCTGTCGAGGGCACGATTGGCGCTCAGTGACAGCGACGAGCTAGCTGTTCCGGTGTGAATCGGAACCGATGACTTCCTTGGCCGCAGCCTCTCACGGAGGCTGCGGCCGGTTCCTGCGATTTGCCTCTGCGCGATAGGGAGTTCGCCCATGTTTCATCCCTCGGTCCAGAAGTCCGTGCGCGTCGGTGTCATGTCATTCGCGGCAGGGCTGTTTTCCTCAGTGGTCTGCGCCCAGACGATCGGCACTTGGCCGCAGGTTGCCGTGCCGGCGAACAACCCGATCACGTCGGAGAAGGTGTTGCTCGGAACGGCGCTGTTCTTTGAAGAACAGCTCTCGGTGGACAACACGATGGCCTGCGCCACCTGCCACCTGCCCGAGGCAGGCGGGGGCGAAGCGCGTTCCCCCGGTCGAGAGCCCGGCCCAGACGAGGTCCTGGATACGGCGGACGACGAGTTCGGCTCCTTCGGAGTCGTGCGCCAGGACCGCGACGCCAAGTACCGGCGCCACAATCGCTTCGAGGTTTCGCGTCAGTCCACAGGTCGGAACGCGCCCACTGTCTACGGCGCCGCCTTCTTCGATGGACTCTTCTGGGACAAACGCGCGGGGCAGGAGTTTCGCGATCTGGCGGGCAACGTGGTCCTGCCCGAGTTCGCCGCGCTCGAGACCCAGGCCGTCGCGCCTCTGACCTCGGAGGTCGAGATGGCGAACGAAGCGCGCACCTGGGACGACATCACGACAAAGCTCGCCGCGGTACAGCCCCTGGCTCTAGCGCGCGACCTACCCGTGGCCTTGGCCAACTTCGTCGCGGGCGCAAGCTATGGCGAGCTCTTTGAACGCGCCTTCGGGACCAGCGATATCACGCGCGAGCGCATCGCGATGGCTATCGCCACTTACGAGCGGACCCTCATTCCCGACCATACCCCCTTCGACCTGGGCACGATGACGGCGGAGCAACAGCTAGGCTTCCAGGTGTTCCAGACGCGCTCCAACTGCACCACCTGTCACGTCGTGACGAACTCCCTGTTCAGCGACGGTGGACGCCACGTGATCAATCTGCCGAATCACCAGCGCGCCACAAAGACGCCAAGTCTGCGCAACGTCGGCCTGCAGCGGCGCTTGATGAGCAGCGGGCAGTTCGCCTCGCTGGACGAGGTGGTCGACCACTACGAGAATGTCGGCTTCTTCCTGGCGCCCGGGCTCAAGCCTGAAGAACGCCAGGCCCTCCTGGCCTTCCTCGGCAACGCGCTTACCGACGAGCGCGTCCTGCGCGAAGAGCCACCGTTCGATCGGCCGAAGCTGCACAGCGAAGTCGAGCCCTTCGGCTCGAACCTCTACGGCCAGGCCTGGCCGGGAACGGGTGGCTTCCTACCGGAACTCATCGCCGGCGCGCCCGCGAACGTGGGCGACGACGGCTTCAAGATCGGAGTGGGCAACTCCCTCGGCGGCGCCACGGTTCTGCTCGTCATCGGCGGCGCGCGGACGCGCCTCGGCACCACCTTCCGCGGCGTTCCCTTGCACGTCGACCTGCGCGGCGCCGAGGTCCGAGCGCAAACCCTGTCGGGCACCGGCGCGCGCCGCGGCGTGGCGACGTTCTGGCTACCGTTGCCGGCCGATCCATCGTTGATCGGCCTGCGTCGTTACGCCCAGGGCTTCGTGCTCGACCCGAATGCGCTCGGCGGCCTGGCCGCCACGCGAGGAGCCGAGTTCGTCGTGTTCTGAACCGAGCGCGCTCCGGCGTGCTCAGCTCGAGCCCTGCTTCTGCGCCGCCAGCTGATCGCCGGTGAAGTCCGCCGTCGGGCCGTAGATCGGCGGCAGGGGGATGTCGCACAGGCGCAGGTAGACGGTGAACTGCCCGCGGTGGTGGATCAGGTGATTCATCACGAAGCTGCGGATGCAGGCCGCGCGTGGCAGCGTGAACAGCACCAGGCCGCGCCGCTTCAGCGTCCACGGCACCGCGAGTTCGGCGTCCGAGACGGCTGCGAGCGCGCTGCGGGCGGCGCGCGCGGTCTCGTCGAACACCTTCAGCGTGGCCGCGGCCGACTCGAACTTCGGCGAGACGACCCTAGGCCCGCCGAGCGGGTCGAGGTCGAACTCGGTCGAGCGCAGGGTCATCGGCAGCCAGGTGAGCACGTTCGCGAGGTGCAGACCGAGCTCGCCCAGCGTCCACGACTTCGGGTGCGGGCGGAAGGAGGTCTTGGCCTCGGGCACGGCGGTGAGCAGCGTGCGCGTGGTGGCCAGCTCTTGATCGAGCTCGGGCAGCAGGATGTAGCGGTGGGCCATGGTCTGGAAATGAAAGGGGCGCGAGTCGTCTCGCGCCCGGTGGATCTCGAGGCAGAGGCAGGCGCCACGCCCTGCGGCGCGGCGCCTCCTCGATCGTTCAGGCGCCGGCTTCGGCCAGGAGCTTCTTGACGGCGTCTTCCATGTCTTGGTCGCGCACGTCGCGATAGCGGATCACGCCTTTGGCGTCGATTACGAAGATCGTCGGCCAGCCGCTGACGTTCCACTTGGTGGCCAGCGCGCCGCTGGTGTCCTCGTCGATCGCCTGGCGCCAGGTGATGTTCTGATCGGCCAGGATCTTCTTCACCGTCGCGGCGTCACCGTCGCTGTTGATCCCGAGCAGGGCGAAGGGCTTGCCATCCAGGAGCTTCACGAGCTCCTTTTCGTGCGGCAGCATCGCACGGCACGGGCCTCACCAGTAGCCCCAGAAGTCGACGACCACCACCTTGCCGCGGTAATCGCTGAGCTTCCACTTCACACCGTTCTCGTCGGTCGCCTCGAAGTCCGGCGCGGCCTTGCCGATCTGCAGGTGGTCGAGCTCGAACAGCGAGCCCGCGGCCCGATCGGCGTAGGTGCCGCGGCCGGAGTCGATGCCGGGGTAGTTGGCCACGACGCGCTCCATGCACTTGCGGCCCTCGGCGCGCGAGCTCTCCAGCTTGGCGTTGAGCAGGATCGAGCCCTTGGTGAAGAGCGCGCTGGCCTGCACCTTCTTCTTCGACGAGCCGTCGATCATGGCGTCCAGGGACTCGAGCGTCGGGCCCTGGCCGAGAGTCTGGCTGCCGAACAGCATGAAGCCGGCGAGATCGGCCAGGACCTCGGACTCCATGTGCTCGGAGAGCAAGAGCTCGACGATCTCCGTCATGCCCTCGCTGCGGTCCTGGTCGAGCTGCAACACCCACATCCAGGCGTGCGCCGCGGCGTCCGTACCCTTGACCTCTACGGCCAGGGCCTTGAAGGCGGGGATGAAGTCCTCGCCGGGCATGCCGGCGTAGATCTTCTCGCGCTCGTCGTCGGTGGTGGCCTTCTTGTAGGCCTCCAGGACGTCGGCGCGCTTCTGGTTGAAGCGTTCGAGGAGCTCGTCGAGCTTCTTCTGCTCGGGCGAGACGGTCTCCTGCGGGGCGGCCGCCTTCTGCTGGGCCCCGCTCTGGCCCGCGAATAGCGCGAGCGGAGCGATAAGGAACAAGGTGCGCATGGTTACTTCTTCTTCGATGTCTTCGCCGGCGCGGGCGCGGCGGTTTTCTTGGTCTGAGCTTCCAGTTTGTGTTCGGGATGGAGCGCGAGCTTGATGATCGCGAACGTCGCCCCGGCCGGGTCGGCCAGCACCGCGAAGCGTCCGACCTTGGGGATGTCCATGGGCGGCACGATCACCTTGCCACCCAGGTTCTTCGTGCGCTGCGCGTCGCCGTCGCAGTCTTCCACCGTGAAGTAGATCAGCCAGTGCGGCGGCACGGGGCCGTGCTGCGGCGTGAGCTCCATCATCCCGCCCATCGGCAGCGGCGCGCCGGGAGCGCTGAGCTCGCGGTAGACCTGATCGGCGTCGACCTTCACGCTCCAGCCGAAGACGGCCTTGTAGAAGGCCTCGGCCTTGGGAACCCCGCGCGTCGAGAGCTCGAACCAACACGGCGTGCCGTGCTCACCCATCACCGAGGCGCCTGCGTGCGCCTTCGCCTGCCAGATCGAAAACGTCGCCCCGGTCGGATCCTTGCAGATGGCCATGCGTCCGACGTCCATCACGTCGAACGGGCCCTGCTGGACGGTGCCGCCGTGCTGCTGGATCTTCTTGCACGCGGCGTCGGCGTCGGCCACGGCGACGTAGGACATCCAGTGCGGCGGCACGCCCATCTTGAGCAGCTCGGGCGCCAGCTGGTACAGGCCGGCGAGGTCCTTGCCGCCCTGCTTGCACATCGTGTAGGTGCCGAACTGGCCGGCCGGCCGGTCCTCGTACTTCCAGCCGAAGAGTTCGCTGTAGAACGCCTTGGTCTTCTTGGTGTCGGTCGTGCCGACTTCGGCCCAGCAGAACGCGCCGGGCGCGTGTTTCTTGATCTCGGGCATGGGTGACTCCTTGGGTTCGCCGTAAGCGTCCGATTCTAGCCCTGCGCGCGCGCCGAACGGCCCCTGCGTGCGGCGTTTTCGGCGCTCTTACCCCACCCTCGAGCGAAGTGTATGCAGACGGGGCAGGTCAGCGCGCCGGCCGCGGACGCTGCTCGACGCGCCCGTCGTCGTCAGCCACGACCAGCGTGTGCGCCAGGCCGATGAACAGACCGCTCTCGACCACGCCCGGGATCTCGTCGAGCGCGCGCTCCAGCGCGGCCGCGTCGGCGATGCCGCCAGGGAAGCGACAGTCGAGGATCTCGTTGCCGTTGTCGGTCCGCGCGACCTCGTTGCCGTCGCGCATGCGCACGGTCCAGGCCGCGCCCAGCGCGCCGATGCGCCGCGCCACGGCCGCGCGCGCGAAGGGTACGACCTCGACCGGCAGCGGAAAGCGCACGCCCAAGCGCTCGACCATCTTCGAGCGATCGACCACGATCAGCTCGCGCTTCGTCAATGCGGCCACGACCTTCTCGCGCAGCAGCGCCCCGCCGCCGCCCTTGATCATGTCGAAACGCGCGTCGATCTCGTCTGCACCGTCGATCGTGAGGTCGATCGTCTCGACCTCTTCCAGCAAGGCCAGCGGGATGCCGAGCGCGCGCGCCTTGTGCTCGGTGTCCAGCGACGTCGGCACGCCGCGCACGACCAGCCGCTCCACCCGGATGCGCTCGGCCAGGCGCTCCAGCGTGAAGCGCACCGTCGAGCCCGTGCCCAGGCCGACCGTCATCCCGTCGCGGATATGCTCCGCCGCCGCCCGGCCCGCTGCTTCCTTGGCTCGACTCATCGCCCGATCTTCCGGCTCGCGGGAGGGTCGGGGCAAGGGCGGAGGCGCGGGGAAGGGCTTTCCCGGCCCGCGCCGGACCCACCGGGCCTGGGCGGGGTAGACTTGCGTGCCGTTGAGACCTAGTCTCAATGAGTTGGGGTCCGCCTGCCGAGGAATCGGCCGCGCCCCGCGCTCCCACACCGATGGTACGCCTGATCGACCTCGCCGACGGCCAAGAGGGCCGGCTCGTACGCCTGGAGGGCGAGCGCGCCTTCCGCCGCCGACTGATGGAGCTGGGCCTGCTGCCCGGGACGACGGTGCGCATCGTGCGCCGAGCCGAGATCGGCGGCGTGATCGAGCTCGAGGTGCGCCGCGCACGCCTGACGGTGCGCACGAGCGAGGCGAGTCTGGTGCTCGTCACGCCGTGAGCCAAGCGGCCGGAGCCACCCGGACGCTGCGCGTGGCCGTGGCGGGCAACCCGAACACGGGCAAGACCACGCTCTTCAACCAGCTCACCGGCTCGCGTGGCAAGGTCGGCAACTATCCGGGCGTCACCGTCGAGCGCCACTTCGCGCTCATGCCGCTGGCCAACGAGTACGGCGACGTGGGCGAGGTGATGCTGATGGACGTGCCGGGCACGTACAGCCTCTCGGCGCGCAGCCGTGAGGAGCAGCTGGCGATCCAGGCCGTGGCCGGACTGCACCCGCTCGAGCGCCCCGACCTGGTGGTGTGCGTGGTCGACGCCACGCAGCTGGTGCGCAACCTGTATCTCGTGCTGCAGCTGATCGAGCTCGGCCTGCCAGTGGTCGTGGCGCTCAACATGAGCGATCGCCTGGAGGAGACCGGGCAAGCGCTCGACGCCGGCGCGCTGACCGAGGAGCTGGGCGTGCCATGCATCCCGATCGTGGCCGCCAAGGGCACGGGGCTCGACACGCTCAAGCGCGCGATGGTCGCGGTGCTGCGCGAGCCGGAGCTCGGCCAGCCGGGCTGGCGCTGGGAACCCGACGAGCCGCTGCTGGTGGCCGACGTGCGCTCGGTGGTGAAGGAACTGCCGCGCGAATGGGCCACCGACGAGCAGCGCGCGCGCGCCCTGGCCCTGTGGGCGCTGCTCTCGATCGACGACAGCGACGAGCTCGCCGACATCCCACCCGGCCTGCGCGCGGTCGTGCAGCGCAAGCGCAAGTTCGCCGAGGTCTCAGGGCGCAATCTGGACGAGGAGATCATCCGCGGGCGGTACCAATGGCTCGACGCGCGCGCCAAGCTCTTCCTGCGCGACACGGGCGCGCGCGCCACGCTCACCGACCGCATCGACCGGGTCCTGCTGCACCCGGCGCTGGGCTTCCTGATCTTCCTGGCGCTGATGACGGTCGTGTTCCAGGCGTTGTTCGCGGGCGCGGATCCGGTGATCGGCTGGATCGAGGGCTTCTTCGCCTGGCTCGGCGGCGTCGCCGGACGCGCGCTGCCAACGGGGATCTTCGCGGACCTCGTGGTCAAGGGCCTGGTCGCCGGCGTGGGCAGCGTGCTCGTGTTCTTGCCGCAGATCCTGCTCCTGTTCCTGTTCCTCGGCTTCCTCGAGGACACGGGCTACATGGCGCGCGTCGCGTACCTGATGGACCGCGTGATGAAGACGCTCGGCCTGCACGGGCGCGCCTTCGTACCGATGCTCTCGGGCTACGCCTGCGCCGTGCCCGCGATCCTGGCCACGCGCACGATGGAGCGCCAGCGCGACCGCTTGCTGACGATGCTGGTCGTGCCGCTGATGACCTGCTCGGCACGGCTGCCGGTGTACGGACTGCTGATCGCGGCCATGGTGCCGCTGGGCGGCTCGGGACCGTTCACGCAGGGCCTGATGCTGGCCGGCATGTATCTCTTCTCGACCGTGATCGCGCTGATCGCCGCGGCCGTGCTCGGGCGCACGGTGCTGAAAGGCCCGCGCGTGCCGCTCTTGCTCGAGATGCCGCCCTACCGCATGCCGCACCTCTATTCGGTGGTGCGGCTGATGTGGGAGAAGAGTTTCGTGTTCGTGAAGGAAGCGGGGACGGTGATCCTGGCCTGCACGGTGGTGATGTGGGCGATCCTCTCGTTCCCGCGCCACGCCGGGAACGAGGCCCTGGAAGGACTCGGCGCGCGCGCGGAGGCCGTGCAGGACGCCATCGAAGGCCGAGATCCGGTCGCGAGCGTGGCCGCCGCCGATCAGCGCATCGCCGCCGAGCGCCTGCAAAACAGCATCGGCGGCCAGCTCGGCCGCGCGCTCGAGCCCGTGATCGCGCCGCTGGGCTTCGACTGGAAGATCGGCGTGGGCCTGATCGGCGCCTTCGCCGCGCGCGAGGTGTTCGTCAGCACCATGGCCGTGGTCTACGGCATGGAGGGCGCCGACGAGTCCTCGACCGCGCTGCGCGAGCGCCTGCGCACCGAGACGCGCCCCGACGGCGCACGGGTCTACACGCCGCTCGTGTGCCTCTCGCTGATGGTCTTCTTCGCGCTCTCGTGCCAGTGCATGAGCACCCTGGCGGTGGTCAAGCGCGAGACGCGCTCGTGGCGCTGGCCGAGCTTCCTGTTCGTGTACATGACGGTGCTGGCGTGGATCGCGAGCTTCATCGTGTACCAGGGCGGACGGCTGTTCGGGTTCGAGTAGGCGCTAGGTTCTCAACGCTTCCCCTGGGGCCCTGGCCTCGAAGTGAACGTGTGTCGTCTCCCCACGCCGCACCGTGACGACCTGCTCCTTCTGAAATGGGTAGTAGAGTCCGTTTGGCCCGCAGCTCCCGAGCAGCGCACGGATCTCCCGCTCGGCACGACTTCGCATCCGAACTCTCCTGATCCTCCCGTACGCAGGTTGACGATTCGATCCTCGTCCCACCAGTGCGGGTAGACCGCCTGTTCGATCGCGATCCATCGCCCCGAGTGCGGCTTCCCGTCGGCGCCCACGCATTCCCCCACGATCCGACCGCCGGGATCGAGAACGAGCTCAAGACCCGCAAGCTCCTGCCAATCCTGCGGCTCGAGGTCGCGCGGGACGCTGAATCCGAGGCCGTCCTTGCGCGCAAACAGCGTCACGGCCCCGGGCACGACGTTCATGACGAACTCACCCTTCTCGTCCGTGATCGCAGGCGAAAGCGAACCCGGGATCGCGTCCTCTGCGGAGCGGTCGTCGAAGTACTCGGCGACAACCTGCGCACCTGCAACGGCCTCTCCGTGTTCGTCCGTGACTCGCCCGGCGAGCTCCGCGTTCCAAACCCACCGGGGACAGAGGTAATCGGCGATCATGCACGCCACGATGGCAAGGACGTAGGCCGCAACCAATGCCGTCAACGCAGGCGGAATCCAGCGGAGGATCGAGCTCTTCTTCATCCTCCAATCATGCTAACGCGTGCAGCGCCCCTTGGTGGGAGGAGCTTCGTCGTGCAACCGAGGAGACGTGTGCACAGTTCTCCACGGTTCCGCGTCACCGAGAGGCATGAGCCTCGGTCGTCGGGCTGCGTTCCGATCTCCATGGAGACCCATGACGTCCGTCTGTGCGCGGGCGGAGCGTCACTCCCCGCGCCGGAAGGCGATCGCCATCGAGTCCAGGGTCGGCGAGAGCCCCGTGTCGATGTCGTTCGCGAAGGTGATGCGCACCTGCACGAAGCGCAGGCCGTCCACGTCGTCGATGTCGCGCGACCAGCTGCGGTCCTCTCTCGGGTACTGGGTCGTGCCCGTGGTGATGAGCTCGCCGTAGGGGTCCATGCGCTGCGCGTCGAACTCGGCGCCGCCCGTGTCCACGAAGCCGGTGGCTCCGCGGAACTCCAGCAGGACCGAGGTGCCCGCCGGCTGCTCGGACGCGCTCGGCGTGACCAACGGATCGAGGTAATCCGGGTTTGCGCTCGCGCTGTCGAACCAGACCGTGTGCACGCGCGTCAGGCGCGTGACGGTGTCGATCTGGCCGAAGTAGACCGCGGGAAAGGCGCTGAGCGTGGGCAGGCCTGGCGGCGTCGAGTTCGGGTCGAAGCCGCCGGTCGGTACCGGGGAGTGATCGGGATCGACGCGCACGAACGCGCCTGAAGCCGACTGCCCACCGCTGGAGTGGACGCGCCAGGTCGGCAAGAGCGAGCCCACGGTCGTCGCGATGGCCACGCGGAACTCGTTGGTGGCGATGGCCGAATCCGTGGGCTGGTTGCGCAGCTCGATCAGCAGCGGCAAGCCGAAGCTCGGGACGCTCCCCGCGGGCGCGACCGAGCCGGGAACCAAGGTGGGATCGATGCGCTTCTCGATGGCCAGCGGGATGCCCGTGCCCCCGATTCCGCCAACGCCCTGCACGGCGGTATCGCGCCAGGTGAAGGGCTCGTTCCGCCGCCCGTCGCCCAGTAGCGGGAAGGGCATCATGTTGGTGCCCGTCGCGGCCGTGAAGAGCTCGGACGGCCGGATCCGGTAGCCGAAGCCACTCGCGTGCACGGTCCGCGCTCCGCCGACCTCGAGCACGTTCTGGTCGAACGTGGCAGGCGCGTCGAGCAAGCCCGACAGGGGAAAGAGCAAGGTCCCGGTGGCCAGATTCACAGCTTCGTCGGGCAGTCTGGACGCGTGTCCGAGGCGTACCTCGAAGCCCGCGAAGAAGTCGGCGTTCACGTGGCCGTTGAAGGGCGCCCAGGCGAGGCCCTCGACGTCCACGTCGTAGTGACTCTCGTCCGTCACGGACCAACCGACGTCCGCATAGCGCCACAACGTCTGCAGGCGGCTACCGAAGCGCGTGAGCGGGTCCTGGATCCCGACCGGCAGGCTCAGCATGAGCGAGGTCACGCCCGCCGTGCCGTCGATCGGCCAGCTCTGGTGCACGACGGGCCGGGGCCGGAGCGCACCGCGCTCGCCGTCGTAGGTGACGAGGCCGCGCAGATCGTCCGTGCCCTGCGGCGGATACTCGTCCGCGCTGTCGAAGCGCAACGTCACGCCGCCGGTCGCAACGCTGGGCGCACTCGGTTCGAGCGCGAGCTCGAGCACCGGCAGCGCGGCACTCAAAGCGTTGCCCGCCAGATCGTGGGCGCCCCCGGCGCCGCCGACGAGCTCGAGCGCGTAGGCCTCCGATACGCCCTGCACGTGCTCGAGCGGCAGCGTCGGAGTGAACTCGAAGACGGTCGCGTCCGGCGAGGGACTCACCGCGCCCACCACGGTCGTGGTCGCACTGGCCTCGGCGCCGCGGTACAGGCGCAGGGTCTCCAGCGGATCGACCGAGCGCGGATCCATCGGCTCGCTGAAGCGCAGGCGGATGCGCGCTTCGGGCGTGATCTCGAGAGCGGCTCCCGAGCGTCCGGAGACCTCGATCCAGCAGCCGCTGTCCACGCCGGCCGCGGGATCGAAGGCCACCAGCGCGTGCGCCTGCCCCAGCAGCTCGTCCGCCGCGGGCGCAAGCGTGCCCAATGCGCGCGCGTGCACCTCTTCCAGCACGCCCTCCGGATCGGGCGCGGAAGTGGTCAGGGCGACCTCCAGGAACCCGGCGCCCGTCTCGAGCAGGTCACCCGCCTCGAGCGCCTGGGCGCATGCGCTCTGGAAGGCGAGCCGCAGCACGAAGGAGCCGGCCGGCGCCTCGGCCACCGCGCTCTGCACCGCCGCTTCCCAGCGACCGACCAGGGTCGGCGGCACGTCGTCGCGCAGGAAGCCGTTGTTGGGGTCGTCCCCGTTGCCCGAGCGCAGCGCGCGCCGCAGATCGAGGGTCGGCGAGCTGACATCGAAGGGCGCGCTTGCGGCGGGATCCAACCCGCGGCCGCGCAGGTTGCGCAAGGACGTGAACTGGCCGACGCCGGGGTCCGGGCGGGTCGGCACCCGCAACTCGACGTTGGCGAGCGCGGAGAGGCTCGCGCTGGCGGGCAGGCCGATGACGTTGAGCGCCAGTGGATTGGCTCCGACCTCGAGCTCGTCGAGCGAGGTCGTCAGGTCCACCACCACGCGCGTCGGATAAAAAATCCCGCCGACGACCGCGCCGTGGCTCGGGTCGAAGGACGCGCGCGCGCCGAAAGCCGTCTGCGGCGGGGAACCGACGCGCACGCGTACGTCGTCGCCGAGACTCGCCACCTCGTCCGGCCCGGCGGCCAGCAGGTCGTCGAAGCGCAGCACGAGCGCGGCGTTGCGCGCCACGAAGGAAAACGGCGCCGCGGAGGTGAAGGACTTCGGCACCACCGCCGGCAAGTCCTGCAGCGCCGCGCGCAGAGCGGTGGCGAAGCTCGCCGTGTCGCGCGCGTGCAGGATCACCAGGGCCTCGCGGCCGAGCGCGTCCGTCTCGAAGCGATAGTCGACTCCATCCGAGCCCAGATCGGGACGAATCGGCGCGGCGCGGATGAGCGGCACGGCACCACGCACCCCGAAGGCATCGCTGTCGTGCACATCAACCAGTCGCGCCCACAGCGTCTGCGCCAGCCCCAGCGCGCCGGCCTGGCCGCCGCGATTCTCGTCGACGAAGAACAGACCGCCGCCGGGCCGCTGGCTCAGCAAGCCCACATCGGGATCGGAGACGAGCGCGGATCCGCTCGAGCCTCCGCACGCGCCGAGCAGCCCACTTCCCAGCAGCACGAGGACACGAAGGGGCGGCGGAGTGGAGAACGACATCCAGGGACCTCGGACAGGCGCTTGCGAAGGGGTTCGCCCCGCCCTCGTCAAACTCGGCCGTCGCCGGCCTCGAGGGGGAGCTCGTTGGCGCCGCCTCCGCAAGGGACATGCCGCCACAGGAAACTCCGCGCGCAAGAGGCCTCGTGGGTCGCGACCCGTGCGAAGTCGCAGCGCTCCTGTTCGCTCGCGCTCACCGGACATGGTCTCGACAGTTCTCAGCGCGCTCGCGAACGGGCTCCGGCGTCGTGTTTACAACGTGTAGTTTGGTGCTCCTCGCCAGCTCCGCCGCGCGAGGCGCGAGCCGCCAAAGGCACGCTCACTCCGGATCGCTCGGGTGCGCGTGGTGCACCAGCGCCTCGGCCGTCGCCTTGCCGAGATACCGATCGACCGCCGCGTGCACGAGGTACAGCGCCGGCGTGCTGCCGACCGCGATCAGGAACTTGTAGACGTAGTTCGTGACCGAGACCTGGAACGCATCGGCCATGGACCAGGGCTGGTTGCCGGTGAGCATCGGGATGACCACGAAGGCCAGGTAGATCACGGCGATCGTGTCGATCATCTGGCTCACGATCGTGCTGCCCTGCGCGCGCAGCCATAGCCACTTGCCGCCGGTGATGCGCCGCAGCCAGGTGAAGACCTGCACGTCGAGCCACTGCGCCAGCGCGAAGGCGATCAGACTGGCGAAAACGATGCTGGTCGTCTGCCCGAGCGCGATCTGGAAGCCGCGCTGCATCTCGTCGTCGCTGATGCCGGGCGTGAAGCTGATCGCGGGCACCGCGATCGCCGCGCGGATCACGGGCTGCAGCAGGAGGTTCACCGCGATCGCGATCCAGGTGAAGAGCTTCACGATCGGGCGCCCGAAGTACTCGTTCACGATGTCGGTCATCACGAACGTCAGCGGGAAGGCGAGGATCCCCGCCGTGGCGGCGAACTCCGCACCGTCGCCGAGACCGATGTCGTCCGGTCCCAGACCGAACAGCGTGAAGCGGAACAGCTTCCCGCCCAGCACCTCGGCAGCCACGAAGAAGCCCACGAACAGCGCGCACAGGACGTAGGCGAGCACCTGCTCGCGCGCCACCAACCGCTTCGCCTGCTCGCTCATTGCGTGGACGGTCAGTAGCCGAGCGCGCGCAGCTCGGCAGCGCGCGCGGCCGGGTCGACCGGGCGCGGTTTGTACCCCGCGGCAAGATGCTGCGCACGGATCTTCGCGAGCGCGGAGGCGTTCGCGGGTGCGGCGGATGGCTCGAGCAGCTCCTGCTCGACGGCCGAGGTGCGCGCGGCGAGCTCGCGCTGCCAGGCGAGGTCGGAGAGGATCCACGCCGCGCGCGCGGGATCGTCCTCGCCGCGCAAGAGCGACACGAGCGAGCGCCCGTCGAGTTGCGCCGGTGACGCGCCGACGAGCTCCAGCAGCGTGGGCACCAGGTCGGCGAGCCCCACGGGCGCGTCGACGACGCGCGGGGCGACGCCCGGCACGGCGATCAGCAGCGGGACCGACAGGACCTCGCGCGAGAGCGTGCGCTCGTGGCCGATCTGGCCGTGCTCCAGGAACTCCTCGCCGTGGTCGGCGGTCACGATCACGAGCGTGTCGCGCCACAGGTCGAGCGCGTCGAGGGCTGCGAACAGCTGCGCCAGCGCATCGTCCACGCGACGCACGTCCTCGTCGTAGCGATCCGAGAGGTAGCGCGCCTGACCAGCCGTGAGCGCCCTGGCGTTGAAGTCCGGATTGCCGCACAGCCCCGCGACCTCGAGCGGCTCGGCGCCGTCGCTGTGGAACGTGCCCGCGTAGGGCGGAGGCGGGTCGTAGGGGCAATGCACGTCGTAGGTGTGCACGAAGCCGAACCAAGGACCCTTCGGCTCGCGGAAGCGCACGAACTCGAGCGCCTGCTCGACGCTCTTCGCGCAGTCCTGATCCTGCGCCTGGAACGAGGCGAAGCCGCGCGCGAAGCCCCACGGCTCGGACAGCCAGCCGCCGTCGGTGAAGGCGAAACCGTAGTGCGTCGGGGCGAGACGCTCGGCCAGCAGCCGGACCTCGTCGCCGGGCGCCTGATCCGGCTGACGCACACCGTGCGTGAGCGGATGCAACCCGCTGAGCATGGTCACGTGGCTCGGCAGCGTCCACGGCGCCTCGGCGTAGGCGTGCGCGAAGCGCACCGCGTGCTCGGCCGCGAAGCGATCGAGCGCGGGCGTCGCCGGCCGCGCGTAGCCGTAGCAGCCCACCCGATCCGCGCGCAGCGTGTCGATCGAGATCAGCAGCACGTTCGGCGGCCGCCGCGCCTCGGGCGCGCAGGCGACCAGAACGAGCGCGAGCGCGGGGATCAGCGCCCGGGCAGCCGTCCGACCTTCTCCTCGGTGCGCGCCAGGCCCGCCTCCAGGAAGCGCGCGAAGGTCTGCGCCGAACGCTTGCCCTGCAGCTGGTACAGCTTGCGCTCCGCGCCCGGCTCGACCAGCACGAAGGTCGGATTGGCCACGGTGCCGGCCAGGCGGTCCTGGAGCTCCAGGATGCGCTCGATGTTCTCCTCCGTGTCGGTGAAGAGCCGCGCTTCGACGTAGTGTGCGTTCAGGATCTCGGCGACCGCCGGAGACGGGAGGACGTTGTCCTCCATCGCCCTGCAGTTCACTCACAATTCGCCCGTGAAGTTGACCAGCAGGAGCCTGTGCTGCTCGAGGGCCAGCGCGCGCGCGCGGTCGTAGTCGTTCTTCACGATCGGCCAGTTCGCATCCACCCGGTACCACTCCGGGAAGAAGCGCCCGCCCGAGTACGGCGGCAGGAAGGCCGACATCACGTCGCCCAGCTTGTGCCCCGGAAGCCCCCAGGCGAAAAAGATCGCCGCAGCCAGCGACACGGCCCCGAACACGGCGCGCTTGGGGCCCACCTTGTCCGCGCGCCCGAACAGCCGCCCGAGCCCCAGCAGATAGGCGGCCAGCGCCACGGCCAGCAGCGCCCACACGAGCAGGAACAGTTCGCGCGAGACGATCTGGAGCTTCCGGTCGACGTCCACGTTCGACAGGAACTTCAGCGCCGCCGCCAGCTCCACGAAGCCGAGCGAGAACTTGAGCGTGTTCATCCACTCGCCGCTGCGCGGGATGGCCTTGAGCCGCGACGGGACGAGCGAGAGCAGCGCGAAGGGCAGCGCCATCGTGAGGCCGAAGACCCCCATCCCCAGCGCCACCTCGCCCACCGTGCGGTTGCCGGAGGATCCGAGCAGCGTGCCGACGAAGGGCGCGGTGCAGGTGAACGAGGTCACGACCAGCGTGGCGCCCATCAGGAACACGCCCAGGTAGCCGCCCTTGCTCGAAGCCGTGCCGGCCGCGTTCATCAGGAAGCGCGGCGGCTGCAGGTTCACCAGCCCGAACAGCGTCAGCGAGAAGTAGACGAAGGCGACGCCGATGACGAGGTTGGTGATCCAGTGGTTGGCGAAGGGGATGATCACCGAACCGAAGGACACCCCGATCAGCACGAAGATGAGCACGATCCCGGCACCGTAGGCGAGCGCCAGGGAGAGCACGTTCCCGCCGCGCTTGTCGGCCTGCTTGGTGAAGAACGAGATCGTGATCGGGATCATCGGGTAGGTGCAGGGCATCAGCAGCGTGAAGAGGCCCCAGAACACCGCCGACAGGAGGAAGCCCAAGAGACCGTCGCCGAGGATGTTGTCCTCCTCCCATGGGTCCTTCGGCGTGCTCGCCGCGGACGGGGCCTTCGTGGCGGCCGCCGCCGCGACCTTCCCGGTCCAGACCTCGTCCGGCCCTCGCCCCCGGTCCGCGAGCGTCTCTTCGTAGTCGACGCAGGTCGACGGATCGCAGGTCTGGCCCCTGACCTCGGCCCAGATGCCCTTGCCGCTCGCACCGGGCGCGAGCTTCCCGCGCACGAACACGACGATCGCGCCCTCGTGCGCGTTGATGTAGGCGCCCTCGCCGTTGAAGTCGGACTGGTCGATGCGCATCGGCGTCGGGAAGAGCGGGGACTCCCAGGTGATGCCCTCGCCGTGCAGCGTGACCAGCGTCGGCTTGCCGACCGGATCCTGGCCGAGATTCTCGGGTCCGGTGTAGAGATGCCAGCCCTCCTCGATCTCGAACTGCAGCGCGGCGCGCACCTCGCCGTTCTCGATGCGCGTGTACAGCGTGCCGTCCACGTGTCCCGCGCCGCCCCGATCCTCGCGCGGGACGCCGTCGGCCGGAGCCTGCGGAGCGGGCGCGTCTGCCACGCTCGCCCCTCCTCCATCGGAACCCACGGACGGGGTCGGTTCGGCGACGGGCGCGAGGCCCGCTGCCAGATCCGCCGGGAAGGCCGCGAACAGCGCGTCCGATCCTGGCCCCTCCGACTTCAGCGTCTGCCTGTACGGCAAGCACCCCTGCGCGTCGCAGGTCAG
>SIAI01000003.1 GCA_009691855.1 Planctomycetota bacterium | reverse complement strand
CTCGCCTGCCTGCTCGCGGCCCCGGCCGCCGCCTACCAAGAAGGTGGCGAGGGCAAAGGCAGCACGAAGACCTGGCTGCAGCTGTTCGAGACGACTGGCCCGGTGGGTTACCTGATGGCGGGTTGCTCGGTGGCGGGCACGACGCTGGTGATCGAGCACATCGTGTCGCTGCGGCGCGACAAGCTGGCGCCGGCGGTGCTGGCGGGCGACCTGGAGGCGCTGATCAACGAGGAGGAGTACGACCAGGCGGTCGAGCTGTGCGACGAGAACCCGTGCTACCTGGGCAACGTGGTGGGCTCGGCGCTGCGCATGCGCGACGCGGGCTACCAGGAGATGATCGCGGGCCTGGAGGCCGCGGCGAACGAGGAGACGTTCAAGCTGAACACGAAGATCTCCTACCTGTCGCTGATCGGGAACGTGGCTCCGCTACTGGGCCTGCTGGGCACGGTGACGGGCATGATCTCGTCGTTCCAGACGATCGAGACGCTCAAGGCGCCGACGCCGGGTGACCTGGCCAAGGGCGTGTACGAGTCGCTGGTGAACACGACCATGGGCCTGTTCATCGCCATCGTGTTCCTGACCATCTACTTCTTGTTCAAGAACAAGGTCTCGAAGATGTGCCTGTCGATCAACCTGCAGTCGGTGGACATGCTCCGGCACATGGCCGCCAGCGAAAAGGCCGTCGCGTAGCGACCCAGGAGAAAGCCATGTCCAAACGCAGAAAGGTGCCGACGATCAAGGAAGACGTCACGTGCAACTTGATCCCGATGGTGGACATCATGTTCTTGTTGCTGCTGTTCTTCTTGCTCGGAGCGGACATGAGCCAGCGCGAAGCCGCAGAGCTCGTGCTGCCCACTGCCAGCGAGATCAAGGAGAACGAGAAGGTGAAGACCGATGATCCCACGACCACGGTCAACATCCAGCACGCCCAGGGCGGTGACCTCGGCAAGTGCCCGCTCAACGCCAACAACGGCTACTGCCGGCTGCCGGACCACTGGGCCGTGGTCATCCGCGGCCGCGAGGTGCCGCGCGAGTTGCTCAAGGACCAGCTCAAGGCCGAGGCCGACGAGACGCTCGAGACGGACATCGACCCGGATGCGAAGGTGCGTCTCTCGGCGCGCAAGATCATCATCCGCGCCGACAAGGCCGCGCCCTACGGCGACGTGAACAAGATCATCGAAGTCTGCGGTCTCGTGGGCATCTACAAGATCGAGGTCGGGGCCGCGGTCCCGCCCCCGAAATAGGAGGCACGCATGGCCGGCGCAAGCATGGGTGACGAGGGGGAGAACCCCATCGCCATCAACGTCACGCCCCTGGTGGACATCATTTTCTGCCTGTGCGTGTTCTTCATGATCTCCTTCAAGTTCAAGCAACTCGAAGGCAAGTTCGACTCCTGGCTGCCCAAGAACAAGGGCAGCGCCGGCTCGGTACAGGTCGAGGGCATCCTCGACGAGGTACGCGTGGCCATGTTCTGGGACGAGGTCGCGCAGAAGACCGTGCGCCAGCTGCGCACGCGCCGCGTCGATGACGACGACGAGCTGGCCGCGCTCATCAAGGAAGCCCACGACGACTGGGTGAAGATGAACAAGCCCGAGACGCCGGTCACGATCGACGCCGAGGCGCGCGTGCCCTGGGAAGCCGTGATCCGTGTCATGAACCTGTGCAAGCGCAACAAGATCGACAAGATCGAGTTCGCGCTCGGCGCCCCGCCGCCCGTGGGCGCCAAGTGACTCGGCTGGACCGTTGAACCGCGATGCTCTTCCTCCTGGCCAGCTGCGCGCTCCTCGTCGGACCGTGGCTGGCCCAGACAGCGCCAGAGCACGCACCTGAGCCCGCCGCAGCGCTCGCCGAGCCGAGCCAGGCCGTGCCCGCCGCGGCGGAACCCGCGCCGCCGCCGCGCAACCTCGACACGCTCTTCGATGGCGCCCTGGTGGGTGCCAAGGACGCCGAAGACTTCGCCGAGACGCCCAGCTATCGGCGCCTGCTGGAGATGCTCTCGAACTACAGCGACGAAGAGCTCGCGCGCCAGGCCACGCGCACGCTCGACGTCCCTGCGGCGCTGGCCCAGCCCGAGGCCTGGCGCGGCGAGATCGTGCGCGTGCGCGCGCTGGTCGCGCACCTGCAGACCGTGCGCCTGGCCAACCCCCTGGCCGACCACGTCGATACCTACCGCGCCTTCCTGGTCAACGACCTCGGCCTGGACAAGGAATCCGAGGGCATGGTCGTTGATTTCCTGGAGGAGCCGCCCGAGCTCGAGTTGCGACGCGACGTGGTCGACGTCGAGGCCGTCTTCTTCCGCGTCCTACGCTACGAGAACGCGAAAGGCGTGCTGAAGGATTTGCCGTATCTGATCGCGCGTGCCGTGCGCCGCTTCGACCAAACAGCCGCGCCGCGCAGCACGACCCTTTCCAGCGTGGCGAAGATCTTCGTCGGCGCCGCGGTGGCCTTCATCGTCGCGCGCATCCTGCTGTCGCTGCGCAGCAGCAAGAACGCCGAGCGCTCCCCGGCCAGCTCGCGTGCGCTCCGCGAGCGGGCGCTGGCGCTCGCTTCCAAACGGCCCCCTTCCTCTGCGAAGAAGACCTAGAGTTCCATGTCGACCTGCGAGAACTGCGGCAAGTCCTTCGAGCTCCAAGAGTCGCTTGCGGAGGTGACCTCTCTGCGCGTCCTCTGTCCGCAGTGCGGCGCCGAGCGCGCCGCCGCCAAGGCGCGCAAGGCGGCCGTGCCCGCCAGCGGCCGGCCGGCTCAGGCCAAGCCGGCAGCTGCGCCGGCGGCAGCGCCCAAGGCCCCGCCCCCGAGCGCGGCCCAGAAGGCCGCCGCCCCCGCACCCAAGTCCGCGGCACCGATGCCGGCCAAGAAGCTGCAGACGCGCGCCGAGGCGGCGGAAGCGGCGGCGAAGGCGGCGCCCAAGAAGGCCAAGCCCGAGATCGAGCTCGCCAGCAGGAACCTCCAGAAACGCGGCTCACGCGAGCTGCTCATCGCTTTCGCGGTTGCAGTGGTGATCTTCGCCGTGGCCGGCGGCGTGCTGTGGATGGTCCTCGACCAGAAGAAGGCCGAGCAGGCCACGCGGGACGCGTACAGCGCCCAGGTCAAGAAGTTCAAGGCCGACTTCCAGGCCTTCGACATCGAGACCGAAGACGGCGCCACCCGGCTGATCGCCTTCCAGGAGGAGCAGAAGCCCCTGTGGAAGGACCTCGACTTCGCAGGTGAAGTCGTCAACCGCACGGCCAAGGCGCACACCAACCTGGAGCGGCGCGAGCAGCAGCAGGAGCTGCGGCGGCGGCTGGAGGAGATCGAGGCCGTGATGGCCAAGGCCGCCGAGCTCAAGCCCAACGAGCTCGCCGATCAGCTGCGCCGCCTGGACGAGCTCAAGCTCAAGGTCGGCGTCCTCGACGACCCGGAGTTCTGGGCGCGCGTGGACAAGGATTGCGTCGAGGGCGAGCGCATCCACCTCGAGCGCCTGATGGCGACCGCCCAGGCCGCGGCCGCGAGCGAGCCGCTGGACCGCGCCGCGTTGGCCACTCTGGCCGCGGTCGAGGACGACGTGTTCAAGCTGCTCGACAGCACCGCCCGCGCTCTGGCCAAGGACTCCCAGAACACCGAGCTGAACGAGAAGAAGAAGGACTTCGAGACGCGCTACCGCACGGTGATGAAGCTCGCCGACGACGCCGTCGAGCGCTTCTTCACGGCCGAGGTGATCGAGGCCACCCCGTGGCGCGACCTGCTGAGCGACCCGAGCGCCTGGAAGGCGGCCGAGGCCAAAGGCTTCGAGCACAACATCGTCAACGGCACCCTGACGATGATCGGCCCCGACCCGGACGCCGATGGTCAGGGCGTGATGAGCATCGGCGACAGGGAGATCTGGCGCGATTTCGTGATCGAGGTGGAGGTCACGATCGAGAAGGGCATGGTCGAGTGCTTCTTCCGTCTGCCCATCAACTGGCAGAAGAACGTCGAGTACTACGACCTGACCACCGACGAGGGCGAGCTCGAGGCCGGACGCACGTACGCCCTCGAATTCCGCGCGCTCGGCAGCACGCTCACGATCACCAACAAGACCGAGGACACGCAGCGGCCGGAGAACAAGCCGATCAGCTGGATCCAGATCCGCAAGGGCGCCTTCGGCCTCTCCGTGCCCAACAAGACCGAGATCAAGTTCACCAAGATGCGCGGCAAGGTGCTGCGCTGAGCGCGCGCGCAGGGCTGCCGCGCCGGCACGGCGCAGGCATCCTGCGCATGGGCGAGCTCCAGGGCGCGAGTCCCTCACGCACTCCAAGGAGAGGCCTTTCCGCGGTTGACCCGCCCCGCGCGGCCGGCCGATAGAGCTTCTCCCGCCCCCGGCGTATCCTCACCCGGAACGGCCTCGCCCCATGAACCCGACCGCGCTGCTCGCGTCCCTGTGCCTCGTCCTCCAGGCCCCGCGCAACGAACCCGCGCCGCCCGGGCTCGTGTTCGTCGCCGGTGGACGCACCACCATCGGGAGCTCGGTGGGCGAGATCGAAGACCTGATCCGCCGCCGCCCCGAGCTGTACCTCGCCGTGGCGGGCGAGACGCCGCAGTTCAAGGAGGTCGTGGCCGACTTCTGGCTCATGCCCAGCGAGGTCACGAACGAGCAGTACGAGGCCTTCGTCTCCGCTACGGGCGCCAAGCCTCCGCGCTCCTGGGGCGCGGGCGCTCTGCGCCAGGGCCAGCAGGCGTTCATCGAAGAGCAAGCGCGCGCACGCCAGGCCGCGGTGGCCGCGGGCAGGCCCTTCGAGACCGCGACCTTCGACCCGGACGCCTGGTGGCAGGAGCACTGGCAGGCCTCGCCCTACGAGATCGCCGCCGCCGAGCGCACGCATCCGGTGGTGTTCGTCGATTGCTACGAGGCCGAACGCTACGCGCGCTGGGCCGGCCTGCGCCTGATGAGCGAGTTGGAGTACGCCCGCGCTGGGCGCGGCGACAGCGCGCGCGCCTATCCCTGGGGCGAGGGCTGGGACGACAAGAAGTTCTGCCAGTCGCTGCACAGCGGCCGCGAGGCGGCGGCACCGGTCGGCTCGTTTCCCGCGGGCGCGGTGGGCGGCATCCACGACCTCTCGGGCAACGTCTGGGAATGGACGGCGAGCCCCTTCACGGCCTTCCCCGGCTACAAGCCGCTGCGCGTCGAGCTGAAGGACAAGCGCGTGGTCGAGGGCTTCGGGCCCTTCGATCCAGAGCAACGCGTGGTGGTCGGCGGCTCGTTCCAGACCGACCGTGACGCGGTGCGTCTCGCGCTGCGCAAGAACGTCGACAAGTCCCAGGCCACGAACGCGCTCGGCTTCCGCTGCGCGGCCAGCCCGCAGGCGGGCCGCGACGCCGCGCAGTGGAGCGTCGCCCACGACATCCACGGCGTGGCGACGCCCTGGAGGCTCGCCGCGACGGTGGCCCAGCGGCGCTGGACCACGGACGCGGGCGAAGCCAAGGTCGCCGGCTATCAGGTCATCCGCAGCTACGACGAAGCGCTGCTGTGCCCGGCCGAGTCGCTGGCCATCGGCAACGCGACCGAGCTGGCGGCCGAGTCGCACCAGGACGGCCCACTGTTCGTCGGCTTCGTGGTGTTGCCGCGCGCGGTGACCATGCCCGCGCTCGCCGCCGGGTTGCACCTCGTGGCCTGGCGCGGCGCCGGCGCGGCGCCCCGTCCGGCCTCGACCGGCGCGGGTGGCGTGACGAGCTACGCAGACGTCCCCGGCTTCGACGCGACGAAGGACTGCTTCGTGCTGTGCGACGCGGGCGGGGCGCCCGAGGTCGCACTGAGCGCGCCGCCGGTCACCGTCGCGCGCGCCAAGCCCTGCGCGCTCGCGCTCGAGCCCGGCGCGGCCGGAGCCAACGAGGACCGCCTGAGCTTCACGATCTGCGTGCCCAGCTCGCGCGCCGAGCCCAAGGGCTTCTACTTCGAACTCGTGCTGCCCGTCGCGGCCGGCAGCCTGGGCGACGGCTGGAAGTGAGCGCGCGGCGCGCGCGCCGCGCGCTCACTTCAAGCCCGCCAGGTTGCGCTGCAGGAGCTCGAGCTCGCGCGCGCTCTCGGCGCGGCGCTCGCGCTCGGCCTCGATGATCTCGGGGTCGGCGCCGCGCAGGAAGCCCTCGTTGGCCAGCTTGAGGTCGACCACGGCGAGGGCCTTCTGCAGCTTGTCCGCGCGGCGCTCGAAGGTCGCCGCGAGCTCGCCCAGGTCGACCCCGTCGCCCAGCGGGATGAAGACCTCGAAGCCCGCGGCGACGCCCACGGCCGAGGCTGGCGGGCGCTCGGCGCGCTCGTGCACCTCGAGCTCGGACAGCACGGCCAGGGCGCGCGCGCGCGCGGCGCTGGAGCTCAGCACGGCGCGGTCGGAGGCGCGCGGGGCCGAGACCACCGCGCGCAAGGACTTGCGCTCGCCGATGGTGGTCAGCGCGCGCACGTTGCGCACGGCGCGCACCAGTTCCTGCAAGACGCCCATCTCGCGCTCGGCCTCGGCGTCGCGCGCCCGCAGCGCCGCGCCCTGCGGCCAGGGCGTGCGCACCAGCATCGCCGGCGGCGTGCGGCCCGCAACCTCGTGCAGCGCCTTCCACAGGATCTCGGTCTGGAACGGCGTGACCGGGTGCAACAGGCGCAGGGTCGCGTCCAGCACCGCGTACAGCGTGCGCCGCGCGTCGGCGCGTGTCGGCTCGCCCTCCACCAGGCGCGACTTGGAGAGTTCCAGGTACCAATCGCAGAAGTCGTTCCACACGAAGCGGTACAGCGCGCTGGCGGCGTCGTTGAACTTGTAGCCGTCGAGCGCGGTGCTCACCTCGGCCTGCACGGCCGCCAGGCGCGAGAGGATCCAGCGGTCCTCGAGCACCGTGGGTTCGAGCGGCGCGGCGAGCTCGGCCCCGGCGCCGGCCAGGTGCCCGAAGACGAAGCGCGCGGCGTTCCACACCTTGTTGGTGAAGCGCCGGCCCATCTCGAACTTGTCCTCGCTGAGCTTGACGTCCTGGCCCTCGCGCGTGAGCAGCACCAGCGACAGGCGCACCGCGTCGGCGCCGTACTTCTGGATCATGTCCAGCGGGTCGATGCCGTTGCCGGCGCTCTTCGACATGCGCTTGCCCTTGCCGTCCAGCACGGTCGCGTGGACATAGCAGGTCGAGAACGGGCAGCGCTGCTCCATCGGTAAGTGGTCGAGCAGCTCGTAGCCGGCCATGACCATGCGCGCGACCCACAGGTAGATGATCTCGCGCGCGGTCGAGAGGAACTGCGTCGGGTAGAAGCGCGCCAGGTCCGCGGTCTTGTCCGGCCAGCCGAGCGTCGCGAAGGGCCACAGCCACGACGAGGCCCAGGTGTCGAGCACGTCCTCGTCCTGGCGCACGATCGGCTTCTTCGTCACCGGGTGCGGAGAGCCGATGGCGAGGTCCTCGCGCGCGGCCACGCCGACTCCATCCGCGTCGTAGAAGACCGGGATGCGGTGCCCCCACCAGAGCTGGCGGCTGATGCACCAGTCCTGCACGTTCTCGAGCCAGTCGAGGTAGACCTTGGTCCAGCGCTCGGGCTTGAAGGTCAGCGCGCCGTTCTTGACCGCCGCGATCGCGGGCACGGCCAGCGGGCGCATCTTCACGAACCACTGCTCGCTGACCAGCGGCTCGATCGGGCTCTTGGAGCGATCCGAGATCGGCACGTTGTGCACGTAGTCGGCGACCTTCTCCAGCAGGCCGAGCTCCTCGAGCTGCTTCAGGATCGCGGCGCGCGCCTTCTCGCGCGGCAGCCCGGCAAAGGGGCCGCCTTCTTTGTTCAGCGTGCCGTTCTTCTCGAGGATGTTCAGCACCGGCAGCTTGAAGCGTGCGCCGCGCTCGTAGTCGGCCGGATCGTGGCCCGGCGTGACCTTGACCGCGCCGGTGCCGAAGGACGACTCGACCGTCTCGTCGGCCAGGATCGGGATGCGCCGCTCGACGAAGGGCACCACCGCGAACTGGCCGATCAGATCGGTGTAGCGCTCGTCGGCGGGGTTCACGACGATGCCCGTGTCGCCCAGCATCGTCTCCGGACGCGTGGTCGCGACGGTGATCGTGCGTCCGGGCTGGCCCGCGATCGGGTAGCGCAGGTAGGCGAGCTTGCCGCGCGTCTGCACCATCTCGACCTCGTCGTCGGAGACGGCCGTCTCCAGCACGCAGTCCCAGTTCACCAGGCGCGCACCGCGGTAGATCAGGCCCTTCTCCCACAGGCGCACGAAGCTCTCGCGCACCGCACGCGTCATCTGCGGCTCGAGCGTGAAACGCGTGCGCGTCCAGTCGCAGGAGGAGCCGAGCGCCCGGTACTGCTCCAGGATCTTGCTGCCGTGCAGCTCCTTCCACTCCCAGATGCGCGCCACGAAGGCCTCGCGGCCCAGCGCCTGGCGCGTCTTCTGCTCCTCGGCGTAGAGCTTCTTCTCGACCACCGCCTGGGTGGCGATGCCCGCGTGGTCCGTGCCCGGCAGCCACAGCGCGTCCTTGCCCAGCATGCGCTGGTAGCGGATCACGATGTCCTGCAGCGTGCCGTTGAGCGCGTGCCCCATGTGCAGCACGCCGGTCACGTTGGGCGGCGGGATCATGATCACGAAGCGCTCGCGCTGCGCCGCGGCGTCCGGCGTGAAGGCGCCGGAGGCGAGCCACGCCTGGTAGATCGCGGCCTCGTGGGCGTGGGGGTCGTAACGCGAGTCGAGTTCCATGGTTGGGCACACTTCAACGCCGCGCTCCCGGGGGGTCAATGACGACCAGCTAGGGCCTTGCGGAAAGTCCGGCGCTGCGCGAAGGTAGAAGCGACTCGCGTCGCCCGGGCAACCGTCGGGCGCGCACGCGAGCCAGCTTGGGAATACGATGCTTTCGAGCGCCATCCTCCTGCTTCTCGCGCCCCTCGGTGGCGCGCCCCAGGCCGCGCTGGCCTGGGACGCGCGCCGGGCCGAGCACCTGCTCAATCGCGCGAGCTTCGGCGCCAACACGCGCGCGATCGAGCGCGCCGTCGCCCTCGGACCAGAGGCGCTGGTGGACGAGCTGCTGCGCTGCGACGCCTGGGTCGAAGAACCCTTCTACAGCCGCAAGCGGCTGGACGGCGAGGTCTACCGGCGCCTGATGAGCGTGTCCGGCGAGGCGCAGTACGAGGGCGTGGATCGGCAGCACGCCGCCGACCGCGCGCAATCGCAGGACTTCGTCCTGTGGTGGGTGGAGCGGATCCTCGCCGCGCGGGATCCGCTGCGCGAACGCATGGTGCTTTTCTGGCACGGCCACTTCACCAGCTCGCTGGGTCTCGTGAAGAGCTCCTACGAGATGATCCAGCAGAACCAGCTCTTCCGGCGCCTGGCGCTGGGCAACTTCCGCGAGCTCCTGCACCAGGTCGCACACGACCCAGCGATGCTGCTGTACCTGGACAGCGACTCCAGCCGCAAGGAGCACCCGAACGAGAACTTCGCGCGTGAACTGCTCGAGCTCTACACGCTCGGCGAGGGCAACTACTCCGAGCAAGACGTGGGCGAAGTGGCGCGCGCCTTCACCGGCTGGAGCCAAGCCGACGGCCGCTTCTACTTGAACCCGAAGCGCCACGACGAGGGTGCGAAGCACGTGCTCGGCGTCGAGCTGCGCGAGGGCGACGAAGTGCTCGAGGTCGTGCTGGCCCAGGCCGCCTGCGCGCGGCACATCGCGCGCGCGCTGCTCTCCTACTTCGAGGGCCTCGAGCCCGCGCCCGAGCGCCTCGAACGCTACGCGGCGGGGCTGCGCGCGGATTGGCGCATCGACTCCTTCCTGCGGCGCCTGTTCCTCGATCCGGACTTCTACCGCGACGAGGCCTGCGCCAGCCGCGTGTCGAGCCCGCTCGATTATCTCGTCGGCGCCGCGCAGCGGCTGGGCGTCACGCCTCCGCCGAGCCTGGCGTTCGCCGGCGCGGCGCTGCTCGGCCAGCGCCTGTTCTTCCCGCCCACCGTGCGCGGCTGGGAGGGGGGCGACAACTGGACCACCAGCGCCAGCCTGGTGCTGCGCGGCAGCCTGGCGGGCGTCCTCCTCGGGCGCGTGCCGGCTGGCGAGCTCCTGGGGGCGACGCTCGCGCGCGGCTCGATGGAGGAGTCGATGGAAGGGCTGGGCGCGAACCCGCTGGCCGGGAACAAGGACGCCGCTCCCGAACCCACGGCGCCGCGGCGCCGGCTCGGGCGCGACGTGGCGGCGGAGGTGCGCCTGCTGGACGGTCTGGACTGGCTCCCGCGCCTCAATTTGACGCAGCGCTTCGGCCGCGCGGGTCCACCGAGCGACGAAGCGCTGGCGCGCGCGCTGCTCGAAGAAGTGCTGGCCATCCCCGCGCCGCCCGCGCTGGTGACGCGCATCACCGAACGCCTGGCCCGCGAGCGCCTCGCGCAGGGGCTGGGCAGCGAACCCTGGACGTCCAGACCAGAGCAGTGCGAACCGTTGCTGCGCGAGCTCGCGCACGCCGTGCTGTGCCTGCCCGAGGCGCAACTCGACTGAACCAGCACATGAGCCCGCCCCTCGACCGCCGCATGTTCGTGTTCGGCTCGGCCGCGGCCCTCGCTCGTCCGGCGGGGCTTCGCGGGCGCAGCGCGCCGCAGCGCACGCTGGTGCTGGTGCAGCTCACGGGCGGCAACGACGGCCTGTCGATGGTCGTGCCCTACGCCGATGACGTCTATGGGCGCGCGCGCAGCAGCACGCGTATCCCGGCCGGCGAGCTGCTGCGCCTCGACGAACGCATCGCCCTGCCGAGGACGCTGGCCGGGCTGCACGCGCTCCATCAGGACGGCAAGCTGGCGCTGTTCGAGGGTGTCGGGCACCCGTACCCGAACCGCTCGCACTTCCGCTCGCTGGACATCTGGCATGCGGCCGGGCCGCGCGAGCGCGGCGCGCCGTCCGGCTGGATCGGGCGCTGCATGGAACGCCTCACAGGCCTGTCCCCGTTCGCGGTCGTGCACCTCGGGCTGCGCCCACCCTTCGCGCTGGCCTCGCCGCGCCAGCCGCCCGTGGTCGTGACCCCGGCCATCCTCTTGGCCGGCGATCCCGCGCTCTCGCCCGCGCTGGCGCAGGCGCGCGAGCTCGAGTGCGCTTCGCCGGGCGAGAATCCCGCGCTGGCGGGCGTGCGCGCGCGCTGGCACCAGGCCCAGTCGGCGTTGCTCGAGGTCCGCGCCGCCTTCGAGCAGCGTCGGCCGAACGTCGTCTATCCGCCCACGGACTTCGCCCAGGACATGCGCAATGCCGCGGCGCTGATCCACTCCGAGCTGGGCGTGCGCGTGATCTCGCTCGAACTCGGCGGCTTCGACACGCACCGCGACCAGCGCATCCGTCACCAGCGCCTGATGGCCGAGCTCGACGGTGGCTTGACGGCGTTGCGCGCCGATCTCGAGCGCAGCGAGGGCGGGCGTGAGGCGCTCGTGCTGGTGTTCTCCGAGTTCGGCCGGCGCGTCGTCGAGAACGCCTCCGACGGCTGCGACCACGGCAAGGCCGGCCCGGCGCTGGCGCTCGGCTCGCGCGTGCGCGGCGGACTCCACGGGCGCGGGCCCTCGCTGACCGAGCTCGACGACGGCGACCTCGCCTACACCACCGACTTCCGCTCGCTGTACGCGGGTTGCATCGAGCACGTCTTCGCACTCGCCCCCGAAGACGTCCTGGGCGCGCGCTTTCCCGCGCTCGGCTTCGTGTGAGCGCGGGCCCCGCGCCGCGGGGCCGAATCGCTGCGCGCGCGGCGTGCGCGTCAGGGCCGCACCCGCGCCGGGTCGGGCGCCAAGAGCGGCGTGCGTAGGGGCGCGCGCGAGGATCCGAGCGCCACGTCGCGCGGCCGCAGCGAATCCAGGCCGAACTCGGCGCGTGTCGCCGGACGGATCCGCGCAGCGGCGTCCTGGATCCCGTGTGCGGCGAGCAGCGCCAGGCCGAGCTGGTAGCGGGCCAGCCGCAGCGGGCCAGCCACGTGTCGCAGACCGTGCTCGCCCCGTCCGACGAGCTCGATCACCGCCGCGGCCGCGTTGCCGGCCGCGAGCGGCGTGCGCCACTCGTCGGTGAACAGCGCCGGACGCTCGCCCCGCGCCAGGGCCGCGAGCAGCGCGTCGCCGGCGCCGAGCCCGCGCCCGAGCGAGTCGCCGTAGAGCAACGGCAGGCGCACGATCAGCGCCGCGGGGTCTTCTTGCCGCACGCGCGCCTCACCCGCGGCCTTGCTGGCGCCATAGACGTGCACCGGCGAGGGCACATCGTCCTCGCTGTAGCGCGCGGCGCGTGGTGCGCGCGCGCCGAACACGAGGTCGGTGGAGAGGTGCACCAGGCGCAGACCGCGCGCGCGCGTGGCGCGGGCCAGCGCGCCCGGCAGAGCGCAGTTGAGCGCCTGCGCGCGCGCGGGATCGCGCTCGCACTCGTCGACGCGCGACAGCGCGCTCGCCAGCACGATCGCGCGCGGGCGCACGGCGTCGAGCCCCTGCTCCAGCGCGCCGGGCACCAGCGCGTCGAGCTCGAGCACCGCGTCGGGCGCCTGGCCCGGGAGATAGGGCGCCGCCGCGGCACGGCGCGAGGCCGAGACCACGCGCCAGCCGGCGCGTCGCGCGGCGGCCACGAGGTGCGGCCCCAGGAAGCCGCTCGCGCCGAGGATCAGGAGGTCGCCGTCGCTCACCCCCGCTATGCTGCCGCTCCGTCCATGACCCAGGAAGCTCCTGCCCGGCCGCGGCGCGTCTGGATCATCGCCAATCCGGTCTCGGGGCGCGGACGCGGTGAGCAGCGCGCCCTGGAGCTCGTACGCGCGTTCCAGGCTCGCGGGGTCACGCCCGAGCTCTTGCGCACGAGCGCGCGCGGCGACGCGCCGCGCCTGGCGCGCATGGCCTCGTCCGCAGACCTCGTGGTCGTGATCGGCGGCGACGGGACGCTGGGCGAGGTACTCTCGGGCCTGACCGATCCAAGCACGCCGGTCGGCTTGCTGCCCTGCGGCACGGCCAACGTCCTGGCGCGCGCGCTCGAGCTGCCGACGCGGCCGGAGCGCGCGGCCGAAGTCTTCCTGCGTGGCCGCCTGCAAGAGCTCGACGTCGCGCGCGTCGGTGCGCGCCTCGCGCACCTCGTGGTCGGGATCGGCTTCGACGCGCGCATCGTGCAGAACGTCGAGGCGCACCGCCGGGGCCCGATCACGAAGGCCGTCTACGTGACCGGCGCGCTGCGCACCCTGGCGCGCTACCGCCCGGTGCCCCTGCGCGTGACCCTCGACGGCGGGCTCCTGCCCGGCGAGGTCGGCATGGTGTGGATCGCCAACACCCCGAAGTACGCCGACTTCCTGCGCTTCGCACGCGACACGCGTCTCGACGACGGCCTGTGGGAGGTGTACCTCTTCCCCACCGGCCGCCGGGCGGAGCTCGTCCGAGCCCTCGTGCACGGGCTCCTGCCGCGTCTGCCGGGCAGCCCGATCCGCGTGCACCGCGCGCGCTCGATCCGCGTCGAGGCGGCCGAGCCGGTGCCCTACCAGGTCGATGGCGACCTGGGGGGTACGACACCCGTGTCGGTCGAGCTCTTGCCCGAGCGCTTCCGCCTCGTCGTCCCCTGAAGCGGCGTGCTCCGAACCACGGCGTGCCCGGACGCGCGTCCCGTACAATCGCCCCATGTCCCGTCCGACCTGTCAGATCGCCGGCCACACGGTCGGTGGCGGTGAATTGTTCGTGCTCGCCGGCCCGTGCGTGCTCGAGACGCGCGCGCTGGCGCTGTCCATCGCCGAGAGCCTGCGCGAGCTGTGCAGCGCGCGTGGCCTGACGCTGATCTTCAAGGCCAGCTACGACAAGGCCAACCGCACCAAGGTGACCTCCGGCCGCGGACCGGGGCTCGACGACGGGCTCACGATCCTGGACGAGGTCAAGCGCCGCGTGGGCGTGCCGCTCGTGACCGACGTGCACCTGCCCGAGCAGTGCGCGAGCGCGGCCGAGGTGGTCGACGTGCTGCAGATCCCGGCCTTCCTGTGCCGGCAGACGGACCTGGTGCTGGCCGCGGCCGAGACCGGCAAGGCGGTCAACATCAAGAAGGGGCAGTTCCTCGCGCCCTGGGACATGAAGCACCTGACCGCCAAGTGCGAGTCGACCGGCAACACGAACCTGCTGGTGACCGAGCGCGGCACGACCTTCGGCTACGGACGGCTGGTGGTGGACATGACCGGCCTCGAGGAGCTCTCCCAGACCGGCCACCCGGTCGTGTTCGACGCCACGCACTCGGTGCAGCGCCCCGGCGGCGCGGACGGAACGACGGGTGGCGAGCGACGCCTCGCGCCCGTGCTCGCGCGCGCGGCGGTGGCGACGGGCGAGGTCGACGGCCTGTTCTTCGAGGTCCACCCGGACCCGGACCACGCCCCTTCGGACGGTCCGAACATGGTGCGATTGGACGCGTTCGGAGCGATCCTCGATGGCGTGCTCGCGGTGCACCGGGCGGTCCGTTCCGGGCGCTGAGCGCGGCGCGGAAGGAAGCTCTCCACCGCGCCGCCACTGGGCCCGCAGGCCAGGCGCCACCGCGCGCGCGAGCCCTTCCGCACGCCCATCGCGGCCGGGAAGCGGCTTCGGACTTCCTCTTGGCGGCAGGCCAGAAATTCGTTCTGGTGAAGAAGCGGCGAGGGGCCCTCACCTGGAGCTATCAATTGACATAAGGCAACTTACAACATGGACTTGCACTCACGAGATCGTCTGCGCGCGAACCGCGATTTGCCTTTTGCGATTTCGTTGGTATGGTTCGCCTGCTCCCGACAGATGACACGAGAAAGGCAAACCAGCCGCGAGGCTGGGACGCAAAGCCACGGGTCCCTCGCGGATAGCCGAGCTACCGAACGTCGTCGACCCATCTGGGCGTCATCCAAGGGGCAAGCCGGGACCACCACCGACTGACCGGAAGAAGACGCCGGGATGTGAAGTCACCCTTCCATCTCGCCCGCGTCCCGAGCTCGCCTGTGCGGCTCAGGACGCGTGCGCCCTCCTCCGGAAAGGCGCGCTGGCACCGGTCGAGCGAACGCGACAGGCAGGATGATGAACCAGAAGCGAGTACACCAAACCGAGTGGCGCCAGAGGGACTGTGTCGTCCGCGCTACCCGGCGTCTCGATCGGTCGCACACCTCTCGCGTTCGCCCCTACAACCGCTCGCGCGGCGCGGCGGTCGGCGCGCGCAGCGCAGATCACCTGGCGAGATCACTCTCGCCCAGGTCGGAGAGAGAGTACATGTCGAGTGCACTCCGAGCCCTAGAGGGCGAACGGGTTCGCAGCAGAGATTCGTGGGGAACCTCTGCTCGCACGATCCGCGGAGTGTTTGCACGGTTGGGCCTGAGGGGACCGGGACCCGCCGTGTTCGAGGGAGGAGAGACGAGGTTTCGAGCTCGGTCGGGGACCCGGGTTCGAGACCGCTTTCCCGCCACCGCTCTTCCAGGGGAAGGAGAGCGAAGCGTCCTGCGGGGTCTGCGGATGACCGCTGATCCTTAGGGCGCTGCCCGTGTCCGGATTCGTTTCGGGCTGGGCGGGACCCGGGGGCGCGAGGCTTCGCTTCGCGCCCCCGTTCTTTTTTCGGCGGCGAGGGCGCGTCGGCGGGCTCAGAGTGTGAGCAACAATCCAACCACGGCGAGCTTCGCGGCCTTGGGGGCGCGCGGGACTCGCGCCCAGGGGGTTCGAGAGTGGGCAAGAACGCCCACGCCGGAGCGGCGCGGGATTCTTGCTCACGCTCTCAGCCCGACAGCTCGCTGCCCTGGGCGCGGAAGCGATCCTTCAGGCGTTCGAGCAGCTTCGCGTGGATCTTGCACACGCGCGACTCGGAGATCCCGGTGAGCTCGCCGATCTCGCGCATCGATAGGTCTTCCCAGTACTTCAGGTAGACGATGCGGTATTCCTGCTCGCTCATGCGCTGGGCGAGCAGGCGCAGGAGCTCGGTGCGCGTGAGCTCTTCGCCCGGCTGGTCGCTGCGCGTGTCGGCCACGCCATCCAGGCGCGAGACGGGCTCGTCCCCGCCGTCCAGGGCCGGCATGGAGCCCACCACGATGCCCGGCAGCGCCGTGCCGAACAGGAGCTCGTACTCCTCGAAGGGCACGCCCATGGAGCTGGCCACCTCGGGGTCGGTCGGCTCGCGACCGAGCTCGGAGCGCAGCATCTCCAGCGTGCGCTTCTGCAGGTCGAGACGCGTGCGCCACGGCCGCGGCAGCCAGTCTTGGGCGCGCAGCTCGTCCAGCACGGCCCCGCGGATGCGCATCTCGGCGTAGATCTCGAAGCGCACCATGCGCGTCGCGTCGAAGCTGGCGATGGCGCCCATCAGGCCGAAGTTGGCGGCCGTCTCGAGGTCCCCACGGTCGACGCTGCGCGGCAGGCGCTGCGCGAAGCGCTGCACCACGACCTTCAGCAGCGACTGATACGCCTCCACCAGGCGGTTGCGGCGCTGGTCGCTGGGCTTTTTCCAGTACACACGCCACAAGCCCGGGACATCGACCCGGTGCAGCGTGCGTTTCTTGGTCTGGCTGGGTTGGTCTGCGACAAGGTCCATGCTGGCCTCGGTGTGCATGAGCCCGCGGCGCCGCTCGGCATGCACGCGACCATTTCCGTCAACTTGGGCACCTGAAATCAAGAGCGCGAACCGAGACGCTTCTGCGCGCGCGCGCCTGGCTCGGCCCGCGAGACGCGCGCGTGGACGCAATTTTCTCGGTAGATCCTGCGCTCGCGGCGCGGCGTTCGCTGGCGCCCCGGGCCCGTCGAGGCCACGCGCGGGGCGCGAAAAAAAAGTGCGTGCGCGCGCGCTCGCGTCCTTTGCGGGGCTCAACGCCGAGCGGATCCGAGGAGCGCCAGCACGGCTCGCTCGGCGGCGCGCATGCGCGCGCGCGCGCGCGGCGCGTGGTCGTCGTGGCCGCACAGGTGCAGGCAGCCGTGGACGACGTACAGCAGCAGCTCCGCATCCGGCGCGAGGTCGCGCTCGCGGGCCACGGCACGCGCGCGCTCGACGCTGACGTACACCTCCCCCGCCGGGCCGTCGCCTTCCTCGCCCAGGTCGAAGGCCAGCACGTCGGTGGGACTCGGGTCGCCCAGGTGTTCGGCGTGCAGCCGTGCCAGCTCCGCGTCGGCGACGAACACGACCGCCAGCGTGAGCCCGGGGCGGCCGCCGTGCGCCAGGGCCGCGGACACGGCCGCGCACACCTCCGCGTCGGACAGGAGCCGCGCCCCGCCGACGCTCCAGCTCACCTCGGCCGCCGGCCGGGCGCTCATTTCTTGTGCGCGGGCCCGGGCGGAACAAGCGGGGCCTCGTAGGCGCGCACGATCTGCTCCACCAGCGGGTGGCGCACGATGTCCTTCATGCTGAACTCGACCACCGCCACGCCGGCATAGCCGCGCAGGCGCCGCACGGCGTCCAGCAGGCCGCTACGCCCCGGGTCCTCCAGGTCGGTCTGCGTCGGATCGCCCGAGACCGCCATGCACGAGCCCTCGCCCAGGCGCGTCAGGAACATCTTCATCTGGGCCACGGTCGTGTTCTGGGCTTCGTCGAGGATCACGAAGGCCTGCGCCAGCGTGCGCCCGCGCATGAAGGCTAGCGGCGCGACCTCGATCACGCCCGCCTCCTCGAGGCGGTTCGCGTCCTCGAAGCCGATCAGGTCGTAGAGCGCGTCGTACACCGGGCGCATGTAGGGATTGAGCTTCGCCTGCAGGTCGCCCGGCAGGAAGCCGAGGTGCTCGCCGGCCTCGACCACGGGCCGCGTGATCACCAGGCGCTTCACCTCGCCCGCGCGCAGGCGGCGCACGGCGGCGGCCACGGCGAGGTACGTCTTCCCCGTGCCCGACACGCCGACGCCGAAGGTCAGCGAGTTCTCGGCGATGGCGTCGAGGTAGCGCTTCTGGTTCGGACTGCGCGCCTCGACCGCGCGCGGGCGCAGCACGATCTTCTGCGCCTCGCCGCGCGCCGGTTCGGCGCCGCGCGGGCGCCAGGCACGCTCACCGGGCGTGCCGATGGCCACGCTCTCCGTGGCCGAGCTCGGACCCGCGCTCTTCGGCTTCGGCACCTCGCCCTCGCGCGGTCCAGCCAGGATCACTTCGATCTCGCTGGCCTCGAGCGTGCGGCCCTTGCGCAGCTTGCCCAGCAGGTGCTCGATGCGCCGCTGCGCTTCCTCGACGTCGCCGTCGTCGCCGCGCAGCTTCAGGTTGCCGCCCTGCGTGAAGACCTCGATGTCGAGCACCTGGCGCAGCAGCTTCGCGTGCCGGTCGTAGGGCCCGAGCACGAGGATGGCCTCGTCCTGGGAACGCAGGGGGATGGTGATCTCGTTCACGCGCGGGTGGGCATGTTAGCGGGAGTGGAGCGGCGGCGCGTAGTAGACCCAGGTCCAGAGCAGGAGGGCCGCGGGGCCGGCGAAGAACAGGCTGTCGATCACGTCGAGCACACCGCCCGAGGGCCCGAGCAACGCACTCGAGTCCTTCACCCCGGCGCGGCGCTTGACCCAGCTCTCGGACAGGTCGCTCGCCTGTGCGGCGACGTTGATCAGCCCGCCGACGAGCGCCCCGAGCGCGAACTGCGCGGGTGTGCGCTCGCCGAGCGTGAACGGCAGGATCAGCGCTCCGCCGACGATCCCGGCCACGAGCGAGGCCACGCAGCCGGCCACGGTCTTGCCCGGGCTGATCTTGGGGAACGGATGGCGCTTGCCGATCGCTCGCCCGACGAAGAAGCCGGCGTTGTCGCCGATCTTGGCCAGCACGACGAACACCGTCAGCCCCACGACGCCGAAGGCCTCGTCGACGAGAACCACCGAGAACAGCGGCGGGAGTAGCCAGACCGCCAGCAGCGGCGCGCTCCACCGAGCGTGCTGCGGCGTCCTCGGGCGGACGGCGATCGACATCACCAGCGCCACGCACGAGACCGTTGCGGCGCAGATCCCGTAGTCCCAGGCCAGACGCAGGAACGGTGACTCCGTGCGCGGGTGGCTCGCGCACACTTGGGCGCCCTCGAACAGGACGAGGGCGAGCGCGCTCAGCACCAGCGGAGCTCCGAAGCCCTGGCCGCGAAAGCTGCCCATGCGGTCGAGTTCCCACGCGCTCACCGGCGCGAGCACGGCCACGACGATCAAGGCCAAGAGCCCTCCGGGAAGTCGCGTGCTCAGCCACAGCAACCCCGCCGCGACGACGGCCAGAGTCGTGCCGGTCAGGACGCGCGCGGCCAGTCGACTCATGGAGCTGTGCGCATTCAGGTCACCGCGCGGCGCACCGGCGGAACCGGCGTGGCGCGATCGCTGATCAGCCCGCCGAACTTGCGCACGCGGCCCGCGTAGTCGCGCAACGCGGCCAGCAGTGCGGCCTTGCGGAACTCCGGCCAGCACACCTCCGAGACGTGGATCTCGGAGTACGACGCCTGCCACAGGAGGAAGTTCGAGAGCCGCAGCTCGCCCGCCGTGCGGATCAAGAGGTCCGGGTCGGGCGTCTGCGGATCATAGAGGTAGCGACGCAGCGTCTCCTCGTCGATCTCGGCCGCGACGAGCGCACCGCGCTGCACGTCGAGAACCAGCGCGCGCAGGCCGTCGGCGAGCTCCGAGCGCGCCCCGTAGGACAGCGCCAGGCGCAGGCGCATGCCGCGGTTCGCCGAGGTGAGCGCCTCGCTCTTGCGCAGCTCGCGCAGCACCTCCTCGGGCAGGTCGTCGAGGCGCCCGATGCAGCGCAGGGTCACGGCGTTCTCCATCAGCGTCGGCCGTTCGTCGACCAGGAAGTGCCGCAGCAAGCGCATCAGGTAGCGCACCTCGGCCCGCGGACGCTTCCAGTTCTCGACCGAGAAGGCGTACAGGGTCAGGCTCTTCACGCCCATGCGCGCGCACTCGGTGGTGACCTCGCGCACCGAATCGATGCCCTCGCGGTGCCCGAACACGCGCCGCAGGCCGCGCTCCTCGGCCCAGCGCCCGTTGCCGTCCATGATGATCGCAATGTGCTCGGGGAACGGTCCGCCGAGGTCGGGGCGCACGACTCGCGGCAGCTCTCCGGTGCGCTCGGCCATGGCTAGCCCAACCTACGCATGAGGCCTCGAGCGAAACGTCGCGAATGGCTGCAGATGGAGCGCTGAGCGAGCGAGAGCCCGGAGACGAACTCGCTGCAGGTCGTTGAGGACCAGGCAGGGAACGAAGTACTGCAGGTGCAGCCAGTCGCGCCGTTGCAGCCGAGGGCTCATGAGTAGATCGGGCTCAGCGGCGCGGGATCACCGCGTCCCGCTCCGGGCCCACCGAGAGCATCTCGATCGGCACGCCGATGCGTTCCTCGACCCACTCGACGTACTCGCGCGCCGCGCGCGGCAGGTCGGCGTAGCGGCGCACGTGACTGATGTCCGTCTTCCAGCCCGCGTGACGCTCGTAGCGCGGGCGCACGTCGTCGAGCGCGGGCAGGTAGGCGGGATACTCGCTCACCGCTCCGCGCACGCCCGGCACGTCGTAGGCCACGCACACGGGGATCTCGGGGAACACCGAGAGCACGTCCAGGTTGGTCAGGATCAAGCCCGTGGCGCCGTTCAGGTCGAGCGCGTAGCGCAACGCCACCAGATCCAACCAGCCACAGCGCCGCGGGCGTCCGGTGACCGAGCCGAACTCGCGCCCGACCTCGCGGATCGTGTCGCCGTCCTTGCCCTTGTCCTCGCTGGGGAACGGGCCCTCGCCGACGCGCGTGCAGTAGGCCTTGGCGATGCCGAGCACGCGCTCGACCTTGTTGGGCGGGAAGCCGGCGCCGGTGCCGATGCCGGCCATGCCGGTGTTCGAGGAGGTCACGTAGGGATAGGTGCCGTGGTCGATGTCGAGCATCGCGCCCTGCGCGCCCTCGAACAGGATCGACTTGCCTTGCTTGTAGGCGGCGCGCACCTCGGCCCCGGTGTCGGCCACGAAGGGCGCCAGACGCACGGCGACCTCGCCGACCTGCGCCAGGGTGCGCTCGATGTCGAAGGGCGCCTCCTTGTGTACCGACTCGATCAGCGCGTTCTTCTCGACCAGCACGGCCGTCAGGCGCGTGCGCAGGCGCGCGGGCTCGACCAGGTCGGCCACGCGCAGGCCGGTGCGCGCGGCCTTGTCGGCATAGCACGGACCGATGCCGCGCCCGGTGGTGCCGATGCGCCCCGCGCCGCGCCAGCGCTCGGCCAGCGCGTCGATCCGGCGATGGTGCTCGAAGATCACGTGCGCCCCGGCCGAGATGCGCAGGCAGCGCGGATCGACGTTCACGCCACGCGCGATGAGCTCACCGATCTCGCCGAACAGCGCCACGGGGTCGATGGCCACGCCGTTGCCGATGACGTTGACCTTGCCCACGTGCAGGATCCCCGAGGGGATCAGGCGCAAGATGAACTTCTCGCCGCCCACAACCACGGTGTGGCCGGCGTTCGGACCGCCCTGGTAGCGCACGACGAGGTCGGCCTCGCGCGCCAGGAGATCGATGATCTTGCCCTTTCCCTCGTCGCCCCACTGGGCGCCGAAGATGCTGAGGGTCGGCATGGAGCGAGTGCGGGAGCGAAGGGACTGCGGGGGGACGGGCGAAGGGGGCGATTCTCCGGCCCCCCCGGCTCGGGAACAAGAGCGAACGCCCGTGATTCGCTCGCGGGGAGCGCGCGGCGGCGGGTGAAGCGCGTGCCAGCGTGGACGTGCCCTAACTCTTCCGCCGCGACTCTCGGGTGCGCCGCGCACGGCCGTGACCGCCGCCGCCGGGGGTCTCGACCTCGAGCTCACCGCCCGCTGCGATCCTTCCCGACCACTGGGCTGGGAGCGCCTTCCAAGGTGCGCTCGGCCCCGCGCGCTGGCGCAAACGCCCGGGCGCCCCCGCGGCACCGCCGGCGAGGCCCCACGGTCCGCGGCGCTGGCGATCGCCGATGAAGGCCGCCTGCACATCGATCAGGAAGCGCACGCGCTTGCGCACACCGTCACCACCCGCACGCGCGCCGCGGCCGCCGCTCGAGCGGCGCAGCTCCAGGCGCTCGACGCGCACGGGATAGGTGCGCTCGAAGGCCTCTATGGGCGTGTTGCGCGTGTTGGTCATGTGCGTCTGCAGCCCGCTCTCGCCCGGGCCGACGGCGCTCGCCCCCGCACCGCCGGGGATGGTCTCGTAGTAGGTGAAAGCCGAAGGACCACCCGGCACGGCGGCGGCGGCGAAGGTCAGGTTGCTCATCGTGCCGGCGCTGGCGGCGGGGATGCGCTCGGGAACGAGTGCGTTCAGGGCCCCGAAGAGCACGTCGACGATGCGCTGGCTGGTCTCGACGTTCCCGGCCGCGACTCCGGCCGGATAGGCAGCGTCGACCAGCGTCCCTGGGCGCGTGAGAATGCGCACCGGCCGCAGGATGCCGTCGTTGGCCGGCGTGCCGGGCGGGAGCAGCGCGCTCAGGCAGTAGAAGACCGCCGAGTGCGTGACGGCCAGGGTCGCGCTGAGCGAGCTCCGCGGCACGGAATCTGTGGCGCGGAAGTCGCAGCTCAGCGTCGCACCGCGCTTGACGAGCTCCAAGCGGATGAACGCGTCCTTGCCGCCGGGCTCCTCGAGGGTATCCGCGAAGCGCACGCGGCGCGCGGGCAGGCTGGAGAGCAGCGCGCGAGTCAGGCGTTCGGTCCAGTCCATCAGCTCCTGAGCGCGCCCGCGCAGCTCGCGCGCGCCCTGCTCGGCGGCCAGCGCGAGCAGCCGGCTTTCGCCGATGCGGTTGGTCGCCCACTGCGCGAGCAAGTCGCCCTCGCGCTCGTCGGGGCAGCGCATGTTGGCCAGGATCAGGGACAGCGTGGGGCGCTCGATCTTGCCCGCGCGCACCAGGTGCAGCGGCGGGATGCGCAAGCCCTCGCCGTGCACGTCGTCGGCTGGCGCCATCGAGCCGGGCACGGCGCCGCCGACGTCGGCGTGGTGCGCGCGGTTGGCGCAAAAGAAGTCGGGGCGCGTGCTGCCCGGCAAGAACACGGGCGAGACCAGGGTCAGATCGGGCAGGTGCGTGCCGCCGCGGTAGGGATCGTTGAGCAGCACGGCGTCACCCGGGCCCATGACGCAGTGCTCGATCGCGGCGCGCACGCTCATGGGCGTGGAGCCGAGGTGCACCGGCAGGTGCGCGGCCTGGCCGACCATGCGCCCCTGGCCGTCGAACAGCGCACACGAGAAGTCACGCCGCTCGCGGATGTTGGTCGAGAACGAGGAGCGCAAGAGGGCCGCGCCCATCTCCTCGGCTGCGGCAGCGAACAGGTGCTGGAACACGTCCAGGCGCAGCGGGTCGAAGCGCCGGACTCGCGCGCGGCTCACCGATAGCCCTTGGACTCGGGGAAGTCGCGCACCTCGAAGGGCGAGTAGTCGAGCACCTCCCAGCGCACGATCGGCAGGATCTCGACCTCGCCCTCGCCCACCGTACGACGCCACACGACCACGCGCACGGTGCGCACGAGGCCATTCCAGTTGGCCTCTTCGCGCTCGATGTCGTCCTGGCGCGAGAAGGGATCGATCTCTTCGTCGCCGGTCGGCTTGCGCGCGGTGAGGAAGATCGAGAACACCTGGCTCTGGGTCTTGAACAGCCCGCTCAGCTCACCCTGCACGATCGGCTCGAGGTTCTCCCAGGCTTCGACCTGCGCCAGATCCCCGACCGCGTGGAAGAACTGGTGCACGACGATCTCGCGCCCGTACTCGTCGAGCGGCGGATCCTCGTTCTCCTCGACCGCGTCGTCCTTCTCGTTGCGGTACAGCAGCACGTCGTCCCAGAAGCGATAGGGCACGTCGCGGTTGTCCATCAGCGCGTGCAGCACGGCTCCGGGGGTCGTGTTGATGTTGAGCGCCCAGCCAGGCGCCGCCTCGCCCTGGCCAGCGCCGCCCGCACCGTCGCCGCCCTGCGTGTCCTGGCCCCCACCGGCCGTGTCGCCACCGGCCGTGTCACCGCCGGCCGTGTCGCCGCCATCGGTGCCCTGTCCGTCCGGGTTGTCGGCGCTCTCGCCGGCGCCCGGCGTGTCACCGCTCGGATTGCCACCGCCCCCCTGCTCGGCCTGCGCGTTCGCGTCCTCGGCGGTCCCGATCGAGGACCACACAGTGAGGAACGAGCCGAGCGAGTGCACCACGTCGCCCTCCTCGTCGATGTAGTCGCGGAACAGGTCGGCGGTGAAGACCTCCGGATCGATGGTCTGGAACTCGCGCAGCGAGAGCGGCAAGCCGACGTCGTCCTCGCCCTCGGCGTCGCTGAGCAGCACGGGCTTGGGCTGCACCTGATCGCGGCGCCGCCGCATGTACTCGGCCATGGCGACCGCCATGCGCCGCGCAGTCCCGCCGTCGATCTCCTCCTTGGTGCCCTTGCGCGCCCACTCGATCACGCGCGCCAGGCGGTCCACGGCCTTCTCCGACTCTTCTTCGTCCTCGGTCAGCACCGAGAGCACGTTGAACTTGCTGTCCTCGTCCTGGATCAGGATGCGCAGCTGGATCTCGTCGATCTCGGTACGCTGGGCCTTGGCCCAGGCGTCTTCCTTGGAGTCCGTCGGGCCGCTGTCCTGGCCACCGCCCGCTGGGTCTTGCCCCCCACCCCCGAGCGGCGAGCCGCCGCCCCCGCCGGGCGCGCCACCGGCAGCGCCTCCCGCGGCTCCGCCCGCATCGCTGGCCGCATCCGACTTCAGGTCCTCGAACACCTGCAGCACGCCCGACTCGATGGCCGAGTCCATGGCCACCAGAGTCTCCTCGTTGCGCGCCACGCGGTCGGCGGTAGCGGTCGAGTACTTGATCTGCGCCAGGATCAGCACCAGCACCAGGAGCACCATGAAGGACAGCATCAGCGCGGCCCCGCGGCGCTGGACGCTGGCGGAGGCGGGGCGCAGGAGGAGCTTCATGGAGGGCTGCGGACGATCCGCAGGCGTCGATTCTTCCCCGCGGCAGCGCGCCAGCGCAAGTCTCCCGAGCCTCCGGCCCCTCGGCGGGTGCGCCTTGGGAGGACGCCGGAGTGCCTCTCGGAGAGCGGACGCATGCATCACGGCTGGGTGGGAGGCTCGTCGCGCTCAAGCTCGGATGCGCGACGAGGGGCCCCGCCGGCCGCGATCGACGTCCCGCCTCCGGGCTCGGGCGCACCCGACTGGGAGGACTTCAACGGCGGTGCAGCGGCACGAGGAGCTGCGTCAGCTCCGCCGAATCGAGCCAGCGGCCGGCCACCAGCACGCCGCGCGGCCGGCGCAGCGCGGCCAGGTCCTCGAGCGGGTTCGCATCGACCAGCACGAGATCCGCGCGCAGGCCCTCGGCCACACGGCCCTGCTCGCGCTCGAGCCCCAGCGCTCGCGCGGGGGCGAGCGTCGCCGCGCGCAGCACGTCCGCGGGGGCCAGCCCGGCCGCGCGCAGCGCGGTGCACTCCTCGTGCATCGAGAAGCCTGCGACGAGCAGCGGATTGGGCGTGTCGGTCCCGACCAACAAGGGCACGCCGGCCGCGGCCAGCGCGCGCACGAGTTCGCGCTGGAACACGTAGAAGGGGCTGTCCGCCCCGGTCGCTGCGGCGTGTCCGCCGCCGCCGCGCAGGCCGTCCCACCAGGCGCGGGTTTCGGCATCGACGTAGACGAGCTCGGGGAGCTCGTAGCGCGCCAGGAAATCCGCACGGCCCTGGCTGCACAGGATGGCCTGGGCCGCGAGGGTCGGGGTTACGGTCACGCCGGCCTGCGCCAGCGTGCGCGCAATCTCGGGGATGCGCGCGAGGTCCGTGCGGTGGCCGACGGTGGCCTCGGCGAGCTGCTCGACGTGCTGCAGCTCCTGGCCGGCCGCCAGCACGCGCTCGAGGCCGACGGCCTTCGGAACGTGCCCTACCAACGGCAGCCCGCGCAGGCGCGCGACCTCCGCCAATGCCTCGTAGACCTCCGGGCTGAGCCCGTCGTAGATCTTGAGCGCGTCGTAGCCCTCGAGCGCGAAGCGTTCGGCCGCGAGCTCTGCCTCGAGGGGGTCGGTGAGCAACACGTGACGCCAGCGCTGGCGCTCTCCGGCCAGCATCGGGCTCGACACGACCATCCGCGGACCGAGGACGGCGCCGCTGGCGATGCGCTCGCGCAGGCGCAGATGCTCGCTCGTGCCGTTGAGCTCGCGCACGGTGGTAACGCAGTTGGCCAGGAACAGGGGGAGCTCACGCTCGCCGGCGTGCACGTGTGCATCGACCAGTCCGGGCAGCAGGAATCGCCCGGCGCCGTCGATGCGCCGCGTGCCCGCGGGCAGCGCGAGCTCGCTGGCCGGGCCCACGCGCAGGATGCGCGGACCGAGCACGAGCACGCTCTGGTGCGGCACGATGCGGCCGAGTTCCACGTCCACGAGGTTCACATCGACGAAGGCGAGCGGCGCGTCCGGCGTGCGCGGCGCGAGGACGCGCGCACGCAGCCAAGACTCGAGCTCGGCCTGGACCGCGGGCAGGAACTCGCCCGCATGCGGATCCGCGCCGGCCGCGCCGGGCGCGCGCAGGTAGTGGTTCGCGCCGGGGAACACGTGCACAACGAGGTCGTCGTTGCCGCCGCGCCACAGTCCCTCGCGCCAGCGCTGCGCGGCCAGTGCGCTCGACTGCAGCTCGTCGCCTTCTCCCAGGAGCACCAGCACCGGGCAGTGCATGGCCGCGAGGTCCGTGCGCGGGTCGTAGCTCGCGACCCAGGACCAGCGCGCGCGGCGCGCGACGTAGGCTTTGACGCGCTCGAGCTCGAGCGTCGTCCACCAGCTCGTCGTGCACGCGGCTTCGAGCGCGGCGGCGAAGGACGGCTCGTCGCCGTCGCCGGCCAGGAACTCGAGGTAGCGCTCGACGAACGCCGCGGCCTCCGCGCGCTCCTCGGCGCTGGCCCGTGCAGCGCGCAGCCGGCAGTCGTAGGCCCAGCGCTCGGCCTCGGCCGGCGCCACGCCGCCGCCGGACACCGCGATCACGAAGCCGGGCTCGCCGCCGCGCGCACACAGCGCGCTCGCCACCCAGGCGCCCTGGCTCGGCGCCCACAGTCCGACGCGGCGTGCATCGACGTCCGCGCGCGCGCGCAGGAAGCGCAGGCCCGCCAGGGCGTCCTGCGCCAGATCGTCGAGGGACGCCTCGCGCCAGTCGCCTTGCGAGCGGCCCGTGCCCCGCTTGTCAAAGGCCAGGGCGACGAGGCCTAGCGTCGCGCAGCGACGCGCAGTCACCAGGACAGGCTCGCGATCGTGCTCGCCCGAGCCCTGCAGGAACAGCAACGCGGGATGGACGCCGACGGATGGCGGAGTGAAGAGCGTGCCGGCCAGCGACACCCCCTCGCGCGTGAAGGCGACTTCCTCCTCGCGCGGCGCGAAGTCGTGTTCCTGCGGCACCGGCAAGGCGAGGGCGAGCGTGAGAAGGGGTAAGAACATCGTGTCGGGAACCCGCTACCCGCGCGCCGGGGGGGCGCGCTTCGTCGGCGCATGCCGGATACTAGCCGCGCGGCTACGCCGCCGCTTGGATGGTGGTTGCATGCCCATGGACGCGCCCGAAACGGATCGCACGCTCGCAGCGCCGTGGAGCGGGGTGGAGCTGTGCGACGCGCGCATGGCGCCCGGCCTGGTGCTCTCCACGCACGCCCACGAGCGCGCCCACGTGTGCCTGGTGCTGGAGGGCGCGTTCCTCGAGCGCACGCGCGCGGAGCGCGAGTGCCTGCCCGGGACGCTGCGCTTCAGTCCGGCCGGACGCGAGCACGAGCTGGAGTTCGGGCCACGCGGTGCGCGCTGTTTGCTGCTGGAGCTCGATCCCCGCCTCTTCGGGCGAGTTTGCTGCGGCGCGCCGGACGAGGACCTGTTTCGCCTGCGCCCCGAGCTGCAAGGGCTCGTGCTGCGCCTGCACGAGCTCGGCACGGCCGCGCCCGGCGCGAGCGCACTGGACATCGAGACGATCGTGCTGGAGCTGCTCGCGCGCGCCGCCGACGACGAGCCGGGCGCGCCACCGCCGTGGCTGCGCGAGGCGCGCGCGCACATCGAGGCCCTGGGCGGAGCGCGCGGCAGCGTCGCGTCCATCGCGAGGCGGGCGGGCGTGCATCGCGCGCACCTGGCGCGCAGCTATGCGCGCGCCTATGGACGCGCGCCGCGCGCGCACATCGCGGCCCTGCGCGTGCGCCGCGCGCTCGAGCTGTGCCTGAGCAGCGCGGCACCGCTGTGCGAGGTGGCCCTGGCGACGGGCTTCTGCGATCAGAGCCACATGACGCGCGTCCTGGTGCGCAGGCTCGGCCTCGGGCCGGGCGCGTTGCGGCGGCAGCACGGGCGGGCACGCGAGGCTTCGCTCGACTGAGGCCTCGCGCCCGAGTGCGGGCGGAACCGAAGCCAGCCAGGGCAGCGCTCAGAACTCGGCTTCGAAGTCGGAGTGCTGCAGGATGCGCGGGCTGATCGCGAACAGCACGTGCTGCTTCTCGGTGCGCGTGAAGGTCGAGCGGAAGAGCAGCCCGATCAGCGGCAGGTCGCCAAGGATCGGCACCTTGCTGATGAGCTCGCGCTCGCGAGTCGTGGTCAGGCCGCCGATCACGAGCGTTTGGCCGACCTCGAGATAGACGACCGTCTTCGCCGTGCGATAGGCGATCACGGGCACCTCGATCAGCTGGCCGCTGCTGGAGGTGAAGGTCGTCTGCGAACCGACCTGCTGCGAGCCGATCAGGTGCACGTCGAGCGCCAGCATCTTGGTGCCGATGATGCGCGGCGAGATGTAGAGCTGGACGCCGACCTTCTTGTAGACCGTGCCGGCGGTGAAGTCGGTGGCGTTGGTCGAGAGGGTCTTGATCTCGCTGAAGGGGATCTCGGTCGTGCTCTCGAGGTAGGCCACGCCGCCCGCGCGCACGACGGTCTTGGGCCGCGAGTCGATCTGCACGTTGTCCCAGGTGCGCACGGCCTCGAGCACGGCGTCGAAGGCCAGGGCCGACTGCACGGCGCCCAGGCTCAGGATCGCTTCGGTCGTGCCAGCCACGTTGGGCAGGTTGAAGTCGAGGCCCTGCACGAAGTTCGAGTCACCGAACTTAAACGAGGCGTTCCCGCCCACATCGAGCTGGTCGGTCTCGACCACCTCGATGATCTTGGCCTCGAGCTCGATCTGCGGCACGCCGCCGGCCGCGAAGAGATCCAGGAAGTCCTCGAACTGCTCCAGCAGGCCGTAGCTGGCCGTGACCACCAGCACGTCCGAGAGGATCACCGCATCGGGCGCCTTGGGCGGCCCGGAGTCGAAGGGGATCTTCAGGTTCGAGTAGAACTCCTTGTCCCAGTTCTCGAGGATCTGGTACTCGAGGATGCCGGGATCGAGCGGTGGCAGCTGGCCGGTCGCCGGATCCACTGCGCCCGGCCGCGGCTTGAACGGGAACGGCTCCAGTGCCGCCATCAGATCGACCAGGCCCTTGGCCTTGCTGGTCGGCATCGTGTAGGGCTTGGTGATGAACTCCTCGCCGCCCACGCCCTTGCGCACGATGATGCGCTCGCCGAAGCGGATGTACGCATCCTGGCGCGGGCGCGGATCGAGCAGCGGTTCCTGCGCCGGCATGCTGACCGACTGCGGATCGGCCAGCGCGAAGGGGTCGACCGGCGGTGGTGCTTCGGCGCCCTCGACCACGGTGCCCGTGACGGGTTGTGCGCCCTCGATCAGCTGGCCGAGCTCGCTCAGGCCGTGTTCTTCGCGCTTCTCGAGGCCCGTGCAGCCTCCGGCGAGCACGGCCACGCTCGCGCCAGCGACGAGCAGGACGCCGAGGGAGCGGGGATTCACGCGCGAGCGGCCCACTTCACGCGTCCAGCGGGTGACAGGCTGGATCGACTCTGGCGGCGTTGCGCCTCTGCCGAGTAGTGCAACACCAGCGGCGCCTAGTCGTCGAGCTTGTCCTTGACGTCGTCGGTGGCGTCGGGGACCGTGCGGCCGTCCTCGTTCTTGATCGTCTTCCAGATCCCGCAGTAGCCCTTGGCCGAACGCACGAGCTCGCAGGTCTTGGTGATCAAGGTCTTCGCCTGGCTGCGCAAGGCCTTCCCCTCGGTCGAATCGGGGTCGATCTTCTTCTCCTTCATCTTCTTGATCTGCGGCGTCGCGTCCCACAGACCGTCGTAGTCGACCTTGGCCGGGTTCGAGACCTTCTTCAGGTCCTTGATCCCGCAGATGTTGTCTTCGTCCTCGGCCACCCACTTGTCCGCCGCCAGAATGGGCGCGGACCGCGACGGGCCAACAGGATCGGTATGCGCGACTCCCCCTAGAGCGAGGCTGAGCAGGATCAGGCTGAGGCAGGTTCGGTGGCTCATGGACGTCTTCGCTGGCCGGGCCTCGAGGGGGGATGGGAACGCTTCCTCGCTTGGAGGAAGCCCGCTGAAGTCAGTTTCTTGGTTCCTTGCCCCAGGAGACCCTGTCTGTGGATCGGCTGGAGCGTCGAAGGACTAGGGTAGGAATCGAGATTCCTCGCGCCACCCTTCCTGCGTCCTTTTTTTCGTCAAAGCTGCGCCGGAGGGGCGGCGCGAGCAGCGACCACGGGACGGGGCTGAAATGCGAACGGCGCGCTCGGGATGACCCGAACGCGCCGTTGAGGGGCTTTTGGAGCGCGAAGGACTCGCGCCCCAGAGACTCCGAGTCCGAGAAGAACGCCGCGCCCTGTCGGCGCAGCTTTTCTCCTCAGACCATCAGGTTTTCACCATGGCCTGGCGTCGCGACAGCTTGATCTTGCCGCGGTCATCGACGTGGATCACGACCACCTCGATCTCGTCGCCCACCTTGACCACGTCCTCGACTCGGTTCACGTAGCCCTCGGCCAGCTCGGACACGTGCACCATGCCTTCCGTGCCCGGGAGGATCTCCACGAAGGCGCCGAAGTCCTTGGTGCTCTTGACCGTGCCCTTGTAGCGCGCACCGATCTGCGGGGTCTCGGTCATGGCACGGATGATGTCGAGGCACGCGTTCACCTTGGCGCGGTCGAGACCGGAGACCGAGACCTCGCCTTCGTCGGAGACGATCGAGATGCGCACCTTGTAGGTCTCCTGCAGACCCTTGATGTTCTTGCCGCCTGGCCCGATCAGATACCCGATGCGATCACTGGGGATGCGGATCAGCTCCATGGCCGGCGCGTAGCGCGAGACCTCGGCGCGCGGCTGTTTCACCGCCTCGAGCATCTTGCGCAGGATCAGGCGGCGCCCGTCGCGAGCCTGGCCCAGCGCCTTCTCCAGCATCTCGCGCGTCACGCCGCTGATCTTGATGTCCATCTGCAGCGCCGTGATGCCGATGCCCGAGCCGGCGACCTTGAAGTCCATGTCGCCGTTGTGGTCCTCGGAACCGGCGATGTCGGACAACACCGCGTAGCGCGGACCGTCGGTGACGAGGCCCATGGCGATGCCGGCCACCGGCTGGCGAATGGGCACACCGGCCAGCATCAGCGAGAGGCACCCGCCGCACACCGAAGCCATCGAGGACGAGCCGTTCGACTCGAGGATCTCCGACACGAGGCGGATCGTGTAGGGGAACTTCTCGCGCGGCGGCAGTACGGCCGCGAGCGAACGCTCGGCCAGCATGCCGTGCCCGATCTCGCGTCGGCCCGGTCCGGCCAGACGGCGCGTCTCGCCCACGCTGAAGGGCGGGAAGTTGTAGTGCAGGTAGAAGCCTTTTTTGTACTCCTCCTCGATACCGTCGATGATCTGCTCGTCGTCCGGCGTGCCGAGCGTGCAAGACACCAGCGCCTGGGTCTCGCCGCGCGTGAACAGCGACGAGCCGTGGTGCCGCGGGATGAAGTCCGGCACGATCGTGATCGTGCGGATCTCGTCCAGCTCGCGGCCGTCGATGCGCTTCGAGGTCGAGAGAATCAGGTCGCGCTCGCTGCGCCAGGAGAGCTCGGAGAAGGCGCCCTTGACGGCCTTCTTGCGCGCGTCGAGCGCGTCGTTGGCCAGGCCGGAGCTGAGCGTCGTGAGGCACCGGCTCTGGACCGCGTCCATCGCCTGGCTGCGGGCTTCCTTGCCTTTGGTCTGCATGGCCGTGCGCAGCTCGTCGGCGTAGCGCGCGACCTCTTGGTCCAGGCTCTTGTCCTTGGCCGGGGGCACGAACTCGTCCTTGGGCTTGCCGGCCTGCGCGCGCAGGTCATCGAGGGCCGCGCACAGCTTCTTGATCTGGTCGTGGGCGAGCTCGAGCGCCTCGATCATCTCGGGCTCGGGCAGCTCGCGCGCCGAGCATTCGACCATCACGATCGCGGACTCGTGGCCGGCCACGACCAGGTCGAGGTCGGACTCGCTGCGCTTCGAGGGATCGCCCGGCAGCACGACCAGCTTGCCGTCGATCTTGCCGATGCGCATCGCGCCGAGGGCGCCCTGGAAGGGGATGTTACTGATGTGCAGCGCGGCGAAGGAGGCAATCATCGCCAGCACGTCCGCCGGATTCACACCGTCGTAGCCGTAGACGCGCGAGATGACCTGCACTTCGCGCTTGAGTCCTTCGGGGAACAGCGGCCGGATCGAGCGATCGATCAGGCGCATGGTCAGGATCTCCTTGGTCGTCGGGCGCCCCTCGCGCTTGAAGAAGCCGCCGGGGATCTTGCCCGCGGCATCCGTCATCTCGCGGTAGTCGACCGTGAGCGGGAAGAAGTCCACTTCTTCGCGCACGGGGCCGACGCAGGCGGCGGCGAAGCATTGCGTCTCGCCGCAGGTGACCAGCACGCTGCCGTGGGCTTGGCGGGCGATCTGGCCCGTCTCGAGGACCAACTTGTGGCCCGCCAGCTCGCACTCGACGCGGGCGTATCGTTCATTCGTCATCGTTGTACTCGTCTCTCTAGGTTTCTCTAGTTCTCGTTGTCTGTGGTCCATTCGACCGTCGTCCCGGCCCGCGAGCAACCCATGGACGGACCGCTCTCGCAATGCGAGGGAGGCTGGCTCCGCTCGTGCCCGGTCGCCCTCCCGAGCGACGCGAACAGCGGAGCGCGGACACGTCTACCACCTAGCGGCGCAGGCCCAGGCGCTGGATCACGGCCTGGTAGCGCACCGGGTGCCGCTTGCGGAGGTAGCCCAGCAGCTTGCTGCGCTTGCCCACCATCAGCAGGAGACCTCGGCGCGAGGTGTAGTCCTTGCGGTGGGTCTTGAGATGCTCTGTCAGGTTGCGGATGTGCTCGCTCAGGATCGCGACCTGTACTTCGGGGGACCCGTTGTCCCCCTTCTGGATCGCGTACTCTTGGATGAGCACCTTCTTGCGCTCGGCTTGAATGGGCATCGAAATCGTCGTCTGGGTTCAGCCTGCGGTGGCCGACTTGCCACGCACCCAGGGGAAGGTTTCTCCGGGCGCGAGGTGCGTCGCAGCGGCTCGGCTCGAGTCGCGGCGACAACGGACGCCAGGCGCGTTTCGACGCGTCCGCTTCGTCCGGGCCTGTTGCGGGGGCAGAGTCTAGCGACGCCCCGCCCTCGCTGCCAGTGCGGGCCCTCCAAGCGGCCCGCCGGAGCTTCTGCGCCCTACTTCAGCGAGGCCGGCCGGGCTTCGACGTTCTTCTCGGCGCTGTGGGCGGCCACCGGATCCCGCATGGGGAGGTTCAGAAGCGCCCTTTGCGTGAAAAGACGCACGGCCTTCGGGATGAGGTCCTGACCGGACGGCGGCGGGTTGCCGCGCCCATCACCCAGATCGACCTCGTCCTGGAAGGTGAGCTGCCACAACACGCGCCCGGTGGTGTCCGCGCCCTCGAACAGCACGACGTCGGCCGTGGCGGCGACCTTCCCGGTCGAGAACAGGTGCGTGGGATCCCAGGCCGTGATCGACACGACCAGCAGGCCGTCCGGCGGCGGAGTGCCCTTGAAGGCCGACTCGACCCAGTTTTGATCGACGTAGCTCGGCGCGAGCGGAGTGTAGCGACGCTCGATCAGCGTCTGCACGAACGCGTTGCGGAAGACCTCGATCGGCACGCGCTGCAAATTCGTCTGGTCGCGCACCGGCGCCACGGCGACGTCCACGGGCTGGAGCTCCAGCAGGCGGTCGATGGCGCCGCGCGGAGTGGATTTCTCCTCCTGGCTCCCGGTGGCGCTACAGGCCGAGCCGAGGAACGCGACCAGGGCGAGGGCGACGAGATTCCGAACCGGTGAGCGGACGAACATGGAGTGCTTCTTCGAAGGTGTCGGAAAGGGCCGGATTCTAGCGCCTTCGCTGGCTGCTTCGCGAGGACGATCCTGGAACGAGGCCGCGCCGCGCGGGCGGCTGGAGGGGCTTGAAGAAGCGCACCGTCTCGGCGCGCGAGAAGAGCTCGAAGCGGCGCTCGAGGTCGGTCCACAGGAAGTCGGCCGGATCGAGCCCGTTCCAGGCGAAGGCCGAGGCCGTGCTCGCGATGGGCCCGTCGGCGAGGCCCACCGCGCCCGCGTCGGCCACGTCCACGACCCGCAGCAGCACGTCCGCCGTCCCGGCTTCGTCGAAGCGCCACACGCTCCAGCCGCGCCCCGAGGCATCGTTCAGGTCCACCCGGTAGAGCCCGCCTTCGGTACGCGAATCGTCGAGCGCATGCCGCAGGCGCACGGTGAAGGCTTGGGCCCCCGTCTCGTCGTCGGCCAACGGCTGGAGCTGGGTCGGGACGGCCAGGGCCTGCAGCTCGGGCGTCGGCCCCGCGGCCAGCAGCGTAGAAAGGCGCGGGCGCACGCCGGAGGTGTTGCCGTCCAGATCGAGGGCCTCGGCACGCACGAACGGATCCGTGTCCACGGCTCCGCTCGAACCCAGCGAGCCGGCGGCTGTGATCGCCCCGGGTTGCGCGGCGCGGATGGTCCAGCGTTCGGTGCTCTGCTCGAAGGCGAGCCCGAGGCCCGCGGCGATCGAGCCGGGCAGCCCAGGGACCAGGACATCGACCGAGACCTGCGGCGCGCCATCGGGATCCGGAAACAAGCGCGCCAGGTCGACGCCGTTGGCGGGATCCACGTGCAGTGTGAAGGGCGGCAGGGCTTGGGCCGCGTCGGCGGGCGGCGCGGTGGTGTCGAAGAGGAGGAAGTCGAAGGTGAGGTTGCCGACCTGGAACGCGCCCGGCGCGGCCGGCGCGAAGGGGATGGAGAGCGAAAACGCCTGCAGCAGCTGGGAGGCGCTGAACGCGGCCTCGGTCTGGGAGAAGTCCCCAGCGTAGAACGAGCGCGCGCCCAACCGCCGTGCGCGGATCGGCTGAGGGCCGTAGGAGAGGGTCAGCACGCCATTGCTCTCATTGACGCCGACGCCCTCGAAGCCGCGCACGAGCTCCACCCCGCGCCGCGAATCGTCGAAGCGCAGATCCAAGTTCTGCACCAGCGCGACCGCCGCGGGGTTGGAGGTCGTGACCACCCCGCTGGAGCGAGCGGGCGACTGGGTGAGTGGATGCAGCGGCACCGAGAGGTGCGTGGTCGGCACGCCGTGCAGCGTGAAGAGGTCGTAGCCCGTCAACACCACGGTCACGATCGCGCCGACCGAGGGCGCCCCGGCCGTGGCCAACGTGACCTTGCCGTCGGCCAGGGTCGTCCCGGCCTGGACGAAGGGGAAGTCCGTGCCGTTGCCCTGGTCGGAGTGCACCAGCACCCGCGCGTTGGCCAGGGTCGCGAGCGTGCCCTCGTCGAAGACCTCGATCTCGACGCTGGCGCCCGGCGTCCACGCGCTCGAGCCCAGGACGCCGAACTGGAAGAACGTCCCGGCCAGAACCGCAGTGGAGTTGAGCGCCTCGTCGCGCGCGCTGAACTGGAAGGTCGTGCTGCCGCCGGCCACGACTTCCACCGCCACGGGCGCGGCGAGGAAGAAGCCCGCGTCGTCGGAGCCCACCACGGGCAGCACGCCGTTGTTCCCGAGCGGCGTCTCCACGGCCACGCTGCGCACGCGCTCGTCGGCCTGGCCAGCCAGCGAGAGCCCGCGCAGATCCGAGCGGAACTCGCTCGTTACCGTGGAGCCCGCGAGCGCGCTCACGGTCGGCTGAGTCGTGTCCAGCAGCGGGTCCTGGATCGTGTCCGGATTCGGATCGAGGTCGAGCACGCGCAGCGGCGTCACCAGCGAACCGCGCCGCAGGCGGAAGGCGAAGGTCAGGGAACCGTCCTCGAAGCGCACGTCGTCGGGCCGCTCGGAAAGCTGCAGCGCGATGTCCTCGCGCAGGAAGGTCGCGGTCGAGATCGGGCCGGCCGCGGTCAGCTTCAGCGGTCGCTGCAAGGCGATCAAGGGTGGATCCTGCTCGTTCGAGCGCTGCTTCCCGAACAGGAACAGATCCACCGAGTCGTTCGTCTGGGCCGCGTCCAGCTCGACCTCGACGGTGAGCTCCTCGGGGTCGCCGTTGGTGAGATTGGCAAGACCGATGGCGTCGTTCGGGTCGGAGAGCAGGCTCGCCCCCAGCGGAGTCGAGAAGGCCAGGGTCGTGAAGTCGACCGCGGTGAGCACGAGCTTGTCGCCCTCGGTGTCGAGGATGGCGCTCGTGGCTGGCGAGAGGTTCAGCGTGACGCTCGCGGACTTGCCGAGGGGCACGGCCACGCCGTCGACGTCCACGCTGCGGTAGAGGAAGACGCGCGTGTCCGGGATGCCCTGGGCGCCAAGGCGCAGCACCGTCGGCGCCGGATCGTTGGGCGGATTCACCCCGCCCACCTTCACGTCGAAGGAGAGCACGTTGACGGACGAGGCCTGGACCGGGCGGTCGAAGACGGTGACCAGCTCGCTGGTCTCGGACTGGCCGGTCGCATTGTCCGCGGGGAAGGTCGTCACCAGCCGGGGCGCGACGGGAGGCGCGGTGGCGACGGTGAACGCGCCGAGCTGCGCCCCGGGAGTGCGGTTCAGCTCCTGCCCGGTGAGGTCGGTGACCAGCGCGTCCGCACCCAGGCGCACGGAGTAATCTCCGGCGGCCAGGTCGCTCCCCGGAACCGGCAGGAGCACGAGCACGCGTCCGTCGGAGACGAGTTGCTGCAGCAGACCGAAGACCGGCTGGCCCGGGCCCGCCAGGGGCACGACCTCGACGGCATTCAACACGGTGCGGGGCGCCATCGACTCGTTGAACACGATCACGATCGGAGTCGAGCCCGGGTTCTGGATGCCGCTGGGGAAGACCGCGCTGACGTCGGGTGGCCCGTCGAGGACCCATTCGCCATCCACAGGGAGGACGGCCTGGTTCTCGGAGATCGGCCCCGGGCCACCGTTGCAGCTGCCGGCGAAGACGCAGGTGACGTTGTCAGTGCACGAACTCGCCAGGCCGGCGAGCGCGAGGACGAGGATCCGCAACAGAGTCGACAAGGGCCGTGGGCCTCTCGGAACGGGACGGGGACAGCGCACGCGAACCAGGACTCCCGCCGCGCCGCGGAATAGGGACGCCTTGGGCACGCCTCCTATTCCCGCGGGAACGGTGCCGGAGCGCGCGCGGCCCGAAAAGGTAGTCGCCGCCCGAGGAGGGGCATAGAGTCGTGGCTAGAATCTCTCCCCGTCACGCGCGCCCGGCCCCGTCGGATCGAGGCTTGCTTGCACGCGTCCGCCCTGCGCTCCCCCGCCCCCGCGCCCATGCCCCGCACGCCCCTCGGCGCGCTCCTGTGCGCCGTCGTTTTCGCTTGCAGCAGCCCGGCCGAACGCCCCGCGTCGGTGTGGGCGCTTTCGTCGGCCGCGGACGCGGGCCCCGTGCAAGCGGACCTGGGCGATGGCGTGGGCGAGGTGATCCGCTGCCTGGAGGAAGGCCGTTTCGAAGAGGCGCGCAAGCGGCTCGACCAGCTGCTGTGGAGCGACTCGATGGCGCGCGCGCGCAACGACCTGGCTGCCGGAGTCCCTGAGGACGCGCTGACGGCCGTCGACCGCGCCCTGGTGCTCGCGCCCGACAACCTGGAGACGCGCCTGCTCAAGGCCGACGCGAGCCTGCGCCTGGGCGAGACGAAGATCAGGAGCGGCGGCGGCTCGGCCGGGTTGATCGAGGGCGTGCTCACCGACGCGCTCGACGCCTATGAGGGCGCCGGCGAATCGGCCCATGCGCTGCTTGGCGCGAGCCGCGCGGCCTGGTTGCTAGGACGCAGCGAGGAAGCGCTGGGCTTTGCGCGGCGCGGCGTGACGCTCCTCGCTCACGGCGAGTCCGTGCCGGCCGAGCTTGGCCTGGCCCCGGAACGCATCTACGCCGAGCAGGTCTTCGCGGCCTACACCGCCGCACGCGACGCCGCGCGCGAGGACCGCGCGGCGCTGGCGCTCGAGAGCGAGGACGCCCTGGGGCGTCTGCTGGGTCGCGTGAGCGACGATCCCTGGGTGTGGAGCCACCTGGCCGAGCTGTACGAGGGCGAGGGCTCGCTGGCCGCGGCCAAGGAGACGATCCAGCGCGCGCTGAAGCGCTTCCCCGAGGACGGTGGCCTGATCGAGCGGCTGGCGCGCGTCAGCGAGGCGTTCGACGGTCCGGCCGCCACGGTGACGGCCTTCGAGGCCCACGTGGCCGCGCACCCGGAGGTCGCGCTCGGTCGCTGGCAGCTCGCGGCCGCGCGCCTGCGCCTGGCGCTCGCGGCCTACCGCGCCACACCGCGCGAGCTCGATCCGGCGCCCTTCGCGCACAGCGAGCAGGAGTTCCGCGCGCTGCGTGAGGCCTTGCCCGAGTACGCGAACCAGGCCTTGGTGCACGAGGCCGTGTGCCGCCTGGCGCGCGGCTGGTGCGCCTTCCACGCCGGCGACCTCGTCCGCGCGCGCGACGAGTTCCTGTCGATGAACGAGCTCTTCGAGCGCGGCATCGAGAGCTCCTGGCCCGGCGAGCTCGAGAGCGGCATTCAGGGCCTGTACTTCATCGCCGACGCCTACCAGCCGAGGCCCGACGGCTCCAACCCGAAGGCCGACGCGCTGGCCGCGGGCGAGACCTTCGAGACCCTGCACCAGCTGCAGCCCGAGTCGTGGCTGTGGGCCAACGACGCCGGCCTCGACCTACGCGACGCCGCGGACGCCCTGGAGAGCGAGGGTCGTAAGCTGTGCCGCGCCGCGCGCGGGGAGCTGACGAACGCCGAAGCGCTGGCCGAGCTCCGCCCCCTGCTGCCGCAACCGAGCGCTCTCCCGGGCTCGCTCGACGAACGCCAGGCTTTCGCGCGCGCGGCCAACGAGCGCTTCGAGCGCGCGCGCGCGATCATGGAGCGCAGCTACGCGGCCTACCGGCCCGCGGCCGAGCTCGCGCCCGATGACGTGCAGGTGCAGAACGACGCGGCGCTGGTCGCGCTCTACTACCTGCACCGCGACGTCGACTGGGCCGAGCAGACGCTGCGGCGGGCCATCGAACTCGGCGAGCGTCAGCTGGCGGCCAAGAAGGAAGCGCTGCGCGTCGAGGAGTTGCCCGAGCGCGCGGCCGCGCTCGAGAACGAGCTCAAGGCGCTCGAATCGGCCTGGGGCGACGCGCACCAGAACATGGGCGTGCTCGAGTGGATCTACCGCAAGGACGGCGCCGCGGCGCTGCCTTGGCTCGAGAAGTCGCTCACGCTCGGCCCCGATCGACGCGCGGTCAAGAACTCGCTGCTGCCCCAGGTGCGCGGCGAGCCCATGCCCGACGACATCTACTGGGACCTGCTGAATTGGGCCCAGCCCTGCGACATCCCCTAGCCCCTCGAAGACCCGCCCGTGCGATCCGTCCTCCCGTTCTCGTTGCTGCTGCTCCCGCTCGTCACCGCGTGTTCGTCTCCGGCGCCGAGTCCGAGCTCCGCCGCCGTGGTCGCGCCCAAGCTGTCCCCCGCCGAGCTCGAGACGCGCATCGCGCGCGGGCGCGAGCTGCTCGACGCGGGACAGGCCAGCGAGGCCGAGCAGGTCTTCAGCGCGGCCCTCGAGGCCGACGGCGACTCGCTGCGCACGCGCATGTGGGTGCTGCGCGCGTGGATGGAGGAAGGGCGCAGCAACGACACGCTCGACGCCCTCGACGAGCTCGAGCGCGCCGGCCAGAAGGGGCTGGACATGACCTACCTCTACGGCATGGCCTTCGCGCGCCGCGCGCAGGACTACGTGGCGGAAGGCGTGACCGACTCGAGCGTGCAGATGAACTTCCTGGACGCCACGACCTTCCTGAAGCAGGCCGTCGAGGCCGACGCGGCACGCTATCGCGACGCCTTCCTGCCGCTGGCCAACTCCGCCTGGTTCGTGCAGGACCTCGCCACCGCGCGCTGGGCCGCCGACCGGGCCGTCGAGGTCTACGCGAGCTCGCCCGCGAGCTGGGGCGAGCGCGGGCGCATCGCCATGGCGCAGTTCCTGGCGGCCCAGGGCGAAGCCCCCGAGGGCGCGGAAGCCGCCGCGCTGTGGAGCGACACCGCCGCTTCGTTCCAGCGCGCGGTCGCGCTGTACGGCACGCCCAGCAGCGAGGCCGAGCAGGGCGCGCTCGCCGCCGCGGCCACGCAGCTCGGCCACACGATGATGTGGAAGCAGAAGGGCCCCGAGGCGACCGAGGCCTACGCCACGGCGATCGCCTTCGATCCGCAGAGCTTCAACTACAACCAGTGCTTCCAGCTGCTCGCGAACGCGACCAAGACCCCCGAAGACGAGCGGCCGTGCGGTTTCCGCGCCACGCTGGAGCTTGCGCACGAGCGCCTGGCCGCGCGCGCCCCGGCCGGCGACCCGCGCGCCGTGGTGCCCTCCTGGTGGCTCGGCTGGGCGCGCTTCAACGATGCCAACTGGAGCGGGGCCGAAGAGGGCTTCCTGGGCGCGGCCGAGTCGGCCAACTCGTGGTTCTACATCGGCCTCGCGCGTCACTACCTTCAGGACTCGGCGGGCGGCGTGGCGGCGATGCACAAGGGCTGGGAGCTCGATCCCGTCTCGATGGTCTCCGAGGCCGCCAGCGCGGGCGGCGCGCTGCGCGCGTTCGAGGGCCTGATCGCCTGGTGCGCGAAGGAGGAGCCGGCCAAGAACCTCGACGCGGCCTTCCTCTCCGAGCTGCTGGCCGAGGCCTTCCCCGCCAACCCGCGCTACTGGAACAACGTCGGCCTGTTCCTGCGCGACGAGGGCGAGACCCTCGAGTACGACGCGCACAAGGCCAAGACCACGCCGCCAGACGCGGCCCTGCTCAGCGACCTCTACAACCGCTCCTACAAGGCTTACCAGCGCGCCCTGGAGCTCGATCCGTCCGATCCGCAGCTGCAGAACGACGCGGCGCTGATGCTGCACTACCACTTCGTGAGCGACGATGCCGAGGTCGAGCGCCTGTACCGCCACGCGCTGGAGCTGGTCGAGACCAAGCTCGCCGCCGCCGACCTGACCGCGGAGGACCGCGCGCGCTTCGAGCAGACGAAGAAGGACATCGGCACGAACCTGAAGCACCTGCTCGATCCCGAGAGCGAGAAGGCGGACGCCGCGGCCGCTGCCGCTGCCGAGGCCGCTGCCGCGGCCAAGGCCACGGCCGAAGCGGCGCCCGACGGCGAGAAATAGCGCGGAGCTCTCGCCCCGCGCGTTCCGCGGTTCGGCGCGGCGGCAGAGCGCGCTTCAGCGCTATCCTCGCTTGCTCCGATCCGGGACCAGGATGCTCTGTTCACCCTCAAGGCTGGCCGTCCTCGCACTCCTGCTCACGGCCTGCGAGCGCGGACCGAGCGCGCCCGTGGATTCCGCCGGACCGCGCTGGGTACCGCTGACGCGCGGCTTCGAGCCGCGCCCGCTGCTCGCGCTGGTGCAGGGCTGGCAGCGCGCGGCCGGACTGGACGCGACGAACTGCAAGGCCAACGGCGACTCGGTCGAGGTCGAAGTGGCGCTGCCGAACTCGGCCTGGAGCGCGGGCGAGCGCCAGGGCCTGTGGACGGCTGCGGTCCCCGGCGGCGCCTTTGCCTACGGCACGCCGGGCTTCCTGCGTCTCACGGCGGGCGGGCGGCTGCTGGCGCCGGCCGTGCCAGGCCGCGAGCTCGCGCCGGGCCAGTACCGCGCGCTGGGCGAGCGCGTCGAGCTGTGCTTGCCGGTCGACAAGGTCCCCGCCGACGACCTGCGCGTCGGCCAGCGCATGGAGAGCGGGCGCAAGACCTCCGACGGCGTGTGGCAGGTGCGCATCGCCAACGAGTTCGACGCCGGCTTCTGCGTGTGGAGCGGACTCGACGAGGGCTTCACGCTCGACGCCAGCGCCCCGAGCCGCCTGTCGTTCGTGCCGCGCTACCTCACGCGCTCGGCGAACCAACCGGTCGAGCTGTGCGTGCGCCTCGACGGCGAGGTCGTGTGGCAGCTCGCCTCCGATTCGGCGAGGCTGAGCGCGAGCGGCACCTGGCAGAGCATCGAGCTGCCGCGCAGCCCTCGCAAGGACGCGCGCCTCACCTTCGAGGTCCGCGGCCCGCCGGGTCAGGCGCTGTTCCTGCATCCGGTGCTCGGTCCGGCGCAGCTCGGCAGCTATGGCGCGCGCCCCTGGTTCCGCTCGAGCTCGCCCGACATCGTGTTGTTCCTGGCCGACACCTTCCGCGCCGACAACCTCGCCTGCTATGGCGGCGAGCCCGAGCTCGCTCCGCACCTGAACGCCTTCGCCGAAAGTGCGCTGCGCTTCACGAACGCGCGCGCGAACGCCGCCTGGACGCTGCCCTCGATCAGCACGCTGCTCACCGGCCTCACGCCCGGCCAGCACACGGCCAACGAGGCCGTGAACTCGCTGCCGGGCGAGCTCATCACCGTGGTCGAGTCGCTCTCGCGCGCCGGCTACCGCACCGGGGCGGTGACCGACGCGGCCTTCTTCACGCCGATGCACGGCCTCGATCAGGGCTTCGAGAGCTTCGTGCAGAACCAGCCGCCGAGCTGGAACCTCGGGCACACGCTGAGGCAGGCGCGCGCCTTCCTGGAGCAGGACGACGGCCGGCCGGTGTTCCTGCTGGTGCACACCTACCGCGCGCACCTCCCCTACCGCAGCGGACCCGAGGAAGACCGCAAGAGCTGGAACGAGCTCGTGGCCGACAACTGCGCGCTGCTGAAGAGCAAGAAGACGCTGCCGCCCGCGGAGTGGAAGCAGCGCCTGGCCGCCTGCGCGCCGCGCTACCGCGAGCTGTATCACGCCGGCGTGCGCGAGCTCGACCGCGGCTTCGGCGAGTTCCTGGACGCGCTCGGGGGATTCGGCCTGACGCGCGACACGGCCTTCGTGCTGTTCACCAGCGACCATGGCGAGGCGCTGGGCGAGAACGACGACATCTTCCACGGCGGCGACCTGTGGGAGTCGAAGCTGCGCGTGCCGCTGCTGCTGCGCGGTCCGGCGCTGGCCCCGCGGACGGTGACGGAGAGCGCCACGCTGCTCGACGTCGCCCCGACGCTGGCCGCGCTCGCCGGCCTGACTCCCGATCCGCGCTGGAGCGGCGCCTCGCTGCTGACGCTCTCCGGCGAACGCCCCGCCCTCGCCTTCCGCCTGCAGAAGACCACCCAGCTGTCGCTGGTCGAGGGCGGCAAGAAGCTCTTCACGCGCGAGCGCGAGGCCTTCTCGGCCGGCGCGTACGACTCCGCCTTCGACCTCGCCACCGACCCCCACGAGGAACGCCCCATCCGCGACGCACCCTGGGCGGCGGAGCTCGCGCGGCGTCAGGCCGAACTCCTGCGCGGCCTGCTCGACCCCAGCGCGAGCGCGATCCAGGTCCCCATCAGCCCCGAGCAGCAGCAGGAGCTCGACGCGCTGGGCTACGGCGGTGACAAGGACGACTAGTCCCTTCCCCGAAGTAGCGCCAACAATCCGCCGCACTGAATCGCCGCTGGCGGCCTTGCGCCTTCTCCCTAGTATTGCAGCGAATATGCGTCGTCGGCGCGCCTTGCCAGCGACGATCCATCACGCCGCCTTGTTGGCGCTACTTCGGGGAAGGAACACTTGTCGCCCTCCACTTGTGCGCCCCCCTCCGGCCGATGACCATGGAGCGATGAGTCCCCGCCCGTTCCCCGCCTGGCTCGCGGGCCTCGCGCTGTGCGCGCTGGCCGCCTGCACCACGCCCGCCCCGCGCATCCCCTTCGCGCGTGGCGGCTGGCACGCGACGGCGATCGCTGGCGAGCGCGCGAGCAACGACCGCTTCCACGGCAGCTACTCGACGACCGGCATCGAGCTGACCACGCTCATGCCCGGTACCGGCGGCTGGGGCTGGGACGTCTCGTATCGCACCGGCGACACCGAGGGCACGGATGGGTACCGGATCACCAACCCCGGGGGACGTTCGAACGGAAAGCGCTGGATCACAGTCGACAACGAGCGCCATTCACGGATCCAGGAGCTGGGCCTCGGCGTGCGTCAGGTGTTCCGGCCCGATTCGCGCCTGCAGCCGTACGTCGGCGCGGGCACGTCGTTCTTCAAGACGCACAACAGCGACCACTACACGGGCTTCGACGACGACCTCGACGTGAACGGGAACCAGAAGGCCGTCGACCAGCGAAAGCACTTCCAGACCTGCGCGGTGGGCCTGTACGTCAGCACGGGCTTCGTGTGGAACGTGCTGCGCGACCAGGTGCGCGAGGACACCGAGTTCGTGGTCGACGTCGGCCTGCGCGGCCTGATCGGCGACGAGTTCAGCTTCGTCGAGCTGGCGCTGGGCTTCGGCTTCGGCAGGTGAGGGCGCGCCGCACGCTCACTCCAGCGGCTCGACCTTGTCGTAGTAGCCGATGAACATCTCCTCGAAGGACTGATCGCCCCAGCTCACGACCTTGGACGGGTCGGGGTTGTTCGGGTTCGCCTTCGAGTTGTCGAAGTGGCCGATGCACTCGAGCTTCGTGCCCGCCGGCAACAGCATCGGATCGGGCAGGACGTAGGACTCCTGCCACTGGAAGTCGTAGTGCGAGAACAGCAGCTCCTGCTCGCTGCCGTCGGGGAAGTGCGCCACGTAGCGGAAGTCCTTGCCGCGCATGTGCATGTGCGGGAACAGACCCACCAGGCCGGTCTCCTTCGCCAGCGTGCTCGTGGCGCGCACCTCATGGTTCGCGTCGCCAGCGGGGATCTCGAAGTCGTCGTTCACGATCGCGTCGGTGATGACCTCGAACGCGGGCGGCTCCTTGGCGAACACGATGCCGAGCTCGGAACGGTCGCGGCGCTCCTTGCCGTTCGGCGTGTAGTGCAGCTGGAACACCAGCTTGGCCCCGGCCGGCAGGCGCTTGGCGTAGCCCTGCGGATAGACCGAGGGCGTGTCGCCCGGCACGTACACGGACAGGTACGAGCTCTCGTCGACGCCGCGCCCCGGGACCGAGATCGCGATCAGCACGTGGTGCACGACGTCGCGCGCGCCCGGATGCACCTCCATGGCCTGGATCCAGCGGTCCTCGGCGAAGTGCGTCTCGGCCGTGAAGTACTGGTAGTCGATCACGCCCTCGCGCGGCACGGCGTAGCCCTCGGCCGGGAACGGTTCCCGCGTCTCGACCACGGTCTCGGGCGTGAGCACGAGGTCCGGCGTGCCGATGCGCCAGCCCTCGGGCCAGGTCAGCGGCTTGGGCTCGTCGGCCGGATTGCCGCGCGGCGTGCCCGCGGCGATCCAGCGCAGCAGAGTCTCCTTCTCCGGTCCGGTGAGCTTGCGCTCGTTGGCGAACACGCCGTCGTAGCGCGCGTCGGCGTTCCAGGGCGGCATCACGCCGCCCTCGACGACCTGGGCGATCATCTTCGCGCGCCCCTTGGCGTCGTCGTAGCCGAGCAGCGAGAACGGCCCCACCTGCCCGGGACGGTGGCAAGCCTGGCAGCGGCGCTGCAGGATCGGCGCCACGTCGCGCGCGTAGCTCAGGGGCTCGGCGAGCTCGGACTCGGGCAACAACGTGAGCGCGCAGCCGGGCGCCTCGGTCGCGGCCGGCGCGGGCGTCTTCCCGGCGCGCAACGCGCTCAGCGCGTTCACGAGGTAGTTCTGCGTCGGCGCCGGGCGCGCCGCGCCGAGCGCGTACTGGTCGTCGACCGCGCCGCGGTAGGCGAGCGCTCCAGCGCCGTCGAACAGGAACACCTCGGTCGTGGTGCGCGCGCCGAGCGCGCGCGCCAGCGCCTGGCGCGCGTCCTTGACGACGGGGAACGAGCGCCCGAGCTCGCGCGAGTCCTGCTCGATCTCCGCCAGCGAGTCCTGGGCGCTCGCGTCGATGCCGAGGAACTGCGCGCCGAGCTCGTGCGCCAGGCGCTCGAGCTTGGGCGTCAACTTGCTCGCGATCGGGCAGCCGACCTCGGTGAAGGCCAGCACCACGAACTCGCCGCGCGCGAAGCCCGGCACGAGCTCACCCAGCGAAGCCGTCGAGCCGTCCGTGCGCACCAGCTCGAGGTCACGCAGCTCTTCGCAGCGCGCCTCGCGGACCCCGGCGAACGCGGCCGGGCCCTCGCAGGCCTGGGCGACGGGAGACAGGAACAGGGCCAGGGCGCAGCAGAGGAAGCGGGTGATCATGGTCTTGGGCGCGCATATGCGCGCTGCGACGGTAGCGGGGAAGAGGGGCATCCGGGAAGGGCTGCAGCAGGATTGGGAGACGGGCGCGCGGGCTTGCAGCGGCCTACGGGCGCCTGACGCGCGGCGTTCCGGCTGGATAGGATCGCGGACGAGGCCCTGGCCGATCGAAAGACGCGCCGGGGCCTCTCCGCTCCCATGCTCGCCTTTCCCTCCCCCAGCGCCCGCTCGCCCCGGCCCGCGCTCGCCCTGGTAGCCCTGGTAGCCCTGGTAGCCCTGGCGCTTTTCGTGGTGGCCTGCGGCGCCGAGCCGGAGGGCCCGCGCTGGCTGCCGCTGGCGCGCGGCTTCCAGCCGCGGCCGATCGAGGCCCAGGTGGCCGAGTGGGAGCGCGCGGCCGGCGCGACGACCGGCAACAGCAGCGCGCCCGAACCGCTGGGCCACGGCCTGACGCACGCGCTCGCGGCCGGCGACTGGCGGCGTGAGGAGGCCGGCCTCTACTCCCTGGCCCTGCCGGGCGGCGCCTTCCGCGCCTCCGGCCTGCGGCCGAAGCTCATCGCCCACGGCGCCGAATACGCGCGCGGCGTGGCGGGACAAGGGCTCGCGCTCGACGAGTGCCGCGTCGAGGGCCGACGGCTCGTGCTGCGCCTCGCGGCGGCCACGCGTGAACCGCCGCCGACGCTCTTGCGCGTGCAGTTCAACGACAAGCCCGCGCCGGTCGAGGTGGCGCTGCTGCCCGCGCAGTGGAAGACCGGCGACTCGATGGGCACGTATTGGATCGAGCTGCCGGCGAAGGCCGTGCTGGAGGGCGAGAACGCGCCGCGGCTCCTGACCGAGCCCGTGCGCGTGGACCTCGCGCGCGCGCTCGAGCCGTTCGAGTACCGCTTCGAGGGCGAGCGTCTGCTGCTGCGCTTGCCGGGCGAGGCGCCAGGCGAAGCCAAGCTCGCGCTGCGGCTCGAGCCCGGGCGCGCGGTGAACGGCAACTGGCAGCTGCGCCTCGGGCGCTTCTGCGGCGACGGCCTGCCGGTGTGGAGCGGCGCGCGCGAGGAGCTCGTGCGCGACGTGCCGGCAGAGAGCCGGCTCTCGTTCCACTTCGCCTTCCAGAGCTGGAGCGACGCGCCGGTGACCTTTCGCGTGCGCCTCGACGGCGAGCCGCTCAGCGAGCGCACGCTCACGGCCGGCGAGGCGCGCGCTTCGGTGAGCGTCGCCTGCGACCTGCCCGCGAGCGCGCGGAAGAGCGCGCGCTTCGCCTTCGAAATCGACGGCCCGCCGGGTCTGGGCGCGTTCTTCGCGCCCGTGCTCGGCCCGCGCGAGCGCGGCACGAGCAACGCGCGACCTTGGCCGGCGCCGCCCGATGTGGTGCTGTTCCTGGCCGACACCTTCCGCGCCGACAACCTCGCCCTGTACGGCGGCGACGCCGCGCTCGCGCCGCAGCTGAACCGCTTCGCGCAGCAGTCCCTGGCCTGCGCCCAGGCGCGCTCGAACGCCAACTGGACCCTGCCCTCGATCGGCTCGCTCGTCAGCGGACTCTATCCGGGCCAGCACGCCGCCACCGACGAGGACACGAGCCTGCCCGCACCGCTCACCACGCTGGCCGAACGCCTGAACGCCGCCGGCTACCGCACCGGCGCGATCACCGACGGCAGCTTCTTCGCGCCGATCTTCGGCCTCGACCAGGGTTTCGAATGGTTCGCACAGCACGATCCCGACGGGTGGGACCTCGAGCGCACCCTGGCCGAGGCGCGCGCGTTCCTGGAGGCCGACGACGGCCGGCCCGTGTTCCTGGTGGTGCACACCTACCGCACGCACCAGCCCTACCGCACGGGAGCGGAAGAGGATCGCGCCGACTACGACGCACTGATGGCCAGGGCGCGCGTGGACGCGGGCACGAGCTCGCCCAACCCGACGCAGGGCGTGAAGACCCTGGCGCATTACCAGGACGAGTTGCGCGCGCTCTACCAGGCCGGCGTGCGTCACCTGGACGCGGGCTTCGGGGCGTTCGCGACGTGGCTGGAGGAGCGGCGCTACTTCGAGCACGGCGCGCTCGTCTTCACCAGCGATCACGGCGAGGCGCTGGGCGAGAACCACGAGTTCTTCCACAGCGGCGACCTTTGGGAGGTGAAGCTGCGCGTGCCGCTGCTCGTGCGCGCGCCCGGACTCACGGCGCGCGTGCTGCCGTTCACGGCCACGCTGCTCGACGTCGCGCCCACGCTCGCCGCGCTCGCCGCGGTGAAGCCCGATCCGGACTGGAGCGGCACGTCGCTCCTGTCTCTGGCGAGCGAGCGTCCGGCCTTCGCCTACCAGCTCAAGGCCAAGGGCCGCCAGGTGGCGCTGCTCGAGGGCGGCCACAAGCTCCTGACGAAGCAGGAGCCGGCACGCCTGGCGAGCGGCGCGTTCGACACGGCCTACGACCTCACGCTCGATCCACTGGAGGAGCACGATCTCGCCCAGGAGACGGACTGGCCCGCGGAACTCGCGCGGCGCCTGGCGCCGGCCGTGCTAGGTCAGCTCGCGGCGCGCGTCGCAGCCGAGAAGGCCGGCGTGCCAGAGGAGCTGCGCCAGCAGCTCGATGACATGGGCTATGGCGGCAAGAAGTGATCCGCGCCGCGTTCAGCGCGTGAAGCGCACGGGCCCGTCGAGGTCGAGCTCGACCGCGAGCACCTTGCCGTCTGCGAGCACGAAGTGCCCCTCGCTGTCGGGCGCGCCCTGTCCGCCGAGGCGCAGGCCGTCCGTCATCGGCGTGCGCAGCTCGAGCGCGAGCTCGCCGAGATGTCCCACGAGTCCTGCGCCGCGCGCCGCGATCGTCAGCGTGCCGAACCACTCGTTGCGGTACGTGCCCGCGTAGCTCGCGAGCGGCAACGAGAGCTGCAGCACCGCGGCCGGCGCCGCGGCCTCGGCCGCCCTGCGCTTGTCGTCGGCCTTGCGCGCGGCGCGCGCGCGCTCCAGCAGCGCCGGCAGCTCGTCCACCACCTGGTCGTCGGCCAGCAGCCGCTCGTGTACGTCACGCGAGACGAGCTGACACAATCCGCCCGCACCCTGGCCGCCGGTCGCCAGCACCGCGAGCCCCAGACCGAGCTCGGGCAGGAAGCACACGTACGAGGCCGAGCCGGTGTAGCCGCCGCCGTGACGCAGCTCGAGGTGCCCGCGGTAGCTGCCGCGCTGCCAGCCGAGCGCGAAGCCCTCGGTCGGCCCGAAGTCGGCGTCGTCGCGCGACGTAGACAGGAGCTCCCAGCTCTTCTCCGTGGCCTCGGGACCGAGCACGCGCACGCCGTCGATCTCCCCGCGCCCGAGCTGCAGGCGGATCCAGCGCGTGAAGTCGTCGATGCTCGTGCCCAGGCCGCCTGCGGCGTGCATCGTGTGATCGCTCTTGTGCGGCGCGCGCACGGCCTGGTCGCCCGCGAACACCGCCGGGAAGGCGACATCCTCCTGCGCGTACATCCAGTCGGCGTAGCCGCTGGTACGCGTCATGCCGGCCGGCGCGAAGACGTGCTCTTTCAAGTACTCGCGCCACGGCTGGCCGCTGACGGCCTCGATCACGCGCCCGGCCAGGGTGAAGTGCAGGTTGGAGTACACGACGCGCCGCGCAGGCTGCAGCGTGGCCAGGAAGTGGTAGTAACGGTCCTCGGTGATCTCCCCCGTGTAGGCGTCGAGCAGCACGATCGGGCCGCGGCTCAGGCCATGGCGGTGGCACAGCAGGTCGCGCACGGTGATCGACGCGCTGAGCGCGGCGTCGGCCAGCTGGAAGCGCGGCAGGTACTTCTTCACCGGCGCGTCGAGGTCGACCTTGCCCTGCTCGGCGAGCTGCGCGAGCGCGAAGGCCACGTAGGGCTTGGTGGCCGAGGCGATGTAGAAGAGGGTGTCCTTCGTGACCGGCAGCTCGCGCTCGGGATCGCGCCGCCCCAACGTCACGCGGTGCACGACCTCGTCGCCCTCGACCAGCGCCATGGCCAGCGCGGCGACGCCGCACTCCCCCATCGCCTGGCGCCAGCGCGGCGTGAAGTCGACGAGGTCGGGATGGACCGGATCCGTGGACTGCAGGGACGGAGCGGCGCAGAGCAGCAGGAGGGAGAGCATGGCGCAGAAGGACATGCCATGCGCGGCGAGGAGGATTCGAATTTTTGGCCTTCGTGCAGCGGGGGGTGCGAGCGCCGCGCGCTCCGCCCACGCGCGCGTGGCCGAGTCATCTGCGCGCCGCGATGCCCTGGATCTCGAAGCGGCAGCCGCGCAGGAGCGGGCCCGAGCCGATGAAGGCGCGCGCGGGGAAGCCCTGCGTGAAGGCGCTGGCGTAGACCTTGTTGAAGGTCTCGTAGAGCGTGAGGTCGGGACAGAAGACCGTCACCGAGACGAGGTCGTCCGCCGTCAGGCCGTCGAGCGCCAGCGCGGCCGCGAAGTTGTCGAGCATGAGCTGCACCTCCTGCTCGGGATCCGCGGGCGGCTTGCCGGTCGCCGGGTCCACGCCCAGCGTGCCGGCCAGGAAGCACAGCCCGTCGGCCGTGACCGCGTTGCTGAAGGGCAGCGCGTCGGTGCGGTTCGGGCTGCGCAGACGCTCGCGCGTCGTGTGGCAGCTGGCGAGCAGGAGCAGTGCGCAGAGCAGCGTGGAGCGTCGCATGTTCGCGCCCTCAGCGCGCGGCCGCGGCCGGCACCGGCTGCGCGCCCTTGAGCCACTGGTCCAGCCACCCAATCACGTTCTGGTGCCAAAAGCGGCTGTTCTGCGGCTTGAGCACCCAGTGGTTCTCGTCGGGGAAGTACAGGAACTTCGAGGGGATGCCCAGGCGCTGCAGCGCGGTGAAGGTCGACATGCCCTGCGTCTCGACCACGCGGAAGTCCTGTCCGCCGTGGATCACGAGCATCGGCGTCTGCCAGTGCTTCACGAACTCGATCGGGTTGTGCTTGGCGTAGTTCTCCGGGTTCTCCCAGGGCAGGCCGCCGTGGTCCCACTCGGGGAACCACAGTTCCTCGGTGTCGAAGTAGGCCATGCGCTCGTCGAGGTTGCCGTCGTGGTTGACCAGGCACTCGAAGCGGTCGGTCTGACCCGCGATCCAGTTGATCATGTAGCCGCCGTAGGAGGCGCCCAGCGCCCCGACCTTGTTGCCGTCGAGGAAGGCGTACTGCAGCAGAGCGAAATCGAGGCCCTTCATCAGGTCCTCGTAGGGCGCGCCGCCCCAGTCCTCGCGGATCGCGTCGCAGAAGGCCTGGCCGTAGCCGGTCGAGCCGTGGAAGTCGACCATGAGCGCGGCGTAGCCCGCGCCGGCGTACGCCTGCGGGTTCCAGCGGTAGTGGAAGTGGTCGCCGAAGGAACCCTGCGGGCCGCCGTGGATCAGGAACGCGAGCGGGTACTTCTTGGCCGGGTCGAAGTCGGCGGGCTTCACCAGGTAGCCGTGCACCGTGTCGCCGTGGGCGCCGGGGAACGAGAACTGCTCGTACTCGCCCATGCGCGCGGCGGCCACCCTCTCGTCGTTGAAGTGCGTGAGCGCCTTGGCGCCCGCGCCGGTCAGCGACGCGCTCCACAGCTCGGCCGGCGCGCGTAGCGTGTCGAGCGAGTAGACGAGGCCTCCTGCCGCCTGCAGCGGCGAGGCGACCGTGCCCTTCTCGACGAGCGTGGTCACGCGCCCGCTGGCCACGTCGACCGCGAACAGCGAGTGGTTGCCGACGTTGTCCGCCGCGGCGAACAGCGTCTTGCCGTCGTCCGACCAGCAGTACTCGGCCGCCGAGCGATCCCAGTCCTGCGTCAGCACGCGCTGCTTCCCGCTGGCGCGCTCCAGCAGCACGATGCGCTGGCGATCGGCCTCGTAGCCGCCGCGCTCCATCGACAACCAGGCGATCGATGAACCGTCGGGCGAGTAGCTGGGCACGTTGTCCATGCCCGTGCCGGTCGAGACGCGCGTGGGCTGAGCCGAACCGTCGGCCGGCACGCGCCACACGTCGATGTTGGTCGTCCAGGCGTTCGCCGCGCCGTCGTCCTTGGCCGCGAACAGCACTTCCTTGCCGTCGGGCGAGATGGCGAGCTCTTCCGTGCCGCCGAAGGGATGCGTGGGCGCGTCGGCGTCCATGCCGCGCATGAGGTCGCGCGGCTCGCCGCCGCCGAGCGTCCAGGCGAACACGTGGCTGCGCTTGCCGTCCTCCCACGAATCCCAGTGGCGGAAGAGCAGCGAGTCGTAAACGCGCGCCTTGACCGGGCTGGCCTCGCGCTCCGCGTCGCGCTTCGCCGTGGTGGCGAGGTCCGGAGCGTCGACGAAGACATCGAAGCTCAGCAGCAGACGCTTGCCGTCCGGGAACACCGCCAGGTTGCCGACGTCGAGCGGCAGCGTGCTGAGCTGGCGCTCGTTCTCCCCGGAGGCGTCCATGCCCCACACCTGCATCGAGCCCGAGCGGCTGGAGAGGAACACGATCGAGCCGTCCGCCAGCCAGCGGCCGTTCGTGTCGGTGGCCTCGTGCTCGGTCAGGCGCTGCGGTTCGCCGCCCCCGACGGCGATCTTCCACAGATCCGTGCGCCCCTTGTTCGCGGCCAGGTCGGTGACGCGCACGTTGAACAGGATCCATTGGCCGTCGGGCGAGAGCTGCGGGTCGCTCAGCCGGTCCATGGCCAGCATGTCGTCGATGCCGAAGGCGTGGCTCTTGCCGCTGGCCACGGCCTCGCGGGCCTGGGCGCGTTCGGGCTTCGAGGCCGTGGCGGAGCCAGAGCTCGGCGGAGCCGTGCAGGCGGCGAGGAACAGCAGAGCAGCGGGAACGAGGATGGAGTGCTTCATCGGGATGGCGGGGTGTGCGACGCGGCTCGGGATCACGGACCGACCTTGCCGGTCAGCTCGGCGGCGAGCTCGGGCAGCTCGTACACCTTGCGCAGGGACTCGACGATCGCGCGCGAGTCGACCGACACGGCGCGCGCCTGTTCCTCGTCGTAGGCGACGTCCAGCACCAGGCTCTGGATGTTGCCGTCGAAGATCAGGCCCACGACCTCGCCAGCCTTGTTGATCACCGGCGAGCCGGAGTTGCCGCCGATGATGTCGCAGGTCGAAATGAAGTCGTAGGGCGTGCTCGCGTCGAGCGCGGCCTTCTTCTCGACCCAGCGTTCGGGCAGCTCGAAGGGCGGCTGGTTCTTGCGCTCGGCGCTGCGCGCGTACAGCCCGTTGAAGTCGGTGTAGGGCGCGACGTCCTTGCCGTTCTCGCGGTAGCCCTTCACGGTGCCGAAGGCCAGGCGCAGGGTGAAGGTCGCGTCGGGGTAGAGCTCCTCGCCGAAGACCGCGAACTGCGCCGCGGCGATCTTGGCGTAGGCCTCGCGCTCGACGGCCTCGACCTGATCCTCGTAGCGCTTGCGCAGCACGCGGTTCTCGGCGTCGAACACGCGCGCGAGCTCGATCAACGGATCCTTGCACGCGTCGACCGCGGCCTTGCCGCCCTCGTAGAGGCGCTTGCGCTCGGCCAGGTCGGCGAGCTTGGAGCCCAGCACGACCTTCTCGGCGCAGAGGCGCGGCGACAGCCCGCCCAGGGCCTTCACCACCAGCGGGTCGTTGCCGCCGAGCAGCTCGGCCGCAAGCTGGAGCCCGCTCGCCAGCGCGTCGATCTCGAGCTGCGCGTACACCGGCGCGGGTGAGAGCAGGCGCACCTCGAGCGAGGGCAAGCGCGAGTCGCCGTACTCGCGCAGGCGCGAGGCGCTGTCCTTGGGCTTCTCCTCTGCCAGGCGCAGCAGATCGCGCCCGCTCCCGAACAACGCGCCCATGCCGCTGCGGCCCACGCCGGGCGCCGTGTAGCGCGCGTAGAACTCGCGGTAGGCGTTCTCAGCGCGCGCGATCTGGTCCCAGGCGTCGCCCCACTGCTTCTGCCACTCGGGGTTCGCCGCCACGGCCGCGCGCAACTTCTGCTCTGCGGCCTTCTTCTTCTCCATCAGGCGCCCGTCCTGCAGGCCCTGGAGGATGCCGGTGCGCGCCTTGCGGCTGTTCTGCGCGCCGAAGAAGTCGCCCTCGGCGATGCGCCGGTTCTCCTCGCTGCGGCCGGAGAAGCTGGCGAGCTGGACCTCGCGGCGCCACAGGTTGCGCAACGCCATCGGGTACACGACGTCGCGCAGGAACTCGAGGTGCGCCACGGTGAACAGGCGCTCGGTGCGTCCCGGATGGCCGGCGACGAACACGAGTTCGTCCTTCTGCGTGCCGTTCGCGCTCCACTTCAGGTAGTGCTCCGATGCGAGGGGCTTGCCGCCCTCGTAGATGCGGAAGAAGCACATGTCGAGGTCGTAGCGCGGGTACTCGAAGTTGTCCGGGTCGCCGCCGTAGAAGGCGATGCCCTTCTCGGGCGCCATCACCAGGCGCACGTCGGTGTAGGTGCGGTAGCTGTACAGGTGGTAGGCGCCGCCCTGGTACAGCGTGACGATCTCGCACTTGAGGCCACTCTTCTGGTGGGCCTCGTCCTGGATCGTCGCGATCATCTTGCGCCGCGCGTCGTTGCCCTCGGCCGCGCTCTTGGCCGCGCTCGCCGCGCCGTTCACGCGCGCGCTCACGTCCTCGATCGTCCACAGGATGTCCATCTCGATGTCCGGGCAGGGCACCTCCTCGCTCGCCTGGCGCGCGAAGAAGCCGCTCTCGATGTAGTTGTGCGCGGAGGTCGAGAGCTTCTCGAGCATGTCCGCGCCCACGTGGTGGTTGGTCAGCACCAGCCCGCGCGCCGAGACCAAGGAGCCCGAGCCGCCGGTCGAGATGCGCACGGCCGACTTCTGCACGTGCTCGACCCACGCGTCGCTGGCGGCGAAGCCGTACTTCGCCTGCAGCAGTTTGTGCGGGAGCTTGTTCAACAGCCACATGCCCTCGTCGGCCGCGAAGGCGGAAGAGGACAGCACCAGCAACGCGAGCAGGAAACGCTTCATGGGAACGAGCGCAGGGACGAGGTTCGGGAGAGCGCGAAGAGGGCGCGCAGTGTAGGCGCCAGCGGGCCTCCGCACACGCGTGGACGAGCCCTCTTCGCGACCCCGGCGCGGGCAGCCCACGCGCGGCCGGGGAGGCCAGGGGAACGCGCCAAAGTGATAAGGTTCCGGTCGCCGGCCGCCGGAATCCGTCAACCGACCCGGTCGCGCCGTTCGCCTCCCCAGGACCCCGCATGTGTCTCGCGCTCCAGGCGCTCGCCGCCCTCTCCCTCCTGCTGCAGGCGTCGGCTGAGGCCCCGGTGCCCGCGGCGGGAGCCGACGCGCGGCGCGCGAGCCACGCACGCATGCTCGCCTACCTGGCCGAGCCGGCGCGCAGGCTCGAGTACGACAAGATCTTCATCGGCGAGTGGGAGCTGCCCGGGCTGCACGCGGCGCTGGCCGCGCTGGCGCCGGGCAAGCAGGCGCAGAAGCGCTGGGACCTGCTGGGCAAGATCGCGATGGTCGAGCTGCGCCAGGGCAAGACCGAGAGCGCGGTCGAGCACTTCGCGGAGGCCTGCGCGCTGCTGCCGAGGCTGGAGGGCAAGGTCGAGCACGAGGCCATGCTCAAGACGCGCTTCTATCTGGGGTTGTCGTGGCTGCGCCTGGGCGAGACCCAGAACTGCGTCGCTCGCCACACCAGCGAGAGCTGCCTGGTGCCGATCGGGAAGGGCGGCGTGCACCAGGACCAACAGGGCTCGCGCAAGGCGATCGAGGTGTTCACCGCGTTGCTGGCCGACGCGCCCGAGGACCTGACCGCGCGCTGGCTGCTCAACCTCGCCTACATGACGCTCGGCGAGTACCCCGAGCACGTGCCGCCCGCGCTCGTCGTCCCGCCCTCGGCCTTCGCCTCGGACGAAGCCTTCCCGCGTTTCGTGGACGTCGCCCCGCAGCTCGGCGTGAACTCCATGACCCTCGCCGGAGGCGCGATCGCCGACGACTTCGACAACGACGGCGTGTTCGACCTGGTGACCTCGGAGGTGCTGCCCAGCGGGCAACTGCGCCTGTTCAAGGGCCAGCCCGACGGCACCTTCGTCGAGCGCACGGAGGCGGCCAACTTGAAGGGCATCGGCGGCGGACTCAACTGCATCCAGACCGACTACGACAACGACGGCTGGCTCGACATCCTCGTGCCGCGCGGCGCCTGGCTGTACGAGCAGGGCCGCGTGGCCGAGTCGCTGCTGCACAACGAGGGCGACGGCACCTTCCTGGACGTGACCTTCGCCGCCGGCCTGGCGGAGGCGAACTACCCGACCCAGGCCGTGGCCTGGGCCGACTATGACAACGACGGCGACCTCGACCTGTACATGGCCAACGAGTCGAGTCCGCGCATCGACGCGCCCAGCCAGCTATTTCGGAACGAGGGCAACGGCAGGTTCGTGGACGTGGCGGCCGCGGCCGGGGTCCTGAATCAGCGCTACGCCAAGGGCTGCTGCTGGGGCGACTACGACGGCGACCGCTACCCCGACCTCTACGTCTCCAACCTCGGCGACGATCGGCTCTATCACAACAAGCGCGACGGCACCTTCGAGGACGTGGCCGCGAGGCTCTCCGTGCTGGGGCCGGAGCGCAGCTTCCCGGTGTGGTTCTTCGACTACGACAACGACGGCGCGCTGGATCTCTACGTCTCGAGCTACTGGACCAAGGTCGGACCCTACGTGCTCGACCTGCTGGGCGGCCAGAGCAACGCCGAGCTCGCGCGCCTGTTCCGCGGCGACGGCCACGGCGGCTTCCGCGACGTGACGCGCGAGGTGGGCCTGACCGACATCAGCATCACCATGGGCGCCAACTTCGGCGACCTCGATGACGACGGCTTCCTCGACTTCTACCTCTCCACGGGCTTCCCCGACTACGAAGCGCTGGTGCCCAACCGCATGTACTGGAACCGCGGCGGCAAGCGCTTCGCCGACGTCACCACCAACGGCGGCTTCGGGCACCTGCAGAAGGGCCACGGCGTGGCCTTCGCCGACCTGGACCGCGACGGCGACACGGACGTCTTCGCCGAGATGGGCGGCGCCTTCCCGGGCGACGCCTTCGGCAACGCGCTGTTCCAGAACCCCGGCTTCGGCCGGCACTGGATCGAGGTGCAGGCGCTCGGCGTGAAGTCGAACCGCGCCGGCATCGGCGCGCGCATCCGCTGCGAAGTCAGCGAGAACGGCGTCAAGCGTTCGATCTACCGCCACGTGAACAGCGGCGGCAGCTTCGGCGCCAACCCGCTGCGGCAGCACCTCGGCCTCGGCTCCGCGACGCGCATCGACGTGCTGGAGATCTACTGGCCCACCAGCGACCTCACGCAGACCTTCCGCGACGTGGCGGTCGACGCGCGCGTGCGCATCACGGAGGGCGTGGACGAGCTGCGGCCGATCCCCTGAGCGGCGCGCGCGCGCCTACTGCGCTGTGCCGCTGCCGCGCCGCAGCACGTGCACGTGGTTGGCCTCGAGCGGCCCGAAGCGCTCGCGCGTGCCATCGACCCAGGTGATCCCCACGCCGTCCACACGCGTGAGCGCGCCCAGCCCGAGGTGCACGCGCGGATCGTGGCTGGAGAGGTAGCCGAAGCTGGCGTTCACGTCGCGGCGCACGCGCTGCTCGCCGAGCTCGAACTCCAGGATCGCGTTGAGCGCATCGCCGCCGCTCTTCTCCAGCGCGCGCACGAGAATCCAGTTGCCCCCGCCGCCCTTCTGGTTCAGCAGCAGCTGCGCGGGGCCGGCGTTGTTGAGCACCAAGAGGTCCAGGTCGCCGTCGCCGTCGACGTCGCCCTGACACACGCCGCGGCTGACCGCCAGCAGCGGCGCGGCCGTGCCGCCGCGCGGCAGGACCTCGGCCATGCGTCCGCTGGCGAGCGAGGTGAGCAGCAGGTTCGGCTCGGAGTACGGACTGTCGGGCTGGAACTCGTCGGGCCGCTCGACGCGCCCGTTGCACTCGTACAGATCGAAGCGCCGGTCGTGATCGAAGTCGCCCAGCGCGAGGCCGAAGCGCGTGAAGGGCTTGCTCAGGCTGCCCAGCGCGAGCAGCGGCGTGCGGTCGGCGAAGAACGCGCCCTCGTTGCGATAGTAGGAGTCGCTCTCGCCGTGCAGGTTGCACACCAAGACGTCGAGGTCGAGATCTCCGTCGAGGTCGGCCGCCAGCACGCCCATGCCGGCCTTGGGCACGCCCTGCGCATCGACGCCCGAGCCGCTCTTGATGGCGACGTTCTCGAAGCGCCCGTCCTGCAGGTTGCGCCACTGGTGGTTGGGGTGGCCGTCGTTGGCCACGAACACGTCCAGCCAACCGTCGGCGTCGAAGTCACCTGTGGCGACGCCCAGGCCCGTCGAGGGCTCGGCGAACACCGCGCTCGCCGCGGAGACGTCGGCGAAGCGGCCGGCGCCCTCGTTGTGATAGAGCAGCGAACGTGCCGGCGCGCGATAGCTCTTCGGGCTGCAGTAGTCGCGCCGTCCGACCGAGTCCATGCACGGCAGCTCGCTGCCCTTCGACCACTCGACGTAGCGCACCACGAACAGGTCGAGCGCACCGTCCTTGTCGTAGTCGAAGAAGGCCGCGCTCGTGCTCCAGCCCTCGGCCAGGAAGCCGGCCGACTCCGAGGCATCGGTGAAGCGCCCCGCACCCTCGTTGCGCAGCCAGGTGTTGCGCCCGAGGTTGGTGACGAAGAGATCCGTGTCCGCGTCGCCGTCGGCGTCGGCGCACGCGACGCCCATGCCGTAGCGCGGATCCTCGGCCCCGCTGCCGCGCGTCGCGTCGTGGAAGTGCCCGGTGCCGTCGTTCGCGTACAGGCGGTTCGCCAACGCCTCGGGGGGCGTGCCCTCTTGCAGACTGCCGCTCTGCACCAGGTAGGCGTCCAGATCGCCGTCCTGCTCCAGGTCGAACAGCGCCCCGCCGCCGCCGAGGATCTCGGGCATCCAGTAGTCCTCGGCGTGCCCGTTCTGGTGGCGGAAGTCGAGTCCGCGCTCCACTGCGCTCTCCACGAACCACGGCGCGGGCGCCGCGCCTGCGGGCGCCGGAGCCTGGGCCTCGCCGCAGGCGGCGAGCAGCACGACCAGCGCGAGCAACAGGCCACGCGCGCTCATCGCCTGCTCGCGCTCCCTTCGCTCAGCAAGCGGCGCACGCTCTCCAGACGCGCCGCCGACGCCTTCAGCGACTCGGCCGTGGCCAGCGCGGCGCGCGCAGCGTCCGCGTCGCCGCCGCGCGCCTCGGCCTCGGCCAGCTGCAACCAGGGCGCGGCCGAACGCGGGTAGCGCGCGCAGGCGCGCGTGCTGGTGGCGACCGCGCGCGCGAAGGCCGCGCGGCCGAGCTGCACCTGGCCCAGCTCGAGGAAGGTCTTCAGCTCGGCATCCTCGGAGTCCAGCGCGCGCAGCAGCGACTCCTCGGCCTCCGCCAGGCGGCCCATCTTGGTCAGGAGCTTGCCCAGGTGCAGGTGCGTCGGACCGTAGGCCGGGTTGAGCTCACGCGCGCGCGTGAGGTGCGCGAGCGCGGGCTGGTTGTGCTCCTGGTGCAGGAGCGCGAGCCCCAGCAGGAGCTCGAGCTTGTAGTCGTCCGCGTGCAGCTTCAGGCCCTGCTCGAGCACCGTCTGCGCGCGCGCGGCTTGCCCGGCTTCGAGCAAGGCCTTGCCATAGGTCTGCACGATGGCGAGCTTGTCCGCGTCGCGCGCATAGACCGGCTCGAGTACCTCAAGCGCCTCGGCGCTACGCCCGTCGGCGAGGGCCTCGTTGGCGCGGCGCACCGCCGGGATGATGCCGGTGGCGCGCTTGCGCATCTCGGCCGTGAGCGGATCGGCCATCGAGACGTGCTTCGCGCTCTTCTCGGCCTCCAGCTCCTCGGCCGCGCGCGCCTCGTCGCCCAGGGCCTGGTGCGCGCGCGCGAGCAGGCCGTGCACGAAGCGCTCCTCCGGCTGGCGCTCGACCACCGAGGCCAGGGTGCGCAGCGCGCCCTGCGGGTCGTCGAGCACGAGCTGCACGCGTGCCAGGCCGATGCGCGCGGCCACGTTGTCGGACTCGAGCGCGATGGCGTGCTCGAACTGTGCGCGCGCGCGCTGCACCTCGCCGGCCTCGAGCAGCACCTGGCCGTCGCGCCAGAAGGCCGGGACGTAGCTTCGATCGGCGGCCTGCGCGGCCCCGAAGGCCGCCGACGAGGCCTGCGCCTGCCCCATCTCGGCCAACGTCCGCCCGCGGTGGAACTGGACCTCGGCCACCGGCAGCGGCAGCGTGAGGCACACTTCATAGGTGCGCACCGCCAGCGCGTTCAGGCTGTTGGCCTCGTACACCAGCGCCAATTCGAGCGCGGCCGCGGACTCGCCGCGCGCGAAGGCGGCGGCCGCCGCTTCGACCCGCTCGAGCACCATCCGATCGACGCCGGTGACGTCCTCCGGGAGCGGTAGCTCGAGCCGTGCGCCGGGCCGAGAACAGCCCACGCTCAGCGCCAGCACGGCTAGCGCCAGGACCCGCAGGGTGGGAAAGCGGAGGAATGCGCTCGTGTGCTCCATGGTGCTTGGGCGGGCAGGGATGATACTCGCAGGTCCGGCGCGCAGGGGGCCAGGCGCGTCAGCAGCGCGACGCGTCAGCGCGGCGTGCCCTTGCCGCGCTGGAGTTCGTACACGCTCCCGGCCTCGAAGGGACCGAAGCGCTCGCTCGTCCCGTCCACCCAGCGCACCTCGACCGCGTCGATGCGGGTGAGCGCGCCCAGCCCGAGGTGCACGCGCGGATCGTGGCTGGGGAGATAACCGTAAGCCACGAGCACGTCGCGGCGCAGCTGCTTCCCCGCGAGCTCCACGGTGAGCACGGCTCCCAGCGCGTCCGCTGCGCTGCGCTCGCGCACGCGGAACATGGCCATGGTCGTCGCGGCCCGGGTCTAGCCCGCACTCGTGGGTGCGCCGGAACTGGGGCGTCTAGACAAGCTTGGAGGGGCGAACGGAATCGAGCGAGCCCTCTCCGCCACGGTGGGTCCTCGCCCGCGCAGTGCTGTCTTTTCCACGCTCCGCCCCGACTGTCGCGACGAGGAACGTGCGCGGCCCGGCAGAACTTTCCGCAGCCTGCACGCGCTCGAGCACGACGCGCGCACGACTCTTCCCGAAAAACCTCGCCCTGGCCAGCGAGGGGGTACGGTTCTCACCAGAGAACTCTTCGTTCCCACCACCCCCCCTCTCATGCTCGTTCTCGCACGAAATGCTGCGGCCGGTCTCTTCGGATACCTGCTGCTCGCGCCGCTCCTGCAGGCTCTTCCTGCCGGTGGTGAAGAGGACAACTGCGTACACCTCGTGGGTTACGGGGGCGCGTCCGCCGTGGTCCAGAAGCGCATGGCGCGCCCCACCACCCCCCAGGCACAGCAACTCGCCGCGGGCATTTGCGCGGTGGACAACGCGCGCGCGAACCGCCCCAGCCCGATCAAGACCAACGCCGACTTCGTGCCTGTCACCGGCGACGACACGCTGGGCTTCTACTGCATCTACGGGGTGCACGCCTCGCCCACCGGGGGGATCGCCGGCAACGTGTGCATCTACTTGCTGCCGCTCGACGGCGGCGAGGTGCTGATATACGGCTCAGGCTACGGCAACATCCCCGGCGCCAACCTGTTCGACGCGGCCTACGACATGGACCGCGTGGACCAGGTGCTGCGCTTCTGTATGGGCAGGGATCCGGCCAGCACGCCGCTGCGCATCCTCGCGCCCCACGGCCACGGCGACCACATCAACCCGGCCTGCAACCGCGAGCTCGAGCGCCTGGGCTATCGCATCCTCGAGATCGCCTTCCATCCCGGCGACACGGCGGCCATCAGCAACATGGCTTGGACCCCCGCCGACCGCGCGCTGTTCCGCGTGTTGCCCAACGGCACGACCTGCCTGGAGGAGCTCGCCAGCTACTCCTCGCCGCTCGGCAAGCTGTGGGTTTACCACCGCCCGGGCCACACCGCGGGCTCGATCGACCTGGTCATCGACACCCTGAACGACCCGAGCAACCGCTTCGTGGTGCGCGGCAGCCAGCCGAGCTCGCCCTGCGCGCCGATCAGCGGACAACGCGAGATCATCAACGCCCACGGCAACGTGGAGCTGCTTTCGGTCGGGCCGCGACTCGACGATGTGGCCCCGCTGGTGGGCACCGCACTCGGCGGCACGTCGCTGACGCTCACCGGCCTGGAATTCCTGGCCGACGGGTCCGGCACGCCGCGCGTGCTCGTCGCCGGCGCGCCGGCCACGAACGTGGTCGTGGTGAACGACACCACGCTGACCTGCCAGACGCCGCCCGGGCCCGCGGGCCAGCTGGTGGACGTCGTGCTGGTGAACAACAACGGCCAGTCCCTGTACTCGGGCAACTTCTTCTACAACGCGCTGCCGACGCTGACCACGCTCGCGCCCGTCAACGGCGACTGGCGCGGGGCCACGATCGTGCAGGTGCGCGGCACGGGCTTCCTGCTGACGGCCGGGGCCAACGAGGTCTTCTTCGGCGCCAACAAGTCGCCCACCGTTTCGGTCAAGAGCGACACCCTGCTCACCTGCCGCACGCCGGCGGGCACGCCGGGCACCAGCGTCAGCGTGACGCTCGCCAACCCGAACGGGCAGGCCACGCTCGCCAACGCCTTCCAGTACAGCGCCGAGCTCGCGATAACCGCTGTCGTACCGGCCCACGCCACGGCCCTGGGCGGGACCGAGATCGTACTCAGCGGCTCTTCCTTCACCGGCAGCGGCGGCGCGCCGAGCGTGACCATCGGCGGCGTTCCGGCCAGCGCGGTGACCCTGCTCTCGGACACCAGCGTCTCGTGCGTCGTGCCCGGCGGCACGCCCAGCGCCACGGTCAGCATCGTGCTCACCAATGCGGCCGGGACCGCGACCTTCGCAGGCTTCCGCTACCACGCCACGCCCAGCGTCGTCGGCGCCGCGCCCACCATCGGCCTCGCGACCGGCAACACGCTGGTCACGCTCTCGGGCACGGGCTTCCAGCTCGACAGCGCCGGTCCCTGCGCGGTGCGTTTCGGCGGCATCCCGGCCACGGCCGTGAGCGTGCTCGGCGACGGCTCGCTCACCTGCCGCACGCCCGCGGGCGCGGCGGGCACGGTGGCCAACGTGACGGTCACGAACGCGAACGGCACGGCCACGCTGCCGCTGGCCTTCACCTATGCCCAGCCGCTGGCGGGCAACTCGCTGCTGCCGGCTTCGGGCACCTCCCTCGGCGGCACGCAGGTCACCATCGCCGGCAGCGGCTTCCTCGACGGCCCGGCGGGACCGACGAGCGTCTCCTTCGGCGCGACGCCCGCGACCTCCGTGGTCGTGCAGAGCGACTCCCTGCTCAGCTGCAGCGCGCCGCCCGGGACGCCGCTCACGCTGGTGGACATCACGCTGGCCAATGCCAACGGCACGGTGACCCTGCCCGCGGCCTTCCGCTACCACGGCGTGCCGGTGCTGAGCGCGCTCGCGCCCAACCACGGCCACGCCGGCGGCTCCACGCCCGTGATCCTGAACGGCAGCGGCTTCCTGAACGACGACGCGGGCTTCGCGCTGGTCGTGGTCGGCGGCGTGACCGCTTCGGACGTCGAGGTACTGAGCGACACCACGCTCGCCTGCGTGATCGGCCCGGGCACGCCGGGCACGGTCGTGGACGTGTTGCTCTTCAACCAGAACGGCTCGAGCACGCTGGGCGGCGCCTTCCGCTACCACAGCGCGCCCACGCTGGCCTCGGTCTCGCCAGCCGACGGCGCCTTCAACAACCCGCAGCAGGTGACGCTGACCGGCTCCGGCTTCCTCGACGACTCCGCGGGCACGCCGACGATCACCTTCGGCGGCGTCGCCGCGACTGCGCTGAGCGTGCTCGGCGACCAGAGTCTGCGCTGCAACGTGCCCGCGGGCACGGCCGGCGCGCGCGTGAGCGTGGTGCTCGGCAACGCGCGCGGCTCGGCAACGCTGGGCAACGGCTATCGCTACCACGCGCGGCCGGCGCTGAGCGCGGCCACGCCGAACCGCGGCACGTTCCAGGGCAACACCGCGGTGACGCTGAGCGGCTCAGGCTTCAGCATCGACGGCGCGGGCACGAACGTGGTCACCTTCGGCGGTGTGCTGGCCACGAATGTCGTCGTGCTGAACGACGGCTCGCTGAGCTGCAAGACGCCGCCCGGCGTGCTCAACGCCGTGGTGGACGTGATCGTCGCCAACACCAACGGCACGAGCACGCTGACGCAGGGCTTCAGCTACTCGGTCCCGCCGCCCGCGATCACGGCCCTGACCCCCGCCAGCGGTCCGGCCCACGCCCCAGGCTCCGTGCAGATCAGCGGTTCGGGCTTCCAGGCCAACGCGGCCGGCCCGAACACGGTCACCTTCGGCGCCGTCGCCTCGGGCATCGTCGGCGTGCTCGACGACGCCCTGCTCACCTGTCAGGTCCCGCCCGGCACTCCCGGCACGCGCGTGAACGTGGCAGTGACGAACACCAACGGCAGCGCGAGCCTGGTGCAGGGCTTCCGCTATCACGCCAAGCCGACGCTGAGCGCGCTCACGCCGAGCGGGGCCAGCGCCCTGGGCGGAGCCACGATCCAGCTCACGGGCACGGGCTTCCAGGTGGACGCCGCGGGCACGAACCTGGTGACCCTCGGCGGCTTCGCGGCCAGCTCGGTGACGGTGCTGAACGACGGCACGCTCTCCTGCGTCGTCCCGTCCGGCGCGCCAGGGAGCGTGGTGGACGTCGTCGTGCGCAACGCCAATGGTGACAGCGCCACGCGCCCCTTCCAGTACTTCGCCCAGCCGACGCTGCTGGCGGTCGCACCGGGCTTCGGTCCGATCTCCGGCACGACGCGCGTGACCCTCACCGGTCTGGGCTTCCAGGCCGGCAGCGCGGGCACGAACGTGATCACCTTCGGCAACGCGACGGCGCGCAACGTGCTCGTGCTGAACGACACCACGCTCTCCTGCGACACGCCGCGCGGCGCCACTGGCTATGTGGACGTGGCCTTGCGCAACGCCAACGGCACGGCGCTCCTGCCCGACGGCTTCCACTACGGCAAGCTGCCGCCGGCGATCACCTCGGTCGCGCCGGCCAGCGGTCCGGCGGCGGGCCAGAACCTGGTGACGCTCAAGGGCCGCGGCTTCGCGGCCGGCGGGCTGAACCGCGTGAAGTTCGGCGACGTGCTGTCGGGCAACGTTATCACGCTCGACGACGAGACCGTGCTGTGCACGGCCCCGGCGGGGACGCCGGGCACGAACGTGGACGTGGGTCTGAACAACACCTCGGGCACGGCCACGGCCGCCCAGGCGTATCGCTATCACACGCGCCCGCTGCTGCTCGCGATCACGCCGCCCGAGGGCATGCCGCTGAACGTGACCCTGGTCACGCTGACCGGCTCCGGCTTCGCCAGCGACGCCCCGGGCGTGACCCGGGTGTTGTTCGACGGCGTGCGCGCGCGCGACGTCGTGGTGCTCGACGACACGCACATCACCTGCACGGCCCTGGGCGGGCCGCCGGGTTCGGTGCTCGACGTCACCGTGCGCAACGACAACGGCTCGTCCACCCTGCCCGACGCCTATCGCGTGCTCGGCGGCCCGCCGGCGATCTCCGCCGTCACGCCCGGCGACGGCCCCTTCACCGGCGGCACGCGGGTCGAGATCCACGGCAGCGGCTTCACGAACTCGCGCCCGCGCGTGAGCTTCGGCGGCGCGCTGGCCACCAACGTCGTGGTCCAGGACGACACGCGGCTCACCTGCCTCACGCCGCCGGGGCGGATCGAGCAGAGCGTGACGGTCCAGCTGAGCACCAAGGCCGGCATCGCCACCTTGCTGCGCGGCTTCACCTACCGCGCGATCTTGCCCAAGCTCACCAGCGCCGCTCCGAACCACGGCCCCGCCGCGGGTGGCACGCGCGTGACGCTCGTCGGCAGCGGCTTCGCCGCGCCGGGCGCCGGCAGCACGCTGGTGCGTTTCGGCGGCGTCCTGGCGGCCAACGTGGCGGTGCTCGACGACACGAACGTCGCCGCCGACGCGCCGGCCGGCCTGGCGGGCACGACCGTCGACATCGAACTCGCCAACGACAACGGCAGCGCCGCCTTGGTCGCGGCCTTCCGCTATCACCTGCGGCCGACGCTGAGCGCGCTCGCGCCGCCGAGTGGTGGCGAGCTCGGCGGCACGACGGTCACGCTCACGGGCAGCGGCTTCAGCGTGGATGGTGCCGGCGCGACCCAGGTGCGCTTCGGCGCCAGCGCGGCGCAGAACGTGGTCGTGCTGAGCGACACCAGCCTCACCTGCGTCACGCCGAGCGGCACGGGCACGGTCGCTGTCCAGCTCACCAACAAGAACGGCTCGGCCAGCTTGGCAGCGGCCTACCGCTACGTGCCCGCACCCGTGCTCAGCGCGCTTTTCCCTGCGCGCGGCCCGGAGGCCGGCGGCACGACCTTGACGCTCGGCGGCCACGGCTTCACCGCCGACCAGGCCGGCGCGAACACGGTCACGATCGGCGGCGGGCCGGCGCTCGACGTGCTGGCGAGTTCCGACGACACGCTCACCTGCCGCACGCCGAGCGGAGTCGCCGGCGCGGCGCATGACGTGCTGCTGAGCAACGCCAACGGCAGCGCCACGCTGGTGGCGGCCTTCACCTACTTCCGCGAGCCGAGCCTGACGGCGCTCACGCCCGCGCGCGGTCCGGCCGAGGGTGGCACGAGCGTCACGCTCAGCGGCTCCGGCTTCCTGGCCGAGGGCGCGGGTGCCAGCCTGGTGCTGTTCGGCGGCCTGGCCGCGCAGAACGTGATCGAGCTCTCCGACACCAGCCTGAGCTGCACCACGCCGCCGGGCACCGCCGGCACGGCGGTCGACGTGACCCTGGCCAACGAGAACGGCGTGACCACGCTCGGCGCGGCCTTCAGCTACCACGGCGCGCCGCAGATCACCGCCATCACACCGAACCACGGCCCCAAGGTCGGCGCCACGGTCACGCTGAGCGGACTCGGCTTCCTGAACGACGGCGCAGGCACGAACACGATCACCTTCGGCGGCGTCGCGGCCACGCAGGTCGTGGTCGTCGATGACGGCACGCTCACCTGTCGCGTGCCCGCGGGCACGCCGGGCACCACGGTCGCAGCCGCGCTGAGCAACGCCAACGGCGCGAGCGCGTTCCCCGCCGCCTTCCGCTATCACGCCGAGCCCACGATCCTCAGCGTGACGCCCAACCGTGGGCCCGAGGCCGGCGGCACGAGCGTGACCCTCGCCGGCTCGGGCTTCGCCGTCGACTCACCGGGTCCGACGCGGGTGATCTTCGGCGGCCTCGCGGTCGCCAACGTGAGCGTGATCAACGACACCACGCTCACCTGCTCGACGCCCGCCGGCCATGCGAGCGCGCTGATCAACGTCACCGTCGCCAACGACAACGGCCTGAACACGAAGGACAACGCCTTCCGCTACAACCCGCTGCCCACCTTGGCGAGCGTGACGCCGACCAGCGGCAGGGCCCAGGGCGGCACGCTGGTAACGCTGAGCGGCACGGGCTTCCAGCTCGGCAACCCGGGTACGAACAGCGTGCTCTTCGGCGCGACCCCGGCCAGCGCCGTGACTGTGGTGAACGACACCACGCTCACCTGCAGCGCCCCGGCCGGCGCGGATGGAGCGACGGTCGACATCAGCCTGAACAACGCCAACGGCGGCGCCACGCTGCTGGCGGCCTACCGCTTCAACCCGGTGCCCACGCTGAGCGCGCTCGCGCCCACCGACGGCTCGGCCCTGGGCGGGACGCTGGTGACGCTGCTGGGCGCGGGCTTCGCCGACCCGTCGGCTGGCGAACCGCTGGTGACCTTCGGCGGCATCGCGGCCTCCGACCTGCTGGTGCTCGACGACGGTCACGTGCAGTGCACGACCCCGCCCGGTCCGGCCGGCGCATGGGTCGACGTCGTGCTGGCCAACGCCAACGGGATCGTGTCGCGCTCGAGCGCCTATCGCTACCACGCGCTGCCGGTGATCAGCGCGGTCGTGCCGGCGCGCGGCTCGAGTGCGGCGAGCTCGCACGTCACGCTGCAAGGCGCGGGCTTCGTCGCCGAGGCCGCGGGTGTGAACCTGGTGCGCTTCGGCCTGGTCCCGGCCACGAACGTGTCCGTGCTCGGCGACGGCACGCTCAGCTGTGATGTCGCGCCCCAGCCCGCGGGCACGGTGGTCGACGTCACGCTGAGCAACGACAACGGCGTCGCGACGCGGATCGCCGGCTTCGCCTTCGACGCTCCGGCGCCGACGCTGCTCGCCGTGGCTCCCGCCAGCGGCGTGTTCCTGGGCGGCACGGCCGTGACCCTCAGCGGCGGCGGCTTCCTTGACTTCTCGGCCGGAACGAACACGGTCACCTTCGGCGGGGTCGCGGCCACGAGCGTGAGCGTGTTCGCCGACGCGACGATCCAGTGCCAGACGCCGCCGGGCACGATCGGCGCGCTGGTGGACGTGCAGGTCGCGAACGTGAACGGCAGCGCCACGCTCGCCGGCGCCTTCAGTTACATCGCGCCGGCCCCGGTGCTGGCCACGCTCGCGCCCGGCAGCGGACCCGCGGCCGGCGGCACGACGGTGACGCTCAACGGTTCGGGCTTCCAGCTGGGCGTCAGCGGCGCGAACACGGTTCTCTTCGGCGGCGTCGCGGCCAGCGCGGTCAGCGCGCTCTCCGACACGCAGCTCACCTGCGCCGCCCCGCCCGGCACTCCGGGCGCGCTGGTGGACGTGGCGCTGACGAACTCGAACGGCACGACGCAGCTCGCCAGCGCCTACCGCTACTTCGCGCAGCCGACGCTGACCTCGCTCTCGCCCGTGGACGGAACCTCGCTCGGCGGCACGCTGGTCACGCTGCGCGGGCTCGGCTTCCTCAACGACGCGCCGGGCCTGAACGCGGTGCGCTTCGGCAGCCTGTCCGCGACCTCGGTCGTGGTGGTCGACGACACGCGCCTGACCTGCCGCGTGCCCTCCGGCAGCGCCGGCTCGATCGTCAACGTGTCCCTGACCAACGCCAACGGCAGCGCGACCCTGAGCGCCGCCTTCCGCTACCACCAGAAGCCGGTGCTGACGGCCGTCACGCCGGCCGACGGCAGCGCGCTGGGCGGCAATCGCGTGACGCTGAGCGGCACGGGCTTCCAGTTCGATGGCGCGGTGGTGAACGTGGTCTCCTTCGGCGGCATCACGGCCACGGCCGTGTCCGTGCTGAACGACTCCACGATTCAGTGCAACGTCCCGGCTGGCACGGCCGGGCTGGCGGTGCAGGTCACGGTCGCCAACGTGAACGGCACGGCGCTCCTGCCTGCCGGCTACCGCTACCACGCCAAGCCCACCGTCACCACGCTCGCGCCCGTCAACGGGCCCCCCGCCGGCGGCACGAGCGTGACGCTCACCGGTCTCGGCTTCCTGGTCGATGCACCGGGCAGCAACACGGTGCGCTTCGGCGGCATCGCGGCCAGCGCGCTGAACGTGCTCTCCGACACGCAGCTCACCTGCCTCACGCCCACCGGCGCGGCGGGCGCAGTGGTCGACGTGACGCTGAGCAACGCCAACGGCACGGCCACGCTCTTCGGCGCCTACACCTACGACCTCGTGCCCGCGCCGATCGTGGCCAGCGCGCTGCCCGGCAAGGGCACGACGCAGGGCTCCACGAGCGTGACGCTCACCGGCTCGGGCTTCGTGCCCGGGGTGACGGTCAGCTTCGGCGGGCAAGCGGCGAGCGGCGTGGTCGTGGTCGACGACCACACGCTCACCTGCCTGACGCCGGCCATGCCCGTCGCTCTGTGGGTCGACGTCAGCGTCACCCAGCCCGCCACGCAGCGCAGCTCGACGCTGCCCTTCGGCTTCCAGTACTTCGTCGCGCCCGCGCTGCACGCGCTGCTGCCGCCGTTCGGCCTGCCCGAAGGCGGCACGCTGATCGTGCTCGAGGGCGCGGGCTTCGCCGACGCCGCCGCGGGCGCGAACCAGGTCACCTTCGCCGGGGTGCCGGCGCTGGCCGTGACGCTGCTGGACGACCAGCACCTGGCGGTCGAGATTCCCGCCGGACCTGCGCTCGCGGACGCCGACGTGGTGCTGAGCAACGACAACGGCTCGGCCGCGCTCGCGCGGGCTTTCCGCTGGCGCTACGAGCTCGCCACCGACCTCGACAGCGATGGGCGCGGCGATCTGATCCTCAGCGCGCCGGGCGACGACACCCTGGCGCGCGACGCGGGCGCGGTGAAGGTGTTCCTCGGCGGCTCGCTGCCGCTCGTCGATCGCAGCTCCGCGGCCGCCGACCTTACGATCGTGCCCGCGAACATCGGCACCGGCTTCGGCATGCCGCTGGCCGCCGGCGACATCGACGGCGACGGGCACGCCGAGCTCCTGGTCGGCGCGCCCAACGAGGACGTGCCGGCGCGCGATGCGGGCTCGCTGTTCGTGTTCGTCGGTCCACTCACATCCTCGCCCACGCCCATCAGTCCCCTGCAGGCCAGCGTCGTGCGCACCGGCACACTGCAGGGCGAGCGCTTCGCCAGCGCGCTGTTCCTGCACGACTTCGACCGCAACGGCGTGCTCGACGTCTTGGTCGGCGCGCCGGGACGCTCGGGCGCGGTGCACCTCTACCTCAGCGGTCCGAGCGGTCTGCCGGCGCAGGCCTCGCTGCTGGCTTCCGGCCTGGCGGGCGAGGGCTTCGCGACCGCGCTGGCCGGCGGCGACCTCGACGGCGACGGCTGGCCCGAGATCGTGGTCGGCGCGCCGAGCGCGCTCGGCAGCGGCGGCTCGCGCCCCGGCGTGGTGCGCGTGTTTCGCGGCGGGCCGGCGACCTTCGCCAGCTCCAACCCCACGCCCTGGCTGACCTTCACCGGCGAGCTGAACGGCGAGCGCTTCGGCGACGCCATCGCGGTGGTCGATCTGTCCGGCGACGGCCTCGGCGACCTGGTGGTCGGCGCGCCGCAGAGCGCGCGCACGGGGGCGAGCTCCGGCGCGGTGTTCGTGTTCTTCGGACGCAGCGACCTCGCCAGTCGCAACGCGAGCACGGCCGACGCGATCCTCGGCGCCGAGAGCGCCGGCGACCGCCTCGGCAGCACGCTGGCCAGCGGCAACGTCAACGGCGACGCGCGTGGCGACCTCGTGCTGGGCGCGCCCGGCCACGCCGGCGCGGGCCGCGCGTACCTGTTCCTCGGCGGCGCCGCGCTCACGAGCCGTCCCGTGTCCGCGGCCGACGCCGTGCTCGACGCCGAGACCGGCACGCAGGGCGAGTTCGCCAGCAAGGTGGCGCTGATCGACGTGGACGGCAACGGGCGCGAGGACCTGATCGTCACCGCGCCGGGCCTCGACTCCTTCGGCATCGACCTCGGCCGCGTCTACGTCTTCGCAGCTTCCACGCTGCAGAGTCAGCCCGGCGAGAACAATGCGGGTACGCTCACCGGTACAGGCACGGGCGATCAGCTCGGTAAGGCCATGAGCGCAGATCACTGAGACCTCTGATGGATGGGTCCCTCGCCTAGGTGGCTGGCGGGGGGCCCGTCCTCTTTTTCGCGCGGCCTGCGCGCGCTCAGCGCGCCACGCGGAACAGCACGAGGTCGAGCTGGTCGCCGTCGCCGTTCAGGTCGCTCTGCTGCGCGTCCTCGAAGACCAGCACGAGCGCGGGCGTGATGGCGCTGTCGCCGAGGGCGAAGCCGGCCAGGCCGAGGTTGTGCGTGCGGCGCGTGGCGAGGTCGTAGACCTGCAGGACGTTGTCTTCGAGGTCGCCGTCGCCGTTCCAGTCCGTCGTCGCGTCGGCCTCGGAGAGCAACACGAGGGCGGCATCGGCGCCGAACGGGCTCAGGCCGCGCAGCGCGAGACGCGAGTTGTGCCGCGCACCCGTGTGCTCGTCCCAGCTCTGCAGGACGACGTCCTCGAGGTCGCCGTCGCCGTTCCAGTCCTGCGCGGGGGCGAGCTCGCGCGAGATGAACATGAGGCCGGGCGCCACGCGGCGTAGCTCGCTCCCCTCGACGCCGAGCGACTCGTGTGCGCCCGTGGCGGGGTCGTAGAGCACCGGCACCCAGCTCGCGAGCGCGCCGTCGCCGTCCAGGTCCTCGCCCTGGTCGTCCTCGGCGACGCCCAGCGCGAGACGAGCGCCGAGGCCGAGGACCTCCTGCGCCGCGAAGCCGGTGTCCTCCAGCCGGTCCGTGAGCGGGTCGTAGAGCTCGACGCGGCGCAGGAAACCCGGCGGCCCCGAGCGAGCCTCGAGCACGAAGGGCCCGACCTCCGGCTGCGGGAGCCAGGTGTCGAGCCCGCGCAGGTTGCGCGAGAGCCCCGTCTCCGGCTCGAAGAGGAAGGCGACCGTGTCGCTCGCGTCGCCGTCGCCGTTCAGATCGCTCGCGCCCTGCCCGGCCTCGCTCACCGAGATGCGCCACCAGCCGCGCAACGGCGTCGGCGAGGAGGGGAGGCCGAAAAACACGGGCAGAGCGAGGCCGACGTTCACCAGGCTGCGCGTGGTGGTGTCGTAGAGCTCGCACACGGTGTCGAGGGCATCGCCGTCGCCGTTGAGGTCGCCGGCGCGCTCCACGACCGCCACGGCGAGGTAGCGCTCGTCGACCGCCAGCAGCGTGGCGTCGCGCAGGCCGGTGTTCCAGGTCTCGCGCGTCACGAGGTCGTGCACGAAGGGCACGCTTGTGCGCACGTCCACCGTGCCGTCGCCGTCGAGATCCTGCTCGCCCTGGGCGAACTCGGGCACGCTCAGGGCCAGCAGGCGTTCGGAGGACAGCAGGCGGCTGACCGCCAGCCCCTGGTTCAGCACGTTGCCCGAGTCGCGGTCGTAGAGCGCGAGCACCAGGTCGCTCGTGTCGCCGTCGCCGTTGCGGTCGAGCGCGCCGCTCTCGAACTCGTTCACGGCGAAGGCCACGTGCGTGCCGACGGCCAGCACGGGACTGGGCTGGAACTCGCCGCGCGGGAACGAGCTGCCGAGCACCAGCCCCGTGTTGATCACCGTGCCGTGCTCGAGGTCGAGCACATGGATGACGTCGTCGAGCGTGTCGCCGTCCCCGTTCACATCCGTGCCCTGCTCGTCCTCCGGCACGGTGACGACGCGCAGCACGTCGCTGCCGAAGACCCCCTTCACGGCCAAACCGAGGTTGGTGACGCTGGGCAACGAGCTCGCGCGGGGCGACGAAGAACCGGGCTGACAAGCGCCCAGGGCGAGCGCGGCGAGGGCAACAGAGGATCGTAAGCTCATGGGCGGCTCCAGGGACGAGGTCGCGCCGGATTAGCAAGCGCCGTTCCGCGACGGCGGGCCGACGCTCAGGATCCGAGGCACAGGAGCTTCGAGGGCAGGCGCAGGAACAGCGCGCCGTGCGCGGCGGCGAGGCTGGCGCGCACCGGCTCGCCCTCGTCGTCGCCCAAGGAAGCCTGCACGAGCACGCCGCCCTTCGTCGCGTCCACGCCGACCAGCACGCCGGCGTGGGAGACGCACCACACTCTTCCATCGGCGCCGGTCGGCGAGGCTTCCCAGGGGTTGCGATCGGGGAGTTCGGTGCTCCACTCGACCTTGCCCGTCACTGGCTCGACACGCGACAGCGTCCCGCCCTCGGACAGCACGAAGAAGCGCCCCTGATAGAAGAGCGGCGTGGGCACGTCGCTCGACACCGGGTTCGGCCGGCCGGAGCTCTTCCAGGCGAGCGCGTCGGCGCCCAGCACGCCACTGCCGCCGAGCTTGACGGCGTAGGCCGGCGCGCGCTTCGGCGCGCACACCAGCACGTGCTCCCCACCCACCACCGGCGAGGGCACGATGCGCCACCAGGGCTCGCGGTGGCCCTCGTTCCAGGTGCCCCAGCGCCACAGCTCGGCGCCCGTGAGCGGGTCGTGGCCGGTGAGCACGTCGCCGCCCACGACCAGCAGCTCCTTGCGCGCGCCGGCGACGTAGGGGATCGCGGTCGCGTAGGACTCCAGCGACTCCTTCTGCGCCGCGGAAGGACGCGCGACGCGGAAGAGCTCCTTGCCGTTGGCCGGGTCGAGGCACAGCAGGAACGAGGCGATCGGCTTCTCTGCCGCACGGCCGTCGGTGGGCTCGTCGCGCTGCAGGATGGGCAGGTAGAGCCGGCCCTCGAACAGCGTCGGGCTCGCGCCGAAGGTCCACTGGAAGGCGAAGTCGCCGTAGTCCTGCTGCAGGTTGCGCGCCCACTGGCGCTTGCCGTCCAGGTCGTAGGCGACGAGGTCGCCGTTGCCGAACAGGAAGACCACGCCGCGCTCGTGCGCGACCGGCGAGGGCGAGGCGTAGTCGCTGCGCTCGTCGAGCTTGGTCTTCGAGCCCTTGCCCTGCGGCTGGTAGCCGCTGCCGGCCTCGTCCTCCCAGCGCACCGCGCCCGTCTGGCGATCCAGGCACAGCGCCAGCAGCACGCCGGCCTCCACGACCGCCGCGGTGACGAACACGCGCTCGCCCAGCACGATCGGCGTGGCCGCGCTCGGGCCGGGGAGGTCGCTCGCCCAGCGCACGCCCTTCGTGGCGGACAGCTCGCTAGGCAGACCTGCGACCGCGCTCGAGCCGTCGAAGCTCGGCCCGCGCCATTGGGGCCAGTCCTGGGGAGCGTAGGCGAGCACGAGCAAGGCGAAGGCGAGCATGGGTAGACGGTAAGCGGCGGCGTATCGTACGGCGATCATGAGCAGCACGAAAACCGCCTCGCCCTCCGCGAAACTCACGCCTGAGCAACTCCTCACGCAGCTGCGCTGGCGCTACGCGACCAAGCGCTTCGACCCCGAGATCAAGATCGATGCCGCGACCTGGTCCGCGCTCGAGCAGGCGCTGCTGCTCGCGCCTTCCTCTTACGGCTTGCAGCCGTGGCGCTTCTTGGTCGTCAAGGATCCCGCCGTGCGCGCCAAGCTGCGTCCGGCCTCCTGGAACCAGGCGCAGATCACCGAGGCCTCGCACCTGGTCGTGTTCGCGATCAAGAAGGGCCTCAACGCGGCCGACGTGCGCCGCTACGTCGAACGCATCGCCGCGGTGCGCCAGGTCGCACGCGAGTCGCTGGCCGGCTACGAGCAGATGATGGTCAGCCACGTGCAACGCCCCGCGCCCTTCGACATCGACGAGTGGTCGCGGCGCCAGCTGTACATCGCCCTGGGCACGTTCCTGACCAGCGCCGCGCTGTTGGGCGTGGACGCCTGCCCGATGGAGGGCATCGATCCCGCGCAGTACGACGCGCTCCTGGGCCTGGGCGCGCAGAGCTACGCCACGGTGGTCGTCGCCACGGCGGGCAAGCGCGCCAGCGACGACGCCTACGCCAACCTGGCCAAGGTGCGCTTCGACGCGCGCGACGTGATCACGCACGTCGGCTGAGCGGGGCTCCGCACGAGCCGCGGCGAGGTCGCGCTCGACGCCAGCCGCCGTACGGTGGGGTGCACGAACCCGACGCGCGCACAGGAGTCCGCTCACGGACTGCGCGCGTCACCCGGACGGCGGGTGTTCCTCCGCTCGTCGTCCGGACTGCGCCGGCCATGGCCAAGCCCTCGCAGCGCCGCATCCGGCGATGGACAGCTCCTCGGAGTCCCTGCATCCTGGACGCCCCGGGGAAGTGGCGAAACCGGTAGACGCATCGGACTTAAAATTCGAAGGCCGCAAGGCCGTGGGGGTTCGAGTCCCCCCTTCCCCATTCACGCCGCAGTTGGACTGCGTCCTCTGCGGCGCGCGCTCTCCGTCCGAGTGCGTACCGCGTCTACGCAGGCCTTCGAATAGGCTGAGTGCGGATGCCGCTGAACAGCTCCGCCCGCAGCCTGGTCGTGCTCCGCGAGGAGCACGTCTGGATCGCGCGCATGCTCGAGTGCCTGGAACGGCTGATCGAGGATGCCGCGCGGCGCGGTCGGCTCGACGCCGAGAGCTCGGCCGAGCTGCTGGCCTTGTTCGTGCACTTCGCCGACGGCGTGCACCAGCAGCGCGAGGAGTACGCGCTCTTCCCGCGGCTCCTGGCGCGCGCCAGCACCGTCGCCGAGCGCGTGGCGATCGGCAAGCTGTGCGGCGACCACGAGGAGGAGCGGCGCTCGCTGCGCGCGCTCAGCGAGCGCATGCTGGGCGCGATCTACGGACGCGGCAGCGACCTGGCCGGCTTCCTGCGCGAGGCCGGGCTGTTCGTGCGCCTGCACCGAGCGCACCTGATCTTCGAGAACCTGAACCTCTTGCCGCTGGCCGAACGCGTGCTGCACGAGGAGGACGACGCGCTGCTGTGCGAGCTCTATCAGCAGCTCGAGCACGGCGAACCGCTCGCCGCGCAGATCGGCGGCCGCATCCGCGCCATAGGCGCGCATCTGGGGCTCGAACCCTCGACGGCCAGCGAACACTGAACGACAATCGCCTCGCATGAAGAAAGTCCCCCGCGATGTCGGCACCTCCAGCGAATCCGGCATCGCCAAGATCTCCGACGTGATGACCGAGCTGGTCATGACCGTGACCAGCCACCAGAGCGTCGGCCACGTACGCGAGCTGATGAAGAAGCACGGCATCCACTCCCTGCCGGTGGTCAACGCCGAGCGCCAGCCCGTCGGCATCGTCACCTCGATGGATCTGGTCGAGACGATCGGGCCCGAGACGCACCTGGCGCAGATCATGACGCGCGACGTCTACACCGTGCCCAAGTACGCCGACGTGCACATCGCCGCGCGCATCATGCGCAACCACCACATCCACCATCTGGTGGTGACGCACGAGAACGAGGTCGTGGGTCTGGTGAGCTCCTTCGACCTCCTGCGCCTGATCGAGAACAAGCGCTTCGTGACCAAGAACCTGCCCTCGCGCCCGCACAAGGGCGGCGGCCAGCGCAGGAAGCAGGAAGAGGGCCTGAACGGTTCGAGCGCTGCCGCGGAGGAGTAGTGGCCTGGCCGTTCTGAACGTGTAGGAGCCCGAGGACCTGCATCGAGTTCGCAAGGCACGGCATCGTGGAGGCAGCCATGCTCCCGAACCTCGCCGCGCTCCTCGTTGTGCTCGCCCCCGCCGCCTGGCTCAGCCCCCAGGACGACCTCGCCCCCGGCGAGCTCGTGGAGGGCGAGCTCGGCTACCAGCTCGACGACTACCTGACGCGCTTCGAGCGTCTGGGCTTCGCGGGTGTCGTCGGTGTCGAGTACGAGAAGAAGCCGATCCTGATCCGCGGCTACGGCCTGGCCGACCGCGAGCGCGGCACGCCGGTGACACCGGAGACGGTCTTCTGCACGGGCTCGATCACCAAGCAGTTCACCGCCGCGGCGATCCTTGCGCTGCAGGACGACGGCAAGCTGTCGGTCGAGGACCCGCTCACGAAGTTCTTCGAGCGCGTGCCCGAGGACAAGCGCGGGATCACCTTGCACCATCTGCTGACGCACACCTCGGGCCTGGCCGACCCGCTGGCCGGCGACTACGACCTCGGGGCGACGGCCGCCTGGGTGCGGGATCAAGCCTTCGGCTGCGCGCTCCAGTGGCGACCCGGCGAGCGCTACGGCTACCGCAACGTGAACTTCAGCCTGCTCGGCATGGTGATCGAGCGCGTCAGCGGCGAGGGCTACGAGGCTTTTCTGCAGAAGCGGCTGTTCGCGCGCGCGGGCATGGCGCGCACCGGCTACCTCCTGCCGCGCTTCGCGCCCGAGTCCTTCGCGATCGGCTACCAGGACGGCGAGCGCTGGGGCACGACCCTCGATCACCCGCTGCTCGCGGACGGTCCGTGCTGGACGCTGCGCGCGAATGGCGGGATCCAGTCGACGGTGGGCGACATGCTGCGCTGGCACCACGCCTTGGCGGAGGACCGCGTGCTGTCGCGCGCGGCGCACGCGCAACTCGAGACGCCCTACGCGGACGAGGGCGGGGGCACGTTCTACGGCTACGGCTGGTCGATCCAGAAGAGCCCGAGCGGCAAGAAGCTCGTCGCGCACAACGGCGGCAACGGCATCTCCTTCGCCGATTTCCTGCGCTTCGTGGACGAGGGCCACTGCATCTTCGTGGCCACCAACGTCGCCAGCCGCGTGCGCGAATCGCTGGCCTACGACCTGGCCGCGATCCTCTACGGCCGGCCGGCGCGCGCGCTGCCCGAGACGCTGGCGCGCGACCGCGCCGCGCTCGAACGCTACGCCGGCCGCTATCCGCTGGGCGAGGGTTCGGCACTCGAAGTCCTGAACCTCGGCGACCGCCTGGTGCTGACCGGCAGCGGTCCGGACGCCGACGAGCTGCTCTACGACGAGACCGCGCGCACGCGCATGACGCAGGTGCGCGAGCTCTTCGCCGCGCTCTGCCGCGGCGACGACACGCCCTTCCTGGCCGCCTACAAGGGCCGCCAGACGAGCGAGTCGATCCGCGCCGAGCTCGCCGCCGCCCGCGCGCGCTGGCAAGAGCACCTCGGCACCTTCCGCGAGCTCGGCCCCGCCGCCGCACGCGCAGGAGCGGAGTCACGCGTGCTGAGCGAGGCGCGCTTCGAGCGCGGCAATGCCTGCCTCGTCACCACCTGGGGCCCCGCCGGCCGCCTGTTCGCCTTCGAGTGCCTCGATACTGCGCCCTTCAGCGGTCCACCGCGCGTAGAGCTGTTCCCCGTCAGCAGCACGGAATTCCGCAGCTACGACGACGGCGAAGGACTCGGGCAGGCGGTGGGGTTCGAGCTCGATGGCGAGCGCGCGAGTGCGCTGAGCCTCGGCGCTCCGCCGCTGGTGATCGCGCGCGAGTAGCGCGCAAAGCGGGCACAGCTCGCAGCCCGACTCACGCGCTCAATCCGACAGCCCGTCCTTGCGCTGCAGCTCGCCCAGCGGCTGGAGCTGGATCTCGCTGCCCGGCTGGATCGTCGTGTGCACGAAGCGGCGCGTGGCCTGCGGCGAGCTGAAGTCGGGCTCACAACGCACGACCACGACCTCGTAGGACCGATCCTTCGGGCGCTTCATCCACAGCTCGCCGTACTGCTTCACCGAGTAGACCTCGACGCCGTCGAAGCTCCACACGAGATCCTTCGAGCGCAGGTCCTCGTCGGCCTTCGCCTTGGTGACGTTCAGCGCGACCCACGCGATCGGCGGCGGCGGCTGGAGCGCGAGCACGTAGTCCTTCCAGCCGGGGATGAGCGCGTCGAAGTCCTCCTTGGTGGCCTTGGCGAAGACCTCGCCGGCGGGCTTCACGCCCGAGCCGTTCAGCTCGCGCACGAAGCTGGCGAAGTGCTCACGGCTCTTCTCGCCCGGGCGATGGATGAGGTAGTGCACGAAGCTCCAGGCGAGGCCGTACTCGAACCCGCCGAAGCGTTCACCCGGAACGTCGAGGAAGAGCTCCTGAGCGGTGGCGTCCTTGCGGCTCTTCAGCACGCCCTGGGCCTGGGTCAGGCGCTCGTAGTTGACGAAGCCGGGCGTGACCGTCCCGGTGGCGCGCGAGTAGGTGCAGCCCTCGAAGTAGGTCGCCAGGGCCTCGGTCAGCCAGTGCGGCGGAGTGGCACCGGGCAAGAGCGAGAGGAAGAACTGGTGCGCACCCTCGTGGAAGCACACCCAGTAGAACTCGCCCGGATCGGTCTCCTCGTAGTAGACGACCAGCGTGGCGCCGCCGACGATGAAGCCCGGGTTGTTGCGCGGGTGCGGCTTGCCGTTGTCCGGCTCGTTGACCGAGTAGTCGTTGAAGCTGCTGTAGATGCGGACGTCCTTGTTGCCCGCGGCCTTGCCGGAGATACCGAAGTCCTCGGCCATGACGCGCTTGTGCGTCTCGAACAGCTCGTCCAGGAACGGCTTGATCTCGAGCTCGATGCGCCAGCGCGGGACGTTGGTCTCGATGCGGTAGTACTCCGACTTCGTCTTGTAGCGGTGCTTCCAGTCGAGCCCCTCCTTGGCGTCCTCCTTCTCCCACTTGCGGAGGTCCTTCTCGCGCTCCTTGGGGAGCCACTGGTCGTGGTACAGGATCAGCCCGCGCTCCTTGGCCTGCGCCGGCGTGCCCCACTCGTCCTTGCCGAGGGGCACCAGTCCCGGGTGAGCGCGATTCTGCGGCGGAGAACACAGCAGCAAGGTGAGGACGAGCGCGCTCAGCATGGTGTGCGACGATAGGGCCGCGCGCGGGAGCTGGCAACTTCGGGCAGCGTGGCCCCGAAGTCAGAGGCGCAGGTCGAGCGTGTGCAGGACGTGCGACAGGAGTTGACCGTCGCCGTCGAGGTCGCGGCCCTGCTGCGCCTCGAAGACCAGCACGGCCGCGCGTCCGCCGGCCTCCAGGCGCACCTCGCCGCTGACCACCAGCCCCAGGTTGCGCATCTCATCCAGGCGTCCGTCGTAGGTGACGAGCACCAGGTCGGATAGATCGCGATCGTGGTTCAGGTCGCCGCTGGTCGCGTCCTCGAGCCTCTGGAACAGCGCCGAATCGCCGGCCACGCCGCTCGGCAGCAGCGGGTCGAGGCCCAGCAGGCGCACGGCGCCAGTGGCCGCGCTCCAGCTGAAGAGCTCCTCGCTCACCACGAAGTCGCTGCCGCCCACGATCTTCAGCCCGAGCAGGTGTCCGTCGAGGCCCGCCAGCCAGAGTCCACGGAAGCCCAGGTTCGAGAGCGCGCCCGAGCGCGCGTCGAGCACGTGCGGCACGGTCGAGAAGAGCTCGCCATCGCCGTCCAGATCGACGCCTTCGCCATACTCGGACACCGTCAGACCGATCCAGGGTCCCGACTGGAACGGCCGGCTCGAGCTGGCCACCTGCGGACCGAGGCGCTCGTCCGTGCGCGCGTCGTAGAACACCGCGATCCAGTCCAAGGTGTCGCCATCGCCGTTCTCGTCGCCGTGCGCTTCCGAGGTGGCCAAGAGGAAGCGCTGCCCGTCGCGCGCGCCCTCGTCCAGAAAGCGCGCGTCGCTGAAGCCCGGCAGGCGCGTGAGCCCGCTGCGCGGATCCACGGCGACGAACAGCGTGTCGAGCGCGTCGCCGTCGCCATCGAGGTCCGCCGCGCCCTGCTCGGCCTCGGACACGTCGAAGCCGACGAAGCCGCCGGCGAGCTGCGCCCAGCCGTCCTTCGCGTTCCAGCCCGTGTTCACCACGCGCCGCGCGTCGGCGTCGTAGACGTGCAGCACGGAAGCGTCGCTGACGTCGCCGTCCTGGTTCAGGTCGAAGGCGCCGAGCTCGGCCAGGGTGTAGGCCACGAGGCCACCGCGCACCTCGATCAGGCGCGCGAGTTCGTGCGTCGCCACCGTCAGGCTGCCGTCGCGCGCGTCGAAGACCTGCAGCGTCCCGAGCTCGCCCTCGTCGACCACGAAGGCCGCCACGTCGCCCGCGAGCTGCAGCGCGCGGTGCGCGAAGGGCAGGAACACGAACGCGCCCGTGCGCCGGTCGTAGACGGCCGTCATGGCCTCCGACTGCCCGCCGTCGCCATCCAGGTCGCGGCCGGTCGCGCGCTCGCTGACGAGGCCCACGACCAGCGTGTCGCTGCAGGCGATCGGCGGCGGCAGGGGGTTCGCCGGACGGGGATCGAAGGCGATGGCGACGTGCGTGTTCAGCAGCGTCCCGAGCTCGAGGTCGAGGACGTGCAGCACGAGATCTTGGCGGTCGCCGTCGCCGTCGAGGTCGTCGCCGCGCTCCGCGACCTCCACCAGCCGCAGCCGCCCGGCGCCGAACACGCCCTCGGCCGCCAGGCCCAGATTGCTCACCTGCGCCGAAGAGTCGGAGTCGGTCGCCCCATGGCAAGCGCCCAGGACGAGCGGGCCGACGAAGAGAGCCGGGATGGACGTGCGCATTCGGGCGATTCCTCCGCACGAAGAGAACACGCCGCGTGCCACCCCCGCAAGGCCAGCAGCGGCGCCGGGAGGGCGCGCGCACGGGCATCTTGGTTCGGCGGTGCACAGCCTGGCTGTTCGCGAACGCACGCCTGATGAGCTCGCCCCGGGTGGCAACCGGCCGCGGCGCACCTCGGCCTCGACTGGCGGAGCACGACGCTGGCGCTGCTCGCCCGCGCGCGACCGCGCCGGGCGCCGGGCGTCACGCTGCGCGGCGGCTGAGCGCGCTCAACCGCCGAGCTCGAGCGTGTGCAGCACCTGGTCGAGCAGGTCGCCGTCGCCGTTCAGATCGGCGCCTTGCAGCGCCTCGGAGACGAGCGCGGCCGCCCGACCATCCGCTCCCAGCCAGGCCTGCCCGAGGGTCGCCAGGCCGAGGTTCAGGAACTCGCCCGTGCGTCCGTCGTAGAGCGCCAGCACGAAGTCCTGCTGATCGCCATCGCCGTTCAGGTCGACGCGCTGGTAGAACTCGAGCTGCGTCACGAGCGCGCGCTCGCCCGCGCTCCCGAACAGCGCGCCGACCACCCGGCCCGTGTTGCGCACCGAGTGCGTGCGTGCGCTCCAGTCGAAGAACACCAGGTCGTCCTGGTCGCCGTCGCCGTTCCAGTCGCCGGCTTGCTCGTCGCGCGCGATCAAGAGGTGTCCCGCCAGCGTCCCGACCCACACGCCCTGCAGGCCCAGGTTCTGGATCGCCCCGCTCTGGGCGTCCACCACGTGCAGCACCTGGCCGTCGGTGCGGCCGTCGTCGTCGAGGTCGGTGAAGCCCTGCTCCGCCTCGGAGACGCTCACGCCGATCCAGCGTCCCGCGCCCAGCGGCGAGGTGTGCGAGGCCAGGCCCGTGTGCTGCATGAGATCGAGGCTCGGGTCGTAGAGCAGCACCTCCTGGTCGAGCGTGTCCCCGTCGCCGTTCCGGTCCCGCTCGCCCTCGGCGGCGAGCAGCAGCAGGACCTCGGCCGCCCCGCGCGGATCCTCCGCGAACACGGCCTGCGCCAGCCGGGGGAAGCGCGTGATGCCGGTGGCGAGGCCGCGCGTCACCAGCACGTTGTCGAGCGCATCGCCGTCGGTGTTGATGTCCGTACCGCCTTGCTGCGACTCGGAAACGAAGAACGACACGAAGTCGCCCAGGCGCCGCGCCGTTCCACCCAGGGCCCAGTGCGTGTTCGTGAGTTCGTGCGTGCGCACGTCGTAGAGCTGCAACACGCCCGAGTCGCCGAGGTCCCCGTCCAGGTTCAGGTCGAAGACCAGGCTCTCGTTCTGCAGAAAGCCCAGCACGCCGTCTTGGAAGAAGAGCACGCCGCTGGAAACTCCCGGCAGACGCGTGAGCCCGCTGGTCTCGGCAGCGAAGACGTTCAGCACGCCACCCACGTCGTCGTGGCCCTCCAGCAGGGCCTGCGCGCCGTCGAAGGTCAACGCGTCGTACCCGACCGGCAGGCTCGCGATGCGTCCCGTGGCGCGCTCGAAGGTCCACGTGGAGAGCTCCTGCGCGTTGCCGTCGTGGTCGGCGTCGAAGCCGGTCGCGGCCTCGTCCACGACGAACACCCCCAGCGCAGCGCTGCAGCCGATCATGGGCGGCGGCACCTCATCGCGCCGCAGGAGCGCGGGCACGGCCAGCCCGGTGTTCACCAGCGCGTCGAACTGGAGGTCCAGGAGCTGCAGCACGCGATCGCTCGTGTCTCCGTCCCCGTCCAGGTCGCGGGCCTGGCCTTCCTCGGAGGCCGTCACGAAGCGCAGCGCGCCGGAGCCGAAGAGACGCTCGCCGGCGAGGCCGAGGTTCGTCACCAACGGCGCGGGCAGGGGCGCGGGCGAGGAGTCCGCAGAGGAATGACAGGCGAGGCAGACGAACGGGACGACGGCGACAAGTCGATGCATGGGCAACCTCCGTAGGGCGCGCGCCAAGACAAAGGGCGTGCCGCCAGGCCGCGGCCATTCCCCATTCCAGGCACATGCACGCCGACGCCATGGTACCCGGCCGATGCCCGGCGGATTCGCAACGCCGGCCCGAGTGCGCGTCGGCGGCGGCGCGGCGGCGACGCGCGCGACGAGCTGCGCGCGTCGCTCCAGCCAGCGCCCGCCGCTACTGCGCCCCGGCCGGCACGCCGACGATCGCGCGGCCCTCGAACATCTGCGTCACGGGCACGAGCTGCACGTTGGCGGCCGGGATGCCCAGCGGGTAGCGCTCGATCAGCTTGTCCTCGGCCAGGATCTCGGGTGGCTTGGGCACGGTGCCGTAGTCGATCGGGCTCGGCGCGCCGGAGGTGAGCGCGTCCTTCAGCTTGTCCGCGTGCGCGGTGACGAAGGCGAAGGCGACGTCGTCGAGCTTCAGGTGCTTCTTCAGCGCCGCGTTCACTTCCGCCAGCGTCAAGTCGTCGAGGAGGCGCCGGAACCTCGCCAGGTGCGGCTCGTCGAGGCCGTAGAAGCGGTCGTCCACCGCGTAGCCCAGGCGCGCCTCGGTGTCCTCGGCGAAGTGTAGGCAGTACTTCTTCAGGAACGAGCGCGTGAACTCGAACTGCTCCTTCGTCATGCCGTTGGCGACGAGCTGCTCGACCTCGCGCAGGCCGGCGCGCAGCGCGAACACGGCGCGCTCCTCGGGCACGGGCCGGATCCAGACCTCGAACAGCTGCGCGCGCCGGCCGACGCCGGTGGGCGGCTGCTCGCGCTGGCCACCGTGCGGAAAGGCCTCGATGTAGGAGTAGTTGCCGTAGTTGATGCCGCGCGCCGCGCGGATCACCTGGTACAGGTGGCTGGAGGAGTTGCGGTGTTCGCCGAGCCACGAGTTCGCCAGCCACAACGCGTAGAACTCGCGGCTGCCGCGGTGCACGTCGATGGGGAAGCCGAACGAGATCGCGGTCGAGGGCCCCGGCTTCTCGACGATCAGCGCGTGGCGCCCGGCGAGTGGCTCGATGGCCGGCGCGCTCGCCCGCACCGGCGTGCCCGAGGGCAGACGCGCCAGGTCGGCCTGCACGCGGGCTTGCAGCTTCTCGTCGTAGGCGCCGCCCAGCGCGAGGACCACGTTCGACTGGGTGAAGTGCGCGCTCCAGAAGCTCCTCACGTCCTCGAGCGTGAGCGCCTTCAGGGACTGCACCGTGCCGAGTGCCGGATGCGCGTAGCGCGTGCCGCGGAAGACGCGCGCCACCAGGCTGGCCTTGCCCAGCTCCTCGTCGGACGAGAAGCGCAGCGAGTTCTCCAGCGCGTTCACGTTGGCGTCGCGCAGGCGCTCGAAGTCCTCGGCGCGGAAACCGGGGTTCAGCAGCGCGTCGGAGAACAGCGCGTAGAACTCGGCCGCCTTGTCGCGGTGCACCACGCCGGTGACCACGGTCATCTCCTTGTCGACCGCGACGCCGTAGCCCGCGGCCAGCGGGAACAGCGCCTGCAGGATCTCGTCGTAGCTCTTCGACTTCGTGCCCCCTTCGCTGAGCAGGTCGCCGACGAGGTTGGCGAGGCCTTCCTTGCCGCTCGGGTCGTCCTGGCTGCCTACCTGGAACCACAGCTTGAAGACCACGTTCGGGTCCTGGGCCACGGGGAACAGCACCGGCCGCGCGGCCAGTACCGCCGCAGCGGCCGGCGCATCCTTGGCGTGCAGCAGCGCCACGGTCGAGCTCTCCGGGCGCAGCCACTGCTGCGCCGCGGCGCGCACGTCCTCGGGCGTGACCTGTTCGAGCGTGCCGTACTGCTCCTCGATCCACTCGAGTCCGCCGGTCATGGCGATCTCGTAGGCGACCGAGTTGGCCACGCCGTCGGGCGTCGCGAGCCCGGTGAGGAAGCCGTACTTCTCGCGCGAGCGGATCTCGTCGAGGCGCGCCATGGCCACGGGCTCGCGCTGGAAGCGCTGGATCGTGTCCCAGATCTCGCCCTCGATCGCGGGCGCGTCGGCCACGTCCTTCACCATCGCGATCACGCTCCACAGCGACGGATCGCGGCTCGAGCCGAAGCCGCCCGAGAGGCGCTCGACGCGCTGCTCCTCGAGCACCAGCTTCTTGTACAGCGCCGAGGTCTCGCCGAAGGCCAGCTCACCCAGCAGCTGCCCGGCCAGCATGCGTCGGTCGCGCGGCAGAAAGCGCTCGCCCTTGAAGGCCACCGACAGGATCGGCAGCGTCTTGCCCTCGAAGGCGACGTCGAGGCGCCGTTGCGCCGTCTGCGGCGGCTCGCTCGGCACCTTGGGCGCGACGTAGCCCTTCTTCCAGCCGGCGTAGCTCTTCTCGATCAGCGCGAAGGTCGCGGCCGGATCGACGTCGCCGACCACGAAAAGGACCACGTTCTCGGGGCGGTAGAAGCGCTGGAAGAAGCCCTGCGAGTACTCGTACTGCTCGGGCATCTTCTGGATGTCCGCCTCGAAGCCGATCGTCGTGTGCTTGTAGGTGTGCACTTCGAAGGCAGCGTTGATCTGCGCCTCGTTGAGCACCGCGAACGGGCTCGTGCGGTTCTTGCGGTACTCGCCGTAGACCGCGCCGGCCTCGGTGCGGAACTGCGCCTCGTCGTACTTCAGGTTCTGGAAGCGGTCCGCCTCGACGTCCACCACGGTCGCCAGGTCGTCCTTGGCGAAGGACAGGTGGTAGGCGGTGATGTCGCGGCTGGTGAAGGCGTTGGCGTCGGCACCGATGCCGTTGGTGACGCGGTCGTACTCGGGGTGCTTCTCCGTGCCGCGGAACATCATGTGCTCGAAGAAGTGCGCGAAGCCCGTCACGCCGGGCTCGACCTCGTCGCGCGAGCCGGTGCGCACGATCGACCAGTAGCTGACCAGGCCGTCGGAGGGCATCGGCACGACGATCGCCTTCAGGCCGTTGGACAGCGTCTTCTGCTGCACGGCGTAGGGGAAGACCTTGCCCGTGGCGCTGCTCGCGACGGAGGCGGAGCTCGCGCGCGGCGCGCTGGCTTCGCTGGCCCCGCTGGCTTCACTGGTGCGCGCCGCGGCGACGTGCACGTGCTCGGGCGGCCCTTCCTTGACGACGAAGAAGCAGGCGCAGAGCGGGACGGAGAGCGCGAGGGTGAGGAGGGTGCGCATGGTCGGCGTGGCGGGAAAGGCGTGAGACGGGGCCGAGATGATATAGCGCTCTCGTGCCACGACGGCCGGGCTTCTGCCAGGGGCCGCTTGACCCCTCCCAGGCAGCCTGCAGACTGGCGCGCGACGCCCGCGATGTTCCTCCTCGCCCCCCACCCGCCGTTCGCGGCATGAGCGCGCCGAGCAGCGCAGGGCCGAGCACGCCCGCGGCGCGCGACTGGGCTCTGGCCGGGCTGATCGCGCTCGCGGCAGCCCTGCTGTACGCCTTCACCTTCCAGACGCGCACCTTCTGCGACGGGCACGGTCTGGTGTCGCTGCACGTGCTGCACGGCGAGGAGCGCTACCAGCACGCGCTCTACCTGCCGCTGTGCGACGTGCTGCAGGGTGCGCTCGGGCTGGAGGATCCGTTCGCGGTGCTGCACCTCGTCTCGGTCCTCGGCGGTGGCCTCGGTCTCGGCGCCGGTTACCTCGTGCTGCGCCTGTGTGGCGCCGCGCGCTTCGGCGCGCTGCTCGCGATCGGCCTGCTGGGCCTCTCACCCGCGCTGTGGTTCTTCGGGACCACGGTGCACACCCAGGCGCTGCTCTTCGGAACGGTCGCGTGTCTGGCCCTGCTGACGCTGCTCGCGCCCTGGCGGCGGACGCCCGTCGCGCTCGGACTGGTGGCGCTGGCCTTCCCGCTCCTGTTCCTGACGCACCAGTCGTCGTTCACGCTCGGGCCGGGCTGGGTGCTCCTGGTCCAGTACGCGCGCTCGCGCCAGGGCACGCGCTTCAGCTGGCCGGCGCTGCTCCTCGGCGTCGGGCCGCTGCTCCTCACGGCGCTGGGTGTCGGCGTGCTGACCTCGCTGTGGATGCGCTGCGGCTCGCTGGCGCCGTTCTGGGCCGAGATGCAGAAGCAGATGATGATCGAGAGCGTCGCCGACGCGGGCATGCTGCCGGCCGTAGCGGTGTGGCGCGAGGAGTGGCTGCTGCCGCTCGGCGTGCTCGTGCCGCTGGCCGTGGTCGGCTCGACGCGCCTTCGCCGCACGCCACTGCTCGCGCTGGCGGTCGCGTTCCTGGTCGGCGTGCCGACGCTCTTCTTCCTGTGGTGGGGCGTGTTCGAGGGCGGCGGGTACTTCCTCGGCAGCGACGTGTTCCTGCTCGTCCCGGTGGCGTTCCTGTTCGGTTCCTTGAGCCGCGCCAAGCTCGCGTTGGGGCTGGTGCTCCTCGCCGGGCAGGGTTTCTTCGCGCGAGCGCGCATCGACGCCTGGGACACCGGCTGGGATCCGGCCGCGCGTACCGCGCAGGTGCGCGCCGCGATCGGCGAGAGCGGCCTGCTGCTGACCACCGCCGGCCAGGAGCCCGACATCCGCTGCTACCTGCCAGGCGTGGAGGAGTTCTCGCTGACCAGCTTCGTGCGCAACACCTGCAAGCACGAGCTCGAGCTCGTGCCGCCCGAGCGCGTGCTGGCGCAGATGAAGCCGCTGCTCGACAAGCTCCTGGAGCGCAACCCGCGCGTGTGCGTCGAGCTCGCCTACCCGCGCGTCACCGTGGACGACTCGCCGATCACGGCCGCGCTCGCGCCGCACCTGCGCGTGATCGAGGCCTACCTGCGAGAGCGCTACGAGGTGCGCGACGTGCCTAATCCGCTCTGGCCGATGATGGTGCTCGAGCGCAAGCGCTAGAGCCCACGACTGCGCCGATTCAGCGTCGACGCGAGGCCTTCCGCCCCGCCTGGCTCTCGCGCTCGCCTTCCTGTCCGACCACGAAGCCCGGCGGCACCGGCGGCGCCTTGGGATCGTCCGCGATCACCCACAGGCCCGTTTGCGTCACCACGTAGACGCGATCGCCCGTGTGCAAGAAATCGAGTACCTCGAAGGGGAAGATCCAGCGGTCTTCGCCAGCATGGCGCGAAACGGCGCCGGCCTCGAATTCACGCACGTGCAGACCTCCGCGGACAAAGAACAGGCCCTTGTCCACGAGCGTGGCCGCGCCGCCGCCCGACTCGTCCTGCTCGCAGTAGAAGGCCGCGCTGGGCTGCCCGGTCTCGAGCGCGAGCGCCACGACGCCTCGGTACGGGTCGGCCACGAACACCACCCCGGGGCCGACCCCCGGGCGCGTGACGAGCGCGCTCGACGCGTGCCACAGCTCGCGCCCGTCGTAGGACTGGAAGGCGCGCACCTGGCCCTGGTACCACGGCTGAGCGTCCTCGGCACCGGAGTCGGCCAGCACCACGCGGTCGCCGAGCACCAGCGGATACGTGTCGCGGTACGCGCGCTCCGTCTCGACGCGCCAGGCCTCCCGGCCGCGCGCCAGATCGACGGCGAAGACCACGCCGCTCACGGTCGCGAAGTACACCAGGTCGCCGTCGCTGGCCGGGATCATCTCCACGGCTCCGGCCGCGCCGGTGTCGAAGCGCCACTCGACCGAGCCGTTGAGCACGCGCAAGGCCACGACCTCGTGCTCGTGGGCCACGAGATAGAGCTCGTTCACCAGGCACCCGGAGAGCGGACTGGGCACGGGCGCGCTCGGCTCCCAGTGCCACAGCTCGTGCTGGAGGTCGCGGTCGAGCGCCGACACGCTGCCGTCAGCCACCAGGCGCACGATCACGAGCTCGTCCGTCAGCGTGGGCGCCGCCGCGACGCGGGCCCGTGGTCCGAGGCCGTTGACAAGCAGGCGCCACCCCCAGTCCTCGCGCTTCGCCGAGGTGCGCCCCTTCGCGCTCGCCAGCCGTTCGTCGAACTCGCGTCCGCAGCTCGAGAGCTTGTTGTTGGAGAGGTCCAGGCGGTAGACCTCGTAGCCGCCGGCGTACAGTTCGACCCCGGCGATGGTGGGCTGGCCCTCCAGGCTGGGGTAGTTCGCGCCGAGGCGCGGGTGCAGGATCAGGTCCTTGCGGCCCACGAAGGCGCTGTAGTTGTCGTGCGTGGGCGTGCCGCCGAGCTGACGCCACTCGAAGGGCAGGGCCGGCGCGAGCGGCGTGGGCGCTGCGGAGGCCACCACCGGCGCGAGGGGCGCTTCCACGGCCCCGGATTCGGCGCGCACCTCGACCGGCTCGCGGTGCGGGGCATGCAGCTCGACAGGGCGCGACTCCTGCGCGGTCTCGAAAGTGATGTCGGGCATCACCGGCGCCGAACGCGTCGCGCGCCACGCGATCCACGCCAACGCCGAGACCAGCGCGCCGGCGAGCAGCAGCCAGCCGCCGAGGGCCGCGCTCCCGCCGCCGCCGAGCGTGGTCAGGGCGCCGCCCCCCAGGCCCACCGCCGGCGACGCACCACGCGGAACGGACGGCGGCGCCACGGCGACCGAAGCGCTCCCCAGCACCGTCAACCAATGGCACCACGCCCCGCGATCGCCGCCGTAGCGTTTGTCCAGCGCGCCGCGCAGCTTCTCCAGCCCGCGCGCGAGGCGCGCCTTGACGGTGTTGAGCGGCGTCCCCGTGCGCTCGGCGATCGCGCTGGGCGCGAGGTCGTGGTAGTAGCGCTGCACCAGCGTCGAGCGGTAGGGCTCCTCGAGCGCGCGCAGGGCCTCGATCAAGCGCGCCTGGGCCTCGAGCGTGCCGTCGGTCTCCGGCTCGCTCGCCTCCGGGCGACGCAGCTCGGACTCGCGTCGCGTGCGCCGCGCGTCGGAGCGCCTGAGGTTGAAGGCGCGGTTGCGCAGCACGCGCGCCAGCCAGGCGCGCGGCTGGCCCGTGTCGCGCGGTCCGTGCGCGACCCAGGCCGCCCAGGTGTCCTGCACCAGGTCCTCGGCCTGAGCGCTGTCGCGCACGAGGCTGTAGGCCAGGCGCCGCAGGAACAGTTGGCTGGAGGGGAAGTCGGGCAGCTCGGATCCGGGGGGCGGCATGGCGCGGGGTCGCTCGAGAGGATGACACCGCGCGCGCCGAGCGGTGTGCAGCGAGGGCGCGAATTCCTCTACCCGCGCCGGCGCGCCAGCAGCCCGAGGGCGATCACGACCCCCGCCGCGGCGAACAGGCCGCGCAGCCCGAGCGCGGTCGCCAGGGCTCCGCCCGCGAACGAGCCGAAGGACAGCGCGAACGAACGCGCGCTGAACACCGCGCCCATGGCCGCGCCGCGCGACTCGCGCCCGGTCTCTGTCGCCGCCAGACCGAAGGCTGCGGCACTGGCGCCCGGCGAGGCCAGCCCGAAGATCAGGCGCACGACGAACAGCCAGGCGTAGCTCGGCACGAAGGCGTGCAAGATCAGCGCCACGGCCGAGAGCGCGCTCGCCAGTCGCAGCGCGACGGCGTGCCCCAGGCGATCACCCAGGCGCCCCCACAGCGGCGTGGCGACGATGGCCGAGAGCGCCAGGACGGAGAACAGCGAAGCGGTCAGGCTCTCGATGCGCGCGGGCGCGCCGCGCCACACGAGCTCGACGAAGAACTCCATCAACGGGTTCGTGGCCCCCAGCGCGAAGTGCACGGCGGCGTACAGCACCATGGCCTCGCGCAGGCGCGCGTTGGCGAGCAGCTCGACGACGTCGCTCCAGGTCGAGCGCAGCACGTTGCCGAGCGACAGCGGACCGCGCGCGCCGAGGCGGCTCGTGTCCTCCACCGCCAACCACCACACGCACACCGCGCTCACGCCCGCGCCGATGCCGGTGACGGCGAACACCGCGCGCGCGCTGGCCACACCCAGGATCAGCGCGCCGATCATCGGGCCCAGGATCGTGCCGACGGTGCTGGCGGTCTGGATCCAGCTCGTGACCTGCCCCTGACGCTCCTCGGGCGCCGCCACGCTGACCAGCGTCAGGCTGGGCGGCATGTAGCCCGAGAACACGCCCTGCATGATGCGCAGGAAGAGCAGCTGCCACTCGTCCTGCGCGCAGCCCATCAGGCCCACGAACAGCGTCAGCCCGAGCATCGAGCGCACGACCATCCACTTGCGCCCGTAGCGATCGCCGATGGAGCCCCACACGGGACCGCTGAAGGCCGCCGCGAGCGGCGCCGCGCCGAACAGGATCCCCGACCACACCGTGCGCGCGTGTTCGTCCTGCATCCCGAGCTCTTCCAGCAGAGTCGGGAAGAACGGCAGGAAGGCCATGAGCCCCGCGCCCGCGATCAGGTTCGAGGCGAACACCACCCAGAACGTGCGCCGCCAGCCGGAGCGAGAGGATGCGGGCTCGCGCGACGTCGACATGGGGGCGCACGAGGATGGGAAGCAGGGGTGCGGGACTCAAGCGGCGCTCCTCCGCGCGAGCGTCGCGAGCCAACGATCGTCTGCGCCTCAGCGGTCCCCTCTGCGCCCCAGCGCTTCGCTGGATCCGCGCCGCAGGACGCTTGGACCCGCTCTACGCGCCCGCGTTCACACTCTTCGGCGCGCCGCGGATCGCGTCGAACTGATGCTCGCGCGCCAGGAACGCGTCCACCAGGCGCGGATCGAAGGCCAGCCCGCGCTGCTCGCTCACGTGCGTGACCGCGGTGTGGTGCGGCCAGGCCGGCTTGTAGGGCCGCACGCTGGTGAGCGCGTCGTAGCAGTCGGCCAGCGCCAGGATGCGCCCGACGAGCGGGATGTCCTCGCGCGAAAGCCGGCGCGGGTAGCCCTGGCCGTCCCAGCGCTCGTGGTGCGTCCAGGCGATCGTGCGCGCCATCTCCAGCAGCTCGGCGCGCTCGGGACCGGCGTGCACGCCGCGCAGGATCTGCGCGCCTACCTCGGCGTGCGTGCGCATGATCTCCCACTCGCGCTCGTCGAGTTTTCCGGGCTTGAGCAGGATGGAATCCGGGATGGACACCTTGCCGATGTCGTGCAGCGGCGCGGCCAGCACCAGGTCCTCGATGAACTCGGCGGTGATCTCGTCCTGCTCGTGGCCGTCGTCGCGCAGGGACTCGGCCAGGAACTTGGCGTACAGACTGACGCGCGCCAGGTGCTCGCCGGTTCCGCCATCGCGGTGGCGCGTCATGCGTTCGAGAGCCAGCAGCGTCGTGCGCTGCGCTTCCTTGGCGCGCTCGCGGCGCTGCGTGGCGGCCAGCGCGCCGCGCGCCGAGCAGGAGAGGATCGCCAGCGTGCGCCGCTGCGACGCCGGCAGGTCGATGCGCGGCACGATCTCGAGATCCGCCGCGCCACGGCTGACGTGGACCTCGGCCGCGTGCGCGCCCAGGAGTTCGAGCACCGCCGCGCCGGTGCGGTTGAGCACTTCGTCGATCGAGCGCGCGGCGCTCAGGTGCTCGGCGCTGCGCCCCAGGGCCTCGGCGCGCGCCTGCTCGCGGCCCAGGCGCTGATCGAGGTTCGCCACCAGCGAGGCCAGCGACTCGCGCGCGAAGGACAGTTGTTCGGTGAGCAGGCGCTCCTCGGCCGCCACGTGAAAGCGCTCCACGCCCTCGGCCACCGCCGCGAGCAGACGCTGCGGCACGGGCGGCTTGGTCAGGAAGCGATGGATCGCGCCCTGGTCGAGGGCCTCCAGCGCGAGTCCGGGATCGGGCGAGCCGGTGAGCAGCACGCGCCCGGTGTCGGGCCAGCGCTCGGCGAACTCGCGCAGGAGTTCGATGCCGGTCATGCCCGGCATGCCGTAGTCGCTGACCACCACCGCGAAGGGTCCCGAGCGCTCGCACAAGGCGAGCGCCTCGGCGCCGCTGGCGGCGGAGAACACCTCATAGCGCTCGAGGAGCTGGCGCAGCCCCTCGCGGAAGCTGGCTTGATCGTCGACGTGCAGGACGCGGCGGTTCATTCTTTCCCGCGCCCCCCTTCGGACCGAATGGCCGGGGGCTTGAGCCCTGGCGCGAGGTGGAGCGCTCACGCGCGGCCACGGCGGGCCCAGGTTCCGGCAGAATCACGCCCGAAACGCGCGCTCGGTGAGCGGTGCGACTTTGTCGTGGGCCGCGGCCGGAACGCTCAGTTGCGATAGCTCTGCAGCGGCGCCGGGATGCGTCCGCTGCGGCGGTGGAAGACCTCGCAGCCAAAGCGCCCCGGGTCCTGCACGATCGCGGTGCCGAGCAACCCGCCCCACTCGACCTTCTCGCCGGCCTTCTTGCCCGGCACGGGGATGATGCGCACGGCGGTGGTCTTGTGGTTCACGACGCCGATCGCCATCTCGTCGGCGATGATCCCGGCGATCGTCGAGGCCGGCGTGTCGCCCGGGATCGCGACCATGTCGAGGCCCACCGAGCACACCGCGGTCATGGCCTCGAGCTTGGCCAGCGACAGCGCCCCGGCCTCGACCGCGCGGATCATGCCGGCGTCCTCGGACACGGGAATGAACGCACCCGAGAGCCCGCCCACGCTCGAGCTCGCCATCGCGCCGCCCTTCTTGACCGCGTCGGTCAGGAGCGCGAGCGCGGCGGTCGTGCCCGGCGCACCGGTCATCTCCACGCCGATGAGCTCGAGGATCTCGGCCACCGAATCGCCCGCGGCCGGCGTGGGCGCGAGCGAGACGTCGACGATGCCGAACACCGTGCCCAGGCGCCGCGCGGCCTCGCGTCCGACCAGCTCGCCCACGCGCGAGATCTTGAAGGACATGCGCTTGATGGTCTCGGCCACGGCCAGCAGATCCGCGTCGGGGCCGAGGCGTTGCAGCGCCGAGCGCACCACGCCCGGGCCGCTGACGCCGACGTTGAGCACGGTCTCGGGCTCGCCGATGCCCATGTGCGCGCCGGCCACGAAGGGGTTGTCGGCGACCGCGTTGGCGAAGCACACCAGCTTGGCGCAGCCGATGCCGCCCTGGGCGGCAGTGCGCGCGGCGGTCTCCTTGACGATCGCGCTGAAACGTGCGACGGCGTCCATGTTGATGCCGGCCTTGGTGCTGGCCAGCACGATCGACGAGCACACGCGCTGCGTGGCGGCGAGCGCCTGGGGGATCGAGTCGATCAGCGCGCGGTCGGCGCGCGTGAAGCCCTTCTCGACGTAGGCGCTGTAGCCGCCGATGAAGTCGATGCCGACCTCGGCCGCGGCCGCGTCCAGGGCCTTGGCGAAGGGCGAGAGGTCCTCGGCGCCGCTGGCCGCGCCGATCCAGGCGATGGGCGTGACGGCGATGCGCTTGTTGACGATCGGCACGCCGTAGTCGGCGGCGATGGACTCGGCCACGCGCACCAGGTCGCGGCCGTGGTGCACGACCTTGGCGTAGACCTTCTCGCAGGCGCTCTCGAGGTCCGGATCGGCGCAGTCGAAGAGCGAGATGCCCAGCGTGGTGGTGCGGATGTCGAGCGTCTCCAGCTCGACCATGCGGATGGTCTCGAGGATCTCGCGGTCGGAGAAGCTCATGAGTTCACCGCGGAGACGCGGAGGGCGCGGAGGCTCGCGGAGAAGAGAGCAGACAGGGCGGAAAGGTCCTCCGGGACTTCGGGTCCCCGGAACTCGAAGCGCCGGAGGCCCATGGGTCCTCCTCCTCCGCGAATCTCCGCGCCCTCCGCGCCTCCGCGGTGAATTCCCCTCTTCATACGCGGTGCATGAAGCGGAAGATGCGCTCGTTCATGACGCGCACGGCGAAGTCCGCGGGGCTCGACATGCACTCGAGCGCGGTCTTGAAGGCGTCGAAGCTCGCCCCGGGCTCGAGCTCGACCGTCAGGATCATGTGGAAGTAGCCCTCGACGACCTTCTGCGAGACGTCGTTCACGTTGCCCTTCTGCTCGGCGATCTTGGCCGTGATCGCGGCGAGGACGCCGGGGCGGTTCTTGCCCACCGCGGTGACGACCGCCGCCGATTCGAGAGTGGGGTTGTCGTGGGGCTCGGGCAGGTGCGGCAAGCGCTGGCGGGTCGTCTGCGCGTCGGGGCCGCGGTCGGGCGCGGGCTCCTTCCACGCGCCGGCGCCCGAGCGGATCGCGACGCCGGCCTGCTCGGCGGCCTCGAGCGCCTGCGGCGTCACCACCGTGCCCTCCTCGACCACGATCTCGGCCGCGTTCGCGCGACGCACGTCCTCGGCCGTCAGGAATCGACGCGCCATGCCTAGCTCCCTTCTCCGACGAACAGCGGGCCGCCCGCGGCGAGCTTGAACACGCGCGCGCGACCGTTCTTGACCGTCACCACGTACTCGCCGTCCTCGCCCAGGAGCTTCTTCAGCCCGGCATCCGCCGGTGCGGCGGCCGCGGCTGCCGGCGTGCTCGTGCCGTCGCCGTACTTCACGCGGATGCCGCGCGTGAAGGCGAGCTCGAGCGCGGCCGGCGTGGCGATGGCCTCCTTGCCGAGCACGAGCTCCGAGCCCGCGGGGAGCTCGCGCACGTTGGCTTCGGTGTAGAGACGCTTGGCCACGAACGCTACAGGTGCAGCGACAGCTCGGGATGCGGGCGCGGGATCACGACCGAGCGCAGCAGCTTGCCCTTCGACTCGGCGCTCTTCGCCGCGGCGGTGACGGCCGAGCGCACGTCGCTGACGGGGCCGATCACGGAGAGGAAGGACTTCCCGTCGAGGCCGTTGGCGATGCGCAGATCGAAGAGATCGACGGTGGCCGTCTTGAGCGCCTGGTCGGCGGCGAGGATCGCGGAGGCGACCGTCGTGGTCTCGACCACACCGATAGCGTCGAGGTGGCCGTCGAGATGACCGCCGCGGCGGCGCAGGGCCTGCTCGACCTGCTCGTGGACCTGCTGGATCAGGAGCTCGTCCACCAGGTCGGGCCCGGCGATCTCGGCCCCGCGGCGCAGCGCGCTCGACACGTCCTGCACCGAGCCGGTGAAGAGCATCACGTATTTGCCGGGCTGCACGGGCGAGGCGAAGAGCAGCTCCACGCTCGCCTGCCACAGCACGGCGTCGGCGGCCTCCACGCCGCGCGCGATGGACGAGAGCTCGAGCAGGCCGATGCACGGGCCGACGGCGGCGTCCTCGCGCAGCTCGGGATTGAAGTCGTTGCGGTTCATGAGGATCTCTCCGGTATGCGGTCGCTCTCGGCGGTCTGGCCCACGCGCTCGCCGCCGCTGAGCTCGGCCGCGTCGATCACGCCCACGATGGCGCACTGGAAGCCGATGTCGTGGCCCTTGCCGATGGCGTGGCGCGCGGCGCGGCCCATCACCACCAGCACGCGCTCGCCCACGTCGGCGCCGATCGAGTCCACCGCGACCATCGTCTCGGCGGTCTGCTGGTTGCCGCGCAGGTAGGGCTGCACGACGAGCAGGCGTAGCCCCGAGAGCGTGGCCTCCTTGCGCGTGGCCCACACCTGGCCGACGACGGTGGCGAGGTACATCAGCGTCTCTCCCTGGGAGCGCCGGGCTCCAGCCCGGCTCCGCTCTTCGAGCCAGAGAAAGAAGAAGCAGAGCCAGGCTGGAGCCTGGCGGTCCCAGGAGCCTCGCGCTTGTAGTTGTCGAACCAGCTGCGGTCCTTGACCTCGCCCTGATCCACGATGCCGACCACCGCGGCCTCGAAGGCGAAGTCGCCGTCGCCGCCGCAGGCCACGCGCGCGGCCTTGCCGAAGGCGACCACGACGTACTCGTCGAGGTCGGCGCCGAGCGGATCGGCGGCGATCACGGGCTTGACGTAGCCCTGCGCGGGAGCGCGCTCGTCGTCCACCGGCTCGATCACGAGCAGGCGCTTGCCGTCGAGGTCCTTCGTCTTGCGGGTGGCCCACACCTCGCCGATCACCTTGCCCAGGAACATCAGTCGATCCCTTGGTTGTCGCGCCCCGGGATGCCGGCCAGCGCGCGCTGCACGGCCTCGACCGCGGCCTCGATCGCGGCGTCGCTACCCGCCAGGCGCAGGCGCCCGACGGCGCCGTTGTTGCCGAGGCCCACGAGGCGGATGGGCGAAGCCTTCTCGGCCTCGTTGGCGGCGAGCAGCACCCAGATCGCCGGGTTGACCTCGAGCGTGTACAAGGTATCGCGCCCGAGCACGAGCATGCCCGCGCGACTCTTGTTGATCATCATCGCCTGGTGGTCGTCGATGGCGCGGATGATCTCGTCGTTCATGACGTTGGGTTTGAGCCCGTCCTCGGCGCGCACGCCGGCCGCGGCCAGGATGCGCCGCCCGGCCTCGCGCACCTGCCCCTGATCGGGCCCGTGCACCTCGAGCGTGCCGTAGCTGCGCTCGGTGATCAGCGCGCCGGGCTTCACGTCGCAGCCCTTGAGGGCCACGTCGAGCAGACGGTTGACCACGATCCCCGGGCGCACCTCGAGCCAGAACGCGCTCTCCCCGCTGACCGGGAAGAAGCCGTCGCCGTTGGCCGCGATCACGGCGGCGAACTGCGGCTGCATCTCGTCGATGACGAGCGCGCCGCGCAGCTCGATGGCGGGCGGCACCTGCTAGAGCTCGTCCTTGGGGAGCGGCGGCAGGAAGAGGTCGAGGTCCACGGCCGGGCGCGGGATCACGTGCACGGCGATCAGCTCGCCCACGCGCTTCGCCGCCGCGGCGCCGGCCTCGGTCGCGGCCTTGACCGCGCCGACCTCGCCGCGCACCAGCACGGTGATCAGCGCGCCGCCGGACTTCTCCTTGCCGAGCAGGGTGACCTTGGCGGCCTTGCACATCGCGTCGGCGGCCTCGATGGCGCCCACGATGCCCTTGGTCTCGATCATGCCGAGCGCGATCAGACTCTCGTCGAGTTCAGCCATCTTGGATCTCTGAGCGGGTCAGGGAGGATTCACGCCGTGCAGGACCCGGTTTGCACGTCATTGTGGCGACAGCCGAGGCAAGGGCCGAGCGGACAACCGCTGCCCGCGTGGGCGAGGATGCCCTGGATCTCGTGGGTGGTCAGCGCGGAGCCCACGTAGGCCCCGCCCGCAGCTCGCGGCTCGGCCGCGAGCGAGGACTTCTGAGTCGGAGGCGCGCTGCCCGGCGCGCGCGACGGCGCGGCACTCGCGAGTTGCGGACTCGGGCGCGGCGCAAGTGCGAGCGGCGACGCGCTCGTCTCGGTGAAGCGCGGGGCGGGGCGCGGAGCCGGCGGACGCGCGCTCGTTTCCGCGCGCGCCAGCAGCGGCGGATTGCCGCTCCAGTTGCTCTTCGGCTCGGAGCTCGCGCCGCCGGGGAACGCCGAGCTCGGCGCCCCCGCCGCGCTCGCGCGCAGCGCCGGATCGCCAGGCAAACCCGAGCCGCGCGGAGCCTTGTCGCCGCCGAGCTGCGCCGCGCGCGCGTGGTCCCGGGCCCAGATCGTCTCCCAGTCGCGCCGCGGGAAGGCCGCGCGCTTGATGTTCACCATGTGGCGCGCGGTGATGTTGTCCGAGGTGATGTTGCCGGCCTGGGGCCCGCAGCCGAGGCTCATGGAGACGGCCAGGTTCGTGCTGTAGCCGACCGCGCCCTGCGAGGTCGGCCCGTTGACCACGATGCGGTTGGCCGGCTTCTCCAGCAGCCAGGCCTCGATCACGCTCGTGTCGCGCGCCCACAGGCCGATGGTGTGGCCCAGGCCGCCGAACTCGAGCATCGCCAGCGAGACCGCGCAGCCCTCCTCCCAGCCGTTCACCTCGTGCACCGAGAGCAGCGGGCACAGGATCTCGATCGAGAGCGGGTGCTCCTTGCCCACGCCCTTCTGGCGCGCGAGCAAGACGCTCGTCTCCTCGGGCACGGCGAAGCCGGCCAGGCGCGCGATCTTGGCGGGGTCGAGCCCTACTACGTCGGGGTTCATGTGCCCGCGCACGTTGCACAGCTTGGCGAGCTGGGCCGTCTCCTCGTCGTTGCACAGGTGTGCGCCGCGCTTCTGCATGGCCTTCAGCAGCGCGCCCGCGATCGGCTGGTCGAGCACGAGCGCCTGCTCCGAGCAGCACAGCGTCCCGTTGTCGAAGCTCTGGCTCTCGACGATCCAGCGCGCCGCCTGCTCGAGGTCGGCCGAGCGATCCACGTAGCACGGCACGTTGCCCGGCCCGACGCCGTAGGCCGGCTTGCCCGAGCTGTAGGCCGCGTTGACCAGGCCCGAGCCGCCCGTGGCGAGGATCATCGAGATCTTGGCGTGCCTCATCAGCGCGCCGGTCGACTCGATCGTCGGGTTGGCGAGCGACTGCACCAGGTCGGGCGGCCCGCCCGCACGTTCGATCGCGCGCCGCAGGACCTCGGCCGACTCGCCGATGCAGCGGCGCGCGCGCGGGTGCGGGCTGATGACGATCGCGTTGCGGCCCTTGACCGCGATCAGCGCCTTGAAGAGCGCGGTCGAGGTCGGGTTGGTGGTCGGCACGATGCCGGCGATGACGCCGACGGGCGTGGCGATCTCGACCACGCCGCGCTGCTCGTCGCGCGCCACGATCCCGACCGTCTTCTCGTGCTGGATCGAGGCCCAGGCGCCCTCCGAACCCAGCAGGTTCTTGAGGATCTTGTAGTGCACGCGGCCGATGCCGGTCTCCTCGACCGCGAGCTTGGCCAGCGCGTAGGCGTTCGCCGCGCCGGCCTTGGCCATGGCCGCGCAGACCTTGTCCACCTCGGCCGCGGAGGCGTGCGCGAACTGCGCCTGGGCACGGCTGGCGCGCTCGACGCAATCGCGCACGTCCTGCAACGCGCGCAGGTCCGGATCGACTTCGGCCACGAGACGTCAGCGGCTAGTCGCCGCCCTTGCCGGCCTGCTTGACGGGCTTGAGCGGCAGGATGCGCAGGACCTGGTCATGGGGCCGCGGGATCACGTGCACGCTGACCAGCTCGCCCACGCGCCGCGCCGCCGCCGCGCCGGCGTCGGTGGCGGCCTTGACCGCGCCGACCTCGCCCCAGACGTACATCGTCACGAGCCCCGCCGTGGCGAGCTCCTTGCCGAACAGCTCGACCTTGGCCGCCTTGACCATGGCGTCGGCCGCCTCGATGGAGGCCACCAGGCCCTTGGTCTCGATCATTCCGAGCGCGCGCTTCACCGATGTTCCTCCGGCAGGGTCGTCAGGGGGGGTGCGAAGGCGCGCAGTGTAGCGGCGGCGGACGAGACTCCAACCCGCTCGTCGCTGCGAACGGAAGAGCATCCGCCGAAGGCGTGCAGTTGCAGGACGCTTGGCCGCCCTTGTGGAGAACTTCTCCGCGAGCCCAATCGCGCTCGCGCCGTCGCGGCGAAGCACGCCGCGCCCGAGATTCGCGGACTTCGCGCGACACCCGCGTGCCCCTCGACGGTCCAGGCCCTGGAGAACCCCATGGACCGCCAGACTTCAACCCACCCTCCTTCCGCCCCGAGTCCCGAACCGCCGCGTGCCCACTCCAACCCGAAAAAGGCCTTGCACGGCCGCCCGTCCGGCTTCAGACTGGTTGATAGACCAGTCGATTCAGACCCAGGCAGGCCGACCATGAAACCCAGACCCCAGAACGACGACGCCCGAGGCAAGGAGATCGGAGCCTTCGAGGCCAAGACACGCTTCGGCGAGCTCTTGAGCGAGGTCGAGGATCACGGCCAGAGCTTCCTGATCACACGCCGCGGCGTCGCCATCGCGCGCCTCGTGCCCGTCCGGCGCGCTCACGAAGACTCGGGCGCGCTGCTCGACGCCTTCCGGAAGTTCCGCGCCGCTCACCCCATGGACGGAATCGGCGCGCGCGAGTTGATCGACGAGGGGCGCAAGCGATGAGCGTCGTCGTCGATGCCTCGGTAGCGCTCGACTGGGTGCTCGAGCTCGAGCGCAGCGACTACGGCGCCTCGGTCCTGGCCCAGGTGTGCGCCGAGGGCGGGCGCGTGCCGGCGATCTGGCCGGCTGAGGTCGCCAACGGACTGCTCACGGCCGTGCGCAAGAAGCGCCTGAAGGCGGCCGACCTGCCCAAGGCACTGGCGCTGCTCGAGAGCGTGCCGCTCGAGTCCCCCGCCGTCGCGCCCCACTCCGGCGTACGCCGCTGGCTCGCCGCGGGCGAGAGCTCGGGGCTGAGCGCCTACGACGCCGCGTACCTCGAGCTCGCGCAGCGCGAATCGCTCCCGCTCGCCACGCATGACGCCGCGCTGCGCAAGGCGGCCGTGAAGGCGGGCGTGGAGCTGTTCGCCGCCCCTTGAGCGGCGAGCCGGTCAGCGTCCGATCAAGAGCGGCGCGGTGCCACACTGCGGGCAGGTCTTGCGCTCGCTCCAACGCTCCGTGCGGTGCCGTGGGCACGTCCAGGCCCACTCCGTCGCCACCGGCTCGGTGCCGCTGTAGCCGAGGTCGTTCAGCGCGCGCTGCACCTCGCCCGCGTCCGCGCCCGCGTGCAGCGGCGCGAAGGGCTCGCTGACCCACGGCGCCTCCCGCGCCAGACGCTCGAGCAGGCGCTGGGCTTCCTCGGGGCGGCTGGCGAAGAGATCGTGTTGCTCGTGCGGGTCCACGCTGAGCTGGTAGAGCTCGCTCTGCTCGGCATGCCGCGGGCGATAGATCAGCTTCCAGTCGCGCTCGATGGTGGCGTACAGGAAGTCGTCCAGCGGCCGCTCGCGCACCATGCCGGCGTTCCAGTCGTAGCCGTTGATCTGGTCGGCGAAGGCCACGCGCGGCTCGTCGGGCGCGCCCTCCATCAGCGCGCGCAGCGAGCGCCCCGAGACCGCTTGCGGCGGAGTGAGCCCGAGGTAGTCGAGCACGGTCGGGTAGATGTCGACCGTCCTGACCAGCTCGGGCACCACCGGCGTCGAGCGCACGCCCGGCGCGCGCACCAGCAGCGGCACGCGGATCTCCTCTTGATACAGCAGACGATGGGCGGCCCAGCCGTGGTCCATCAAGCCCTGACCGTGGTCGGCCACGACCACGATCAGCGCGTCGTCGTACAGGCCACGCGCGCGCAGCGCGTCGAACAGGCGTCCGATCTGCTGGTCGACGTAGCTGACCTCCTCGGCGTAGAACGGCTGCACGCCCGCGGCGGTGCTCGCCTTGCGCGCGTCCTTCGGCGTCAGCCCCGGCGGCAGCTTGGCCAGGTCGTGCGGGTCCCAGTAGTGCACCCACAGGAAGAACGGCTCGGGGCCGAGCACTCCCTCGACCAGCGTGGTGGTCTCGTCCGCGCGGCGCTGGAAGGAGAGCACGTCCCATTTGAACTCGCCCTGCTGCTCGGCGAGCTCGGTCTGCAGATCCTCGAACACCTCGAAGCCGCGCTCGAAACCGAAGAAGCGCGACACGGGGAAGGCGCTGTGCACCGCCAGCGTGTGGTAGCCCTGCGCGGCGAGCACCGTGGCCAGGGTGTGCGCCGCCGCCGGCAAGCGGTAGCCGCCCTCGGCGAAGATCACGCGCAGGCCGTGCTCGTGGTTGTAGAGCCCGGTGAGGATCGAGGCGTGCGCGACGGGCGTGACCGCGGCCGTGCTGAGCGCCAGGTCGAAGCGCGTGCCCGCGGCCGCCAGCGCATCCAGGTTGGGCGTCTTGCCACGCGCGGGGTCGTAGCACGAGAGGTAGTCGGCGCGCGTCGTGTCGAGCGTGATCAGGATCACGTTCGGGCGCGGCGCTCCCGAACGTGAGCCCGTCTTCCCGCACGCACCCGCGGCGAGCGCGACGAGGCCGAGGAGCAGGATCCGCGCGGCGTTCATGGTCTCGAGTGGCTCATGCTACCCGCTCGTGCTCAGCGCGGTCGGTGCCCGCAACCCAAGCGGAGGAAAAGCGCAGCGCGGAGACGCGGGGGAACGCGGAGCGGGCAAACAGGATGAAATCCGGGCGGCTCCAGTCCTTCTTCCTGCGCGCCTCTCCGCGTCCTGCGCGCCTCCGCGGTGTGCCTTGTTCTTGCGGTGCTGAACTGCTCGCGCCAGACGAGGACTTCCGCGAGTAGAAGATCAGCCCCCACCCAGACGCAGCAGCTCGACCCCGGGGAACAGCCGCGCGAGCTCCGCGTCGCTCACGAAGGTCGCGAACACCAGCGCGCGCTCATCGCCCGGCAGCGCCAGCGCGCGCATCTCGAGCGTGTGCCCATCGTGGGTGTAGGGCCCCTTCAGCTGCCGCAGGCCCGCGCGCTTGACCAGCAGCTGGTTGAAGTAGTCGAACACCGCCACGCGCCGCTCGACGAGGTACTCGTAGGGCGCGTCGTGCTCGTGGCCGACGAAGCCGCGCTGGGCCAGCGGCAGGCGCGCGATCATGGCGTCGTTCAGCCCGCGGCGATCGACGGTCTCCCAGCCGGTGTAGTACGGCAGCGCCCCGGCGCCGCCCAGGCCCAGCACCAGCTCGCGCGGCAGCACGCCGCGCTCGATGCACGTGCGCAGCGTGCGGCCCTCCTCCTGACGCTTCTTCGTGTACTCGGTGATGCCGACCACGGACTGCAAGCCGTAGTGCCCGCCGGGTACGCGCTCGAAGCCGAGCTGCGTGGTGACGAGCAGCGCCAGGGTTGCGGCCGCGGCCAGCAGCCGCCCGGGCAACGCCCACGCGGCCAGCACGGCCAGCCCTTCGATCAGCAGCCAGTAGAACAGCGCGAAGACATGCACGCAGAAGCGCAGCTCGAAGAGATCGCCGCCCACGGCCACGACGTAGGCGCCGTAGCCGAGCAACACGAAGAGCAGCGACAGCGCGGTACGTCGCTGCGGGCCGAGGCAGGCCAACACCAACAGCGGCAGGAAGAAGCCGATGCGGTACAGGTCGTGGAAGTACGTGAGGTAGCGCCAGCCCTGTTCGAGCCACAGGCCGCCGACCTTGGCGTAGAAGGTGTTCGGCAGCCAGGCGCCGTAGTAGGCGTGACGCCACAGGAGGTGCGCGCCGATCACGAGCACGAGCGGAGCCGCGTAGGTGAGCAGCGCGCGCGGCGTGCGACGGCGCTGGAGCACCTCGACGGCGAGCAGCACGCCGGCCAGCGTGGCGAACAGCACGCCCTCGGGACGCGTCAGGGCCGCGGCGGCGAAGCACAGCGCGCTCAGCAAAGCATCGCGCTCGCGCGTGGGCTCGCGCTGCAAGAGGCGCGCGAAGCCCAGGAACACGAGCAACGCGAAGAACATCGTCTCCAGTCCGCCCGTGCACCACGCGGCGAAGCTACGACTCGTGGCCAGCACGAGGATCAGCAACCAGGGCCAGGGCGAACGGCTGGAACGCGTGCGCGCGGCGAAGCGCAACAGCACGACCAGCAGCAGCGCGCCACTGGCGACGCCGAGCACGTTCGAGAACACCTCGGGCTCGAGGCCGAGGCGCATGCCCGCGGCCATGAACACGACCCAGGCGAAGTTCGTGTAGCCCTCGACGCGCTCGCCGGCGTTCCACACCGGCCCGAGGCCGTCGGCGAGGTGCCGCGCGTAACGGAAGGAGATGAACGCGTCGTCGCTCTGGAACCAGGTGCGCCAGACATTCCAGGCGAAAAGCGTGGCCAGAGCGAGCGCCGCGAGGAGCGCCAGCAGGCGCGCGCGCGGTAACGTGCTCGCGGCGGAGTCGGAAGTGGGCATGGGCGCGGCGAAAGGCACGGCTGACTTCACCCGTTGAACGAGTCCGAATCCAGCGTCGGCTCCGCGCGCGCCGACATGCCCAGCGCCAGCCCCAGCAGCGCCAGGCTGACCAGCAACGACGACCCGCCCGTGGACACCAGCGGCAGCGTCAAGCCCGTCATCGGGATCAGCCCCAGGTTCACGCCCGCGTTGATCGCGAAGTGCGCCGCGAAGTAGAGGCCGGTCCCGGCGATCACCAGCCGCGAGAAGCGCTCCCGCGTCCTGCCCGCCGCCACCAGCAGCAGCCCGGCGAACAACAGATACGCCCCCACCAGCGCGGTCGCGCCGACGAAGCCGCCCTCCTCGGCGATCACGGCGAAGATGGTGTCGGTGCTGCGCTCGGGCAGGTTGCCCGCCTCGTTGGCCACGCCGCGGCCGAGGCCGGTGCCGAGGGCCCCGCCGTTGCCGATCGCGACGCGCGCCTGGTAGACCTGGAACGCGGCTCCGGTGCGGCCCGCGATCAGCGCATCGTTGTCGAAGCTCTCGGCCCACGTGTCGATGCGCTTCTTCTGGTAGCCGTGGACCCACTCGAACTGCCAGGCGAGGCCGGCCACCAGCGCGCCGCCGAGCAAGAGCCCGAGCAGCACGCGCGTGCGCGCCCCCGCCAGCCAGAAGAGCCCCAGCGTCACCGGCACCAGCGTCATGGCCGTGCCCAGATCGGGCTGCAGCGCCACCAGCGCGATGGGCACGAGCGCGATCAGCGTCGGCGTGCGCCACTCCTTCCAGCGCGTGAGCCGGGTGCGGTACAGCGCGCGTGCCAGGGCCACGATCACGCCCAGCTTGACCAGCTCCGAGGGCTGCAGGTCGAAGCCGCCCGGGATCGGGATCCAGCTCTTGGCGCCGTTGCGCTCCTCGCCCAGCAGCGGCACCAGACACAAGAGCGCGATGGTGAGGCTGTACAGCGTGAACGCGTTGCGCCGCAGCCAGCGCGGCCGCACCAAGAGGCCGAGCGCCAGGAACGGCGCCACCACCAGCGTCTTCTGTAGTTGCGTACCGGAGTAGATGCGGTGGCTGCGTCCGAAGACCTCGTCGGCCTGCGCCATGTGCTCGACGAACAGCAGGCCCAGCGCAAGGAAGCCGAGGCCGAGGAAGAGGATCGGCCAGTCGATGCGCCACCAGGGGATGCGCAGGCTCAGCGCCGAGCGCCAGCCGGAGAGCGGGCGCGTGCCCTTGATGCTCCAGGGCTTCATCAGTGCTCCCTCGCCGGCACGCCGGAGACGTCCACGCCCTGCTCGGCCAGGTAGATCAGCACCTGGGGTTGGCGCAGAAGATCGCGCGTCAGGTACACCGCGCCGTGGGACGAGGTCGCGCCCGTGTCGTGCTCGAAGACCACGAACACGAGCTTGGGATCCTCGGCTGGCGCCCAGCCCGCGACCCAGGCGTGCTTGCGCACCTTCGTCGACCCCTCCTTGGGGCCCACCAGGTCGGCGCTGCCGGTCTTCACCGCTACCGAGAAACCGAGGTCCGCGCGGCTGAGCGCCTCGTGCGCGGTTCCTCTGCCCTCCTCGGCCACACCGCGCATCGCCGCGCGCACCAGCTCCAGATTGCGCGCGCTGAACGGCAGCGGCGCGCCGGGATGCGGCGCGAGCTCGTGCGCGCCGACGCTCTGCACCAGGCGCAGCTCGTGCTTCTCACCCGTGGCGAGTTCCAGGAAGCCGCGCGCGATCTGCATCGGCGTGACCTCGATGCCCGTGAGGCCGTTGGCCACGCGACGGCGCAGCCTCTCGGCGAGCTCCGAACCGTCCGTGGGCAGGCTGAGGCCGGCGAGGTCTTCGCGCAGCCCGGTGCGCGCCTCGCCATCGTCCAGCGGCAGGTCGCGCACGCCGGTCGGCTGGCCGAAGCCGAACTCGGCGCACAGCGCGCGGAAGTCCTCGGTCGAGAGCGTCTCGCCCAGCCAGGCGAAGTACGCGTTGCAGGACTGCACCAGGGCCGCGTGCAGGTTCACCTCGCCGTGCCCGGTCGTGCTGTGGCAGCGCAGGTCCTTGTAGCCCGCGCCGCCGCGCTCGATGGGCGCACAGGTCACGGTGCGCGCCGGATCGAGGCCGTGCTCGAGCGCCCACAGCGCCACGAAGACCTTGAACACCGAGCCCGGCGGCTGGAAGGTGCGCTTGGTCAGCGTGCGCTCGGCCAGCACGTAGCGCTCGGGCTGCGCGCCCGGCTCCAGCTGCGACTCGTCGTCCGGTTCCGAGGCTGCGGCCAGCACCGAGCCGTCCATGGCGAGGACCACGATCGCGCCCACCGGCGCGCTGGCCCACGCGGGGTCCTCGTGCTCGCGCGACGGGCTGCGCAGGCAGCGCTGCGCATCGGCCTGGATCCCGCTGTACAGCGTGAGCCGCACGTCGCGCCCATCGACCGGATCCTTCGCCGCGACCAGGTTGCTCTCGGCGCCGTAGACGACGTCGGCGCCGCGCGTCTCCTCGTAGCCGTTCTTGCCCGTGAGCTCGGGGTCGAGGAAGGCCTCGAGACCCTCCACGCCGCGTACCTGGCTGGGCAGGCGCAGCGCGCCGACCAGGCGCAAGAGCTCCTCCTCCTCGTCCTCGCCGCGGCCGTGGTGCTCCTTCAAGCGGCGCAGCTCGCTGCGTTCGCGGCGCTGGCGCAGGCGATCGTCGAGGGTGGGCGCGGACACGCGCCCGAGCAGGCGCTCGGCCGGCAGCTTGTCGTCGCTCTTGGCGAGCTCCACGCGCGCGCGCGCCTCGCTCTCACGCACCTGGAAGCCGGGGAAGTCGCTCTCGTAACGCGTCAGCAGGTACACGACGTCGTAGCTGAGCTCGTCCTCGGCCAGCGGCTCGAGGCGCGAGCCGAAGTCCTTGAGGAAGTACTCGGCGCGCTCGGCGGCGCGCTCGCGCGCATCGACGGCGAGCAACAGCCCGCCCTCTGACCCGAGTTCCTCGCGCGTCGCCGCGCGGCGCGTCTCGTCCAGCGCGGCGCGCAGCGTCTCCTGGAAGCGCAGGTCCCACAGCTCGAGCTGCAGGGCGGCGAGCTCGCCCAGCGTGGCCACCTCGCCCGAGCTGCGCGCCTCGAAGCAGCGCGCCAGGCGCGCGCGGAACGAGTCCGGGCCCGCGCCCTCGGGCAGCAGGCGCTCGGGATCGGGATCGGCGCGCAGCTCGTCGAGCTGCAGCGGCAACGCCGTTCGTCCGAGCGCCACGGCCGCGGCCGAAACGTCGGCCGCGAACAACTCGTCGAGCCCGTCGAACACGGCCAGCCGATCGAGCTCGCGCCACGGCCGCGGGCCCTCGTCGAGGGCCAGGTCCAGCGCGCCCTCGGGTTCGTACACGACCGCCAGGCGGTCCAGGAAGTCGGAGGGCGCCGGCTTGCGCGCGCGGTCCTGTAGCAGGTCGGCGAAGAGCTGCGGCAGACACAGCTCGTCGCGCCACTTCTGCTTCCAGCCCGCGCTCACCGTCGCGGCCCAGCGCTCGAGCCGCGGTCGGTCCCAGCCGAGCAAGGCGAGGATCCAACCGTGGTCGAAGCACTCCAGCAGGGTGTCGGGCGCGAGGCGGCCGGGCGCGAAGCCGGTGGCCTCGGCGAAGAGCTTGGCCGCGGTGGCGTCCTCGACCGAGACGCGCACGCGCTCGAGCTCGTCGACCAGCCAATCCAGCGGCGCGGCACGCACGACGCCCTCCACGTGCTCGCCCGCCGGCGGCTGGATCCAGCGCGCCAGCACCTCCAGGCGCTCGAGCGAACGCGCGAGCTGCGCCTCGACCTCGCTCCACTCCGCCTGCACGTCGGCGGGCGTCGCTCCGCGGCGCACGGCGGCGGCGAGCTCGAGGAACGAGCGCGTCTCGTTCTCCTCGCGCGCGAGCTCCAGCAACGCCTTCCAGTGCTCGCGCTCCTCGTGGCGCTCGAGGTGCAGCAACATCTGCAGGTAGAAGAGCAGGTCGGCCGCGCGCCGGCTCTGGACGCGGCCGTCGCCGGCGCGTGGATCGCGGGCGAAGGCGCGCAGCTCGCGCGGGCCCAGCGCCAGCAGCTCGCGCGCCCACGGCACGAGTTGCGCGCGCGCCTCGCTCAGCGGGATCGGCCGGCCCTCGAGCAGAGAACGCGCGTGCGCGACCTCGCCCAGCGGATGCTCGCGCCGGAACCGGCGGTAGTTCAGCGCCACCGAGCGCCGCTCCTCGTCCTGCGCCAGCACGATTCCCTGAGCATCGAGGATGCGCCCGCGGTGGTAGGGCTTCTCCTTGCCCTTGGTGACCAGACGCGCGGCCTCGCGCGCCCACAGCGTGTGCTCCTTCACCTGCACCTGGAACAGGCGCGCGACCAGCACCAAGGCGAGCAGCGCGAGCAAGCCCAGCAGCGAACGCAGACGCGCGCGGCTCACGCGCGTCTCCGCAGCGGAGCAAGCCCCGGCAACCGCTGACACAGCGGCGCGCTGACGAGACACGCGAGCGCGGTGGCGAGCGCCATGGGCCACAGCCGCACGCCCTCCAGCCCGGCCCCGCTCGCCTGGTCGGCGAGCGCGACCTCGCGCGCCAGGAGCAGCACGCCGCCGAGGCCGAAGGCGCCGAGGCCGCACAGGAACGCGCGCGGCAGCGCGCGATCGACCTCCAGCCCGCTGCGCAGCACGGCGAACAGGCCCAGCGCGCCCAGCACGCCCGCGGCGACCGCCGCCGGCGGATCGGCCGAGAACGTGGCCCGCGCCAGGGCCACGGTCAGGGCGGCCAAGGGCGCGCGCTCGCGCAGCCGCGCGGCCCAGGCGAAGAGCAGCACCAGACCCAGATCGGGCGTCCACGCAGGCAACGGGCCGTGCGCGGCGAGCGCGCCCTGCAGCGCCGAAAACCACAGCGCGTAGAGCGCGAACAGCGCCCAAGAGAAGAACGGCGCGCGCTTCACGGCTCGCCCGCCTCGCGACGCACGAACAGCGTGCGCACGTCGCCCGCCTCAAGGCCGGGTCGCAACTCGAATTCGCGCTCCTCGCCCGCGCGCGCAGCGCGCGGCAGGCGCGCCGAACCGAGGAACAGACCGCCGGGCAGTCCTGGATCGCCCGAGCCGGTGAAGAGGCGCGCCTCGATCTCGGTGTCTCCCCGGAGAACGCCGTCTCCCCCGAGAACGCCGTCTCCCTTGACCACGTCCTCGCCCTCGGCCGACACCGCCAACGGCACGCGCACGAACCAGCGCAGGCGCAGCGTGCCCTCGGCGCCGCGCCCGAGCACGAGCACGCGCCCGAGCACCGCCGGCTCGGACTCGCCCGCCAGGCGCGCGAGCACGGGGAAGCTCTGCCCCGGATCGGCGAGCAGCGCGACGTCCGAGGTCGCGAGGCCCACGCGGCACACGCGCCCGACGAGACGCGCGCCGACGCCGGTCACGGCCGCGCCCTCGCGCAGGCCGTCGGCGCGGCCGAGCGCGACCTTCAGCGTGCTGCGCCAGGGCGAGGGATCGCCGCCGGTGAGCGCGGTGGTCGCCAGCCAGTTGCCGTCCTGCAGCGCCGGCAGGAGCGCGGGCGCGCCGCCCTCGGCCTCGGCGCTGACGATGGCCACCTGGAACAGGCCGTCGAGGAAGTCGAGCTCGGGCTCGACCCACCAGCTCGAGTGCTCGTCGTCCTTGCGCAGCTCGCCCAATCGAAAGCCCTCGGCCAGACGCGAGGTGGCCTCGGCGTCGGCGAACAGCTCGTGCACGCGCACCAGGCCGCTCTCGATCGCGCTGGACGAAGGTTGGTGCGCGGCCAGGCGCAGACTGCGGCGCTCGCCCGCGCGCGGCACGCGGATCCCGCCCACGGTGAGGAACACCGGCTCGGCGCCGGGTTCGCTGCTCTGCACCACGGCCCCGACGCGGAATTCGGCCGCGGTGACGAGCTGCACGCGCGCGCGGGCCGGCGGCCCGGGCACGACCTCGACCACGCGCCCGAGGTAGGCGTCGCCGCACACGACCGGCGCGCCGTGTACGACGCCGTGTACCTCGCGCAGCGCGAGCCAGCACTCATCCCTGGCGCTGCGCGAGACGACCTCGGCCGTCAAGTAGTGCCGACCGGTGCGCAGCGCCGCATCCGCCGGCAGCGCGCGCGAGGCAAGGCGCGCCAGCAGTTCGCTACCCTCGGCCGCCTCGGCCCGAGCCGCGCCGGCCAGCTCGTGCTCGGCGGCTTGGACGCGCTTCGCGCGCAACCAGCCGAAGGGCGCGCCCAGCGCTGCCGCGCCGCGCAGCGGGGCGAGCACGAACTCCAGCACGCGCTCGGCCGCGGGTACGGGCCGAAAGCTCAAGAACAGGAGCCCGCCCCACAGGATCAGCCAGGCCGAGGAGGTTCGAGTGCGCGTCATGATGCGCGCTCATTGGAGCCTTTGGGCACGGCGCAGAAAACACTCTGCGGAGGGAGAGCGGAGGGAGAACAGCGAAACGCGGAGGCGCGGAGGGGGACGCGGAGGCGCGAAGGAAGAAGAAGAAAGGAGGAGAGGAAATGGGCCTCCGGGGTTCCGAGTCCCCGAGGACTTGAAGCCCCGGAGGCCCCCTCCTCTCCTGCTCCCTCTTCCTCCGCGCCTCCGCGTCCCCCTCCGCGCCTCCGCGTTTCTCCGGCTCTCTCGACCTCTACCCGTCGTCGTCGCTCGAGAGCACCTTCGAGAACACGTCGAGCTTCTCGAGGAACACGCCCGTGCCGCGCGCCACGGCGGTCAGCGGGTCGGAGTCGATGCGCGCGGGGATGCCGAGGAAGTCGGAGATGGCCTTGGCGATGCCGTGCAGGAGCGCGCCGCCGCCCACGATCGTGCAGCCGGAGTCCACCAGGTCGGCGGAGATCTCGGGCGGGGTCTCCTCGAGCACCTGGCGGATGGCCTCGCAGATCTTGCGCACGGGGCCGCTGAGGGCCTCGCGGATCTCGATCGAGGTGACGCTGGCTCGCGCGGGCAGGCCGGTGACCGTGTCGCGGCCCTTCACGTCCATGGACAGCTCCTGCTCCATGGGCCAGGCCGAGCCGATCGTGATCTTGATGCGCTCGGCGGTCTGCTCGCCGATCAGCAGGTTGTGGAAGCGGCGCATGTGGCTGACGATGGCCTCGTCGAAGTCGTCGCCGGCCACGCGCAGCGAGGTGGCGACCACCGAGCCGGCCAGGGCCAGGACCGCGATCTCGCTGGTGCCGCCGCCGATGTCGACGATGAGCGAGCCCTTGGCCTCGGTCACGGGCAGGTCAATGCCGATGCCGGCCGCCATGGGCTCGTCGATCAGGAACACGCGTCGCGCGCCGGCGCGCTCGGCCGAGTGCACGACCGCGCGACGCTCGACGTCGGTGATGCCGGTGGGCACCGAGATCACGACCTGCGGCTTCACCCAGGTTTTCCCCTCGTGCACCTTGGAGATGAAGTAGCGGAGCATCTTCTCCGTCACCTCGAAGTCGGCGATCACGCCGTGGCGCAGCGGCCGGATGGCCTCGATCGAGCCGGGCGTCTTGCCGAGCATGGCCTTGGCGGCGTTGCCGACCGCCATGCCGTCGAGCAGCACCTCGTTGGTGCCCTTCTTGACGGCCACCACGCTGGGCTCATTGAGGATGATCCCGCGGCCGCGCACGCACACCAGCGTGTTGGCGGTGCCGAGGTCGATGCCCATGTCGACGGAGAAGTTGCCGAGGACCCACTCCAGGGGCTTGAGGAACGAGGCCATGGACAGCGCGCGACGGGGAGGGCTCACAGAGGGGGCCGCAAGGTGCAGCGCGCACGGACTCGACGCGCGAGCCGGCAGCAGCAGCGCGGGAACAAGCGGCAAAGCTCCCCCGCTCGCGCAGTGTAACTACGAGCGAAGCCCGTTCAAGCGCGCACGCTCGAACGGGCTTCGTGGATGCGCTCGCGCGCGCTAATCCTTGAACAGGAAACCCGACTGATTCAGGTGTCCGTGCAGCATGTCCATCAGCACGAGCGCGGCGAGGAGGGCCACGGTGGTGAACACCGCCAGGCCCGCGTCGATGCCCATGCCGGGGGTGTCCTCGGCGACTTCGACCTCGGCCGCCGCCGGCTTCTTGGACTTCGCGACCGCGCGCGCGGGTTGACCGCCGCGGGCGCCGCCTCGGGGAGTGCTCTTGGCCATGGGAGATCTCGCTTCTGGCTGACGGCCTAGAGGGTTGTGGTGGCCGAGTCACCCGAGGTGATCGCGCTCTTCTCGCTGATGATCTGGCCAGAGCACATGCCGTCCTGCACGTCCGAGACCTGGACCTGGCCCTTGAACTGCGAGCCGCGGTAGATGCTGAAGACGTAGCCCTGCTTGACCTCGTCCTTCTTGCCCTTGTTCAGGATCACGAGCTTGAGGCCCTTGTCCACGCTGAGGACCAGGGCGTCGATCGGCTTCTGAGCCTCGAACTCGTCGGCCCGGATGCCGGTCCTCGCATAGACCATCGCCACCCGCACCTCGAGCGACGAGACCTTCTCGGTGAGCGCCAGCTTCTCGCCCTCGAGGTCGCCGATCTTCAGATTGGCGTTCTTGGTGGCCTCGTCCGCCGCACTTTGGGCGAGCTCGGCGGCCTGCTTCTCGCTCAGCGCGGCGTCGCGCGCGCGCTCGGCCTGGGCGCGCTTCTCGAGCGCCGCGGTCTTCTGCTCGTCGAGCTGCTTGATCGTGCTGTTGTAGTCGCCCAGCGTGCTGGCGATCTTCGTCAGCTCGCCCTGCATCTTGTCGCCGCTGCGCTTGAGCTCGTCGATCTGGGTCTTGAGGCGCTCGGCCTCGGCCTGGATCGAATCGCGCGCTTCGCGCATCTGGCGTTGCTGCTCGATCGCGCCGTCCTTGGCGGTCGTCAGCGTGCCGAGTTCGGCGTCCTTGGCGGCCACGGCGTCCGTGTGCGCCTTCTTCACCTTGGCGAGTTCGCCAGCGAGATTCTCGGTCGTGCTCAGGGCGTTCGCCGCCCAGCCGAGGAAAGCGGCCGAGAGGACCAGGTTCAGGACAATGAAGATCCGTCCGATGGGGCTCATGAAGATCGAGCTCGAGGGCAGGGGGTGTCCAGTCGTTCGAAGGACCGGCGTGTGGCTGTACACCGCCTCCGGGGGCGGGGGCCAAGACTCTATGGGCACCCCCGAAAGCGGTCAAGCACCGCGGCGGCCCTCTCTAACCGGCGAGGGGCTCGCGGTTACTCGCGCGACCGGCGAAGAGCGCGCCCAGAGCGAGCGCCAGGAGCCACAGGATCTCCTCGACCCGGCTCCAGCCGACGTAGGGCATCGGCGGCGCGTCCCGGGACGGCGGCACAGGCACGTTCCAGGCCCCGAACCCGGCGACGGCCCGGTCGCGGCCGGCCGCGTCGCGCACCCGGCCGAGCTCGCGTCCGTCGGGCCCCAACACCGCGCTGACCCCCGAATTGGTGGCGCGCACGAAGGCCCGCCCGGTCATCAGGGCCATGATCCGCGAAAAGGCCAGCATCTGGTCCATCTCGCAGCTGGTGCGATACCAGGCCTCGTTGCTGGCCACGAGGTGGAAGTCGAGCGGCCCCTGCGCGGCCTGGACGTAGGGCCAGGGGTGGGCGTTGTCGAAGCACACCGTGCCCGAGAGGCGGTAGGTCTGTCCGTCGCGGGCGTGGAGCTCCAGCACGCCAGTCTCCGAGCCCGGCACCAGGTCGGGGACGTACCCGGCGGCCGAGAGCGCGAGATCGCGCACCCACTGGTAGCGCTCCATCCCAAAGAAGGTCTCCCCCAGCGGCACCAATAACTGCTTGAAGGCGGGGGCGGAGCGCTGCCCGGCGGCGTCGTAGACCACCAGCGCGACGCGCCGCCGCACCAGGCCCTCGAGCGGGTCGAAGAATTCCGCGCCGACCGCCAGCGCACTGCCCGGGGAGAGTGCGCCCCGTTGGCCGAGGAGCTGGCCCCGCACCCAGTCGTCTTCCTTCCGGGCGAAGAAGTCGAGCCGGCGTCGGTCGATCGGCTCGCTCCAGGGCGGGGCCTGGGCGGTGCCGCCGCGGATCGCGGCCTCGGCCGCCTGGGTGTAGAGCTCCAGGTAGAGCATCGACTCGCCCCAGCAGGTCAGGTCCACCGCTCCGGCCGCCGCCGCGGCCTGGCGCGTGAGCTCGCGCGAGGCGGCGAAGTTCTTCTCCGGATCGTCGAACTGCTTGCGCGCCTGGTCGAAGCCCGGCTGGACGAGCAGGACCCGCGGCCCGTCCACCGTGCTCGGCGCCGGCACGAGCACGGCGAGCCCCGCCGCGGCCAGCACCGGAACGAACGCCGCGAGCGCGTTCCCGCGCTGCACGCGCCGCGCGAGCACGCAGCCCGCGACTCCCCCACCCAGCGCCGCGACGACGAACGTCAGCCCCTCGAGGCCGATGACGCGCGCGCTCCCCGACAGCCACAGATGCGCGTGCGTGTAGAAGCCGAGCCGGAACCAGCCCAGGCCGAAGGGCGGCGGCACCAGCGCGCGCACGAGCTCGACGCCCGTCCACACGAGACCGACGGCCAGCGACAACGGCAGGCGTCGCGCGAGCCGCCGCAGCAGCGCGCCCTGCACGACGAAGTACACACCAAAGCCCGCGCCGATGTACAGCACGCCGCCGAGGACGACGTACACCACCCACCACATCATCAGCCCGCCGGTGAGCGCGCCGCCGAACCACTCGAGGAACAGCGCCGCCTTCGGCCGGTTTCCGAGCGGATGGAGCGCCGTCCAGGCCCACAGCGCGACCGACAGCACGGCCAGCGCGAGGGAACCGTCGCCGCTCAGCACGCCCGGACTGCCCAGGAACGCCAGCGCAGCCGCGCCCACCACGCCGACGAAGCGCGTCCGAAGCGACAGGCTCTCCAACGTCAACCCTTGTCGAGCGGCCGGTAGTCGACGAGCTCGCCGCTCGCCACGTCGCGCCCCACGGGCACGATCGCCAGCGCGTCGGCCTGGGCCGCGGCAACGATGTCGGCCGAGCCGCGGAACGGCAGCGGCGCGAGCTCGAGTCCGCCGTCCCGCGTGCGCACCACCCGCGCCGGCAGGTTGTTCTGACGATCGCCGCCCTGCTCGGTTCGCCCAGTCCAGCGCGCGCGCCCCAGGCGCTCGGCTTCCAGCGCCGGATCGTCGCCGCACAGGCGCACCAGCGCGGCGCGCACGAAGACCTCGAAGCCCAGCAGCGTCGAGACCGGGTTGCCGGGCAGGCCGAAGACCGGCGTCGAACCGCGCTGGCCGAACCAGATCGGCTTGCCGGGCTTGACCGCGACCTTGTGCAGGAGCGGCTCGACGCCGAGGCGCTCGAAGGCCGCGCCGACGAGGTCGTACTTGCCCACCGACACGCCGCCGGTCGTCAGCACGACGTCCGAGTCGTCGAGCGCCTCGCCGAAGGCGCGCTCGAGCCGCGCGGGCTCGTCGGGCACGATGCCCGAGCGCACCACGAAGCAACCCAACGCCTCGCAGGCCGCACGCAGGAAGAAGGTGTTGCCCTCGCGGATCTGAGCGCGGCCAGGGGTCTCGCGCGGCGTGACGAGCTCGTCCCCGGTGGTCAGGATCGAAACCCGCGGACGCGCGAAGACCGGCACCGGATCGCCGCCGATCGAGGCCAAAACGGAGAGGTCGGCGGGCGACAGGCGCCGGCGCGGCTCGTACACGACCTGTCCGCTGCGCAGGATCTCGCCCTGATGGCCGACGTGCTGGCCGGGCTTCACGGGCTTGGGGAACAGCGCCCATTCGCCGTCGCGGGGCACGTTCTCGACCATCTCGACCGCGTCGCAGCCGCTCGGCAGCTCGGCGCCGGTGAAGATCTCGACGCAGGTGCCGGGCGCGACCGTGCCAGCGAAGGGCGCCCCCGCGCGCGATTCGCCGACCACGCGCAGGCGTCCGCCGGCCGTGAGCCCCGCGCCGGCCAGCGCGAAGCCGTCCATCATGCTCTTCTCGAAGGGCGGCAGGTCCACGTCGGACAGCGCCTGCGCGGCCAGACAGCGCCCGCGAGCCGCGCCGAGCGGCACGGACTCGACGCGCGACGGAGCGGGGATGCGCTCGAGGATGCGGGCGAGCGCTTCGCTCGGGGTCAGCATCCGGCGCAGTCTAGCCATGCCCGGGTACCTCTCCCACCCACCCGCGCGCGCGGAAACGCCCGGCGACCCGTCCGAGTACACACGCCTGGAACGGGAGAAAGTCTTCCAGCGCGCCGGCCGCGGCGGACTCCCCCACTAGAATCAGTGCTTCTCGAATAGGCCGCCCGCCCCGGCGAATTGGGCCGCCCTCGTCCCTCGGCCCCCTGCCCACGTGACCGCCCTGATCCGGCCCCGAAGTCTCCTGTCCGCTGCGCTGTCCCTGTTGCTGGCCCTGTCCCTGCTCGCCGCCTGCGGCTCGGGTGGCTCCGGGGATGGCCGCAAGGCGGCCGAGGGCGGCCTGCAGAAGCGCGAGCTCGCCTCGGTGCGCGTGGCGCCGGTGGTCGTGCGCGAGATGGCGCGCGTGCTGGAGACGACCTCCAAGCTCGACTCCGAGCGCGAGATCGCGCTGATGCCGCGCGTCGGCGGCGTGGTGCAGAGCCTGGGCGCCGAGGAGGGCGACGTGGTCGAGCTGGGCGCGGTGCTGGCCACGCTGGACGACACCGACGTGGTCCTGGCCGCCAAGGACGCCGAGGTGGCGCAGAACGAGGCCCAGAACGCGCTCGACACGCTGCGCCTGGCGGTGCGCGAGCGCGAGGCGCGCGTCCGGCGCACGCAGCTCGCCTACGACCAGGCCCAGCGCGACTACGAGCGCAACCTGAAGCTGTTCGCGGGCGAGAAGGTCGCCAGCGCCCTGTCGCAGAGCGCGCTCGAGGCCTCCAAGCTGGCCAGCGACAACGCCGACGCGGACCGCACCGACGCCGGGCTCGCGGCCGAGCGCGCCAAGCTCGAGCTGGCGGCGGGCGAGACGGCCCTGCAGCGCGCCAAGATCACCCACGAGCGCGCGCGCGTGACGCTCTCCTATACCAAGATCACGGCGCCCTTCGCGGGCGTGGTCGCGCAGCGCGCGATCAAGGTCGGCGATTCGGTCGGAGCCGGGACGATGGCCTTCGTGCTCAGCGACGTGTCGCTCTTGCGCTGCGTGTTCCAACGACCGCAGGAAGAGCTCGAACTGTTCGCGCGCGTCGGCTCGGCCGGCGCCGACGGGCGCCTGGAGATCCACGCCACGGCCGACGCCTACCCCGGGCGCACCTTCGCCGGCTGGATCGAGCGCGTCAGCCCGACCATCGACCCCCTGTCGGGCCAGTTCCGCGTCACCGGGCGCCTGGAGTGCGTCCAGGAGGGCGGCCGCGTGCGCCTGCTGCCGGGCATGCTCGTGCGCCTGCGTATCGTCACCGAGCGCCACCCGGAAGCCCTGGTGGTGCCCAAGCGCGCGCTGGAGCGCGAGGGCGAGCGCCGTTACCTGCTGGCCACCGAGCGGGATCCGAGCGAACCCAAGCGCGCCAGCGTGCGCCGCGTGGAGGTCAGCGAGGGCTTCGCCGACGGCGAGTGGATCGAGGTCGTGCCGCGCACGGGCCAGCGGCTCGCCGTGGGCGACGCGGTGATCGTGGTCGGCGGTCGCGACGTGAGCGAGGGCGACACGGTGGCGGTGGACGAGGAGCGCCCGCTCGCCGGCGACGCACAAGACAGCGGCGAGGGCGTGGCGGAGGCCAAGTAGTGGCCGGCGAAGAAGCCCGTCGCGACGGGCCCCTGACGCGCGCCCTGGCCGGAGTCGTGCGGCGCCCGGTCGCCGTGTCGATGTTCGTGCTGCTCTTGGTGGTCTTCGGCGGCGTCTCGTTCACCAAGCTCAAGGTCGACCTCTTGCCGGAGGTCAGCTACCCGACGCTGACCGTGCGCACCAGCTGGGCCGGGGCCGCGCCCGAGGACGTCGAGCAGCGCATCTCCGAGAAGCTGCAGGAGTCGCTGTCCACGCTCGACGACCTGGTGCGCTCGACCTCGATCAGCCGCGCCGGGACCTCGGACGTGGTGCTGGAGTTCGACTGGGGCACGCCCATGACCTTCGCGGTCGAGGACGTGCGCGAGCGCTTGGGCGGCGTGAACCTGCCCGAGGGCGCGGAGCGTCCGCTGATCCTACGCTACGACCCCAACCTGGACCCGATCCTGCGCATCGGCGTGCGCGCCAAAGAGGATAGCAACGAGCTCAGCGAACAGCAGCGCAACGAGCGGCTCATCCACCTGCGCTGGCTGGCCGAGAACCGCATCAAGCGCGAGCTCGAGGCGCTCGAGGGCGTGGCCGTGGCCCAGGTGCGCGGCGGCCTGAAGGAAGAGATCCGCGTGCACGTCGATCCCGAGCGCATGGCCGCGCTGCACGTGGACCCGGGCGAGCTCGCCGCGCGCCTGGCGCAGGAGAACATCAACGCCTCTGGCGGTTCGCTGACCGAGGGCTCGAACGAGTACCTGGTGCGCACCGTCAACCAGTTCCTGGACGTAGCCGAGATCGAGGACATGCCCGTCGTGCGCCGCGGCGCGGGCGTGATCCGCGTGCGCGACCTCGGGCACGTCGAGCGCTCCTACGAGAAGCGCGAGGTCGTCAGCCGCATCGGCGGCGCGGAGTCGGTCGAACTCGCGCTGTTCCGCGAGGCCGACGCCAACATCGTGCAGCTGGCCGAGCTCCTGCGCGAGCGCATCTTCGGCACGGAGGAGCAACAGACGCGCGCGGCCGAGCTGCAGCAGGAGTCCGGCACGCGCACCGTCGGCCAGCGCGCCGAGGTCGGCTACCTGGCGCACGAGCTGCGCGGCGAGGTCGAGCTGGAGCTGCTCAGCGACCAGTCCGTGTTCATCCGCGACGCGGTCGAGGACGTGCAGAGCTCGGCCGTGCTGGGCTCGCTCCTCACCGTGCTGGTGATCTGGCTGTTCCTGCGCAACCTGGTGGGCACGGTGATCGTCGGCATCTCGATCCCGGTCTCGCTGATCGTGGCCTTCGCGCCGATGTTCCTGGGCGACGTGACGCTCAACATCATGTCGATGGGCGGCCTGGCGCTGGGCACCGGGATGATGCTCGACAACGCGATCGTGATCCTGGAGTCGATCAGCAGCCGCCGCGAGCAGGGCGAGGAGCGCGTCTCGGCCGCGATCCACGGCACGGCCGAGGTCACCGGCGCGATGATCGCCTCGACCCTGACCTCGGTGGCGGTGTTCGCGCCGATCGTGTTCGTGACCGGCATCGCCGGGCAGATCTTCGGCGACCAAGCGCTGACGGTGGTCAGCTTCCAGTTCATCTCGCTGTTGATGGCGCTGCTCTTGATCCCGCTCATGACCTCCCACCTGCGCGGGCGCGAGACGAGCGCGGCGCCGCAGCGGCCGCCGCGGCTGGGCGTGGGCGTGGCGTTGCGCGGCGCGGAGGCTCCGCACGGCGTGCTGCTCGTGCTCGGGCGCGCTGCGCTGGCGCTGCTGGGCGGCCTGGTGCGCGCGCTGGGCGCGCTGTTCTTCGGCGTGGGCAAGCTCGGCCGCTGGCTGACCTGGCCGGTCGATCGCGTGTTCGGCCGCGCCTGGAGCGTGGTCGAGGGCGTGTACCCGCGCTTCCTCGACGCCGCGCTCTCGCACCCGTATCTCGTGCTGCTGTTCTCGCTGGGTCTCTTGTGGGGCGCGGCGCAGCGCTTCCCGCACCTCGGCGTCGAGCTCCTGCCCAAGGTACACCAGGGCGAGTTCACCGCGCACGTGCGCCTGAACGAGGGCACGCCGCTGCGCGCGACGGATGGCGTGTTGAGCGAGCTCGACCGCGCCGTGCGCAACCTGCCCGACGTCGAGACCACCGCGCTCACCGTGGGCGTCGAGAAGGACACGCTCACGCGCGACATCGAGGGCCCGCACACCGCGCGCCTGACGGTGCGCCTGAAGAGCGCGGCGCACGCTCCGGCCCGCGAAGACGCGGCCGAGGAAGCCGTGCGCGCGCTGCTCGATGCGCACCCCGCCGTGCGCACGGTGGAGTTCACGCGCCCGACGCCGTTCACGCTGGAGTCGCCGCTGGCGGTCGAGATCCGCGGCTACGACCTCGCTCAGCTGCAGGACGTGGCCGCGCAGGTGGTCGAGGCGCTGCGCGACATGCCCGGCCTCGCCGACGTGCACAGCTCGGTCAAGCCTGGCAACCTCGAGGCCCAGGTGACCTTCGACCGCGAAAAGATGCTCGAGCTGGGCCTGGATCTGACGCAGGTCTCGACCCTGGTGCGCGACCAGGTGCTGGGCAACGTCAGCACGCGCCTGCACGAGGGCGACGAGCGCATCGGCATCCGCGTGCAGGGCGATCCGGCGCTGCTCAACTCGCTGCAGGCCGTGGCCGCGCTGCCGATCAACCCGTCCGCCGAGAACCCGGTCTCGCTGCGCACCGTGGCCTCGATCGAGGAGCTCCAGGGTCCGGCCGAGATCCGCCGCATCGGCAACACGCGCGCGGTGGTGGTCACGGGCACGAGCACGGGCATCGACATGGGCGGGCTCACGGCCGGCATCGAGCAGCGCCTGGCGAGCCTGACCGTGCCCGAAGAAGTGACCGTCTCGTTGGGCGGGCAGAAGCGCGAGATGGACGCCTCGCTGGACAGCATGAAGTTCGCGCTGTACCTGGCGATCTTCCTCGTCTACGTGGTCATGGCCTGCCAGTTCGAGTCGCTGGTGCAGCCGCTGATCATCATGGTCACCGTGCCGCTGGGCATCGTCGGCGTGGTGTTCGTGCTCGATCTGTTGTCCATGCCACTGTCGGTGGTCGTGTTCCTGGGGCTGATCCTGCTGGAGGGCATCGTGGTCAACAACGCGATCGTCCTGATCGACCGCATCAACCAGCTGCGCACGCAGGGCGTCGAGGTGCTCGCGGCCGTGCGCGAGGCCGGACGCTCGCGCCTGCGCCCGATCCTGATGACGACCATGGCCTCCGTGATGGGCCTGCTGCCCATGACCGGCTGGCTGGGCTGGGTGCCGGTGATCGGCAAGCTGGGCTCGGGCGCGGGCGCCGAGCTGCGCGCGCCGATGGCCATCACCGTGATCGCCGGCCTGTCCTCGGCGACGCTGCTGACGCTGCTTGTGATCCCCTCGATCTACGCCCTGATCGGCCGCTTCGCGGCGCGCCGCGGAGCCCCGGCATGAAGCACGTCCAGGAGTACGGCTTCTTCCACGCGCTGGTGCGCCGCCCGGTGGCGCTCTTGGTGCTGTTCGTGACGCTGATCGTGATCAGCCTGATCGCCTACCAGCGCATTCCGCTGCAGCTCATGCCCTCGGGCTTCTCCGAGCCGAGCCTGTTCGTGTGGATCCCCAATCCGGGCTCGAGCGCGCAGGAGAACGAAGAGCTGGTCGCGCGCGTGGTCGAGGAGCAGCTGCGCACGCTCTCCGGCATCGAAGAGATGCGCAGCTGGTCGGAGCGCGACGTGGTGCGCATCCGCCTGTCGTTCAGCGGCTCGGCCGACATGGACCTGGCCAAGGCCGAGGTGCGCGACCGCGTCGAGCGCGCCTGGCCCGGCCTGCCCAAGACCTGCGAGACCGCCGGCATCTGGTCGGAGTCCTCGGACTCGCTGCCGATCACCTTCTTCGGCATCAAGCTCGAGGGCGACCCCGAGCGCCGCGACCGGCTGATGGAGCGCGTCATCATCCCGCGCCTCGAGGCCGTCGCGGGCGTGGGCAAGGTGGACGTGTGGGGCGTGCAGGAGGACTCGATCCGCATCCTGCTGGACGAGGACAAGGTGGCCGCAGCCGGGCTCGACCTCGGCACGCTGATCCGGCGCCTGGCCAGCGACAACTTCGCGGCTCCGCTGGGCGAGCTCGACGACGGCGGGCGCGAGCTGATCCTGCGCTCGGACATGCGCTTCACCACGCCCGAGCAGATCGCCGAGTTCCCCTTGGCGAACGGCCTGCGCATCAAGGACGTGGGCCGCGTGGCGCGCGTCAAGGAAGTCCAGAACCAGATCTCGCGCATCGACGGCGGCTACGCCTACTTCGGCATGGCCACCAAGGACAGCCAGTCGAACGTGGTCGAGACCAGCGACCACTTCCGCGCCGCGATGGAGGAGCTGGAGCACGATCCCGCGCTCGCCGGCCAGGTGGCCTTCCTGCCCTTCTTCATGCAGGGCGACATGATCAAGTCGGCCCTGGCGCAGCTGGAGAAGACCGCGCTCGAGGGCGGGGCGCTGGCAGTGGTGGTGCTGCTCGTGTTTCTGCGCCGTCTGCGGCTGACCCTGTGCGTGGCGCTGACGATCCCGGTCTCGGGGCTGCTCGCCATCGCCTGGGAGTACTTCGCCGGCAACTCGTTCAACATCTTCACCATGACCGGTATCACGCTGGCGGTCGGCATGCTGGTCGACAACGCGGTCGTGGTGGTCGAAAACATCCTGCGCCTGCGCCGCACCGGCGCGGGTGAGCAAGAGGCCGCGGCCGAGGGCACGGCCGAGATCGCGCTGGCGGTCACGCTGGCCACGCTCACCACCGTGATCGTGTTCCTGCCGCTGATCTTCCTGACCGAGCAGGCGGCCGTGCGTCTGATCATGAAGAGCCTGGTGATCCCCTACTCGATCGCGCTCTTCGCCAGTCTCTTGCTGGCGCTGGCCTTCACGCCGGTGATCGTCACGCGCCTCACGAACGAGCGCGCGCGCCGGCTCACGCGCTGGACCGACGCCTGCGGACCGCTGCTGCGCCTGCCGCTGACGGGCGTGAAGCTGCTGCTGGGCGGCCTGCGCTGGTGCACGCACCGGGCGCTGGCGGCGCTCGCGCGCGTCAATCGTGGGGTGCTCGTGGCGCTCGCGCCGCTGCGCGTGCCGCTGGCGCTGGGCGCGCTGGGCGGGGCGGGGACGCTGATCTTCTGGGCCTTGCGCGGCGCGACGGACGCGCAACCGCTCGAGCCCTTCGGCCTCACGATCGAGGCCCTGCCGTTCGCACTGGGCGTGGGCGCGGCGGCGCTGGGAGCGGCCGCGCTGGCGTGGTTCGTGCTGCCGCGCTGGCGCGCGCGACCGGCGCAACGCGTGGCGGCCCCGAGCGCGTTCGTGCCCGCCGGCGATTCGCTGGTGGACATGGTCATCGAGCTCAACCAGCGCCTCTTGGCCTGGACCATGCACCACCGCCTGGCCGCCTGCGGCCTGACGGCGCTCGCCTTCCTGACCATCGTCGTGCCCCTCGGCGGGATGAAGGAGACGGCCTTCGGCAACAGCTCCTCGGGCGACGAGCTGCGCTTCCGCGTGAACCTGCAGGGCCACTTCACGCTGGCCGAGGCCGAGCAGGAGCTGCGCGCGTACGAGGAGTTCCTGACCGCGCACAAGAGCGAGTACGGCTTCGCGCACTGGAGCCACCGCTTCGACGAGGACGGCGGGCGCTTCGGCCTGCACTTCGACCAGCAGCAGCAGAGCGCGGACTTCGACGTGCTGGAGAAGCGCCTCAAGGCCGAGCTGCCGCGCGTGGCCGGGCATCGCCTGCGCTTCTACGACGAGAACGACTCGGACTCGAAGACCAGCAGCGTGGCCAGCTTCACGCTGCTCGGCCCCGACTCGCGCGAGCTCGAGCACCTCGGCGCGCAGGCCGTGGCGCTACTGGAGAAGGTTCCAGGCCTGTCCGAGGTATCGAGCCCGCTGGAGGAGGCCCCCGACCAGATCGAGGTGCAGGTGGATCGCGATCTCGCCCAGGAGCTGGGCGTGAGCACGAACGCGGTCGAGAACTCGATCGCCTATGCGCTGGGCGGCTTCCCGCTGCCGCGCTTCCAGGAGGAGGGCCGCGAGATCCCGCTGCGCATCGAGTTCGACGGGGCCGAGACCGCCGGCCTGCCGACGCTCAGCGACCTGGCCGTGTTCGGCACGCGCGGCGAGGTGCCGCTGTCCTCGATCGGCTCGCTGTCGTTCGCCAAGGGCGCGCGCTCGATCTACCGCAAGGACGGCAAGACCAGCTTCACGCTGGAGGCCAAGGTCGATGATCCACTGGCGATCCTGGCGGTCACGGACGCGGGCCTGCGCGCGCTGGGCGAGCTCCAGCTGCCGCGCGGCTATTCGATCGACACTACCGACTCGTTGCTGCAGCAGCAGGACGAGGACATGAGCGCGCTGTGGAAGGCCTTCGCGCTCGGGCTGCTGCTGGTGTTCCTGGTGATGGCGATGTTCTTCGAGTCGCTGCTGCTGCCCTTCACGGTGCTGTTCACCGTGCCCTTCGCGGTGCTGGGCTCGTTCTGGGCGCTGTTCCTCACGCGCACGCCGATGGATCCGGTGGGCGTGATCGGGATGATCATCCTGGCGGGCGTGGTCATCAACCACTGCATCGTGCTGATCGACCGCATCCGCACGCTGCGCGGCGAGTATCCCGAGCGCCTGCAGGCCGTGCTGGAGGGCTCGCGCCAGCGCGTGCGCCCGGTGTTGATGACCGCGCTCACCACCGTGGTCGGGCTCTTGCCGATGATCACCGCCGAGCCGCCGCGCGACGGCCTGGACTACCGCTCGCTGGCCGTGATCGTGGCTGGCGGCCTGACCTCGGCCACGTTCTTCACGCTGTGGGTCGTGCCGCTCGCCTACACCCTGCTCGACGACCTGTGGGCTTGCCTGATGACGCGCCTCGGCTGGTGGTTGCGGCGCCCGGCGCCCGCAGCGCAGCCGGAGCCGAGCGCGCCCACGCCGCAGGCCGGCTGAACGCGCAGGATGTGCGCCGCGCAAGCGGCTGCTACCATGCCCGGCGTCTCCCCCTGATCCTTTCCAGAGCCATGTCCCGCGCCCGAGAGAAGCGGCCCTTGCCCGCGCGCCCAGCGGCCTCCGTCTCCGACGGACGTCGCATCGCCTGCGTCGTCTCGCGCTACCACGAGGAGCTCACGGGCGCGCTGCAGGCCTCCGCGCTCGCCACCCTGGCCGAGGCCGGTTGGTCGGCCGAGCGCGTCCTGGTCGTCGCTGCGCCGGGCGCCTTCGAGCTGCCGCTGATCGCGCAGAGCCTGGCCGCGCGCGCCGACGTTCTCGCCGTGCTGTGCTTCGGCCTGGTGCTGAAGGGCGAGACCGAGCACGACCTCTACATCTCCGAGGCCTGCGCGCAGGGCCTGATGCGCGTGGCCCTGGACGCAAGGAAGCCCGTGCTGTTCGGCGTGCTCACCTGCGCCACCCTGGCCCAGGCCGAACGCCGCGCGCGGCGCGAGTCCGAGGGCGGCCTGGACAAGGGCCGCGAAGTCGCGCGCGCCGCGCTGGAAGCCCTCGCCGCCCTGGCCACCGTCGCTGCCGAGCCTCACCGATGAAGAAACGCACCCGAGCGCGCGAGCTGGCGCTGCAGTTCCTCTACCAGCTCGACCTGCGCGGCCCGAAGCTGCTGGAAGAGGTCCAGACCTTCCTGCGCTCCGAGGAAGAGGACAAGACCGCGCGCGATTTCGCGCTGCAGCTCGTGAACGGCGTGGCCGAGCACCGCGCGCAGCTCGACGAGGTGATCCGCGGCGTGGCGCAGAACTGGGAGATCGCGCGCATGGCGGTGATCGACCGCAACGTGCTGCGCATGGCGGCCTACGAGCTGTTCCACTGCCCGGACATCCCGCCCAAGGTCGCGATCAACGAGGCCATCGAGCTCGGCAAGCGCTTCTCGACCCAGAACTCGGGCGCGTTCATCAACGGCATCCTGGACAAGATCAAGGATCAGGCGCGCGCAGGCGCGGCCGCGGCTCCGGACGACGCTCCGGCGGAGAGCTGAGCCCGCGATGGGTCTCATCGAACGCATCAAGACGCGCCTGGTGCGCACGCGCACGGCGCTCTCGGACGGCATCACCGGGCTGTTCCGCGGCGGGCGTGCGATGGACGACGCGCTGCTGGGCGAGCTCGAGGCGCTGCTCTACTCCGCCGATCTCGGGCCGCTGGCGCTGGAGCTGATCGAGGACCTGAAGCGGCGCCACACGCGCGGCGAGGTGCGCGGCGAGGACGACGTGCGCGCCAGCCTGAAGAGCTCCTTGCTCGAGCGCCTGCACGTTCCCCTGGGAGAATACGCGCCGACGACCAAGCCCGCGGTCATCCTGGTGGTGGGCGTGAACGGCTCCGGCAAGACGACCTCGATCGCCAAGCTCGCGCATCGCTTCGCCACGCGGGGCCACACCGTGCTGGTCGGGGCCTGCGACACGTATCGCGCCGCGGCCGTCGACCAGCTGGCGATCTGGGCCGAGCGCAGCGCGGTGCAGATCGTGCGCAAGGAGGAGGGCGCGGACCCGGCCGCGGTGGCCTTCGAGGCGCTCGAGGCCGCGGACGTGCTCGCCTACGAGCTCGTGATCCTGGACACCGCCGGACGCTTGCACGTGCACAAGCAGCTCATGGACGAGCTCAAGAAGATCCAGCGCGTGTGCGCGAAGCGCATGGAAGGCGCGCCGCACGAGGTGTGGCTGGTGCTCGACGCCACCAACGGTCAGAACGCGGTGCAGCAGGCGCGCATGTTCACCGAGGCCGTGAAGGTCAGCGGCCTGATCGTGGCCAAGCTCGACGGCACGGCGCGCGCGGGGGCGATCTTCCGCATCCAGCGCGAGCTCGCCATCCCGGTGCGCTACGTGGGCACGGGCGAGGGCAAGGAAGACTTCGAGCTGTTCGAACCGGCAGCCTTCGTGGACGCCATCCTGGCTGGCTGAGGCCATGCTCGCACGCGCGCTGCCCTGGCTGCTTTCCCTGCCCGCGCTGCTCTTGGCCACGCCGCTGTCGCCGTTGAGCGACGATCCGTTCCCGCACCTTGCAGGCGCGGGGATCGCGGTGCTCGCGCTCGTGCCGCTGGCGTTGCTCCTGCTCGTGCGCGGCGCGAGCGGCGGCGGCGCCTGGCCCTTCGCCCTGGCTTCTGCGTGGGCGTTCGTCTCGTGGCGCACGGCGGGCGTCAGCGACACGTTAGAGGCGCGCCGCGCGCTGGCGCTGCTGGCCGTGATGCCGCTGGCCTTCGCGGGCGGCGCGGCGCTCGACGCGCGCGGACGAGCGAGCTTCGAGGCTCTGTTGGTGGCGCTCTCGTGTGCGTGGACCGGCTACGCGCTCGCACTGGGCCTGGGCGGTGGCGGCTGGGCCGGCGTGCTGGGCGACAGCGGCTCGCTGTCGCAGGCGGCGCTGCCCGGTGCCGCGATCGCGAGCGCGTGGATCGCGCGCGACACCGGCGTGAAGCGCGGGCTGGGTGCGCTCGCGCTGGCGCTGTTCCTGACGCACGTGGCGGCGGCGCCGGTGATCACCGGCTCGCACACGCTGCTCGCGGGCCTGCTGCTCGCCTCGTGGAAGGGTCCCGAGCGCGGGCGCGGCGCGCGCCTGGTGCTGGCGCTGGTGGCGCTCTTGGCGCCGTTCGTGGGCATGGCCGCGCGCCAGGCGCTCGAGGGCCACGCCCCCGCCATGGAGGGCGCGCCCGAGGCGCCCTCGCACTCCCTGACGGGCCTGGGCGTGCGCGGCCTGGTGTGGAGCGCGGCGCTGGGCATGATCGCCGAGCACCCGCTGGTCGGCAGCGGACCGGGACAGTTCCAGGCGGCGTTCCCGCCGTACCGCAATCCGACCGAGATCGAGCTCTCACGCCACGGCGTGTGCTCCGAGCTCGACACCGAGGTCGAGCACGCGCACAACGATTGGCTGCAGGGCTTCTGCGAGCTCGGCCTGGTGGGCGGGGCGCTGTTCGCCTGCGGGCTGGTCCTGGCCGCGCGCGCGGCGCTGCGCGCGCTGCGCGACGAACAACACCTGCCTGCCGCGCTGGCCGCTCTGGCGCTGCTGGTGAACGCCTTCGTGCATGCGCCGCTCTCCTCCAACCCGGCCGCGAGCGCGCTCTCGCTGGCGCTGTTCGGCAGCCTGACCGTCCCCGACCCGGCGCGACGCGCGGGCCGGCTGTTCGCCTGCGCGGCACTGCTGGTCGTGCCCCTCGCGCCCGCGCTGATCGTGCACGGCGCGGCGCTCACCGAGTACATCCATTGCGCGCAGCGTATCGACGTGCTCAGCCAGACGCAGGACGGCGACCACGACGCGCTCGCCGCGCAACTCGTCGCGGAAGCGTCGCGTGCACGCGCCGTGGTGACGATCGCGCTGGGCGCCGCGCCCGACTCGGCTCCGGCGCGCGAGCTCGCCGCGCGCAATCTGCTCCCGGGCGAGGACCCGCTGGCGGCCTGGGAACGGCTGCTGGCCGTGCGCCCGAACGCGGTCGAGGCCTGGGAGCGCACGGCCGACCTGTGCGCGGCCCGCGGCGCGCTCGCCGAGGCGCGCCGGCGCTACACGCGCGCGCTGGCGCTCTCGCCCACCCATCCGCGTCTCCTGCGCGACCTCGCGCGGCTTGAATGCACGCAGGGCGAGCTCCAGGACGGCTTGGCCGCCGTCGAACGCCTGCGCCTGAGCGCTTGTCTGGCGCCCGACTGGACGGCGAGCCTGGGCACGGAGCTGGTACTCGAGCTCGGGCGGCCGGAGTGCGGCGCGCGGCTCCTGTTCGAGCAGGAGCTGGAACGCCTGTCGCCGGAAGCGCTGCACACGCGCGCACGCGAGCCCGGGCCCCTCGCCGCGGCCGCGGAATGCCTGGCGCAGTTGCTGTGGGCGCGCGAGCACGTCGCCCACGGAACCTTCGAGCTCGCCCTGCGCAACTACCGTCAGGCGGCGGAAAAGAGCCACGCCGCGCGCGGCATGGCGCGTGGCCCCGCGCCGGCCTACGCGCTGGAGTTGGCCGCGGCCGAGGTGCGCGCCGGCCGACGCGAGGACGCGCTGGCGCACGCGCGCGCGCTGGCGCTCGATTCGGCGACCTGGGCTGTGCTGCCGGTGTGGGCCCAGGACGCCTTGCTCGACCTCGGCCTCGCGCCGCCGCAGTGAGGTTCGACGGATGCACAAGGGACAGTCCGTGGCGGTGGTCGTGCCGGCGCTGAACGAGGAGGCCAGCATCGCCACCGTGGTGGGCGGCTTCCGAGCCCTGCCTGCCGTCGATCACGTGCTGGTGATCGACAACGGCTCGCACGACGAGACCGCCGCGAAGGCCCGCGCCGCAGGCGCCCGGGTGGTGCCCGAGGCGCGGCACGGCTATGGGGCCGCGCTGCGCACCGGGATCGAGCACGCGCTCGAGCTCGGGGCCGGAATCGTGGTCCTGGTCGAGGCCGACGGCACCTTCGCTCCGGCCGATCTCGGGCGCCTCTTGGCGGCCCTCGAGGGGGGTGACCTGGCCCTGGGCTCGCGCAGCGACGAGCTGCACGGCGCGCTGGAGCTCGGCAACCGCGCGATGGCACGGCTGCTCGCGGCCCTGTGGTGGCGCAGCTCCTGCCCCCTCAGCGACGTGGGCTGCACCTATCGCGCCTTCACCGCGCCGGCCTGGGCCGCGCTGCAGGGCGGAGCGTGCGCCGAAGGGCCCGAGTTCTCGCCGCAGATGATCTGCGCGGCCTTCGAGCGCGGCCTGCGCGTGCGCGAGGTCCCGGTGCGCTACTTCGCGCGCTCGGGCGGCGAGTCGAAGCACACCGGCTCGACCTGGGCGGTGGTCCGCACGGCGTTGCGCATGCTGCGTGCGATTCTCGTGAAGCGCCTCGGACCCAGGCGCTGAGCTGGAGTCCAGCGACCGGCGACTGTACCGTTTCAGTTTCCGCCGCGTAGTCGGGTCAAGACCGACTCGTAATGCAGCCGTCATGACCGTGCAACAACGAAAGGCGCGCTGACTATGACACTGCAAACGGCGACTGTAGTACCGGCAACCCAACAGGGAAACGCGAAGATGACCCAGCGAATTCTCGTGGTCGAGGACGAGGTGGCGCTCGCCTCCGGAATCCGCGACGCGCTCACGCACGCCGGCTTCGAGTCCGAAATGGCGCACGACGGTGCCGCCGCACTCGAAGCCTTCAAGAAGAGCCGCTTCGACCTGATCGTGCTCGACCTGATGCTGCCCGGGAAGAGTGGCCTGGAGGTGCTCAAGGAGCTGCGCACCCTCCGCCACGAGGTGCGGGTGGTCGTCCTGACCGCGCTCTCGGACGAGAGCGACGTGGTGCGCGGCTTCGAAATGGGCGCCGATGACTACATGGCGAAGCCCTTCTCGCCGCGCGAGCTGGTGGCGCGCGTGCACGCCCAGTTCCGGCGCAAGGAGATGGACTCCGCGCCGCCCCCGCAGCTCACCCTGCCGGGCGGGATCCAGGTCGACCTGGCACGACTGGAGGTGCACCGCGACGGCAAGATCCTGCCGCTGACGCCGCGCGAGGGGGACATCCTGGAGTACCTGGTGCGCCACCGCGACCGCGTGGTGACGCGCGAGGACCTGCTGCTGGACGTGTGGCACTACCGCAACGCCAACGTCGAGACGCGCACGGTCGACATCCACATCGTCGGCCTGCGCCGCAAGGTCGAGCCCGAGCCCGCCAAGCCCACCCTGATCCAGACGGTGCGCGGCAAGGGCTATCGCTGGTACGCCTGAGCGCGTGAGCGAGCCCGCCTCGTCGTCCCGACGGGGCGTTCGCCAGCGCTCGAAGCCTGCGGGGCGCGAGTCCTCTCGCGCCCCCTTCGTTTCTGGCGCGGCCCGGCGCGCGGGCCTGCTCCACGCCGCGCTTGCGCTCGGCGCCCGCTTCCGGCGCAGGCTCCCTGGCCTCACGGCCGACAAGAAGGAACACTGGTTCCCCGTGCTGCGCCTGGAGACGACGACTCGCCGCTCGCTGCTGCTCTACGGAGCGCTGCTGGTCCTGCCGACCCTGATCTTCGGCTGGCTCTACTGGAGCGAGCTGCAGAAGGACTTCGACCGCGAGCGCCAGGCGATCCCGGAGAAGGCCCTGGACGATGCGCGCAAGATCGTGGAGGGCATGAACCAGCGCCTGGAGAACCTGGTCGTGAACGAGAGCAAGCGACCGTTCACGCAGTACGCCGCGCTCATCTCGGCCGAAGTGCTGGGCGACGACCTCGTGCCGCTGCCGACCCAGCTGGAGACGAGCCCGGCCATCCCCGGCGTGCTCGGCTGGTTCAGCTTCAACCGCGACGAGGGCCCCGATGGCGAGATCCGCGCCTTCGTTGGACAGGGCATCCCCGACCGCGACCGGCAGCGCACGCAGGTGCAGGGCATGGTCAGGAACTTCCGCACACGCAAGCAGGCCGAGAGCCTGGCCCAGCGCCTGGGCAGCAGCGCCTTCGAGGGCGCGCCCCTGCTCGTGCCCCTGCGCGACCTGGCCCTGAGCCTGGGCAAGGGCGACGCGGAGTGCGCGGAGTGCGTGCGACGCTGCCTGCCCAAGCTGCGCGACAAGTCGCTGGAGGTGGGCGTCTCGGACTTCGAGCTGAGCTTCTATCGCGACGCGGAGCAGCGCCCGGTCGCGATCGCCTCGCGGCGCATCTTCAAGCGCAACGCCTTGGATCCGGAGCTGCTGCAACAGTCCGCCCCGTGCCTGGCGCCGCTCGAGCACGGCCTGAGCCTGAAGCAGGGCTTCGTGCTCGATCCGCAGTGGCTGTTCAAGGACCTACCCTGGGACATCGCCCAGACCGTGCTGGACCAGGACGAGGAGCTGCGCACGCCGCCCGAAGCCCTGCCGATCGACAGCATCGGCTCGCGCTTCGCCGAGATCCGCCCCGTGCCCGAGCTGGGCTTCGAGATCTACTACCCCGAGGACGCGAACTACGGGCGCCTCGAGATCATGATCGACGACGAGCGCTTCGAGGAACGCGTCGCGCGTCAGTCCCAGCGCTTCCTGACGACCGGGGGGATGCTGCTGCTCACGCTGGCGATCGGCATGACCCTCCTGTATCGCAGCGTGCGCCGTGAGCTCGACCAGGCGCACCGCATGCAGAACTTCGTGGCCGCGGTGACGCACGAGCTGCGCACGCCGATCTCCACCATCCGCCTGCACGCCGAGATGCTGCAGGACGGCTGGGTCGACGCGCAGAAGCAGCCCGAGTACTACGGGCGCATCGTGCGCGAGACCCAGCGCCTCTCGACCCTGGTCGAGCGCGTGCTGGAAAAGAGCCGCCTGAAGGAGAACGTCACGCGGCCCGAGGCCGGCGATCTGAACGAGCTCGTGCTGGCGCAGAAGGACGACCTCGAGCCGCCCGAGGGCGAACGCTCCGACCTCGCCTTCCAGCTCGAGCCCAAGCTGCCCAAGGTGTGGCTGACAGCCGAGGGCGTGGGCATGATCCTCTCGAACCTGGTCGAGAACGCGCGCAAGTACGCCCCCGCCAAGGGCGAGCCGATCCTGGTGCGCACGCGCTGGAGCAATGGCCGCGTGCTGCTGGAGGTGTGCGACCGCGGGCCGGGCGTGCCGCCGACCGAGCGCGAGAAGATCTTCGAGGCCTTCTACCGCATCGGCAGCGAGCAGACGCGCACCACCACCGGCACGGGCCTCGGCTTGCACCTGGTGCGCCTGCACGCCGAGACCTGCGGGGCGCAGTCCTCGGTCGAGGAGCGCGAGGGCGGCGGAAGCGTTTTCCGCGTGGCCTTCCGGCCGGCGGATTAGTCCAGCACACGACGAAGAGCGCTGCGGCGAACCTCGGGGCGCGGCAGTGACGGCGCCCCGCGGTCTCGGCTCGGAAGGGGTTCGACGAACCTGGAGTTGCGCCCCCGTAGCAGCGGACTGGGCTGCTGGGCAAGTGAATCGTCGAGGGTGCCGGCGCCCCTTCGACGCGCTAGGATGCGTGGGCCTTCTCCACGGGAACGCCCCCCCCGCGTTCAGTCGTCGCCCGTCGCGGCCCGAAGATTCGGACCTCTCCGGGCGAGCGCCCCTGTCCCCTCCTCCCGATGCACGTCGTCGTCCTCGGAGCCGGCCTCGCCGGACTCGCCACTGCGTACGAGTTGCGCCGCGCCGGCGTGGCCGTGACGGTGATCGAAAAGGAGGACTATCCGGGCGGCATGGCCACCAGCTGGAAGTCCGGGCCCTACTGGCTCGACCACGGGCCGCACCGCTTCCACAGCCGCGACAAGCAGCTCATCGAGCACCTCTACGAAGTGCTCGACAACGACCTGGTGATCCGCGAGCGCCTGTCGCGGATCTACATGCAGGGCAAGTTCTTCCACTACCCGCTCAAGGCGCAGAACGTGCTCGCCAACATGCCCAAGGGCTTGCTGCTGCGCGCCGGCTGGGACTACCTGTGGATCCGCATGGTCCAGTGGTTCCGCGACATCCCCGACGACAACTTCGAGAACTGGGTGAAGAAGCGCTTCGGGCGCACGCTGTACGAGATCTTCTTCGGCAGCTACACCTCGAAAGCCTGGAAGATGCCCTGCACGGAGATCAGCGCCGACTGGGCCAGCCAGCGCATCAGCCAGGCGAACCTGTGGGACACGGTGAAGAAGACGCTCATGCCGCCGAAGGGCGGCGAGGTGCGCAGCCTGGTGAGCGAGTTCTGGTACCCGGCCCACGGCGGGATCGGCCAGCTGGGTCGCAAGTACGCGGAGAAGATCGAGGCCATGGGCGGCACGATCCACCTCGAGGCGCCGGTGGAGCGCATCGAGATCGAGGACAACGTCGCCAAGCGCGTGGTGTTCAAGAAGCACGGCCGCGAGCACGTGGTCGAGTGCGATGAACTGATCAACACCATCCCGTTGCCGCGCGTGCTCGAGGCCTTCCGCCCCGGGATCGACGCCGACGTGCACGCCGCGATCGCCAAGCTGCGCTACTCGGCGATCGTGTTCGTCTACCTCGAGGTCGATCAGCCCACGGTCTCGCCCGACCACTGGGTCTACCTGCCCGAGAAGCACCTCACCATCCACCGCATCTCGGAGTTCAAGAACTTCAGCGACGACTCCGCGCCCGGGGACAAGACGGTCGTGTGCTGCGAGATCACCTGCCGCGTGGGCGACGAGCACTGGAAGCTCGACCTCGAGCAGGGCGCGAAGATCGCCATCCGCGACCTCGAGACGCTGGGCCTGATCAAGCCCAGCATGGCGCGCGGCCTCGACCTGGCCAAGCTGCCCTACGCGTATCCGATCTACGACCTGACTTACAAGGAGAACCTGGAGGTGCTCAAGCGCGCGGCCAAGAAGGTGCGCAACTTCCAGACGACCGGGCGCCAGGGCCTGTACCGCTACAACAACATGGACCACTCGATCGCCATGGGCCGCCGGATCGCCAAGACGGTCCTCAAGGGCGCCGGCGAGCGCGCGGACGAGGTCGCGGCGGGCCAAGAGTACTTCGGCTGAGAGCCGTGGCCGTCGCCTCCGAGATCCCGGGCCTCGGCAAGGATGTCGATCCGCGCGCGTTCCAGGCCGTCGATTGCGGCCTGTGCGGCTCCAGCGAGCGCGTGCTGAAGTTCCAGGATGGCCCGTTCTCGGTCGTGACCTGCCTGCGCTGCGACCTGACCTACGTCACGCCCCGCCTGACCGATGCGACGCTGATCGAGAAGGTCTACGACGAAGGCTACTGGAGCTCCAACGCGGCCAAGGACCGCGGCTACACCGACTACCGCCGCGACGCGCCGCTGTACCTGGCGACCTATCGCCGCCGTCTGAAGGTCGTGCGCCGGCACTTCGCGCGCCCCGGACGCGTACTCGACGTAGGCTGCGCCGCCGGCTACTTCTTGGCGGTGATGCAGGAGCAGGGCTGGCAGGTCACGGGCCTCGAGCCCTCGGACGCGATCCGCCCGCAGGCCGAGGAGCGCCTCGGCCGCGCCAACGTGCACGGCGGCCTGCTGGGCCAGGTGCCGCTCGCGCCGGGCTCGTTCGATCTGATCACGATGTGGGACGTGATCGAGCACATCCCCGACGTGGTCGCGGCGGCGCGCGAGGTGAGGAAGCTGCTGGCGCCGGGCGGCAAGTTCCTGATCGAGACGCAGAACGTGCGCTCGCTCGCCGCGCGCGTGCTGGGCAAGCGCTGGCAGCACTACAAACACGCCGAGCACATCTACCACTTCCACAAGGACACGCTACGCGACGCCCTGGCGCGGGCCGGCTTCCGCGTGCTCGAGAACCGGCCCTGGCTGGGCGGCAAGTACGTCTCGCTGGGCTTCGTGGCCGAGCGCGCCGCGCGTCTGCACCCGCTCGCCGCTGCGCTGCTGTCGCCGCTCAAGCTCGTGGCCCACGTGCCTGTGTACGTGAACCTCCTGGACGAGATGATCGTCGTCGCCGAGCCGGGCTAGCGCGGTCGGCCCCATGGAAGCCGCGGCCTACCTCCAGTTCCGCGAGCTCGAGGAGCACCACTGGTGGTTCCGCGGGCGACGCGCGGTCTACCTGGGCTTGCTGCGCCACGAGCTCGCGGGCCACACCCCCACGCGGGCGCTGGACCTCGGCTGTGGCGTGGGCGGCTTCCTCGATGGTCTGGCGCAGCTCGGCGCGCAGGTCTACCCCACCGACCTCGATCGCAACAGCCTCCTGCGTTGCGCCCTGCGCGGCTTCGGGCGCGGGGTCGTGGCCAACGGCTACGCCTTGCCCTACCGCGACGGGGCCTTCGACCTCGTGTGCCTGTTCGACGCGCTCGAACACATCCCCGACGACGCGCGCGCCCTGCGCGAAGTCGCGCGCGTGCTCGCACCCGGCGGGCGCGTGGTGATCAGCGTGCCGGCCTACCCGTTCCTGTTCGCCAACAACGACCGCGTGGCCTGCCACTACCGGCGCTACACGCGCAGCACGCTGCGCCGCGTGCTGACCGGCGCCGGATTCGCGCTCGAGCGCAACACGCACACGAACGTGTTCCTGTTCCCGCTGATCCTGCCGGCGGTGCTGCTGCTGAAGGCCAAGGAGCGCCTGCTGCGCCAGAGTCCCGACCGGCAGCGCACGAACCTGTCCGTGCCCTTGCCGCGCGCCTTGCACCGCCTGCTGGCGGGAGTCTTCACGGCCGAGCTGCCGTTCTCGCGGCGCTTCGACTGGCCGGCCGGCCACAGCATCCTGGCCCTGGCGCGCAAGCCGCAGTAGGGGGCGGCGGGCGGGCTCGAGGAGACTCGCGCCCCGGGAACTTCGCCCGCGAGAAAAGCACTGCGCCCTCCCGGCGCAGCGCTTTTCTCAGACGCTCACCTGCCGGTCTTCGCCGCCGCGGCCTTGGCCGCTTGCTCTTCGGAGTACAGCCACAGGCCGTAGTTCTTCTTGAGGAAGTCGAGGTCGAGCTTCTGCACGATCTCGAAGGTGGCCTGCTGGCGCGCGTTGCTCTTGTAGCGCTTGTACTGCGTGGGCGACATCTTCTCGATCGGCACGTCGCGCTTGCCCACCAGGCGCACCAGGTAGACCTTCTCGTTGTCGGGGCTCAGGCCCGGCGCGGCGACCTCGTCGGACTCGAGGCGGTACAGGCCCAGCGCGTTGGCCTGAGAGAAGAGCACCGTGTGGTCGGCGTCCTTGGACTGGGGGTCGAGGGTCGCCGGACCGGTGCGGTTGAGGTAGTCGCGCGTGGCCACGCTGAGGCCTGCGCCCTCGAGCGCGCTGCGGAAGGCCTCGGGGCTGGCGCGATAGTGGAGCGTGCCCTTGGGCGGCTGCGGCTCGCCTTCCTTGGGCGCCGGCGGCTCGAAGCGCTCGAGGCCTTCGCGCAGGATATTCAGGCGCTTCTGGGCCAGCTCGAGCGCCTTGGGCTCGAGCCACTTCTCGGCCACCTTCTCGCGGATCTCGGCGAAGGGCGGGAGGGTGGGCTCGCTGCGCTCGTTCACGCGCACGACCACGATGCCCTTCGAGAGCGGCAGCGGCGAGGCGTAGAACGAGCCATCGGCCACGGTGGCGAAGATCGCGTTGGCCACGTCCGCGTCGCCGATATCGGGCACGGCCTCGTACTGCGCGCGCGCGAGCGGCTCGAGGAAGGCCTGGTGCTCGAGGCCGTACTTCTGGGCCTCGGCCGCGAAGTCGATCGTCTCGGCGTTCGCGCGCCGCTGGTTCAGGTCCTCCAGCCAGCGGATCATGGCGAAGTACACGGGCGCCTCGGCCGCGCAGGCGTCCTTGACCTCCTCGAAGGTGAAGTAGCCGCTCGGCGTGGTCTCTCCCTCGACCGCGGTCTTCTCGAAGCGGCGGAAGAAGACGTTCTCGTAGTACTGGTGGGCGAGCTGCTCGGGCTCGGTCGGCTGCGCGCCCTCGGCGGGCTTCTCGGGGAAGGCGCTCAGGAGCTCGGTGGACGGCGTGGTCTCGGAGTCGCGGAACAGCGCCGCCTCGGCCTTGCGCTTCTCGGCCGTCTTGAACTCCTGCTTCTCGCCCTCGTCGAGCGCGCTGAACCAGGCCTCGAGCCCGGCCTCGTCGGGCAACTCTTTGCGCGCGTCCTCCTTGACGCTCTCGACCGCGAGCGCGGCGTAGTCGAAGGCGAACTCGACGTTCTCGCGCTGCCACTGCTCTTCGATCTTCTTCGGGTCCGGTACCGCGCCGGCGTAGCCGATCAGCTGCTGGAAGCGCGACACGCGCAGCACGCGCCGGATGGAGTCTTCGACCGCGCCTTGATCCAGTCCGCGGGACTGCACGACGCTCTTGAAGATGTTGCTGGAGTCCTCTTCCTTGGCGCCCTGCATGGAGAGCACGCCACTCACGTGTTCGACCAGGTCGGTGTTGGTGATCTCCACGCCCGCGGCCTGCGCGAGGTGGTCGAGAACCAGGACCCGTTGCAGGTCCTTGGGGTCGGTCTGGCGCATGTCCACGCCGAGCTGCTGGATGATGAACCGGTCCCCCAGCGAGGCGAGCACGTCCAGGCCGTCCTTCAGCCCACGCTCGCGCATCTGCATCTCGCTCGCCTTCCAGGCGACCTCGCCCTCGCTGGGCACCTGGAAGCGCACCACGACCGGGTTCTTCGACTCGCCGCCGCCGGCGATCCCGAACATCGCGCCCGGCACGAGCCAGATGATGAGCAGGAAGATCATCAAGCCGATCAGGAAGAGCCCGACTCCGCGCGAGACCCCCCGGGGTACGTGCAGTTCGTCCTCGTCGTGCAGCTTCGGCTCGGCGTGCGCGGCGTGGGGGCCCTTCCCAGCCGGGGAGGCGGGAACGTGTGCGGTCGATTTCGGCGGCTGGTTGGACATGATCCTCCGCGCCGCCCCGAGAGTGGGGCGGGGCCAGGGGGCAAAGGGCAGAGTCTACGGGTGTCGCGGAGGGGTGCGCAACCGGCACGCGGGCGTGGAGCGGCGCGGGATTCTTGCTCGCGCTCTCGGCGCGGGCCCTGCCCGCAACCCAAACGGAGGAAAAGCGCACGGCGGAGACGCGGGGGAACGCGGAGTAGGCGAACAGGGTTCGACCCGGGAGGCCCCCGTCCTTACTTCCTCAGTTCCTCTCTTCCTCTGCGCCTCTCCGCGTCCTCCGCGGTGCATCTCGCTCTTCCGGTGCCGAAACGCTCGCGCCAGACGAAGACTCATGCGAGTAGAAGATCAGTCCTCGTTCAGCTCGCCGTCGCGCGGCAGTTCCTTGAGCGCCGCGAGGCCGAAGCGTTCCAGGAAGGACTGGGTGGTGGCGTACAGGAGCGGCGAGCCCGGCAAGTCGGCTCGGCCGCTGATGCGCACCAGGCCACGATCCACCAGGCTGCGCAGCACGGGCCCGGCTTGCACGCCGCGGATGGCCTCGATCTCGGCCTTCGAGACCGGCTGGCGGTAGGCGATGATCGCCAGCGTCTCCAGGGCGGCGGCGCTGATGCGCTCGGGCTTGGGCTCGGCCAGTAGACGCCCCACCACGTGCGAGAACTCGGGATCGGACAGCAGGCGCCAGGCCCCGGCGATCTTGCGCAGCACGACCGGCAGGCCCGCGGCCTCGAGCTGGGCACCGAGGCGCTCGAGCGCCGCCGGAACGCGCGCAGGCGCGGGACGCTCGAGCAGCTCCACCAGCCGCGCGGGCGACAGCGGCTCGCTGGCCGCGAACAGGAGCACCGCCAGCTCGCGCGTGAGCTGCTCGTCGTTCTTGGCCTCGCCCGGACCGAGACGGGCCTTCTCCGGCGCGGCCTCGGGCACCGGCTCGGTGACTGTAGGGACCGCGCCGGAGGCTTCCGGCACGCTGGGCTCGCTCACGACGCTCTCCATTGCGGGCGCAGAGGATCGACTACCCGTGAAGGGAGATCAAGCGCGGGCCTCATCGCGCGGCGCCGACCAGGCTCCACAAGCGCCCCAGGTCGATCGGATAGCGCGCCTGGGTCTCGATCTTCCAGTGCACGAACTCGGAGGTCTCGACCGGGTGCTCGCGCAGGGAGGCCAACACCTTGGCCTCGATCGTCGCCCAATCGCCCTCGATCGGCGCGCGCTTTTCCTCCACGCGCAGCAAGAACTGGTGGTCGGAGATCGGCATGGGGCCGCCGAGCTCGCCCACCGGCGTGCGAAAGGCGAGCGCCGCCAGCGGCGAGCGCTCCTCACGCACCACGAAGGGCACCAGGCCGCCCACTTCCTTGGAGTCGTCGACGCTGAACTCCCGCGCGACTTCGCCGAAGTCGCGCCCGGCGGCCAGAGCCGCCTGCACAGCTTTCATCTGCTCCTCGCCCAGCACGACGATCAAGCGGACAGCCAACGTCTCGCTCGCCAACGAGCCGGCGCGCACGGCGCGCTCGGCCAGCATCTGACGGATGACCCCGCGGCGCACGCGCTCGAGGTACGCGCCGGGCTCGAAGCCCAGCTCGCGGCGGATGAACTCTTCGAGCGCGCGCGGCTTCTTGCCGCGCGCGGCCTCGTCCTCGAGCTGCTTCTTGGCCTCCAGGTAGCGCTGCTCGACCTCGTTCTGGTCGAGGCGCATCCCCAGGCGCGAGGCCTCGGCCAGCGCGAGGTGCGCGGCGACGAGCTTGTCCACCACCAGGAACAGGCCGCGCGGCGAGGCGTCCCCCAGCTCGAGCAGCAGCTCCTCGGCCTCTAGCGGCTGCCCCGCGATCGTGCCCAGCGGTCCGCGCTTGAGCTCGGGCTTCGACGCGAGCGCCTCGGGCTGTGCCTCAGGCTTCTTCGCCGGTTCCTGTGGCGGCATGGCGAGCGCAGCCACGGGCTCCGCGAGCGGCGTGAGCGGCTCGCTAGCGAGCGCCGCAGACGCGCTGGCCTTGACCTGCGGCGCGTAGGGCGGCGGCGTGGGCGGACTGGAGACCTTCTGCGCCGCGCAAGCTAGAGCCAGCCAGCCGACGGCCGCCAGCGCGCCCGCGCTGCGCGCGCCAGCGATCGAGTGCTTCATCGCGCTAACGATAGCGCACGCGGCGCACGATGCCGATCGTGTGGCAGGTCGGACAGGGCACGAGCACCTCACCGGCCTGTCCGCCGCCCACCTTGCCGTTGGCGCCGTTCTGGGCGTTGCCCGCGTTGCCGGCGAAGAGCAGGTCCCGCGCGCCGGTCCCGCCGCACTCGCGGCAGTTCTCGAAGCGCGCCACCAGGTCGCGGAAGTCGCCCGCCTTCTCGGCGTAGTAGGCCAGGATCCACTGCGCGCGGCCGGCCGAGTTCCAGCCCTCCCAGAAGGCCTGCGGGTCCTCGCTCTTGTCGTCCTGCTGCGCCTGCTGGCGCGTGAGCTTCTGGTTGTCGATGTAGCGCTTGATGCGCTCCTCCAGGCGCTTGCGCGCCTCCGACTGGGTGCCCTTCTCGGGCTCCGCTTCCTTCTTCTCCTTGGTCTGGTCGAGCTCGGCGCGCGCACCCTCGCCCAGCAGCCAGGTGCCCAGGCTGTAGGTCGCCAGGTGGTAGTCGCCGCCCTTGCGCGCACCCCACAGGCGCCGCACCTGGTCGGCCTCGATCTTGGGCGCGATCGTGAGCACGTCGGCGCGCACCTTCTGCGCGATGTCCTCGCCCATCTTCTCGTCGAGGTAGCCCTGGACCTCCTCGAAGTTCGTCTTGCGCCCGGCCTCGCGCGCCAGGCGCAAGGTCCAGAAATGCCAGCGGCTGATGATCGCCTCGCGCAGGTCGCGCTCCTGCGACTTGGCCACGCGGTCCTGCAGCTTGGCGAGGTCCGTGAGCAGCGGGCTCTTCGGATACAGCGCGCGAAACTGGCCCATGAGCTCGATCGCCTTGTCGTAGCGCTTCTGCGCGCGGCGCAGGTCGATCTCGGCCAGGTGGTCGACCTGCTGCTGCAGGGCCGCCTTCTCCTTGCAGCGCGCGATGGCTTGCTCGAGGCGCGTGGCGTCGTAGGCGGGGTCGCGCTCGGCCGCGCGCTGGTAGTGCTCGAGCGCGTGCGCGAAGTCGAACAGACGCTCGGAGAACTTCGCCAGCTCGTCGTGCGCCGCGGCCCCCGGACGGCCCTGGGCTCCGAGCCGGCCCTGCAGCTCGAAGGCCTTGTCCTGGTACAGCTCCTCCTTGGTGAAGATGTCCAGCGCCGGCGCCTGCACGTTGGTGATCGCGCCGCGCACGTCGTTCTTGGCGATCGGCACGGTGGCCTCCGCGCGCTTGATCCACAGGTGCGTGTCGGTGCGGTTGACGATGCGCCCGACGAGCTCGCGGCCGTCGGCGAGCTGCAGCCGGTCGGCGTCGATCAAGAGCTCCTCGGCCTCGGCCTCGACGTAGCCGTAGCGCAGGCGCATCTCCTCGGCCTCGGTCGGGTCGAGCACGCCCCACGGCAGCGGCACCTCGCCGCCGTTCTCCAGCAGCCTGAAATGGATGCCCTCCGGGTCGTGCGCGAGGATCGAGCCGAAGGCGATCGCGCCGCTCTTCAGGCGCAGCATCGTGCTGGGCGCGGCGGCGGCGGCTTCCTGGGCCGCGGGTCGCTCGGCGAGCGCCAGCGCGGCGAAGAACGAGACGACCAGGTACGGGGCGATCTTCATGGGGCTCATTCCTTCTTCTTCTGCGGCGTCTTGTGCTCGACGAGGCGCTGACGCAGGCGCTCGCCGAAGGGCACCTCGCGCAGCAGCAGGGTGCGGAAGCTCTTCGTGCGCGTGGTGCCGCCGGTGGTCCAGCGCATCTCCACGTCCACGCGGTACTCCAGCGGGTTCTCGGGGTTGGGCGTGGAGTGCGTGCCGTAGCTCAGGCCCGCGAAGCCGGGCACGGGACGGTCCACGACGTCGGTCGGGTCGCCGGCGACCTCGTCGCCCTGCTCGTCGAGCTCGAGCGGAAAGTGCCGCTCCTCGAGGTCGGCCACGATGGCCTCGATCGCGCCGGCCGCGCCGTTGCGCAGCGCCGCGGTGCGCGCGAGCGCCGCGCCGAAGGACAGCATGCCCAGGATCGAGGTCATGCCGATCAGCAGCACGAACATCGCCAGCACGACCTCGACCAGCGTGAAGCCGGCGCGCGCGTTGGGTCGCGAGGGCCTCACAGGTCCCAGTCCTCGCGCGTCACGTCCACCGGGACCTCGCGCACCACCGGCCAGCCGTGGTGCACCAGGGTCTCGACCGGATGCGCCGCGGCCTTCGTGCCGCGCTGGCCGCGCGCGACGCTGACGCGGTTCTCGTTCAAGGCCGTGACGCGCACCCACTCGTCGCCGAGCAACAGGTGACGCCCTTCGCCGGGTAGCTTGCGCCCGTCGCGCACGTCGAACTGCGAGTCCTCCACGCCCGCCGCGACCGCCAGGCGCGTGCGCAAGCGCAGGTCGCTGACGCGCTCGAACTCGAGCTCGATGCGCAGGCGCCGCGGCAGGAGCGGGACGTCCTTCGCCTGCGGCATGCCGGCCGCGGCGCGGTTGAAGAAGGTGAGCTCGTCGTTCGGGCGCTGCTTGCCCCACGCGTCCCAGCTGGCGGCGCAGTGCGCGAGCTCGTCGCCCAGGGTCCAGGCGTCGCCCACCAGCGAGGTCTGGCTGGCGAACCACGCGTCGAACCACAGGACGCCGCTGGTCACCTCGAGCAGACTGCCGGGCACGGGCTTGCCGCTGGCGCCGAAGAAGTTCGGATCGAAGAAGGAGAGCGTGTCCTTGTCCCCCACCAGGCGTTCACCGCGCAGCAGGGTGCCGATCGGACGCTCCTCGAGGTTCGCGCTCACGCTCGGCAGCCAGGTCCAGCCGACCTCGGCCAGAGCGCGCTCGAAGGTCTCGAAGCCCATCCCCGGCGCGCCCTTGGCGAGGCGCTGCAGCCCGGCCGCGCCCAGCGTGCGCACCATGCGCAGGCGCTGCGCGGGCGCGCCCTCGACGCCATCGCGATCCAGGTCGTGGAGCCGCCAGTCGGCCAGCAGATCGCCGCGCGCGCCGCTTTCGAGCGCGTGCAGGTCGCCGGCCAGCATGTCCATCACCGTGCCGCCGATCTCGGCCAGCTCGCGGCTCTGATCGGTGCGGCTCCAGATGGTCATCGAGGTGTCCACCAGGCGCAGCAGCACCAGGATCAGGATCGAGAACAGCGCGGTGGCGAGCAGCAGCTCGACCAGCGTGAACCCGGCGCGACGCACGGCGCTCATCGATCCACCCGCGACAAGGTGCGCCCCGGTCCCATGTAGTCGACGCCGAAGAGCTCCAGGCGCGGCGAGGTCTTCCAGCCGTGACTCAGGCCCTTGTTGGCATCGAACGAGCCCTGCAGGTGGCGCACGAAGACGCGCCACTCGACGCGATCGGTCTGCACGCCGCCGCCCGAAGCACCCATGGGATTGCCCTCGCCCTCGATCTTGCCGTCGAAGAAGAGGCGCAGGCCGTTGTCGCCCTCGGGCCGCGCGTCCCAGGGCGTCGCCTGATTCGTGCGCTGCAGCACGGCGAGCTGCGGGCCGCTCTGGCCCGAGTCGCCGACCTTCCAGAAGGCGCGCCGCCAGTAGGCGTCGGGCTGCTCGCAGCTGAGCTGGTAGTAGGCCATCTCCGGCGCATCCGCCTGGTCCGCCCAGCGATCCCAGTAGCGGAAGGGGAACAGGATCACGGGCGTGCCCGCGTCGTGGTCGGCGCGCGGCGTGCCGAAGCGGCCGCGGAACAGGCCCGGGCCCTTCGCGTCCATCTCGCCCGGCTCGCGCGAGGCGCGCGGCATCTCCAGCGCTCTCTGCTGCACGCGCGTGTAGTGCACGAGCTCGCCGTCGATCCACACTGTGCCCTCTTGCGGGAAGCCCGGCGGGAACTCGAGCAGCGGCAGGCTCGCATCGTCGGCGCCGACCTTGGCGCCCAGGATCGCCAGCGGGAGCGCGCCGACGTAGGTGATGCCCTCGCCCGGCCGGTGCGGCTGGACCTCGGTGCCGCTCAGGCCGCGCCCGCCCGGCGGCAGCGTGAACACGAACTTCGCCTTGTCGTAGGAGTCGTAGCACAGGAGCTCGTCGCCGATGCGCAACAGGCCACCGTGCTCGGGCATCGTCGCGAGCGCGTCGAGCTTGTAGCCGATGTCGCCCAACGTGGTGCGCACGGTGTCGAACTCCGGGCCGCGATCCAGGGCCTCGAAAGCCTTTGCGCTCTCGCCGAACGAGCGCGCCAGCACGAACTGACCCGGCATGCCGGAGATCTGCACGCCGAAGTTCGGGTAGAAGAGCGCCTCGTCCACGACGGCCGAGGGCACCGCGCCCTTGCCGCCCTTGCCGTTCTTCGCCGCCTCGCCACCCAGCTGTCCGTTCTCGACCTGGCGCGGCAGCTCGCCCGAAGGGAACAGCACCATGCGCGTCAGCAGGCGGCTATCGATCGGATGCTCGGCGTCGCCGATCGGCACAGCGGCGAAGGGCACGGCCAGCGGCGCGTCGAGGGCCACATGGGTGAGCGAGATCTGGAAGCCGGTCTGCCCGAGGTTGCTGGCCGCCGCCACGGCCTGGGGCGTGTTGATGTCGCCGCCCTCTTGCCAGTCGTAGGCCAGGAACTCGTACGGCCGATGCGCGTGCTGGACGACGCCGGGAAAGCCCGGCTCGCTGGGGAACGAGGACATGAACATGACCGCGTCGAAGCGCCCGGGGTAGCCCTGCGTCTCGTCCAGGCTGCTGGTGCGGAAGACCGGCAGGACCATCGTGCCGGCCGAGTGTTCGTGCTGGTACGTGCCCAGCACGCCGCGGAACTGGAACTGCGAGTTGATCGCGCGCGCGACGGGGAAGTCCTGGTCCTCCTCGGCGCCTATGGCATGGAACCAGAACGACTGGCCGCCGGTCTGCTGGCGCGCGGGAATGGCCGGCGGAGGCGTGGCGAGCGCGCGCGGAGCGAGGCTCGGCAACAGGCTGCGCAGCGCGAAGCCGCCGCCGCCTCCTCCCCCCCCGCCTTGCACGGGCGGCGGCGGGCGGCCCGGGTCGATCCCGGGATGTGCGGCTCCATTCGCTTCCAGCAGCCCGAGCGAATCGTCGCGCACGAGGTGGCCCTCGCTGCTGATCTCGTCGTAGCGCACCCACTCGGTCTTGCCCGACTCGCCGCCGCCGTGCGTGATCTGCGCGAAGGCCGAGCCCTCGGCGGGCGACTCGAAGCCGGTCACGCCGCCCGCGGCGCGCACCGGCACGGAGATCGGGATGATGAAGGTCTGGAAGAGCAGCCGGGTGTTGAGTGCCTCCCAGGTGCCATCCGAGGTCCAGCCGACGGGGTAGTCGTAATACAGGAGGAACGAAGCGCGACCGGCAGCGAATGGGCTGACCCCGTCGCCCTGCATGCGCTTGAGTCCTGCGCCGCCGCGCTCGACGAGCTTCAGCGTCTTGCCTTCGTAGCCGCTGTAGCGCACGACCTCGACACCGCCCACGCGCGCGCCGTTCATGTCCTTGGCAGGCTGGCCGTTGCCGTCTTGCCAGGGCACGCCCAGGATCGCCGCGTAGCCGCCGCTCTTGCTGAAGGCGCCCATGGTGTCCTCGACGCTGCGGCCCGGATCGACGGTCTCAAGGAGCAGGCCCTCGAGATCATCGCCCTTCGTGTCGAAGCCGTTGCCCGAGCTGAACAGGTCGCCCTGGAAGGTGATCGCCTCCATCTGCGTCTCGACCTTCTCCGAGCCGCTGACGACCGTACCCACCACGCGCGCCACGGCGAACAGCGGCAGCTCGTCGCGCAGCGTGCTGCCGACATTGGGCACGTTGGAGAAGATCGGCAGGCTGTAGCCATAGAGCTGCACCGTCGAGCCGCTCGGGTGGTCGATCGCCTTGGAGATGCCCGTGTTGAGCTCGGGCGAGCCGGAGAAGAGCTCGCGCGCGATGCGCCCGCCGAAGCCGGCGTTCTCGCCGGTCGACTGGTAGCGCGCGCGGAACGCCTTCGGGCCCTTCTTCTCGGCCTCGATCAACTCGTTGCCGATGCGCAGCACGCACTTGTCGGGGAAGCCGTCGGTGGACTCGACTTGCAGCGTGTCGCTCTCGCCCGTGACCGCGCCGACCAGACGCGTCAGGCCATACGTCTTCGGCGCGCGACGGCCGTCCACGAGCAGCGTCATCTGGTCCGGGCGCGTGCCGTCGACCGTGATCTCGACGTGCGACCAGGTCTCGCGCGGCATCCCCGGGCCCTCGCCGCTGAGCGGGAAGTGGATCTCGGCGCGCTCTTTGAACGTCGTCTGCGGGTGATCGCCGGCGCCGTCCAGCACGCGCAGCACGAGGTCGCCCTTCTCGAACAGCAGCGTCAGGCGATCCGAGTCGCTGAACTGCCCGCCCACGTCCAGCAGGACCGCGCCGTCGGCCAGCTCGCGCGGCTGGATCCACATCGAGAAGGCCATGCCGCTCATCAATTTTCCGGCACCGTTCCAGCCCAGCTTCTCGAGCTCCAGCGGTGCCGTGCCGTCGGGCAGGTAGTGGCCCTCGAGCGACTTCGATTCGTCGTCGAAGTGCAGTGCGTAGCTCGCGCGGCGCGCGGCGGCGTCCTCGCGGTAGGGCGCGAGCTGCGCCCAGCCGTCGTCGTCGGCGCGCTTGGCGAAGGTGTAGACCTTGGTCTGTTCGTCGGCCAGCGGATCGATCGAGGGCGCGGTGTCGTGCGGGCCGAGCTGCGCGCGCGCGCGCGTCGGCCAGCGCGCCGAAGCCACGGAGCCGAACAGGGCGTCCGGGCGCGAGGTCGGATTCGGGCCGGTCATCCACGCCGCCGCGGCGAGGTCCAGGCGCGGAGCCTCGTCGAAGTCCTCCTGGCGCGTCCACACGCTGAGGAGATCGCGCTGCGGCACGATGAGCTCGTCCAGCACGCGCACGCCGTGGGCGCGCTCGATGCCGCTGGGCGCGTCGAGCGCCGCGCGCAGCTCGAGCTCGTACACGTCGCGCGAGGTGAAGCACAGCGGCATGGTGGCGAACTCGAGCTCGCCGTCGTTGGCGTTGAGCGCGCACTTGTACAGCGCGCGCGCGTCGTCGGCGTCGATGAAGCCCTGCAGTTGCTTGGCGCCCTGCGCGTCGAGCTTGGACTGGCGCGACAGCTCTTCCAGCGCCGCCGGGCGCACCTCCGCGTCCGCGGGCAGCTCGTCGAGGCCGCCGGCGGGCAGCACCAGGCGCCGCAGGAAGTCCTCGAAGCCCGTGAACGGCCGCGAGACGATGGCCAGGTCCACCAGCTGTTGCGCCTCGCCGCCGGTGATGCGCGCCGTCTTGCCGCGCAGCTTCAGGTTCGTCCACAGCGCCGTGAGCACCTCGGGCGAGGCCGTGTTCACGTTGACCGGCGTGCGCGCCAGCGGCGCCACGATCGTGCGCCAGGCCTTGAACGGGTGCTGCAGCGGCTCGCTCAGGACCAGCTTGCCTCCGCCCGAGCCGCGCACCATGGCCAGCTCGTCGTTGTCGCCGTCGGTGATCCACACCGTCGTGCCCGGGTTGAACCAGCGCAGATCGTCGACCGGCAGCGAGCAGCCGTACTGCGGCTCGCCCTCGCTGTCGCCGGTCACGCGCGCCGCGCGCTGCCAGCGCTCACCGGCGCGCACGTGGCCGTGGGGCGTGGTCGTGCGTTCGAGGGCCAGGAACGCCTCGCGCCCGAACTCCGTGCCGAGCACGAAGTCCTTGGCCTCGCGCACCTGCTCGATGCCCTGGTACTCGCGGAACTTTTCCGACGCGATGCGCCACTCGCACAGCGCCCAGGCGCGCTGATCGATCACGAAGGCGCCGATGTCGTGGTTCGTGGGCGGCGTCGGACCGCAGCTCGAGGGCTTGTCGTCCGCGCCGGGCTTGACCAGGAGGCCGCGCGAGAGCTTGGCCAGCTTCGTCGGCCCGAGCTCGGCGTAGCCGATGACCTCGTTGTCCACGCACACCACGCCATCGTTCAGCAAGCCGCCGGCGTCGCTGATCTCCAGCGCGCCGTCCTTCTGCTTGCACTCGCTCGTCAGGCGCGCGGTGCCGCCGATCAGATTGGCCAGCACGTGCGGCGAGGCGCTGGCGAGGTCGATGCGCCCGGCCAGGTCCTCGGCCGCGATGCCCCACAGCGCCTGGTGCGGATCGCTGGTGGGCAGGAAGTCGGGCGGGAACACGCTCGACACGGCGAGCTCGCTCGCGTCGTCGAAGTACGGCGTCGGATCGACGGAGGGGTGCGAGGCGGCCAGCTTGACCGCCGCGTGGCGCGCCGCGGCGTCGAGCGTGATGCGCAGCGTGGCGCGGTCGGCGGCCTCGCCGGAAGCCTGGTCGGCGTTGCGCACGGTCACCAGGAAGGGCGCGCTGAGCACGAACAGCGCCACCAGCACCAGCAGCACGGCGACCATCGCCAGGCCGCGTCGGGCGTGCAGAGGCGAGTGCATCACTCCACCGTCCCGAAGAGGCCGACGAGGATCGACTCGCGCACGCCGTCGGCGAACTCGAGCGTGATGCGCGGCGCCTCGCCGTGCAGCTCGCGATCCAGACCGCCGCTGGCCGCGAACTGCACCAGCGCGGGCGAATCGGCGCTGAACTGCACCGTCTGCGGCAGGCGCTCGGGCGCGCCCGCCACCAGCGCGCCGATCACCAGCTCGTCGATGCGCCCGGGGAAGGGCAGCGCGGGGTCGGACAGCACCAGCGGCGCCTCGACCTTCCACACGTAATGCTCTTCTTCCTGCGCGGCGACCAGCACGCCGTCCAGCAGCAGCTCGAAGCGCGCGCGGTCGTAGCGCATGCGCACCTGCATCCAGCGCCCGACCGGCACCAGGCCGGGCGCGGAGGTCACCAGCACCGAGCCGCCCGGCTTGTCCGAGAGCGCGTCGCCGACGCGCGTGCGGAAGCGTCCGCGCAGGGTGCCGTTGGGGCTGAGGTCGAGCGCGACCGTGGGTGTCTCGTTGGCGCCGATGGACAGCACACGCCCGCCGCCCTCGCTCTCGCGGAAGATCACGCACTCGAGCGAGAAGCCCAGCGTGAAGTCGAAGCCCGCGTCGCGCTGGATCGGGATCTCGAGCTTCGACTTCAGCTTGCCCGCCGGGCGGAAGCACGCGCCGGTGTAGCCGCGCGGGTCGAAGTCCTCGGGATAGGCCTCGCCCGCGGGGCCGAAGCCCTCGACGCTCTGGTTCTCGAAGCGATAGGTGCCGACCGTGGCCAGCGACTCGGCCCACAGCAGCCCGGCCTTCTTGTCCAGGCGCACGCGCGCCGGGCCGGCGCTGGCGATGGCCGTGTTCTGCGCGCTGCGCAGCACGTTGCGCACCAGGCCCGCCGCCTGGCGCTTGCCGAGGTCGAGCGACGAGAACACGCTCACGCCGCCGCCGAGGATCAAGGCCATCAGCAGCATCACCAGCATCAGCTCGAGCAGCGTCATGCCCGCGCGCTTGCCGTTGCTGCTGGGGTTCATGGGATGCTCACTCGCGCTTGAAGGCCGTGATGTCGTCTTCGGTCCCGAAGCGTCCGTCCTCGCCGGCGGAGATGAGCTGGAACTCGCTGGAGGCGTAGTACTGGCCGGTCGTGGGGTTCTTGAAGGCCAGCGGGATGCTCTCGATCTCCTGCCCGCTGGCGCTCTCGATCGTCAGGTAGCGGCGGTTCGTGACGCCGTAGTCGGCGCGCTCGATGTACGCGATCGGGTTCTCCCAGGGGTCGGCGATCTCGAACAATTCGCGCCCACCGAAGTCCGTGAGCTGCTTGGTGGAGCGGTCGTTGTCGGTGTTGATCACCTTGTCCCTCAGCTCGTTCAGCAGGCCGCCGGCGTTGTAGTTCTTGGAGAACAGCGCCACGACCAGGGCCTCGATGCCCACGTTCACGCCGTCGTTGCCGACCTCCTGCGCGGGCGCGAAGGAGCTGGGCGGCGGGCTGCCGTTGTCGGTGGCGTAGGCCTTGAGCGCGCTCTGCAGCGTGAGCAGGTCGGTGCGGCACTTCTCGGTCATGACCGCGCGCGTGGAATCGCCGAGCTGCGCCACCAGCACGGCCACCAGGATGGCGATGATCAGCATCACGGCCAGGAGTTCGATCAGCGTGAAGCCGGCGCGCGCGCCGTTCCGTGTGACAGCGCTCTTCATTGCAGCTTGGTGACGATCGAGACGTTGTCCATGCGCACCAGCACCTCGCGGCCGGGGTCGCCCTCGGCGAACAGGCCCACGTAGAGCTGCGACTTCGACTGCCCGAGCGTGGGCATGGCCTGGTTCTCGATCAGCGGGATGCCATCCAGGAACAGCGTCACGGTGGACTCGGCCGACTCGCCGCGGCGCTCGAGCTTCACGCGCACCCAGCGTCCGGTCGGGAAGGGCTGCTGCATGTCGCGCACGTCGGCCGACTGGCCAGCGCGCTGGAAGCGCAGCTGCACGTTGCCCTCCTTGTGACGCCCGACCGCGGCCTCGGCGATCTTCTCGCTCTCGCTGCGCCCGGCGCGCTCGCGCGCGGCGAAGATGCCGATGTTGGCGTTGGCCTTGGTCGGGTCGATCCACAGGTCCGCCTCGAAGGACACGAACGTGCCGCCGTCGAAGGGCTTGTAGATGCGGCCCTGGCCGCTCTTCGTGAACACGCCCGAGAGCTCGGCCGCGCCCTCGTTCACGCTCGTGACCACGCCGTCGGACTCGTTCATCTCCCAGCTGTTGGCCAGGCGCTTGCGATTGAAGGTGTCGCGCCACTCGACCTTCTGCAGGTGCTCCTGCAGGCGCTTCATCTGCGCCTTGGACCACACGCGCCAGGGATCGGTCTCGGGCTCCTTGCGGCGCTGCTCGTCGATGTCGGCCAGGCGCACCAGGGCTTCGGTCGCGTCGCCCTCGAGGTAGATGCACCAGGCCAGCCCCGCGGTCGCGGTGGCGTCGCCCTTCTTGCGCTCCAGCGCCTTCTCGAAGGACGCGCGCGCGGCCGCGACGGAGTCCAGGCGCAGCAGGTTGAGCCCGCGCAGCGCGTGCACCTCGCCGCGCGCCGGATCGATCGAGACCGCGCGCTCGAGGTAGCGCTCGGCGTCCTCGAAGCGCCCCAGCCGGAAGGCCATGTCGCCCAGCGCGACCAGCGCGTCCTCGAAGTCGAGTTCCTGCTCCAGCGCGGCGAGCAGCGCGGCGCGCGCGCCCTCGTAGTCGTCGGCCAGGCCCAGCAGGCGCCCCTTCTGGAACAGCGCGAAGGGATAGGTCGGATCGCGCTTGAGCGCCTCGTCGGCGAAGCGCAGCGCTTCCTCGGCGTTGCCGCTGACCTCGGCCAGCACCGACAGCGCCGACAGCGCCTGGTGCGCGCGCAGCGGATCGGCCGCGACGGCGAGCTCGAGCGCATCGCGCGCGGCCTCGTGCTGGCCGGCGGCCAGCGCGGCCACGCCGCGCGCCAGCAGGAGCTCGAAGCCCGCGTCGTCGCCGGCCGCCCCGCTCGTGCTCGGCGTCTTGCCGGCCAGCGCCTGCGTCGCGAGGTGTCCAGCCAGCGCACGCTGCGCGTGCGGGTCGGCCTGCGTGGCCGAGCGGTACGCGGCCTCGGCCTCGGCGAGCTCGCCCAGCGCGAAGTGCGCGTCGCCCAGCGTGGTGCGGATCGCCACGCGCACCGGCAGGAGTTCGGGCTCGTTCGGCGCCGCGTTGCTGGCGAGCTTCAGGTGCTCGGCCGCCTCGGCGTACTTGCCGCGCCCGACCAGAAAGCGTCCGAGGCCGAAGCGGCTGATCCACGAGCTCGAATTCATCGCCAGCGCCTCGCGCAGGCGCTTCTCGGCTTGCGCGTGCATGAGGAAGCGCTCCTCGAGCTCGGCCAGAACCACCTGGACCTCCTCGCGGTGCTGGAAGTCCTTCTCGAGCTGCTGGTACACGCCGAAGGCGTCCTCGAAGCGGAATTCGGCCTCGAGACAGCGTCCGAGGCCGAGGCGCGGCAACGGATCCTTGGGGTCGTACTTGGCGGCGTTCTTGAAGAGCTCCTCGGCGAGCTCCAGCGCGCGCGGCGCCTCGAGACGCTTCGAGATGCAGTAGCGCGCCAGGAGCAGCGACTCCTCGAACGAGCCGCGCGTCAGCTCGCCGCCGATCTTGCGCGCCTTGACCTCGATCTCGTTCGTGACCGTGGCGGCGAAGTCGAAGCCGCCGATGGAAGCGCGCTCGACCTGGATCGGCGGCGCGCTGATGTTGGCGAACTTCTCGCGCCCGGTGGCGGGATCGAGCTCGACGAACTGCAGCGCCTCGTTGGCGCGCGCGGGATCGACGCTCAAGCCATAGCGGTCGGGGTTGACGATGCGCCCGAACTTCAGCTCGCCCGGACGCTGGATCCAGTCGTAGCGGCCCTTCCAGCCCGCGATCAGCGCGCTGCGCTCGTCGGGCGTGAGCAGCTCGAACGGGTTGTCGCTGGGCTTGGGTCCACCGGGGACGAGCGCGTGCTTGGCGCCGGCCTTGGGCGCCATCTGCTGGAAGTCCGCGTCGGCGACCTCGGCCGAGGTGTCGGTCTGGGCGAAGAGGTCGGGCAGGTCCACGCTGGTGAGCGGCCGGCGCAGCAGCTTGCCGTAGGCCGCCGCGGCCGGGCCCGGCTCGGTCGGCGGCAGCAACGCGGACAGGCGCTCGCGCGGCGGCTCGACCAGCTCGAGCGGCGGCAGCGCGGCGGTGTCGCGCGGCGGCGCGAACAGCTCGCGCGCCAGCGGCGGCGCTGCGCCGTTGGGCATGGCCACGGCCGGATCGGGCGCGCGGAAGTGCTTCAGCTCGGCCTTGTCGCCGGCGCGCGAGCCGCCGCGCACGCCGGAGGCTCCGGCGCCCAGGAGACGCGAGCCGAGCGCGCCGAGGATCACGGCGGTGAGCACGAAGACGATCGGTTCTTGTCTGAGTTTCATGGGCGTAGCTTCATGGGCACAGCTTCATGGCTCAGCCTTTGTCCGGCGCCGGTTCGAGCTCGCGGAGGCGCGCGATCACGAAGGTCACGTCGAGGCGCACCTCGTCCTTCTTGCCCTTGGCGATCGAGCTCTCCAGCTGGTCGATCAGCAGCACGCGTCCGCCCGGCAGAGGCCGCTGCGTCCAGGCCAGGAGGCGCGAGATCGAGAGCGACGAGCCGGTGATCGTCATCTGCACGCGCGTGCGCTCGATCGGGCCGACGCCGGCGCGTGTGCCCTGGCCGGGATCGAGGCGCACCTGGATCTTGTCGATGCGCGCGGCGCGCGCGCGGATGGCCAGGTCGCCGACGCTCTCCACCAGATCCAACGCCTCGAGGTAGCGCAGGATCTCGCCCTCGGCCGTGGGCGAGAGCTCGGGCTGGCCGAGCTTGGGGTCGATGTCCACCCTGGCGCGGCTGGCGCGCTGCCGGAGCTCCTCGCGCACGCGCGTCAGCGCGCGCAGGTATTGATTCGCGGCCGAGCCCTTGGCCGGATCGGGCACGAACTCCGGCCGCGCGTGGAAGGCCGCGGCCTCGGCCAGGCGGTCGGCGGCGGCGCGCAGGGCGGTGTTCTCGGCCTCGGTCGCGTTCTTGTCCTCGCTCCCGAAGGGCTGCTTCTTCAGCTCGTTCTGGAAGTAGGTGATCTGGCGCGTGGCGGCGTTGACCTGGCCCTGGAAGAGCGAGCTCTCGACCGCGAAGCCGATCAGGAACAGGAGCCCGCCCGCGCCCACGGTCAGCACGAAGCGCTTGTTCTCTTGCCAGTAGGCGTCGAGGTTCATCTCTACCGAGCTCCTTCCGCGGCGGGCGCAGCGGCCGGTTCGCCCAGCATGCACAGGTCGATCGTGAAGTCGCTCTCGCCCATGCGTTCCTTGGTGCGCGCCTCGGGCATGCGCTTCTTGAGCGCGGCCACGAAGTCCTGGAACAGGAGCGCCGGACTGTCCGTGCCCTCGCGCGATTGGCCGCGCACGCGCACGATCGGGCGCTCGGCGCCGCGCTGCACGCCCAGGTCGGGATCGGACTGCCAGTCGAGCGACACGGTCGCGATCCAGAAGTCGGCCGGCAGATCGCGCTCGAGCGTGTCCAGCAGGCGCGCGACCTGCTCGCCGGCGCCGGCCAGCGCGAACAGCTCGTTGGCGCGCTGCGCCAGGGTCTCGTTCTCCTCCAGCAGGCGCTTGGTCTCGCGGTTGGTGCGCTCGACCCTCTGGAACTCGCGCTCGAGGCGCGCGCGCTCGACCTCCAGCGTCGAGAGGTCGCTCTGGTAGCGCCATGCGCGCAGCCCGAGGAAGGCGACCGCCAGCGCCGCGGCGCCGATCAGGAACAGCGTGCCGCCCAGGAACTGGCGGCTCTTCTTGACCTTGGCCGGCAGGATCTCGATGCCGTAGGCGTCGGGGTCGGCGGCCGTAGTGGCCAGGCCCAGCGCGGTCACGGCCTCGAGCTTGTGCGCCTCGAGGCGCTCGGCGCTCTCGGGGTCGAGCTTGGAGAGGTCCACCACGCGGAACGGGTCGAACAGCTCGACCGGCACGCTCATGCCGCGCGAGAGATACGCGCTCAGCCCCGCCAGGCGCGCGCCGCCGCCACACAGGAGCACGCGGTCGAGCTTGAGCGAGGAGATCTTGACCTGGCTCTTGGCGAACACGACCGCCGACTGCAGCAGCGACAGGATCTGGCCCGCCGGCCCGGCCAGCGCGCGCGCGGCCTTCTCCTGGTTCGGGTCCTTGAACGGCCGGCCGGTGTCGAGCGTGCCCTCGCCGATCTTGTAGGCGCGTGCGCGCGCCTCGTCGATGCCGAAGCGCTCGGCGATGGCCTTGTCGAACAGACGCGAGCCGCCCGAGAGGTTGCGCGCGAAGACCAGGTCCGCGCCGCGCACCAGGACCACGTTCAGGTTCTCGTGGCCGAGGTCGGCGAGGAGCACGGTCTCCTCCTCGATCACGCCGTAGCGCAGGAAGGCGTTGTAGAGCCCGAGCGCGTTGGGCGTGAAGGCCTCGAGCTTTCCGCCGGCGTGCTTGAGGCCGTCCTGGTGCTCCGCGAGCAGCGTCTCGCGCGCCAGCGCCAGCAGCACGACGTCCTCGCCTTCGATCTCGGGCAGCTCCGGCAAGACGTTGAAGTCCGAGGCCACCTCGGCCTCCGACTGCCCGCCGATCTCGTCGGTCTCGAAGCGCATCAGACGCCGCAGCTGCCAGTCGGGCAAGCGCGGCACGCGCGTGTAGCGCACGTTGAGGTCGCGCCCGTTCAGGCCCACGCGCACCCCGCCGAGCTTCTCGCCGGAAAGCGCCGCCCAGCCGCCGCCGAGGCTGCCATCCTCGTTGTCGGCGAGCACGAAGGAGTGCACGACGAAGGTCGAGCCCTTGAGCTCGCCCGCGATCCACTTGGACGCTGACGTCCCGACGTCGACTCCGCTGCCCTTCGCCATGGCGGTCCCCTAGCTAGTTGCCCTTCCCGCCCTGGGTCGCACCCTGGAGCGCGTCGCGCACGTGTTCGGTGAGGCGCGGGTTGGTCTGTGGATCCAGGGCCTCGAGCACGCCCTTCAGGCGCCGGTCGTCGCCGCTGCGATCGCCCGCGCGGAGCTCGGTGAGCGCCACATGGCACTGCTCGGCCGTCTTCTGGGCCTCGAGCTCGACCTCGCTGCCCTTGTACTGCTGAGCGAGTTCGAGGGCCTTCGCCCGGCCGTTCGCGAACAGCTCCGGCAGCAGGAAGAAGCGCGCGCGCTCGAGCTCACGGCGCAGCTCGTCGACCTGGTTGAGACCGGCCTGCACCAGCCGCGCGCGGGTCTCGGTGGCCTGCGCGACCAGCTTGCGCTCGTAGGGAAAACGGTCGAGGAGCTGCCCCCAGGCCGCCAGCGCGCCGCCCAGATCCTTGCGGCGCTCGGCGTCGGCGGCCTGCCCGGCGAGGGTCGCGGCCTCGGCGCGTTCCTCGGCGAAGGTGAGCTGAAGCTCGCAACCCGTCAGGCCCGCGAGCGCGATCGAGAAGGCCACCGCGCCCTCGACGCTGACCGCACTGACCTCGACCGGCTTCTGGAAGCCCAGACGGAGCAGCTCGGTGCCGCTGCCGAGCAGCAGGCTCTCGACACCCGAGCGCGTGAAGTCGCCGCTGTGGGCCGCATAGCCCTCGGCACCGGTGCTCGCCACCCAGCCCGTGTTGCCCGTGGCCTGCGCATCCGGCCGCAGAGCTTTGAAGTGCAGCCGCGCCTCGGGCGGAACGCCAGGGAAGGAGAGCTCGAACCCGCGCGCCCCGGCCTGGACCGCGAGCTGGCCCGAGGGCCAGCCCTGCAGGCCTTCACGCGTCCAGGCGGAGAGGTCCAGGTTGCCGATCAGGATCGTGCCGCTGCGCACGAAGGCCGCGGTCGAACCACCCAGCACGGCGAGCTCGTACTCCTGGAACTTCGCCGCGCCGCCAGCGGGCTCGCGCTCGAGCGCGCTCACGTCGTCCACGGCCACCGAGCCCGGACCGCGCCCAGCGATCACCAGGCGCGCGCGGTCGTAGCCCGTCGGAACGTCGAGCGCGAGCTCCAGCGCCTCGAAGCCCGAGCTGGCGCCGCGCGCCGGAGTCCAGGCCAAGAGCGGCAGCGCCGGCGTGGTCGAGCTGGAGAGCTCGAGCCCCAGGCGGCCGACGGCCGAACCGTCCACGCGCAGGCTGGCCGCACAGGCGATCGCGCGGCGCGCGTGCAGCGGGATCTCAGCCGAGCGCACCAGAGACCAGCCGTCCGCCTCGAGCTTCACCCCCAGGCCCGAGTTGCCCGAGTTCGCGAAGCCGCGCTCGCGCAGGAAGCCGACCGGCGCGGCCTCGGCCGAAGTCCACTCGCCCGTGCCCTCCTCGAAGGAACCGTCCGCGAGGAGGTTGCCGGGCACCGCGGGAACAACCACGCGCGCGCTGCCCTGTTCGCTCGGGCGGAAGAAGCGCAGGTACGCGGCGCCCCCGCCGCTGAGCACGATGAGGAGCCCCAGGATCAGCGGCAGGCGTCGCGAGGGGCGCGCGGCCGAGCGCTTGACCATGTCAGCGCTCACGTGGCCGAGGGCGCCCGACTCGGCCGGCGGCAGGTCGGCGGGCAGACCCTCGAGCACCGGCGGCGCATCGCCCGCGAACTGCGCGTCGTGCAGCGAGACGCGGATGTTGCCGAAGAGCAGGGTGTCGCCGTGGCTGAGGACGGCGCGCTCGATCTTCTGACCGCCCACGCGCGTGCCGTTCGTGCTGCCGAGATCGACCAGTTCGACGCGCTCGGCGCCGACCACGAACTCGGCATGGGTACCCGAGACCGAGCCATCCTTCAGCACCAGGCCGCACTCGGGCTTGCGCCCGACCTGCAGCTTGCCCGCGGCAAGCGGCACCTGCTCGCCCTGACGATCCCCCGACTCGATGCGCAAAACGAAGCGCGTTTCCCGCGATTGCATGGAGTCGGTGGGACGGGCGTGGGTGGCAGGGGATCGGAGAGCGCCCGAGGCCCCATAGCGCTGGGACGAGGCCTTGTTACGCCCCACTCCCCTCGGGGGCTCGGGCCGTTCGAGCGCCGGATCCTATGCGCGCCGGCGGGGCGGTGCAATTTACCGCCGAGGACGCCCTCGCCCCTAGAATGCCCGCGTGCCCAAGGGATCGCGCTCGCTCCCCAGTCCGCCGGCCTTCTTCCTGGCCGAGGAAGCATCCGGGGAACCACGCCTGTGTGGGGAGGACGAGCAGCACGCCCTCCGCGTCCTGCGCCTGGGCGCGGGCGAGCCCCTCATCGGCCTGGACGGCCGCGGCGGGCGCTTCCCGATGCGCGTGCGCGGCGTGGAGAAGCGCGCGCTCACGCTGGAATTCGACGGCGAGGCCGAGCAGGTCCCGGAGCCGGGCGCGGCGGGCTCGCCCCTGCCCTGGTTCGAGCTCGACATCGCCTGGCCGCGCCGCACGCGGGTCGAGGACATGCTCAATCGCCTGGTGCAGCTCGGCGCGGCCGCTATCCGGCCCCTGATCGCCCAGCAGCGGGGTCCGGAGGACGTGCCGGAGGAGGTGCCGGCGCGCCTCTCGCGCGTGGCGCGCGAGGCTTGCAAGCAATCGGGACGCGCCTGGTTGCCGGTGTTCGAGCCCCCGCAGACGACCGACGAGCTGTTGCGCTCGCGCACGAATCCCGCCCTGAGCGCGCTCGATCCGCGCGCCGGCCTGCCCTTCGACCTGTGGTTGCGCTCGCTCCAGCCCGGCCCCGACACCCTGGGCACGCGCGCCCAGCCCATCCGCATCGCCATCGGCCCGGAGGGCGGGTGGAGCGGCGAGGAACGGCGCGCCTGGATGGAGGCCGGGGCCAGCTTCACCTGGCTCGGACCGCACGTCCTGCGCGTCGAGACCGCGGCGGAGGCCGCCATGGCGGTGGCGGCGGCGGTCCACGGCCGACCGCCCTCGGCGAGTTTCAGCGACTGAAGCGCAGGCGCTCACGGAGCGACACGAAGCTGCCCTCGCCCAGGATCACATGATCCTGCAGCGGGATCCCGAGCACCTCGCCGGCCTGGCGCAGGCGCTCGGTGACGGCCAGATCCTCCGCGCTCGGCTCCGGATCGCCCGAGGGGTGGTTGTGGGCCACGATGAGCGCGGCCGCGGCCTGACGGATCGCGCCGCGGAAGACCTCGCGCGGATGGACCAGCGAGGCGGTGAGCGTGCCCGTGCTCACCGGCTGGAGGCGCTGGAGGCGCTGCTTGCCGTCGAGCGTGAGGCTCCAAAAGGTCTCCTGTTCGAGGCCCCTGGCCAGGGGGTCCAGGAGCTCGAACACTGCCCGCGGGCTGCGCAGCGCCGGCCGCACGGGCCGGCGCGACTGCCCTACCGCGCGGCCCAGCGAGAAGGCCGTATGCAACCGGCGCGCAGAGGCGCGGGTCAGTCCGAACTCGGCCTCGAGCTCCAGCGCGTCCAGGCGCGAGAGCTCCAGCAGGTCGTGCGCGCGGAGACGCTCGCGCGCCGCCAAGCGGTCCGCAGGGTCGAGCAACTCGGCCACCCAATCCGCCCAGAGATCCATGGGCCGATGACTGAACTGGGAGTCACCCGGTTTCAGAAAGCTCGACGCCGAACGAACTTGCGAGAAACCGGGCATGAGCCGGCCCTTTCGCCCCGATGTAGCAAGAGGAGTGTGGCGCCGGTCGCGGCCTCGGCTGCGGCAGCGCGACATCATGTTCTCCTGACCCGCGGGTCTTCTCCTGGCTTTAGAAAAACGCCGACCGCCTCAGTCGGCTGGGCCCGCGATCCAAGCGCGTCCGACTCTCTCGCGCATGGAGCAGGCGACTGCTTCGCGGCAGTCGCCTGTTTTTTTGTGCGCTCAGCGCTCGAGAGCGGCCTTCCAGTCCTGAAAGGCGACCTCCAGGGGCACCGTGGACCATTCCAGGAAGGCGGCGGCGGGGGTCTGATTGCGCGCCAAGCCTGCCAACATCCGCCGCAGGGCCTCGTCGCCGAAGGACGCGCGCAGGTAGTCCACGAAACACAGCGACTCGGCGTAGGCGCGCGCGATGGCCGCTGGGTCGTCCCAACCGGCCAGGCTGCCGACCAGACGCTCGAGCGGGTAGAGCTCCTGCCCGCGCAGGCGCGCAGCCATCGACGCCACCAGCCCCGCGCGCTTCTCCATGAGCTGCGCCAGACCCTCGTTCAGCCAGCCGGGCACGTCGGAGCCGGCCACGGCCTGCACGAAGGCGTGGGTGAGCTCGTGCGTCAGCACGGCGCGCCAGCCCTCGCCGCTGGTCAGGTCGCGCACGGAGATGTGGAGCACGCCGTCGAACACGCCGCCGGCCCAGTCGCCGAGGCCCGTCAGACGGTCGAACTGCTCCGGGTCGTAGAGCACGACGCGCAGCGGCGGTCCGCCTGCCATCGGATCCGTTCCGAACCAACCCTTCAGGTACTCGTAGCTCTCCTCCAGCTGCTCCAGGACCTCGTGCGAGTGGTGCAGGAGGTCCTTGCGCTCCTTGTCGAAGGACAGCTCGAAGCGATCCGAGCCCTCGGTCCAGTCCTCGCGCACGAGCTCGAGCTCGCGCCGCCAGCGCGCCAGGATGTCCTCCAGCGCGACGTGATCCGCGCGTGCGCTGCCGAGCTCGATCGCGCGCGCCAGGTGCGCGATGGCCGCGTCGAGCGCGCCCCGGTCGTGCTCTACCTTGGCCAGGCGCACCAGGGCCTCGGCCAGATTGCCGGCGAACACGGCACTCCCCGGATCGGCCGCCAGACAGCGCTCGAACTTCTCGACGGCCGCCTCGAGCTCGCCTGCGGCGAGCTCGGAGGTGGCCTCGTTGTTGAGCTCGACCCAGCGCTGATGCAGATCGGGCTCCTTGGCTTCGAGCGGGCGTGGTGAAGCCATCGGCGGCTGGGGCAGGAGCGAGCGCCGTTCGGGCACGTGCGCCGGTTGCACCGCCGGTACGGGGCTCACCTGCGGGGACGGCGCCGGGCGCAGACGAAAGAAGCCCCAGGTCAGGAGCAGCCCGGTGCAGGGCAGGCTGAGCGCGAGCCACAGCCAGGGTCGGACGCGGCGCTTCACGGTGCGGGCGCTGGCGGACGAGCGCGCGTGGGTCCTATTCCAGCACGAGCGCGCCGCGCGCGAAACCTCATCGCGGCCGGCCGCGCCGCGGACGGGTGGGGCGCTCGAAATCGAGGTCGTCGCGTCCGGCCAGCTGGGCGCGGATGTCGTCGAGCAGCTCGGGCCAGGTCTGATAGCGGGCCGCGGCGTCCTTGGCGACCATCTTCTCGATGAAGTACTGCAGGTGCGGCGAGATGGCGCGGCCCTTGAGTTCGCGCGAGGACAGGCTCTCCATCACCTGCTTGCGCAGCGTCTCGCGGTCGTCGGAACCCTGGAACGGCAGGCGCCCGACGACGATGTGGAACAGCGAAATGCCCAGGCTGTAGATGTCCGAGCGGATGTCGGCCGCGGCCCCGCCGCAAGCCTGCTCGGGCGAGAGGTACGCGACCGTGCCGATGGTCGCGTCCTCGGCGCAGCGCGTGGCCTCGGCCACGGCGAAGCCGAGGTCGATCAGCACCACGCGACCGTCCTTCGCGAGCATCAGGTTGCCGGGCTTGACGTCGCGGTGCACCACGCCCTGCTCGCCCAGGTAGCGCAACGCCTCGGCCGCGCCGAGCACGATTCGCAGGGCCTCCTCCTCACTGAAGCGCTGCTCGCGATCGAGCTGTTCCAGCACTGTCGTGCCGTCGATGAACTCCAGGCGCGAGAAGAACAGGTTGCCGCTGCGTGCCACGCCGAAGCAGCGCACCAGCGCGGGATGCTGCAAGCGTTCCAGCAGGCGCGCCTCGGCGATGAAGCTCTTGCGCGTGGCCGCATGCTGCACGGCCGCGGGCTTCAGCACCTTGAGCGCCAGCACGCGTTGCGTCGCCAGCTCGCGCGCCTGGAACACCTCGGCCGTGCCGCCGGTGCCGGCCTTGGCCAGGATCTCGTAGCCCGGAATCTCAGGGATCTCGCCGGCGCGCGTGCGGCGCAGCTTCGCGAGTTGGGCCTCGCTCCAGGCGAACTGCTGCGCCAGCAGCCGGTCGAGCGCCGCGCCGCCCTGCAGCGCGCGCGCCAGGCCCTCGGCCTCCGCGCGCGGTACCAGGCCGCGGTGGACCAGGAGAGCCAGGAACTCGACGTCTTGCATGAGCGCGGGTCGGCCATTCGACTCGGGAATCCGCGCCGACTTCAAGATCGCCGCGCAGGGATCCGAAACCACCGGCCGTTCCCCCCGCCCCTCTTCGTCCCCTCCGGCGCGCTTTCCAACCGCTTGTCGCTCGACCCAGGTCCTTCCGAGCCGACCCCGCTCCGCCCCGCCCGCCGTGCACGGGCAGGAAGCGGCGAGCCCTCGCCCTCCGTACCCGCCCTGCGTCTGGCGCGACTGAAGCGGCTGGCGCGCGAGGCCGAGGCCCGCCTCGGACGGCGCGTGCTGGGCCAACCCGAGGCGGTCGCGAGCGTGGTCCGCGCGTTGCGCCGGGCGGCGGCCGGGCTCTCGAGCCCCCGCGGGCCGCTGGGGACGCTGCTGTTCGTGGGGCCGACCGGCACCGGCAAGACCGAGCTCGCGCGCGCCCTGGCCGAGGAGCTGGGTGGTCCGCGGCGCCTCGTGCGGGTGGACTGCAGCGAATTCGGCGGCAAGCACGAGACCAGCAAGCTGCTCGGCGCTCCGCCCGGCTACGTGGGCCACGAGCACGGCAGCCAGCTCGCGCGGCGCCTGGCGGGCGAGGCGGAGACCGTGGTGCTCTTCGACGAGGTCGAGAAGGCGCACCCGCACCTGCACGAGCTCCTGCTGCAGGTGCTGGACGAGGGCCAGCTCACCGATGGACGCGGGGTACGCCTCGATTTCCGGCGCTCGTTCGTGATCTTGACCTCCAACGCCGGCACGCGCGCGCTCGCCGCGGCCAAGGAACGCCTCGGTTTCGCGCGCGGCGCGGTGCCCGAGGACGAGCGCCACGCGCTCGTACGCCACGCCCTGGGCGCGGCCTTCGCGCCCGAGTTCCTGGCGCGGCTGGACGAGATCGTGTTGTTCCGCGAGCTGTCCGCGCGCGAGCTCGGAGCCGTGGCCGAGCAGGCCCTGCTGGCCCTGGCCCTGCGCGTGCGCGCGCGCCAGAAACGCGTGTGCTTCAGCTCGGCCGTCGCGCGCTGGGCCTCGACGCGCGCGCTCGAGCGCGATTGCGGCGCGCGCAGCGTGCTGCACTGCATCCGGCGCGAGATCGAGGCCCCGCTGGCCGAGGCCCTGCTGGCGGCCGAGGAGAGCGAGTGGATCGAGGTCTCGATCCGCCGCGGCCGCCCACGCATCGCGCACGCGGCCTGAGCCGCAAGGGCTCGCGCGAGAATAGGCTGGTCGTTTCGGCGAGCCATCGTCGTCGATGGCAAGGCGCGCCGACGCAGACAACCTGCATGGTTTCCGAGGAGGCGCAACGCAGCCAGCGGCGAGGATGGCCGGCGAAACGACCAAGTCGTTCTTGCGCGGGCCCTAACTCGAACGCGAGGCGCGGGCTCCTGCCTCGCCGCGGAGATCGGCTCCGGGGTCCGGGCCGGTCGTTGCGCGAAGCCTCTGCGCTCCAGTTCCCGCCCCTCTACGCCTTCGGCTCAGCACGAGCGCACCCCCAGTGGTCGCATGATTCTTTCATGTTCCCCGCACTCGCCAGCTTGCTTCTCGGTCTGTCCTCCTTCCAAGGCGCAGCGCCACTCGGGCCCGACGCGA
>SIAI01000065.1 GCA_009691855.1 Planctomycetota bacterium | reverse complement strand
GAGACTCGCGGAGAAGGAAAGAGCATGGGCCTCCGGTGTTCAGCCGGCTGGAATCCGACGATCCGGAGGTCTTCCGCCCCTCTCCCCGTTCTTCCTCCGTGTCGCTCCGCGCTCTCCGCGTCTCCGCGGTGCGTTTGGCTTGCTGGCGTCGACGCGCTGAACGACTTGTTCTTTGGAAGCGAATCGTTGGGGCGCGAGTCCTCTCGCGCCCAGGAGTACGCTCCAGCCGAGAGGACGCGCTCGCGCGGCGCTAGACCCCGGTCCCGAACACCGGCGGAGCCGTGTAGACCGGCTCCTCCGTGCCCTCGGCGTCGAGGATGGCGAGCACGTCGAGCTCGCGGCAATGGCACGGGACGCCCAGCAGGGACGAGAGCGAGGGCATGGTGACGCCGCCCTCGCCGCTCAGCACTTCCTTGACGTAGGTGCCGTGCTGCGTCGAGAGCCGCACGCGCACCTGGCGCGGGTCGGCGCACGGCTCCAGCGCGTTGAACTCGATCCAGCGCTCGCGGTCTTTGTCCGCGCGGCGGTGCGCGACACGGTCGGGCGTGTGCTGCGTGACCACGTGCCGCTGGCCGACCAGCGCCTGCAAGGCAGCGGCGGGCACGTCCGCGCCGAGTTCCACCAGCGCCTCGTACTCCTTGGCATGCGGCGTCTCCTTGAGGATCGCGATGCGCGCCTTCTCGGTCCAGTGCAGGTTGAGGATCTCGAGCCGGCCCTCGTTGCGGCGGTTGATCTCGGCCTCCAGCGCGGCCAGGTCCACCTCGAACACCTTTGGGTCGATCAGCTCCAGCACGAACGGCCGCCCGCCGCCAAGCATGCGCACGTCCACGTCCTCGCGCCCGGCGCCGTGAAACTTGTGCTTGCGCGTGCCGAAGGCCTTGCCGGCCACCCAGCCGATCAGCTCCTGGACCGAGTCCTTGGTCAGCTTGCCGAAGCCCTCGCAGCGCTCGCACTTCTTGCGCCGGCGCGGGTGCCCCTTGCAGTCGGGGCAGAAGAACACGGTCTGCGGCAGATCGCGCGAGAGCTTCTTGTAGCGCCCCTCGAGGAAGACCTTGGTCTTGGGAGGTCGATTCATCCTGAGAACCCTGGGACGTCCGTCCCGGAACGAGTGGAACGTTCACCGACACCCGCGCGCTACCCGCGAACGGGGGCGGGAAAGATAGCGTCGCGCGTGCGGGGCGGGAAGGCGCCGCCCGCCGCGCCCGAGATTTCGCTCGGTTTTCGCCGGCCGGACTCTACTTTGGGCCGCGATGCATCCGGTCCTCTTCCACATCCCCGGCCTCGGCTTCCCGGTGCGCACCTTCGGAGCCCTGGTGGCCTTCGGCATGCTACTGGGCATCTGGCTGTGGGGTCGGCTGCTCGCGCGCTACGGCGACGATCCGCAACGCGACCCCGAGCGCGGCTCGCAGATCGCGATCTGGGTCGTGGCCGGCGTGATCATCGGTGCGCGGCTGTTCTACGTGGGCGTCGAGAGCGCGCGCTACCTCAGCGCCGACGTGACCCCGGCGATGAAGAGCTACCTCGCCGCCGGTGATCGCGGCGCGGCCGGCGCGGGCCTGAGCGAGGCCGAGCTGGCCACGACGCGCAAGGTCAGCGTGGGCTACGATTTCCTGCACGACCCGTTCAAGATCCTGCTCGTCTGGCAAGGCGGCCTGGTGATGTACGGCGGGCTGTTCGGCGCGATGCTGCTCGGGCTGTACGCGGCCAAGAAGCACGGCCTGAATCCATGGTGCGCGCTCGACACGGGCCTCACCGCGGGCTTCTTCGGGCTCGTGCTCGGCCGCTGGGGCTGTCTCTTCGTGGGCGACGACTATGGCAGCATCGTGCCCGCGGACTGGGAGTCGTCCTGGCGCCCGCTCCAGCTCTCTAACGGCGGCCAGATCGGACCGCTGACGATCCAGGTGCCACGCCTCGAGTGGTTGAGCGCGAACTCCGAGAGCCTGTTCGACAAGGACCTCGCCGGCAAGGTGCTGTGGGCCTCGCAGCCGTGGATGAGCCTGAATGCGCTGCTGCTCGGGCTCATGGGTTGCCTGTGGCTCGCGCGCCGTACCCGTCACGGCGTGACGGCTGCCCTGCTCTTGATGCAGTACGCGCTGTGCCGCTTCACGATCGAGCACTTCCGCGGCGACGAGGTGCGTGGAGTGTGGTTCGGCGGCGCGCTGTCGACCTCGCAGCTGGTCTCGATCGTGGTGTTCGCCGGCGGCCTGTGGCTGCTGAAGAAGCGCCTGGCCACGCCCGCGCTCGTACGCGCGTGAGGAACGCCTCGTGAGCGCGGGCGAACGCGTGGTCCTGGCCGGCATCGACGAGGCCGGGCTCGGACCCTTGCTGGGCTCGCTGGCGATCGGCTACGTGCTGCTGGAGGCGCCGGCGCGCGAGGCGGAGCCGTGGAAGCTGCTGCGCGGCACGGTGGCGAAGTCGCCCGCGGCCCAGGCACGCTTGGTCGTCGCCGATTCGAAGCTGGTGTTCCAGCGCAGCGCGCGCGGCGCCGAGCGCCTGGAGACGACCGTGCTCGCCTTCCGCGCGCAGCTCGCCGGCAGAGGTGCGGAGGCCGACGCCGAGCGCTTCCTGTTCGGCACGCTCGCGCCCGCGGCGCCCTTCCGTGCTCTGCCCTGGCGCGCCGACCTGCCCGCGCTGCCGTGCCACTGCGCGCGCGAGTCGCTCGAGCTCACCAGCGCGCTGCTGAGGCGCGCGCTCACCCGCGCCGACCTGACGCTGCTCGACGCCGGCGTGCGCGTGGTCCCCGCGGCCGAGCTAAACGCCTCCTACGCCGAGACCGCCAACAAGGCCACCACGGTGTGGGAGCGGGTGCTCGAGGTCCTGCGCCACGCCTGGGCCGCACGCATGCGTGCGCCGGTGCGCGCCACGGTGGACATGCTCGGCGGCCGGCGTCACTACGGGTCCTTGCTCGGACGCGCCTTCCCGGCGGCTTCGGTGAAGCTCGTGGGCGAGAGCCCCGGACGCTCGGCCTACGCGCTCGTGGCGCGCGACGGCAGCGGCTCGATGCAGCTCGAGTTCCGCGTCCAGGCCGACCGGGGCTGCTTCGAGGTGGCGCTGGCCTCGTGCTTCGCCAAGTACGCGCGCGAGCTCGAGATGCAGGCCTTCAACGCCTACTTCACGCGCTTGCAGCCCGAACTCGTTCCCACCGCTGGCTACCGCGGCGACGGCTCGCGCTGGCTGGCCGAAGCCGCGCCCGCGCTGGCGCAGTGCGGCCTGGCGCGCGAGCTCCTGGTGCGCGAGCGCTGAGCGTTCTCGGCGCGCACGCGCGCGCTCACAGCTCCTTGCGGAACTGCAGCTGCGTCTTCGCCGCGACGTAGCCGCGCTGGCGATAGAAGGCGTGCGCCTCGACCCGCGCCGCGCGAGCGCGCAGACGCACCGAGGCGAGGCCGCGCGCTCGCGCCCAGTCCTCGGCCAGCGCCAGCAGCCGCCCGCCCAGACCGCGGCGCCGCGCACCGGGATCGACGACCAGGCCGGTGACGAGCGCGGTCGGGTCGGCGGCCAGCGAGTGGAACTCCTGCACGTGGATCCAGCCCAGGAGCGCGCCGGCATCCTCGACCACGAAAAGCGCGTGCTCGGGCCGCGTGCTGAGCTGCGCCAGGCGCGCCTGCAGGCGTTCCAACGCACTCGGGTAGCCCAGCTCTTCCACCAGACCCAGCAGGTTCTCCGCGTCCGCGACGCGCGCCGAGCGGAAAACGATTCCCATGCGTGCGCGCAAGGATAGCGCAAGCCCGCGGGGCCGTGCTCATGCGCTCCAGCGCGTCAGTCGAAAGAGTCGGCGCATGTTCCGCGCGTTCCGTCCGCGCGGCGAGGACGTCCCCCCGGCGGAGGCGATCACGACTTCCCTCGAGTCGTTGCTCGCGCTCTCGCTGTGTGCGGTCGTGATCCTCGCCTCGGTGGCCTTCCTGCGGCGCTCGAGCGATCTCTCGCGCGCCCTCGCGGGACTCTCCAGCGACGCGCTGCGTCCGATCCCGGCTCGCCCGCGGCACGCCGAACGCAACGCCCGCAGCGAGCCGCGCCCCGAGCTGGTGATCCTGATCTCGCTCGACACCCTGCGCGCGGACCGCCTCGAGCTCTACGGCTACGGGCGCACCACGGCGCCCAACCTCACGGCCCTGGCGGCCGAGGGCGTGCTGTTCCGCACCGTGTGCGCGCAGTCGAGCCAGACCCTGACTTCGCACAAGTCGATCTTCACCGGCAAGTACCCGGCCACGCTGATGCTGGAGGAGACCGGCGCCGACCTCATGGAGCTCACCGGGGTGGGCGACGCGCGCGAGTACCTGGTCGACACCTTCCGGCGCGTGAAGACGCGCCTGGCGGCGGGCTTCCGCGAGAGCGGCTACCGCACGGCTGGCTTCACGGACGGCGCCTGGATGAGCCGCGAGGCCGGCTTCGAGACGGGCTTCGAGACCTTCGACGACGCCGGCGGCGGGCTGCTCTCGATCCTGCCGCGCGCGCTCGCTTGGCTGGAGGCCGGAGGCGAGCCGCCCGCTTTCCTGTTCCTGCACGCCTACGACGTGCACTGCCCGTACACCGCGCCCGAGCCCTACGACAGCGCCTTCTGTCCCGACCACACGAGGCACATCCGCCTCGACGACAAGTGCGGCAAGGGCGCGCTGCAGGGCCTCGAGCTCTCCCCCGCCGACCTGGCCGCGCTCACCGACCACTACGACGGCGGGATCCTCGGCGCGGATGCGCTGCTCGGCGGCTTCTTCCAGAAGCTGCGCGCGCGCGGGCTCTACGACCGCGCCCTGATCGTGGTCACCTCCGACCACGGCGAGAGCCTGGGCGAGCGCGGCGTGATCGGACACGGCGGGCTGTACCTCGAGCAGCTGCTCGTGCCGCTGATCCTGAAGCCGCCGCGCGGCTGGAGCCTGCCGACTACCTACGTGGACGAGCCGGTGGAGCTGGTGGACCTCCTGCCGACGCTGTGCGCGTTGTGCTCGATCCCCGTGGGCGGCGACCTGGACGGGCGTTCGCTGCTGCCGACGCTGTACCGCGGCGTGCGCGGGCGCGACTACCTGGTGGCGCAAACCTCCTTCGAGGAAGCGCCCGCGTTCCGCTCCAGCCCGGCCAAGCGCACCCTGTTGCGCCCGGGGCGCTGGCAGGTGATCCACGACGTCGATCGCTCCGAGGCCGAGTTCTTCGCCCTCGATCAGGATCCGCTGGGCCTGAGCGCGCACTCCATCCGTCCGGACGAGTTCACGCCCCTGCTCGACGTCCTGCTGGAGCGCGCCCACGGGGGCCCGCGCGCCGTGCTGCGGCCGGCTGCGTCGCTGGCCTTCAGCCCCGAGCTGCTGCACGAGCTGGATCACCTGGGCTACGGCGCGGCGACACTCGCTGGCCAGCCGGTGAAGAGCGAACGAGTAGGCCGTTGAAGAAATCCGGTCGCGCGGCACAGCGCCCTTCGTCAGGGCTAGGAACGCGACGAAGAGACGACGGAAGCGGCCTGGCCGCTGAGCACGGCTTGGATCGCTACAGCACGACGAGCGTGACGACGCCATGACGAGAGGCGCGAAGCCGCAGTAGGGACTTTTTTCGACGGACTGCTAAGGTAGGCGCCCTTCGCCTGCATGAAGATCGCCATCCTGGGCGCCGGCGTCTCCGGCCTCTCCCTCGCGCGCATGCTGTGCGCGGGCGGTCTTGCGCTGGCCGACCTCACGCTTTTCGAAGCCGCTGCCGTGCCGGGCGGGCTGTGCCGCTCGAAGACCGTCGACGGCTTCACCTACGACGTCTCCGGCGGCCACATCCTGTTCAGCAAGGACCGCGCGGTGATGCAGTGGATGAAGGACCAGGCCGGCGGCGACGCGGCCTTCGTGCAGCGTGAGCGGCACACGAAGATCCGCTTCGGCAACCGCTTCGTGCACTACCCCTTCGAGAACGGCCTCGGCGACCTGCCCGAGCTGGCCAAGTTCGAGTGCCTCAAGGGCTACGTCGAGGCCTGGCATGCGCGTGACAAGCACGGCACGCAGGCCCCGGGCGATTTCAAGAGCTGGATCCGCTGGCGCTTTGGCGAGGGCATCGCGCGCCACTTCATGGATCCCTACAACGAGAAGATCTGGAAGCGCCCGCTGCAGGAGCTGAGCTCCTCGTGGGTCGCGGGGCGCGTGCCTGACGCGCCCATAGACGACGTCCTCAAGGCCGCCATCGGCGTGCGCACCGAGGGCTATCTGCACCAGGCCTCGTTCTTCTATCCGCGGCGCGGCGGCTTCCAGGCCATCACCGACGGCATGGCCGCGAGCCTGAGCGCGCGCATCCGCCTCTCGACCCCCGTGCAGGATCTGGTGCGCGCGCAGGACGGCGGCTGGCGCGTGAACGGCGAGCCCTTCGACGTGCTGGTCAGCACGCTGCCGCTGAACGAGCTCCCCGACCTGATCCCGGCCATGCCCGCGGGCGTGGCCGCAGCCATGCGCGGCCTGGCCTACAACTCGATCGTGACGCTGCTCGTGGCCCTGGATCGGCCGGCGCACCCAGACCTGTCGTGGATCTATCTGCCGCACCACGAGCAGGGCCCGGTCAACCGCGTCACCTACATGTCGAACTACTCGCCCGAGCTCGCACCGGCGGGCAAGACCTCGTTCCTGCTCGAGGTCACCTTCCCCGGCGGCGCGCCGGTGCCCGGTGCGGAGCTCGAGCGCGAGGCGCTGGCGGGCGTGGAGGGCGCGGCGCTCTTGCGCAAGGAAGAGATCCTGTTCGTCGACCGCAGCGTGTGCACGTACGCCTACATCGTCTACGACCACGAGCTGTTCGCGCGCCGCAGCGCGGCCCTGGAGTGGTGCGCAGCGAACCAGATCCAGGCCCTCGGGCGCTTCGGACACTACGACTACTTCAACTCGGACCAGTGCGTGATCGCCGCGCGGACGCTGGCCGGGACGCTGCTCGAGCGCGCGCGCAGCGGATGAGCGCGCGAGCGAGCGCGAGCACGTCCGCGGCGCGACCGCTGTCGGTCGTGATCCCCACCTGGAACGGCGGCGCGCGCTTCCGCGAGCTGCTCGAGGCCCTGGCCTCGCAGGCTGTGGAGCACGAGCTGGTGGTGATCGACTCCGGTTCGCGCGACGGCACGGCCGAGGCCGCGCGCGCCGCCGGGGCGCGCGTGGAGACGATCGCGCAGCGCGAATTCAACCACGGGGCCACGCGCAACCGCGGCATCGCCCTGACGCACGGCGCGGTGGTGGCGCTGCTGACGCAGGACGCGCTGCCGATCGGGCGCGACTACCTCGGCAACCTGCAGAAGCCCTTCGCCAACGCGCGCGTCGATGGTGCCTATGCGCGCCAGTTTCCGCGCCCCGACTGCGATCCGCTGCTGGCCGAGCGCCTGCGCCGCTGGAGCGCCTCACGCGCCGAGCCCACCCTGCAGGTGTTCGTGCCGCTCGACGCGGCCGCCTCGGCCAAGCTGTACGAGTCGCTGCCGCCGCTCGAGCGCTACTTCTCGTGCGTGTTCGACAACGTGGCCTCGGCCGTGCGCCGCACGAGCTGGGAGCGTCACCCCTTCCCGGAGCGACGCTTCGGCGAGGACGTGGCCTGGGGCCGGGCGATCCTGCTGGCGGGCGGCGCGATCGCCTACGAACCCAGCGCCCAGGTCGAGCACAGTCACCGCATCGACCTCGGCCGCGAGTTCAAACGCCTGTACTGCGACCACCGCAATCTCTACGAGCTCTTCGGCCTGTTCCAGGTGCGCAACTGGCGCGCGGTTTGGCACGGCGCCAAGGGCCAGCAGCAGTTCTACCGCGAGCTGCTCGAGGCCCAGGCGCTCACCAGCGCCGAGAAGCGCCGCTGGCGCTGGTACGCGATCCCCTACAGCTACGCCGAGGGCGCGGCGCAGTTCCTGGGCGCGCGCAGCCACTGGAAGACGAAGGAGAGTCGCTTCTGGGCCTGGTTCGATCGACGCGTGCAGCGCGGGGTGTGAGGGCATGAGCAAGAATCCCGCGCCGCTCCGGCGCGGGTGTTCTGGCTCACTCTCGAAACCCCCTGGGCGCGAGTTCCGCGCGCCCCCAAGACCTCGAAGCTCGCCGTGGTTGGATTGTTGCTCACACTCTGAGCCCGGAAGTCCGCGCCCCCCGCCGCGCCCCGCAGAATCCCCTGGCGCGCTTTGCTACCGTCGCGCGAGTCTCATGGACGACCCGCGCGAGCCCGACGCCGACGAGGAACGGCGCGCCCTCGAACGCCTGTTGGGCCTGCGCGCGGGGCGCGCGCCGACCAACGGGAGCCGCGCGGCGCCGAGCGCGCCCGCCGCCGCGCCCGCGGCGCCGCGTTTCGAGCTCCTCGAGGCCCTCGGCCGCGGGCCCCACGGCGAGAGCTTCCGCGCCGCCGACCGCGAGCAGCAGGGCCGCAGCCTGCGCTTGAAACGGCTGTTCTCCGAGCCCTCCGCGCGCGTCGGCCTGCTCGAGCGGCTGGAGGAGCTGGGCCAGCGCCAGCGCCCGCTCGAGGCCCACGGACTCGTGCGCCTGCGCGGAGTCGGGCGCGGGGCCGACGGACGCCTGGAGCTGGAGAGCGCCTGGATCGACGGCGCCAGCCTGCGCGCGTTGCTGGCCGAGCGCGGCACGCTGGCGCCGCGGCACGCGCTGGAGATCGCGCGTCAGATCCTGCTCGTGCTCGAACGCGCCCACGCGCGCGGGCTGGTCCACGGGCGTCTCGTGGCCGAGAACGTGCTGCTCGAGCGCCGCGCGCCGTGGACGGCCGAGAATCCCTTCGGCGTCGGCGTGCGCCTCAGCGATCAGGGCCTGGTGCGGCTGCTGGGCGCGCGCGAGCCCAGCGCCGCCGAGGACATCGCCACGCTGGGCGAGCTCCTGTGCGCGATGCTGACCGGCGCACCCGGCGCCGCGCACGGAGCCGCGCTGCAGAGCGCGCTGGGCACGGCCGAGCTCGCGCGCCTCGTCGCGCGCGCGCGCGGCGAGGAGCCGGGCTTCCAGGACGCCGCCCGGCTGCGCGGCGCACTCGAGCGCAGCGCGGCCTGGCGCGGCCGCCGCGCGCCCGCGCTCGCCCTGTGGGCGGGCGGAATCGCGCTCCTCTCCCTGGCCTTGGCTGGGCTGCGCCCGAGCCACGCGGCCGAGCTCGAACGCCTGCGCGCCGAGCTCGTGGCGGCGCGGGGCGAGGCGCAGGCCGTGCGCGCTTGCACGGTGCTCGAGCGCTTCTTGGCGCGCATCGAGGAGGGCGATCGCCCCGCGGCGGCCGACGTGCTGGCCGCCGCGCGCGCCAGCGCCGGACTCGGCCCGCTGGGCTTCGAGTGCGGCTACCTCGAGGCCCTGCTCGCCCTGGCCACGACGCTGGCGCAGGCGGACGCCGCGCGCGACGACCTGCGGCGCGCCGAACTGCTGCTCGCGGCGCGCGCGCACGAGCGCACGGCGGCCGGGACGAAGGAGCGCTTCGGACTCGCCGCCGCGCCCTGGCTGGAGCTGGCGCGCGAGCCGCGCCCGGCGCGCGCGCGCGATCTCGAGCGCTGGCGGACCACCCTCGGCCGTGAATTCGCGCAGCGCTCGACGGCCCTCTCGGCACAGCTCGAAGCGCGCTGGAGCGCGCTGCTGGCGCAACCCGCCGTGCACGCCGACGAGGTCTGCCTGCTGGCGCGCTGGTTCGACGACGGCCGCGGCGCGCGGCTCGCCGACGCGCTCACGCGCGAACCCGCGGGCGCCGCGAGCGCGCTGGCGCGCGCGTTGCGCGCGGAGCCCGGAACGGAGGGCGGCCGCTGATGCGCCTCCGAGCCCTGCTGGCCATCGTGCTCGTGCTGCCCTGCCTCGGCTGCGGCGAGCCCGGCGCACCGCCGGCCGCCGCGCGCGCGCCGTCCACGCTCGTACGCCTGTGGACGCAGGACGGGACCCTGAGCGAGCGCGCCCCGCCGCCGGCGGCCGAGGCGCGCTTCACCTCGCGCTTCGCCGAGGGCCTCGACGGCTGGGGCAAAATCGATCGGCCCGGGCGCGCGAACGGAGCGCTGCAGGCCACGCTGGAGCGCGAGGACGAGCGCGCCTTCCTGCGCCTCACCGGCGAGCACGGCGGGCTGTACGCGCGCGTGCCGGTCGAACCCGGCGCGTGCTACGAATTCACCGGTCTGGTGCGCGCCACCGCGCTCGAGGTCGCCGGCACGACCTTCGGCGGCGCGAGCTTCTGGCTCGGCGAGGCGCGCGCGGAGGTTCCGCTGGCCGAGCTCTTGTCGACGCGCGGCGCCGAGCTCGCGGCCGTGCACGGCCTGGCCAGCGCGCGCGGCACGGAGGGCTGGCAGGCGCGGCGCAAGCTGTTCGTCACGGGGAAGGACACGCACTTCCTGTACGTGGTGTGCTCGCTGGCGGTCGAGGAGAGCGTGCGCTCGGGCGCGGCCGATTTCGCGGAGCTCGGGCTGGGGCGCGTGGCGCCCGAGCTGCGTTGGCTCGAGCTGCTGAGCGCGCAGACCGCCACGCTCGCGCCCACCAGCCCCGCCTGGCAGCGCGCGCGCCGCGTGCGCGCGCTGCTCGGCATGGAATCGCGACCGTCGATCGTGCTCCTGCCGGGCGACCGCCTGCGCCTTTCCTGGCCCGCGTTTGCCGAGCGCGCCACGCTGCGCTTCGGCCTGGGCGCCTTCGCGCCTACGCTGCCCGCGGGCGGCGGCAGCGCGACGCTGTCCGTGCGCGCGAGGGGCCGCGAGCTCGCGGCGCGCACGCTGACACTGCCGCGCTCGGTGGACGAGCTCGACTGGCAAGAAGTCGAACTCGCGCTCGAACGCGGGCTGACGGAGCTCGAGTTCGAGCTAGCCGGCGATGCCCCGCTGGTGCTGGGCGCGCCGCTGGTCGCCGCGGACGTCCCGCGCCCGGCCGGACCGAACGTGCTCTTGATCTCGATCGACACCCTGCGTGCCGATCACGTCGGCGCCTACGGCGCGGCGCAGGCGACGCCCACGCTCGACGCGCTGGCGCGGCGCGGCCTGCTGTGTCGCGACGCCAGCGCGCCCGCACCCTACACGCTGCCCTCGCACGCCACGCTGCTGACCGGCCAGCAGCCCGCGGTGCACGGCGTCGTGGCTCACGACCGGCGCCTGTCGGCGGCGCGCTCGACCAGCCTGGCGGAGGTGCTTGCGGACGCGGGCTATGTCACGCGCGCCTTCACCTCCGGCGGCTTCGTCAGCGCCGAGTTCGGGCTCGATCACGGCTTCGACGGCTTCGCGCAGATCGATCCGCTGCGCGAGCGCGAGTCGCACTACTTCCGCACGCTGACCAAGCGCCGCGGTCCCAAGACGGCCGAGAAACTACTGCAGAGCCAGGGCTTCGCGGGCGTGGAGCGCTGGCTGAGCGCGCACCGCGACGAGCGCTTCTTCCTCTTCCTGCACACCTACGCGGTGCACGACTACGACGCGCCCGCGCGCTACCTCGAATGCGCCGCGCTGGGCTGCACGCGTCCGCAGGTGGCGCTGAGCACGCGCACGAGCGCGCAGGCCGCGGCCTTCACCCCCGAGATGCGCGCGCACGTCGTGCACCTGTACGACGCGGCTCTGCGCTACACGGACGAGCGCCTGGGCGCGTTGCTGGCGCTCCTGGACGGCCTGCAGCTCACCGACGACACGCTGGTGCTCGTCACCGCCGACCACGGTGAGGAGTTTTTCGAACACGGCGCGCTGCAGCACGGGCGCACGCTGTACGAGGAGGTCTTGCGCGTACCGCTGATCCTGGCCGGTCCCGGGGTGCCCGCGCGCGAGCTCACGCGGCCGGCGCTGCTGGCCGACGCGGCGCCCACGCTGCTCGCGCGCCTGGGGCTCGCCTTCGAGCACGCGCAGGGCGTGGATCTCCTGGGCGCGGACTGGCCGCGGCGTCCGCTCTGGGCCGAGGTGGACGACCGCTTCGCGCACAAGTACGCGCTGCGCACCGAGGACGGGATCAAGACGATCCACGGGCCGACGACGAGCGCGGTGATGTTCACCAACGAGCGGGAGTGGGAGCGCTTCGATCTCGGCGCCGACCCGCGCGAGCAGCATGACCTCGCCACGGCCGGTGCAGCCGCACTCAGCGCAGCGCAGCAGGAGCTGGTGCGCACGCGCGCGGCGCTGGAGGAGCTCGGCGAGCACCTCGGTGCGCTGGAACTCGGTCAGGTCGACGCGCGCACGCTCGACGACCTGGAAGACCTGGGCTACGGCGGGTTGGAGAAGTGAGCGCGCGCGTGCTCAGCCCTTGGGCCAGCCGCGCAGCGCGCCGAGCAGGTGCGCGCCGAGCTCCTGGGTGCTCACCTTGACCTGGCGCATCGTGTCGCGCTCGCGCACGGTCACCGTGCCGTCCTTGAGCGTCTCGCCGTCGATCGTGACGCACCACGGCGTGCCGACCTCGTCCAGGCGCCGGTAGCGGCGGCCGATGGCGGCCTTCTCGTCGTAGAAGGTGGTCAGCCCGAGGTCGCGCAGCTCGGCCTCGATCTCGTGCGCGCGCTCGGGCATGCCGTCCTTCTTGACCAGCGGCAGGACGCCCACCGTGATCGGCGCGATGCGCGGGTGCAGGCGCAGTACGACGCGCGTCTCGCCCTCCACTTGCTCCTCGTTGTAAGCGTCGAGCAGGAAGGTCATGGCCATGCGGTCGACGCCCCCGGCGGGCTCGATCACGTAGGGCACGTAGTGTTCCTTGGTCTCGGGCTCGAAGAACTCGAGGCGCACGCCCGAGGCCGCGGAGTGCGCCTTCAGGTCGAAGTCGGTGCGGTTGGCGATGCCCTCGAGCTCGCCCCAGCCGAAGGGGTACTCGTACTCGATGTCGGTGGTGGCCTTGGAATAGTGCGCGAGCTTCTCGTGCTTGAGCAGGCGCAGCTTCTCGGGCCGCAGGCCGAGCTCCTTGTACCAGCGGAAGCGCTCGTTCACCCAGTACTCGAACCAGCGCTCGTCATCGCCCGGCGGCACGAAAAACTCCATCTCGGCCTGCTCGAACTCGCGCGTGCGGAAGACGAAGTTGCCGGGCGTGATCTCGTTGCGAAACGACTTGCCGATCTGCGCGATGCCGAAGGGCGGTTTGAGGCGCGAGGACTCGAGCACGTTCTTGAAGTTCAGGAAGATGCCCTGGGCCGTCTCCGGGCGCAGGTAGGCGATCGCGGCCGAGTCCTCGGCCGCGCCCACCTGCGTCTTGAACATCAGGTTGAACGCGCGCGGCTCGGTCAGCTCGCACTTGTTCTCGAGCGGCGTGCGGCTGGGCTTCTGCGGGCACTGCACCTCGTCGAGCTTGTCGGCGCGGAAGCGCGCCTTGCAGGTCTTGCAGTCCACCAGCGGGTCGGTGAAGTTCAGCACGTGCCCCGAGGTCTCCCAGGTCTTGGGGTGCTGGATGATGGCCGAATCGAGCCCGACCACGTCTGCGCGCGTCGTGACCATCGCGCGCCACCAGGCGTCCTTGACGCGCCGCTTGAGCTCCACGCCCAGCGGCCCGTAGTCGTAGGTGTTGCCCATCCCGCCGTAGATCTCGGAGGCCTGGAAGATGAAGCCCCTGCGCTTGCACAGGGAGACGATCGTGGCCATGAACGAGGCGGGCGAGCTGGGCGCGGGCATGCGGATCCTCCGAAAGGCCGCGCAGCATAGCCATGGCCCCAGGGCCCCGCACGGGCCGAGCGCGGCGGCCGGCTAGCCTGGCTGCCCTGGCGCCATCAGGCGCAGCGCCGCGTCCTTGCCGGCCAAGAGGTGGGCGTCGAGCAGCGCGCTCGCCTTGGCCGTGCGCTTGGCGCGCACGCAGGCCAGGATCGCGCGGTGCTCGCGGTTGAGGCCCGCGCGGCGCTTCTTGTCGGCGACCAACTTGAGCATCGCCGGCTCTGCCCGCGCACGCAGCTTGGTCACGATCCCCACCATGAGCGGTCGGCACGCGGCGCAGTACAGGGTCGTGTGGAAGCGCCAATTCGTCTGCGACCACTCCAGCAGGTCGTCGATCCCATCCAGCTCGTCCAGCAGAGCCTCAGCCGCCGCGAGGACCTCGGGCGTGACGGCCGCCAGGGCCTCCCGCAGGAGGTGCACCTCGAGCAGCCGACAGGCTTCGCCTATCTCCATCAATTCGGCCGCCGACAGCGTCGTGACGATCGCCCCGCGGTTCGGGCGGATCTCGACCAACCCCTCACCTTCCAGGCGACACAGGGCCTCGCGCAGGGGGATGCGACTGATGCCCAGCGTGCGGCAGATCTCCATCTCGCGCAGGGCCTGTCCGACCTCGAACTCCCCGCGCAGGATTTGGGACCGCAGGGTGTCCGCGGCTCGGGCGGACAGGTTGCCCTTGCGGGGGCGGATGGAGCGCACGGCTTTGGTCGGCATGCTCTTGACAGGGAGGGCTGTATACAGTCTAACTACCAATGCGGTTCGGCGCACTGCCGGTGTTGGCGAGACTGGTCTCTCCCTCCTCGAACCAGGTTCCCCTCCCCCGACCTCGCATCAGCGATGGTTCAGCACTGGCGCGCCGGACCGCTTTTTCGTCTCCTGCGCGAGTTGCGCTCGTTCGCCACCGCAGGTGCGAGAGCGAGCGCACTCCTCACGCGAGATCGACGCCCCATGCTCCGTACGCCCGCTCTGCTGCTCGTCCTGTCCAGCGCCCCTGGCTTTCTCGTCTTGGGCGCTTGCGCCAGTCGCTCCGGCTACGCGCGCGCCAGCGCGACGGCCGAGAAGACCGAGACCTACCGCGACATGGTGGTGCGCACGCGCGAGCAGGTCGGTCTGGCCAGCGACGCGCTGCGGGCCCTGGCCGAGAACCCGGGTGACTCGCCGCGCTCGAACCAGGAGACCTTTCAGACGTACGCGCGCGAGCTCATCAACCTGGAGTCGCTGGCGCTGCTGGCGCGCACGACCTACGGCAAGATGGACGCGCGCGCCGAGCTGTTCTTCGGCGGCTGGACCGAGGACGCGGCGCAGATCACGGACGCCGAGCTCAAGCAGAGCTCCGACGCGCGCCGCACCGCGCTCAAGGCCAACTACGAGAAGCTCTCCGGCGGGCAGCGCGAGGCGGACCAGGCGCTGGGGCACTTCGTGCGCCAGCTCAGTGACCTGCGCCTGTACCTGGAACACGACCTGACCGCGGACGGCATCGCCTCGGCCAAGAAGACGATCGACAAGGCCCTCGCCGACGGCGCCGCGCTGCAGGAGCGCCTCAGCGCCCTGGCGCACACCAGCGACGAGGCGCGCACCGCGCTGGCGCCGCTGCGCGCCCAGGCGCCCGCCGCTCCCGAGCAGCGCGTGCGCTGATGCGCGCGCTGTACGCCAGGTCCGTGGTGCTGCTGACGGCGCTACTCGGCGCGTGCGCGGGCACGCGCGCCGACTACGATGTCGTGCTGCGCGGTGGAACACTGTACGACGGCAGCGGCGGCGAGCCCTACGTCGGCGACCTGGCGCTGCGCGGGCAGCGCATCGTCGCGCTCGGCACGCTGAGCGGCCACGGCGCGCTGGAGCTCGACGTGCATGGCCTCGCCGTCGCGCCGGGCTTCGTCAACATGCTCTCGTGGGCCGTGGACAGCCTGCTGGTCGAGCCGAACTCGCCCAGCGACATCCGCCAGGGCGTCACGCTCGAGGTTTTTGGCGAGGGCGAGTCGATGGGCCCGTGGAACGCGGCAATGAAGCGCGAGGCGCTTGCCCAGCAGGGCGACCTGCGCTACGCGATCGAGTGGACCACGCTGGGCGAGTACCTGGAGCACCTCGAGCGGCGCGGCGTCGCCTGCAACGTGGCCTCCTTCGTGGGCGCGACGACCGTGCGTGTGCACGAGCTCGACCACGCCGATCGTCCCCCGGACGCGGCCGAGCTCGAGCGCATGTGCGCGCTGGTGCGCACGGCGATGGAGGAGGGCGCGCTGGGCGTGGGCTCGTCGCTGATCTACGCTCCGGCGTTCTATGCCAAGACGGACGAACTCGTGGCCCTGTGTGCCGCGGCCGCGCCCTACGGCGGCATGTACATCTCGCACCTGCGCAGCGAGGCCGGGCGTCTGCTCGAGGCCGTCGACGAGCTGATCGACATCGCGCGCCGCGCCGGCGTGCGCGCCGAGATCTACCACCTGAAGCAAGCCGGCGAGGCCAACTGGGCGAAGCTCGACGAGCTGATCGCGCGCGTCGAAACCGCGCGTGCGGCTGGCCTCGCGATCACGGCCGACATGTACACCTACGTCGCCGGCGCGACGGGGCTCGACGCGGCCATGCCGCCCTGGGTCCAGGAGGGCGGGCTCGAGGCCTGGCGCGCGCGCCTGGCCGATCCCGCGACGCGCGCGCGCGTGGCGGACGAGATGCGCACGCCCACCGACGCCTGGGAAAACCTGCTGCTCGCCGCCGGCTCGGCCGAGCACGTGCTCCTCGTGGGCTTCAAGAGCGCGGCCCTGAAGCCGCTCACGGGCAAGACCCTGGCCGAGGTGGCGCGCCTGCGCGGGACCTCGCCCGAGGAGACCGCGATGGACCTCGTGCTCGAGGACGACAGCCGCGTGGGCACGGTCTACTTCCTGATGAACGAGGACAACGTGCGTCGCCAGACCGGCCTCGCGTGGATGAGCTTCGGCTCCGACGCCGGCTCCGAGGCGCCCGTGGATCCGTTCCTGAAGTCGAACCCGCACCCGCGCGCCTACGGCAACTTCGCGCGCCTGCTGGGCAAGTACGTGCGCGAGGAGCACGCGCTGTCCCTGCCCGAAGCCGTGCGCCGCTTGACGAGCTTCCCCTGCGAGAACCTGCGCGTGCGCGAGCGCGGACGCCTGGCCACAGGCTATTTCGGCGATGTCGTCGTCTTCGATCCGGCGACGATCCAGGATCACGCCACCTTCGAGCAGCCGCACCAGTTCGCCAGCGGAGTGCGCCACGTGTTCGTCAACGGCACGCGCGTGCTGGCCGAGGGCGAGCCCACCGGCGCGCTGAGCGGACAGGTCGTGCGCGGACCGGGCTGGACGGGCTGGAGCCGTCCGTAGAGCGCCCCCGCCGCCGGCGCCTATACTCGCGCGGATGACGACCGCCACGCGAGCGCCGCGCAGGCGCGCCCTGGACGCGCTCGCCGCCAAGATCGAGGCCGGCGAACGCATCACGCCCGCCGAGGCGCTGGAGCTGCACGAGCACGCCGACCTGCTCACGCTCGGGCGTCTCGCCGACCTCGTGCGCGCGCGCCTGCACCCGCACGGCGTGGTCAGCTACATCGTCGATCGCAACATCAACCCGACGAACGTCTGCATCACCGACTGCGGCTTCTGCGCCTTCTATCGCCGGCCCAACCACGGCGAGGCCTACGTCCTGCCGCGCGAGGTGCTGATCCAGAAGGTGCAGGAGGTCGCCGCGCTCGGCGGACGCCAGGTGTTGATGCAGGGCGGGCACCACCCGTATCTGAAGAGCGACTGGTGGTGCGATCTCTTGAGCGACCTCAACGCGCGCTTCCCGCAGGTCAATCTGCACGCGCTGTCCGCGCCCGAGCTCGATCACCTGGCCAAGCTCGACAAGCGCCCGGTCGAGGCCGTGATCGCCGACCTCAAGGCCGCGGGCCTCGGCAGCGTGCCCGGCGCAGGCGCCGAGATCCTGGTCGAGCGCGTGCGCAAGCTCATCGCCCCGAAGAAGACCCCCAGCGCGCGCTGGCTCGACGTGCACCGCCATGTGCACGAGGCCGGGCTGCGCTCGAGCGCGACGATGATGTTCGGCCACTTCGAGACGCCGGCTGAGCGCGTGGAGCACCTGCGCGTCTTGCGCGAGCTGCAGGACGAGACCGGCGGCTTCACGGCCTTCGCCTGCTGGAACGTGCAGCCCGAGGGCGTGCCCGAGGCCGAGCGCTATCCCGAGAAGACCACGCCGGCCGTCTACCTGCGCGTGAACGCCATCGCGCGCATCTTCCTCGACAACGTCGAGAACCTGCAGACCAGCTACGTCACGCAGGGCATGAAGATGGCCCAGGTTTCCTTGCGCGCGGGCTGCAACGACTTCGGCGGCACGATGCTGGAGGAGAACGTGGTCAGCGCCGCGGGCTGCTTCCACCTGGCGCCGATCGAGGCCATCGAACGCACCATCACCGAGGCCGGCTTCCTGCCGCGCCGGCGCAACACCTGGTACGGCTTCGTGGACGAGCGCGAGCTGCCCGCCGGCTGTCCGCGCGGGCCGGCGACGCGCGAGGAAGGCGCCACGCATCGCGCCTGGATCGCGCGCTGAGCAGGCGAGAGCCGCCGGCGCCCCGCCGGCGCGCATCCCGGTTAGGATCCGATCTCCCGTGTTTGCGAGAGGCCTGACCGTTTCCCTGCTCCTGCTCTGCGCCCAGGTCGCGGCGGTGGTCGGCGGGGCGCATGTCTAGGCCTGGTACGACAATTCACTCGAGGGCAGCGGGCGCTGGGTCGCATCCAAGAGTCACCTCGGGCGGCGCGTGATGGGTTCGGGCGAGTTCGCCACTTCGCACCACACGCTCGCCGGGCAACAGCTCGACCTCGGGCGCTGGTTTTCGTTCCAGGAGGTGCTGCTCGCGGAGCCAGTCGCAGCGCGCGAGGTCGCCTTCGACTTCCGCCCGAACCCGGGAGCCTACCTGGTGTTCCTTTTCGCGCTCGATCCAACGGGCGCTACCGGGCTCAGGCTGAGCAGCGACCCGCGCATTCCCTCCGGCCGCCTGACGATCGACGCCGAGGGCGCGTTCCTGGACTTCGAGCCCATGCCCCAGTTCGACGTGGTGGCCGACGTGTGGTCGCATCTCGAGCTCGATCTCGGCTCCGACGGCGCGCGGGCAGCCCTCGACGGCGGCGCGCCGCAACGGCTCGGCGCGACCCCGGAGCGCCAGCGCTTCGGCTTCCGCAACGGTCTCGCCGCGGTCCGGATCGACGACGTGGCCCTGCGCTGCGATGGCGCGGGCGGATTCCAGGAGTCGTTCTTCAACGCGCGTGGATTT
>SIAI01000002.1 GCA_009691855.1 Planctomycetota bacterium | reverse complement strand
CGAGCTCCGCAGGGCTCCGCTCCGCGCGGCTCCCCGACTGGGGAAGGGAGAACCCTTCCCCAGACCCCTTCCCCTTTGACGAACTCCATCCGCTCGCATCTACTGCGAACACCTCAACAACGGTGTCCACCGAAGCGAGGGAGGGTCACTGGCCTAGCTGCTAGTGGTGTGAGTCACTCAGAGGGGCTTTCATCCCGCGGTCGTCTACGCTCGCCGCAAGGCGCGCCGCCGACGCGACTTCGGTGCAAGTCTCGGAGGAGCCGGCGCTATCTCGCGACTCGCTTCCGACGCTGGCGACTGGCGCAGACCTGGCGCAACGCCGTGGTGGGCGCAGACGGCCCGGGTTGAAGGCCCATAGGGGGTGACTCACACCACCAGCTCGACCGGGCGGACGGCTAGGCTTCGCGCAGGAAGAGGATGCGCCCGCAGGACGGGCAGTGGACGAGCTCGGTGCAGCGCGCCAGGCGCACGTAGATGTTGTTGGGCACCGAGACGTAGCAGCCTTGGCACACGCGCTTGTCGAGTTCGGCCATCGCCTGGCCCTCGCGCGAAGCCAGCAACTTCTCGTACTGCCCGAGCACGTCCGGCGGCAGCTCCGCACCCACGCGTTTCTTGCGCTCGCGCTCCATGGCCTGGGCGCGGTCCATGGTGTGCTTCGATTCCTTGTCGATGTTCGTGGAGTAGAGCGAGAACTCCTTCTCGAGCTCGGCCACGACCGCTTGCAGCGCGACGCGCTCCGCGCTCAGGCGCTCGATCTCACCCAACATCCCCAGGCCCTCTTCCTCGGCCTCACCGATGTCGCGCTTCAGCCCGCGGATCTCGTGTTGGAACGCCACCAGCAGGGCGGCGTCGGCGCGCGATTCGGAGGCCTCGTGTTCGAGCTTGCGCACGCGCACGCGCTGGCCGGTGGTGAGGTCCTCGATCTCCTTCAGCCGCACTTTCGTCTCAGTGAGCTTCTTCACGACTTCCGCGAGGCGCTCGCTCTCGACCCGGAGCTTCTCTCGTTTGCGCGTGACCTCCTGGGGAAAGCGCTTGAGCTCGTCCTGCAAGCGGTAGAGGTCGCGGTCGAGCTCCTGGAGGCTCTTGAGGGTCTTGAGGGTCTTGAGGGTCTGGCGCAAGTCGGGCATGCCTAGGTTTCGAGGGGCGGAGAGTCTAGTCTCCGCCCCCGCGGGAGCGCCATCCCCCGCTGCAACGAGAGGCTAGAGCGTCTCGGAATCCTCCAAGGAGAGGTCGAGGTCCTCGAAGTCCTCCCCTGTGTCGATCGGAGCGCCGTCCAGGAAGCTGGAAAGCTGGCGTGCGCGCACGGGGTGGCGCAGCTTGCGCACGGCCTTGGCCTCGATCTGCCGCACCCGCTCGCGGGTGACGCGGAAGATGCGCCCCACCTCTTCGAGCGTGTAGGTGTAGCCATCCCCGATGCCGTAGCGCAGCTTGATGATCTCGCGCTCCCGGAAGGTCAGCGTGTTGAGCACCTCGTTGATGCGTTCGCGCAGCATCTCGTGGCCCGCCGCCTGGACCGGGCTCTCGACCGTCTCGTCCTCGATGAAGTCGCCGAAGTAGCTGTCGTCCGAGTCGCCGATCGGGCGGTCGAGCGAGATCGGATGCTTGGAGATCTTCATCACCCGCTTGGCTTCGTCCACGGTGATGCCCGAGGCCTCGGCCACTTCCTCGACCGAGGGCTCGCGGCCCTTCTGCTGCACGAGCTTCTTGGTCACGTTACGCAGCTTCGACATGGTCTCGATCATGTGCACGGGGATGCGGATCGTGCGCGCCTGGTCGGCGATCGAGCGCGTGATCGCCTGGCGGATCCACCACGTGGCATACGTCGAGAATTTGTAGCCGCGGCGGTACTCGTACTTCTCGACCGCCTTCATCAGGCCGGTGTTGCCCTCCTGGATGAGGTCGAGGAACGAGAGCCCGCGGTTGCGGTACTTCTTGGCGATCGAGACGACCAGGCGCAGGTTGCCGCTGGAGAGCTGGCGCTTGGCCTCCTCGTACTCCTCGAAGTGCATCTTGATCTGGTCCAGACGCCGCTTGAGGCGGTCGGCCGGCTCCAGGGCCATCAGCTCGAGCTCCGAGAGCCGCTCACGCAGCTCGCGCGCCGCACTGCTGTTGGCCTTCGAGCCCTTGAGCGCCTGCAGCTTGCGCTCGATCGAGCGCATCTCGCGGTAGTGCTCCTCCAGCATCTGAATGTAGGGGCGCACCTTCTTGACCTGCAGGTGGCACTCCTCGATCAGGATCACGAGCTTGCGGCGCAGGACCTGTACCTTCTTGAGCTGCTCCGAGTGCTTCTGGCGCGTGGTCTTCGGGTCGAGTATCGGCGCGTACTCGGCCCGGATCTGGCCCAGCAGACGGCGGACCGTCTCGATGTTCACCGGCAGCCTCAGCGCGAGGAACTGCTTGCCCAGCGTCTCGACGATCTTGGGATCGTCGTCGGGCTTCGGGTTCGGGTTGACTTTGAGCGTGCGGTCGAAGGCGAGCTCGCCGCGCTGGACCTCTTCCAGCGTCTTGAGCGAGGCCGTCATGCACAGGCCCGAGCCCATGGCCTTCTTGCGGAAACGCTTGCGGGTGATCTCGATCGACTTCGCCAGGAAGATCTCCTGGTCGCGTGTGAGCAGCGGGATCTCGCCCATCTGCGTCAGGTACATGCGCACCGGGTCGTCGATGCGCTCGGGCGTTCCGCTGCGCTCGATCACGGCCGTGACCACCTGGGGCGCCTTCACCGGCACGACCTTGACCTCACGCTCGGCCAGGCGCGCGGGATCGGCCTCTACGCTGTCGTCCACGACCTCGATCCCACCTTCCTCGAGGGCCAGGAAGATCTGATCCATGCGCTCGACCGGCACGAAGCGATCCTCGAGGAGCGTGTTGATCTCCGCGTAGGTCAGGAAGCCCTTCTTGGAGCCTTCCTCGATGAGCACCTCGACGGTCTGGTCCAGTTTGTCGGCCATGAGGGGAGTTGGGGGGTGGAACGTTCAGGGGATTCGCACGGAGGCCGCCCTCGAGGCGGGAACGCGTGCGGCTCGGAGTTCACGATGCAAGCGCTCGAGCGCGTCGGCCTGGTCGGGACCGTTCGCGCCCAGGGCGCCCTTGAGGGTTTCGAGTTCGCGCTCGGCGCGCGTACGTTCGATCCAGCGCGCCTGGTCGCGCGCCAGGATCTCGGCGCTCTCGGCCTCGGCGGCGGCGTTCTGCAGGGCCACGACGCGCGCGCGCGCGGGGTGGTCGCCCAGGGCGGTCAGCAGCGCGGAAGCGTCGATGGGCGCGCCAGATTCGTCGCGCTCGTACAGCTCGAGCAGGCTCACGAACAGGAACTCGAGCTCGCCCGCAGGGCAGCCGTGCACGAGGTGCCCGTGCAGCGCGACCAAGCTGTTGTCGAGCAGCAGCGCGCCGATCAGCAGCTCGTAGGCGCGCTCCAGGCGGGCATCATGGGCCGAGAGGGGCGCGCGCACGGGCTCCGGCTGAGGCTCGCGCACGGGCGTCGGAGCGGTGGGCCGCACGGGCCCCTTCTGGGCGGCTTCGAAGGCCTGCCACTGCGCGCGCACGTCGGCCTCGGGCAGGGCCAAGAACTGCGCCATCTCGGCCAGACGCGCCGAGCGCTCCAGCGGACGCGCCAGCTTGGCCAGCAGCTGGAAGCGCTCCTCCACCGCGTTCGCCAGCTCGCCGCCGCGCAGGCCGCGCAAACCGGCGAGGCACCAGTCGAACCACTCCTGCGCACCCTCGACGCACGCGCGGAAGGTCTCGCTACCGGCGGCATCGATCAGCAGGTCGCCCGGATCGCGGCCTTCGGGGAGCACGGCGACGCGCAGCTCCACTGGCAGCTTCAAGAGGCCGAGCAGTGCGCGTGTGCTCGCCTTGCGGCCGGCTTCGTCGCCGTCGAACACCAACACTACAGAACGCGCCCCCGTGCGGCGGATCAGTGCGGCATGCTCCTCGGTCGTGGCCGTGCCGAGCACGGCCACGGTGTTCTTCCAGCCGGCCTGGTGCGCAGCCATGACGTCGGTGTAGCCCTCGACCACGAGCAGCTGGTGCGTGCTGCGGATCGCGTTCGCCGCCAGATCGAGTGCGAAGATCAGGCGCCCCTTGTGAAACAAGGGTGTCTCGGGGCTGTTCACGTACTTGGGCCCGTCGAGCTCCGCGCCCAGGATCCGCCCGCCGAAGCCCACCACGCGCCCCAGTCGATCGCGGATCGGGATCAGCACGCGCCCGCGGAAGAAGTCGTACGGTCGTCCGCCCTCCGCCCGCCGCACCAGCCCGGCCTCGACCAGGCCGTCGAGCGCCTTCTTGTCACGCTGCGCCGCGCCCACGAGCATCTGCCCGTTCTCGGCCGCCCAGCCGATGCCGAAGGCCTCGAGCGTCAGGCCGGAGAGGCCGCGCTTCTGCATGTAGGCGCGCGCACCTTCGCCCTCGGGGCGACGCCAGGCGGCGCGATAGACGTCGTTCGCCCAGCCCAATAGTTCATAGCGCGCGTCCATGGCCGCTTCGGCCCCGACGGCGCGGCGCGTGTTGCGCTCGGGGAACGGCTCGCCGCATTGCTGCGCCAGCAAGCGCAGCGCTTCCATGAAGCTCAGCCCATCGAAGCGCTCCACGAACGCGATCACGTCACCGCCTTCGCCACAGGCGCCGTAGCAGTGCCAGGTTCCACGCCGCGGATCCACGGCGAAGGACGGCGTCTTCTCCTGGTGGAACGGGCAGCAGGCCCAGTATAGGGAGCCCCGTTGCTTCAGAACGCTGACTCGCTCACCGATCGAGACTTCGATCGGCGAACGCAGCTTGACGCGCTCGATGAACTGGCGGAGCTCGAGATCCTGCAAGACGGTGGGTGCGTCGCCAGCCCCTCGAAGCACGAGGCAGCCAGCCGGAGCAGACAGGGTCGGGGACGGGACGGGTTGGGGAAACCTGGGCGGACCTCTTCCTAGGCGATGGGAGTCGCCGCGGAAGCGGTCAGATGCGGGAACCTGCAGGAAGCTTGCGAATCGTCGGGCCGCCCGTGTGGAGTGATATCCGAGGCCCGCCCCGATGGACGATTGCTGTGCTGTCCGTCAATCTATTAAGCTACCACGCTAGGGCTCGAAGACAAGCGGCGCCTGGTTTTCACGGACCCGACCCTTCGGCCTCCGGACTCAGGCTGGCGATCCACTCCTTGGAGCGCGAGAGTTCGAGCAATTCCCGCGCCCGCAGGACCTCCGGCCGGGCCCGGGCGTCAATGCCCGCGCGCGCCAGGAGCCGCTCCGCGGGTCCGCGCCCGAGCGCACCGGCGAGGCTGGTTCCGATCTGCTTGCGGCGCTGCTGGAACAGGGTCTCGGCCAGCCGGTCGAAGGCCTTCAGATCCGCGGCCGTGAGCCCTGGCACAGGATCGAGCGCGAGGTGAGCCACCCGGCTGGCGACCCTCGGCCGCGGCCAGAAGAGCTGGGCCTTTACCTCACGGCCGGCGCGGGCGCGGTACAAGAGCGCGAGCCGAGCGGTCAGCACCCCCCACTCGGACTCTCCCGGCTGGGCCGTGATTCGGCGCGCCACTTCCTCCTGCACCAGCACGTTCATGCTGCGCGGTGGATTCGCCAGGCGGGAGAACAGGACCAGGAGCGGGGCCGCGATGGAGTAGGGCAGATTTGCGACCAGGTGCCAGGGCTCACTCGCCGAGAGTTCCGCCAGCAGCGCGGGAGCGAGCTCGTGCTTGCCAGCCAGCGCGTCGGTGCGCAGCCAGCGCAGGTTCGGCCGCCCCGCCAGCAGCCGCTGGGCCACGGCCAAGAGTCGTTCGTCGATCTCCACTCCGAGCACCTCAAGGCCCAGGTCGGCGAGCTCCAAGGTCAAGAACCCACAGCCGGTGCCGATCTCGAGCACCCGCGTTCCGGGGCTCAGGCCCGCATCCACGGCGATCGAACGGGCCGCGTTCGGGTCGACGAGGAAGTTCTGTCCCAGGGTCTTGGTAGGCCGGAACCCGAGCGCCTCGAGCTCGGCGCGAAACACGGCCCAGGGTGGCCGGCGAGCACCGGCGCTCGTCTCGAACGGATCGGGCACGCGGCTCATGGCGGCGAAAGGGCGCCCTCTTCGAGCCAGGCGAGCCCCACACCGGCCGCCGGGCGCGCACGCAAATCGGCCAGCAGCGTCTTCAAGTGCGAACGTGCCAGGTCGTCCCGCCCCCAGGCCCGGCCCACCGCCACCACGCGCGCACGGGCAGCTTCGCCTGCTCCCCAGCGACCGGCGTGCGCCTGCAGGTAGGCCTCGGCGTCGGCGCACATGCGCGCGCCGAACGAGGGCCCGGTGTCGTCCTTGGCCAAGCGCCTGGCGTGGAAGCGCTGAACGCCGACGGCCGCGTCGAACTCGAAGCTCGGACGCCACGCCGAGTCGTAGGCCCCCCCCATGACCGAGGCCACGGTCCCGAAGTCGTTGTCCAGGTACGCGTCGAGCTCGTCGCCCCGCGCCGCGGCCTCGTAGCCGGGGACCAGGCCATCCACCCACTCCCACACGTTTCCGAGGAGGTCGTAGCAGCCGAACGGTTTGCTCTTGCCGTTCTCGTAGCTGCCGACGTTGCAGGGCTGCTTCACGCTGAAGTTCACGCCGTCGGTGTCGAAGACCAAGGTGTTGGCGAAGAACTGGCGCCCCAGGCCGCCCCATGGGTTCTTGTAGTCGCGGCCGCCGACGGCGACGTACAGCCACTCGCGCGGCGTGGGCAGGCGCATGCCGCGTGCTCGGGCCAACTCCTCGGCCTCGTGGAAGTCGAGGAACGCGGGCCAATCACTGCGCTCGGGCGCGTCGTGCGCGGCGTCCTCTTGCCAGCTGCGGCCGCCGCCCAGAGCGCGATCCGGCCAGTAGTGGCGCAGCTCGGCGCGCGTGACCTCGAAGCGATCGAAGACCAACGGGCGCTCGAGCGAGAGGTCCGTCCCGGGCAGAGAGCAACGCCCGGGGCGCACGAAGCTCAGCCGCTCAAGCTCCAGCAAGTCCTGCGTGGCAGGCTCCGAGCGCGCGCTGCAAGCCGCCCAGGAGAGCGTCAGCGCGAGCCAGCCGGCGCGCACGGGCGGGGCGCGCCTCAGTGCGACTCGCCGGCGGCGCTGTCGAGCACGAAGATCTCCACGCGCCGGTTCTTGCGCTTGTGCTCGGCGGTGTCGTTCGGCGCCACCGGTTCGGCGGGGCCGAAGCCGGCCACGACCACCTTTTCCAGGCTCACGCCGCTCTTGGTCAGGAAGGCCCCGACCTCCACCGCGCGTGAGGCCGAGAGCTGCAGATTCCCGTGCGGAAAGCGCTCGACCGTCTGCGCGCGCTTGACCGGATCGGTATCGGTGTGCCCGCGCACCCAGACGCGCTGGTAGGGCTGGGAACCGATCTGCTGCGCAACCTTCAGCAGGATCTCCTTGCCCTCGGGCTTGATCTCGTCCGAGCCAGAGTCGAACAGCACCGCATCGGTGACGCGCACGCCGTAGCCGCCATCGACCTTCAGGAACTCCACGTCGCCGGGCTCGGCGCCCACCGAGGTCCCGATCGCCTCGGTGAGCTGCTTCAGACGCGCCAGGCGCTCGTCGATGTCCCTCGTGGCGGCCGACTCGATCGGCATCTTGCCCTGGTACAGCTCGAGTTCGCCCTTCAGGCGCGCGTTCTCGGCCTCGAGCTGACCGTGGAAGGACGACAGATCCTGGTACTGCTTCTGATAGTACTTCACCTCGCCCAGGGCGTCGTCGTAGCGCCGCTGCGCGATGCAGGCCGCGGAGCCGAACACGAGGGAGGCGAGCAGGACGGTCTGGAGGGCGTTCTTCATTCCGAGTTCTCTTGCAGATCCAGTTGAGCGCGTGGCGTGGACTCGAAGCGAGCGCGACCTCGCCTCGAATCGCTATGGAATAGCCATGCGCCCGTCGCGGAGCAAGCACGACGTTGCGACTGCCTGGCGAAACCAGTTCGCCTGCGGCCCTACTTCTTGGCCTGGAACAGGTCGGCGAAGGTCTGCGCCACCGGGCCCGTGCTGTCGGTGCTGAGCGCCAGCACGACCGGAACGGTGAGCACCAAGACCAGCGAAGTGAGGATCAGCAGCGAGCGGAAGAGCATGCCCTCGGAAGCCTCGGGCGCCGCGGCGACGGCCACGCGTTGCGGCAGCTCTTCTTCCTCTTCCTCGAGCTCGTCGGCCTCCTCCTCGAGCGCCACCTCGCCCACGTCCTCGACCCCCTCCTCGAGCAGGGTGTCCATGCTCGAGATCTCCTCCGTGGCCATGCCCGTCGCTTCGAGCTGGAGGTCGTCCTCGAAGACCAGGTCTTCACCCTGACCACCGAGGTCCACGACCTCGCCGCCCATCAGCTCCTTCTTCAGGCTTTCCACGTCCGTGCGGCGCAGTTTCATCGTGTCGCCCTCACGGAACGCACGGATCTCGCCCTCGGAAACGAGGCGCTTGAGCTCCTCTTCTTTCAGGTTGAGCTGGTTGAGGGCTTCGTCGAAACTATAAAAGTCTTGCTCGGGCACGGACGTAGGTCTCCGTCAGGGTGCAGGGGGGGGCTAACGCTCGTTCGACGTGGCGCTCGGGCCATTGTCCGAGAAGCGCCGCGCGAGTTCCTTGTAGCTGATCTCCGACTTGTCGTTGAAGCCATCGACCTGCAGGTCGAGGTCGATGTTGCGGCCGCCGATCCACTTCAGGTTGGCGGTACTCGAGGTCCCGCCCTGGGCCTGATAGACGGACAAGTGGCGGCCGACCGTGTCCACCAAGAACAGCAGCGTTCCGCCGGTCACGTCGACGCCCGTCACGGCGATCATCCCGCCGTTCGAGTCCGAGGTGCCGAACCCCTGGGTCATGAAGGCCGGCGACGGCGGAGGCGGATTCGTGGTCTGTGACTGGGCCACGAGGCCCAGGCCCACCAGGGCGAGGCCAGCGCCAAGAATCCAGACGGGACGCGCGATGGAGTCGGGACTGGGGCTCATGCAGGCCCTCCTATCCTAGCGGCGGCCCCCGGTTGCGGAAAGCGTGGCTGACTGGCCAAGGTCGCCAAGAGATCCATTAGCGACACGAGTCCCTTGGGCGCGCGCAGGCTGCCGACGATGGCCAGACGCTGCCCCGCGCTCTGCAGACGGGCCACGGCACGATCCAAGGGCAGGTCGGCGGCGAGCTCCAACACGGGGCGCAGACTGGCGTCCAGGGTCGCCTCTGGATTGCCCAGGACGTCGAGCTGGTGCAGGTAGCCCATCACAAGGCGCTTCTTCTCGCCATCGGTGCGCACGACCGGGAGGCGCGTGAAGTTCGAGCGCTGAACGGCCGCGCGCGCCTCGGCCTCGCCGCGGTCCAGGTCGATGCACTCCACCCGCTCCCAGGGGATGGCCACGCGCTCCAGGGGCGTGTGGCGCAGGATCAGGACGTTGTGGGCCAGGTCCTCGATCTCCTTGGCCAGGGCCCCGGCCCGGCGGCTCTCGGCCAGGAGTTCGACCATCTCCTCGCGCCGCAGGATGCGCGCGAAGTCCTCCTGGCGCAGGCCCAGCAGGCGCTCCAGTACGAGCGCGATGCGCGCCAGCGGCCACACGATCGGACTGGCCAGCCAGCGGAACACCGACACCAACGGCGCGACCGTGGCCAGCAGGAGGTGCGGCCGACGGCGGAACAGATCCTTGGGGATCAGCTCGCCGAACAGGAACACCACCGGGGTGAGGATCGCGGTGGCGACGAGCTCGTGCGCGTAGCTGGGCAATGAAGAGCGCGACACGCTCGACTTGCACAGGTGCGTGAGCAGCTCCAGCACCAGGTTGTTGCCGAGCAAGAGCGCGATCAGCAGCCCCGCATCGTCGCGCAGCAGGCGCGTCAGCATGCGGGCCGAGCGCCGCCCCTCGGCAGCCTCGGCCTCCAGCCGCACGCGCGAGACCGAGTACACGCCCGTTTCAGCGCCGGAGAACACGGCCAAGAAGAGCAGCAGCCCGACCACCGAGGCCAGCACCCACAGCAAGCTCATGGCTTCTCCTCCACGCTCGCTGCCGCGGGCGCGCGCAAGCCGAGGTCCACGGTGAGCACGCGGCGGCGGTGGACCTCGTGCACCGAGAGTTCGAGCTCGCCCACGCGCACCTGATCGCCGGCGCGCGGGATGCGCCCGAGCAGCGCAGTGACGAAGCCGCCCACGGTCTCGAACTCGCGCGGCACGACCTCCATGCCGAAGGCCTCGTTCCACTCGCGGATCGAGAGTTCGCCCGGCACCCGGAAGCGTCCCGCCCCGAGGGCTTCGACCTTGGGCCGATGCTCCTCGCCCTCCACGCGCAGGTCGCCGAGCACGTGCTCGAAAGCGTCCTCGACCGTGACCACTCCGGCCGTGCCGCCGAACTCGTCCACCACGACCGCCTCCGAGGTGTGGTCGTCGCGCAGCGTGCGCAGCACATCGAGTGCGGTCGCGACCTCGGGCACGAACTGCACCGGCATGACCAGCGCGCGGATCGGGCGCTCCGGATGGCGCACGAGGTCGCGCAGGTTGACGCGCCCGAGGATCCGATCGGGTTCGCCGTCGACCACCGGCAGCCAGGTCAGACGCCGGGCGAGGGCCTCGCGCGTGACACGCTCGCGCTCCTCGCCCGAGACGTCCAGGAACAGCGCATCGACGCGCGGCAGCATGATCTCGCGCACGCGCAGATCCTCGAGCTCGATGATGCCGGTGAGAAAGTCGGCCTCGCGCTCGTGCAGCGCGCCCTCGGCCGCGCCGCGCTCGAGCACGCGCGCCAGGACGTCCGTCGTGATCCCGCCTTCGGGGCGGATCCAGGTCGAGAGCACGCGGTGCACGGCCTCCAGCACCCACAGGAGCGGGCGCGTCAGTGGCGCGATCAGCAGCACCAGCGCGCGCAGCAGCGGCGCCGCCAAACGCGTCATGGCCCGGCGCGCGCGCAGGGCCATGATCTTGGGCAGGATCTCGCCGAACAGGAGCAACGCCACCAGCGCCGCAAGCGCCACGCCGATCCCGTTCCAACCCTTCTGCTCGGGCAACAGACGCGCGGCGAAGGCGAAGTACAGCGTGTTCACGACCAGATTCGCGGCCAGGATCGTGGCCAGCAGCGCGCGCGGCTCGCGCAGGAGCTCGAGGGTCGAGCGCGAGGCGGTCTTCTTCTCGGCCGGCGTCAGCCCGAACAGCGCCGCTTCCGCGGCGCTGAAGAAGGACGCGCACAAGAGCAGCGCCAGCAGCAGCGGCCGCAGCCAGAGCTCCTCGCTCAAGCGTGCCCCGCCCCGCCCCGCCCCGCGACCGCGGGCGGGAAGTGCAGCTCGGCCTGGAAGTAGTGCCCGCGCTCGCTGGCGAGGCGCAGGTCGCCGCCGTGGCGCTTCATCGCGCTGTGCACCAGCGACAGCCCGAGACCGGTGCCGCGCCCGACCTCCTTGGTGGTGTAGAAGAGGTCCCCCACGCGCTGCAGCGCCGCAGGCTCGACCCCCGGACCGTTGTCGCGTACGACCAGGCGCACGCCGTCGCTCGCGGAGGACAAGCCGAGGTCGATGCGCGGGCCGCGCGGATCGCGCGTGCCACCGTCCTCCAGCGCGTCGAGCGCGTTGACCAGCACGTTGAGCACGGCCTGACCGACGTCGTTGCGCCAGCCGGCAACGACGGGCGGCGGCGCGCCCCCGGCCAGGACGAGCTCGACTCCCAGACGAACGGCACGGTGGGCCACCAGCTCGAGCGCGTCGTGCACCACGGCCAGCAGGTCGACGTCCTCCAGCGGCGCCTCGCGCGGCGTGAAGCGCCGCAGGCGCGCCACGGTCTCGCCGATGCGCCCCAGGCCCCGCGCCAGGAGATCCAGGTATTGCGCGCGGCGCGCGGCCGGCAGCTCGGGCTTGCGCAGATCCTCGACCGCGTTCTGCAAGCCGCCCAGCGGATTGTTGATCTCGTGCGCGATGCCCGCCGCCAGCTCGCCCATGGCCGCCAGGCGCCGCTCGCGCATGGCGGCGGCCTCGGCCGCGCGCGCCTTCTCGGTGGCAATGCGCACCTCCTCGGACAGGCGCTGGTTGAAGCTCTCCACCGTGCTCGTCATCTCGTTGAAGGAGCGCACCAGATCCGCCAGCTCGTCGCGCCGCGTGGGCACGGCCAGACGCGCGCCGAAGTCGCCGGCGCGCACGCGCGCGGCGCCGACGGCGAGCTGCGCCACGGGATCGAGCACCAGGCGGCGCAGGGCCAGGTAGGTGGCGCCGGTCAACAACAGCGTCGAGAGCGCGAACCAGGGCAACACCCCGCGCAGCACCGCCACGTAGTCGACCTGGGTCGTCCGTGGCCGATACCACAGGCCGCCCCAGATCCCGTCCTTCACGCGGATCGGGACGGCACGTCCGCCCACCGCCGTCAGCGGTCGCCCGGAAAGCATGGCGGCGTGGATCGCGCGCAGCGCGAACTGGCGCTCGAAGGTGCCGCCGCGCTCGGCGACGCCGGCGGGATTCAGGTCGATGCCGCCCGCGCGCAGCTCACCGCCGAAGGACTCGCGCAGGTCCTGGTCGACCAGCACGGCATCGGCGAAGAAGCGCCAGTAGGGCCAGCGCAGGATGGCCGCGACCTTGAAGCCCTCGGGCGCGATCGTGTTCTGGATCGTGGCCACCAGGTTCTCGGTCCAGCCCTCTTCCTTCTCCACCCCCGCGGCGGCCTGGTGGCGAGCGAGCACGACCCCGAGGGCGGCGAAGACGATGGAGTTGAACAGGAAGACCAGTAGCAGCGCGCGGAAGCGCAGCGAGTGCCTCAAGGCCGCCTCAACGTCGATGCCGGGTGCGCACGCAGCAGCGCGGAGCGAGCGCGGAGACGGAGCGCGGGGCTAGCACGGGAAATCAAGGCTGGCTGAGGGTGCTCATGATCTTCATCAGTGGCAGGAACAGCGCCATGACGATCAGGCCCACGAATACGGCCATGACCACCAGCAGCGCCGGCTCGAGCCACTTGAAGAAGCGATCGATGTCGCGCTCGACCTTGGCCTCGTAGGTGTCGGCCACGCGCAGCAGCATGCGATCGAGCTCGCCGGTCTGCTCGCCCACGTCGACCATGTTGCACACCATGTCGTCGAAGGCGCCCGTCTCCTCCATCGGACGCGAGATGCCCTCACCCTCGCGCACCACTTTGCGGATCGACTCGACGGCCTCCGAGAGCACGTCGTTAGCGCTGGTGTCGCGCACGATGCCCAGTGCGTCCAGGTGCGGCACGCCGGCCTGCAGCAGGGTGCCGAAGGTGCGCGAAAAGCCCGCGATCAACGACAGACGCAGGATCGCGCCCAGCAGCGGGATCTTCAGCAAGAGGCCGTGCATGAAGAAGCGGTAGCCGCCCGGCCGGCCCATCAGCACCACGTGCAACACCAGGCACGCCGCCGGCACGCCGAACACCGCGTACCAGTAGTGCACCGCGAACGAGGAGAGATTCAGCAGCGCCTGCGTCAGACCCGGCAGCTCGACCCCGAAGGAGTCGAAGATCTGCTGGAAGCGCGGGATGACCCACACGATCACGGCCGAGATCACGACCACCGCGACGAGCACGATGATCGCCGGATAGACCAGCGCGTTGATGACCTTGCCGCGCAGCGCCGCGGCGCGCTCGCGGTACGTCGCCAGACGTTCGAGGACCTTGTCGAGCACGCCGCCGGTCTCGCCGGCGCGCACCATGGCCGAGTACAGGCGGTCGAAAGCGCGCCCGTGCTTCTCCATCGCCTCCGACAGCGGCGTGCCCGAGGACACGTCCTCGACCAGGTCGCCGAGCACGTCCTTGAACGGCCCGGGCCGCGCCTGGCCCTCGAGGATCGACAGCCCGCGCACCATCGGGATGCCGGAGGCCGACAGCGTCGAGAGCTGCACGGTGAACTCGGTCACCGCCTGCGACGCCACGCGGCGGCCCTTGGAGCGCGCGCCCGCGGCCGGCGCGCCCAGCTCCGGGCTGGCGGCCGGGCCGGGCTTGGCGACGCGTCGTTGGAGCTTCTTGGCCATGGGTTGGCGACAGGGAGCCTAGCGGGCCCCTGCGGGGTTTGCATCGAGCTTCACAGGGTCATCGTCTCCCGGCGCACTTCCTCGAGCGTGGTCACGCCCTCCAGCACCGCGCGCATCCCGGACTCGCGCAGCGTGCGCATGCCGTTCTGCCGCGCCAGCTCGCGCACGTCGGCGGTCGAGGCGTTCTCCAGGATCGCGCGGCGGATGGGCGCGTTGACGCGCATGATCTCGCACAGCGCGGTACGCCCGCGGTAGCCGGTGTGGAAGCACTGCTCGCAGCCCTTGCCGTACCACAGCGTCGCGCCGCGCAGCGCGGCCGCGTCGGGGCCGAGTTCGCGCAACAGATCGTCATCGACCTGGTAGCTCGTCTTGCACGCGTTGCACACGCGCCGCACCAGGCGCTGGGCCACGATCGCCTCCAGCGTGGCCGTGATCAGGAACGGCTCGAGCCCGAGGTCCACCAAACGCGTGATGGCCGAGGGCGCGTCGTTGGTGTGCACCGTGGCGAAGACCGTGTGCCCGGTCAGGCTGGCCTCGACCGCGACCTGCGCCGTCTCTCGGTCGCGGACTTCGCCTACCAGGATCTTGTCCGGGTCCTGGCGCAGCACGGTGCGCAGCACCTTCGGGTAGGTGACGCCGATCTCCTCGTTGATCGGCACCTGCACGATGCCGTCGATGTCGTACTCGACGGGGTCCTCGACGGTGATGATCTTGATCGCCGCGTCGTTGGCCTGGTTCAGCATCGCGTACAGCGTGGTGGTCTTGCCCGAGCCGGTGGGCCCGGTGACCAGCACGATGCCGTGCGGCAGCTGCGTCAGCTCGCTCAGCACCTCGATGTCCTCGAGCCCCATGCCGAGCGCGGTCAGGTCCAGGCTCACCGACGAGCGGTCGAGCACGCGCAGCACGCAGCCCTCCCCGCCGATGCCCGGCAAGGTCGCCACGCGCAGATCCACCGGCCGGCCGTCGATCGAGAGCGAGATGCGCCCGTCCTGGGGCATCTTCGTCTCGGCGATGTCGAGATCGCTCATGACCTTGATGCGCGCCAGGAGCGGCATGGCCAGGTGCACGGGCGGCGCCTCGATCTCGTACAAGGCGCCGTCCACGCGATAGCGCACGCGCAGCTCCTTGGGGAACACCTCGAAGTGCACGTCGCTGGCGCGGTCGGCGATGGCCCGGTGCAGGATCGAGTTCAGCAGGCGCACGACGGGCGCGCTCTGCGCGGCCTTCTCGGGGTCGCTGCCGGTGAGCGAGGCCGCGGCCGCGATCGCGTCGGCGATCGAGCCCTCCTCGCCGTAGAACTCCTTGACCTTCTGCTTGAGCGTGTCCTGGTCCGCGACCGCGCCCTCGATCTTGAGCCCGGTCTGGAAGGCCAGATCCTCCAGCACGGCCGTGTTGAGCGGATCGGCGATGGCGACCTTGAGCCGCCCGGCCGAGAGCTCGAGCGGCAGCACGCAGTAGGCATGCGCGGTCGAGGCATCGACCTTGGCCAGGGCCTCGCTCGTCGGGCGCACCTTGGCCAGGTCCACCGAACCCAGGCCCGCCTGCTCGGCCAACGCCGCGGCCACGTCGCCCGCGGTGCAGTGCTTGAGCGCCACCAGGTGCTGCCCGATCAGCCCGCCGTGCTTGCGCTGCTCACCCAGGGCCTCCTGGATCTGGCCCTCGCGCACGACACCGCGCGCCTTGAGAATCTGCCCCAAGAGGCGCCGACCGGTGGCGAGCTCGCTCACGCGCTGCCGCCCAGGCGCACTTCGAGATCCTTCGGCTCCTGGGCCGCGTCGAGCGCGTCCGCTCGTTCGACCACGCCCTTCTGCACCAGCTCCAGCAGGTGATCGTCGAGCGTGACCATGCCCATGCGGCGCGAAGTCTGGATCGTCGACTGGATCTTGTGCGTCTCGTTCTTGCGGATCAGGTTGCCGACGGCGGGGTTCATCAGCATGACCTCGAACGCGGCCACGCGCCCCTTGGCGCCCTTCCTCGCCAGCAGCACCTGCGAGATCACCGCCAGCACCGAGACCGAGAGCTGCGCGCGGATCTGTTCCTGCTGATGCGCCGGGAAGGCGTCGATCATGCGGTCGACGGTGCGCGCGCTGCCGGTGGTGTGCAGCGTGCCGAAGACCAGGTGCCCGGTTTCGGCGGCCGTGACCGCCGAGGAGATCGTCTCCAGGTCGCGCATCTCGCCCAACAGGATCACGTCCGGATCCTGGCGCAGCGCACGGCGGATGGCCTCGGGGAAGTCGGGCACGTCGGCGCCGACCTCGCGCTGCGTGACCAGGCCCTTCTTGTGGCCGTGGTAGTACTCGATCGGGTCCTCGACCGTGATGATGTGGCGATCCTGGTTCGTGTTGATCCAGTCGATCATCGAGGCCAGCGTGGTGGTCTTGCCCGAGCCGGTCGGGCCCGTGACCAGCACCAAGCCGCGCGGTCGGCGCAGGAGCTCGACGCAGGCCGCCGGCAGCCCGATCTGCTCGAAGGACAGGAGCTTCGAGGGGATCTGGCGCAGCACGGCGGAGTGCCGTCCGCGCTGGCGCAGGACGCTGACGCGGAAGCGGTTGCCGGTCGCGTGCGCCAGGCCGAAATCGGTCGTGCCGCGCTCCTCGACTTCCTTCCAGTGGCGCTCGTCGGTGAGCTCCTTGCACAGCGCCAGGGCCGTGGCATCGTCCAGCGGCGGGCCTTCGAGCGAGGTCAGGTTGCCGTCGATGCGCAGCACCGGCGGACGCCCCGGATTGAGGTGCAGGTCGGAGGCCTTGCGCTCCACGGCCAGGGTCAGGAGATCGGCGGCTCGCACGGTGGGTTCCTTCTGTCGCTCTCGCTCTTCAGCCTTCGACGGCGGCGCGCGTGACGCGCAGCACCTCGGTCACGGTGGTCAGCCCGGCCAGGATCTTGCTCGTGCCCGAGTGGATCAGCGGCCGCAGACGCCCGCTGGCCAGGGCCGAGGCACGGATGCGCTCGAGCGGTTCGCCGCGGAACACCGCGTCGCGCAGGTCGCTGTCGAGCTCGAACAGCTCGAACAGCGCCAGGCGTCCGCGGAAGCCCGAGCCCTCGCACGCGCGACAGCCGCGCCCGCGCGCGAACTTGCAGCCGGCCACCAGCGCCGGATCGAGCCCCAGCACGCGCAGCTCGGCCAGCTCGGGCGCGTAGCTCTCCTTGCATTCCTTGCACACGCGCCGCACCAGGCGCTGGGCCACGACGCCCTGCACGGCGCTCGACACCAGGAACGGTTGCACGCCCATGTCGAGCAAGCGCGTGATCGCGCTGGGCGCATCGTTGGTGTGCAGCGTCGAGAACACCAGGTGCCCGGTGAGCGCGGCCTGGATCGCCACCTCGGCCGTCTCGATGTCGCGGATCTCGCCCACCAGGATCACGTTGGGCGCGCAGCGCAGCATGGCCTTGAGGATGCGCGCGAAGGTGAGCCCGATCTTGGTGTTGACCTGGACCTGGTTGATGCCCTGGATGTGGTACTCGACCGGGTCCTCGGCGGTGATGATCTTCACGTCCGGACGGTTGAGCTCGGCCAGCGCGCCGTACAGGGTGGTGGTCTTGCCCGAGCCCGTCGGGCCGGTGACGAGCACGATTCCGTGCGGACGCTGGATCAAGCGCTTGAACTGCGCGTAGTCGTCCTCCTCGAAGCCCATCTCGCGCAGACCGATCAGGTTCGCGCCGCGGTCCAGCAGGCGCAGCACCATGCTCTCGCCGTGGTTCGAGGGCAGGATCGAGGCGCGCACATCGACCTCGCGCCCGTCGATGGTGAGCTCGATGCGCCCGTCCTGGGGCTTGCGCTTCTCCGCGATGTCCATGCTGCCCATGATCTTCAGGCGGCTGATCAGCGGCGCGGCCAGGTGCGGCGGATGCTCGGCGATCGTGCGCAGCACGCCGTCGACGCGATAGCGCACGCGCAGCACGCTGCCCTTGGGCTCGATGTGGATGTCCGAGGCGCGCAGGTCGAGGGCCTCCTTGAACATGCGCGTGGCCAGACGCACGATCGGAGCGTCGGAGGTGTCGCCCTCCTCGGCGCCCATCGCGCGCGCCACGGTGTCCTCCCGCTGGCCGCCGTAGTAGCGCCGCAGCGCGGCCTGCAGCGCGGCCGGAGCCGCCAGGGCCACGGTCACCTCGCAGCCGAGCAGGAACGAGAGCTGGTCGGCGACGATGCGCTTGAGCTGGTCATCGACCGCCACGATCAGCCCGTTCTCCTTGTCCTTGACCGGGAGCATGCCCTGCTCCAGCGCCAGCTCGGCCGGCACGCGCGCCAGCGTCGCGGCGGGGATCGTGCCCTTGGCCAGGTCCACGAACGGCATGGCGTTCTGCTTCGCCACCATGCGCGTCACGGTCACCTCGTCCAGGTGCCCGAGCTGGACCAGGGCCTCGCCGATGCGAATGCCTTTGTTGCGCTGGTGCGCGCGGCCTTCGCGCAGCTGGGCCTCGCTCACGAGGCCGGCCGCGGCCAGCATCTCGCCTAGGGGACGGGTCACGGGCAGGGGGTCGGCACGCGGGATCTCTGGCGCCTGACTAGCGAGGTCACCGGTCCCAGGTTACCGAAGCTCGGGAGCATCCGGCCACGCTGCGGCCCTCCGCGCGGCCGCCATCCGGCTGGGAGACGGCCCTTGGGACGGCTGCAGGAATGAGCGCGCCCCCGGGATCGGCGAACGAGCCGAAGGCGGAGGCGCGCGCAGAAGGGCCGCGGAAGGCGCGGCTATTTTGGGGGGGTCTGAGGGGTCGAGGTGCTCTGGATCGGCAGCCCCGGACGGCACACACCCGAGAAGCGCAGCTGCAATTCGTCCATGAAGGGATGCCCGACCTTCAGCCTCAGCACGCCGCCGAAGGAACCGTTCAGATCCGCCGGCAGCCCGGTCAGGCGCACCCTCATATCGGCAGCCTTGCCGTCCTCCAGCGGTGCGATCGTGACCTGGAAGGCGTCCTTGTAGGGGAACTCCTGACCCTGCAGGCCCTCGAAGCTGTAGGCCATGTCGGCGGTGAGCTTGAACTCGTCGTGGCTCTCGACGCGCAGCGCGCGCTCGATCGGCTCGCCCGGGCGCACCATGCCGAAGGTCAAGAAGGAGGGCTCCGCGCTGACCATGCCCGTGACCTGGGCCTGCACGTTGACCATGAAGCCGTGGTACTGCGGCGCGCCGTCCGGCGAGGGGTACTTCGGGTGCGCGATGGCCAGGTCGGACTTGAAGTTGATCGGGTAGTTGCGCATGCCGATCTCGGTGTTCGGCCCGAGCGCGACTTGGATCTCCCACTCGTTCGAGCGCCCCTCGGCGTCGGGCTCCTTGGCGGTGTAGCTGAGCTTGACCGGCTCCTGCACCGTCTCCTGGGCGAGCGTGAGCTTGAACGGCTCACCGCGCGTGCTGGTGACCGTCACGCTCTGTTCGCGCTTGTCGGCCGTGGTCATGCGCCCGAAGAACACAGTCGGGCTGGGCGTGATCGTGAGCACGGCCTCGATCTCGGCCGTCAGACGCACGTTGTAGGCGCCGCGCGCGTCGTTGCCGTACAGCGAGATCTGCGCGTTGAACGGGCCGGCGGGTTTGCCGTCGGTCGAGATCTCGGTCTCCAGCAGGAACTTCTGCCCCACCGGGATCGGGTCGCCCTTGGTGTAGGGCTTCTTGCTTCCGTCCTCGGCCAGCAGCGCGATCTCGGCCTTGGTGCAGCCGCAGCTCGGCTTGATGCTGGTGACGATGAGCGGCTCCTCGCCGCCCGACACGAACGGGAAGTCGAAGGAACCGGAATCGCCCTGGCGCAGCTTGCCCAGGTCCTTCACCTGCGGCGCGTCGCCCAGCAGCGTGAAGCGCGCCTTGTTGTTCGCCGCCTGCGCCGCGGGCGTGAACACGCTCCCGTCCTGCGCAACAGGAGCGGCCTCGTCGTGGCTGTGCTCGTGCTCGTCGGCCGCGGCCGCGGTGGCGGCGGCCGCGTCGTCCAGCTTGACCCCGGCAAGGTCGCCGTACTTCGAGTCGAGCTTGTCGATGCCGCCCTGATAGCGCTTCCCGCCGTTGCGCGCGTTGGGCACGTCCGGGATGGCCGCGGGATTCTCGGCCGGCGCGGCCGCGCCTTGCGCAACCTGCGCGGTGGGAGCCGCGACTTCGGGCTTCGCGGCCTCGGCCTTGGCCATCGGCGCGGCCGCGCTCGCGGACGTGGCCGGCGCCGCGGGCGCTGGCGGGGCCTTGGAGCAAGCGAACAGAGCCAGGACCAGGGGCGAGAGGCGGGCGGCGGTGAGCTTCATGGGAGCGTGGAAGGCGCGGACGGCGTCAGAGGCGCCACGGGAAGGTGAAACAGTCTATTCGGACGCGGAGCGGCGGGCCAAGGGCGAGCGCTTCCGGAGGCTGAGACGAGCTGTAGGGGGCACGGTTTCATCGGCCTGCGACCTCCGGCGCTCGGAGGCCGCGCACCAGGGCCTGCAGTTCGGGCAGCTTCGGGTGGCCGGTCTCGACCACCAGGCGCCCCAGGAACGTGCCGTTCACCTCTGCGGCGAGTCCGCCGAGGGTGAGCTCGATCTCGGTCACCGTCACACCGGGACGCAGATTCACGTGCGCCGTGCGCGCCAGGGGGAACGCGTCGCCCTCGTGCAGCGGCTCCAGGCGCGCCTTGGCCTTCGCCACCGAGAAGCCCAGCTCGAAGCTCTCCAGGCGCACGGTCCTCGAAACCGTCTCGTCGGCGCGCACCAGCCCGAACTCGAGCGTGGGCGTGGACAGCGCCACGGGCCCCACGATCTGCAGCGTCCAGCTGGGCGAGACCGAGAAGTGGCGCGTCCCGCCCGCGCTGATCGGACCCGGGACGGGCACGTCGCTCTCGAGTTCGAGCGGATAGCTGTACGTACCGCGCGGAGCCTCCGCGCCGAGCGTGACCCTCCCGCGCCAGGCCGCCGCGCGTCCCTGGGCATCCGGGCCGTCCGCCTGGAGTTCGAGCTTGACCCAGGGCGGAAGGGCCACGCGCGTGGCGTGCAGCAGGAACGCCTCGCCCGCCGCGGAGCGCACCGCGAAGTCACGCTCGGCGCCCGTGCCTTCGGTCAGGCGCAGGAAGGAAAACTCGCGCGGCTCGAGCACCAGCCAGGGCTGCACGTCCGCGGTCAGGGCCAACGCCAGAAATGAGCCGTCCGCCAGGCTGAGGGTGACCGCGCGCCGCGTGGAGCCGCGCTTGCCGCGCGTGTCGTAGGAAGCGCGCACGCGCAGCCGATCGCCCGCAGCCAGCGGGGTCCCGAAGGCGTAGACCTCCGGCCCGGCCGGCCCTTCGCGCTCGAGCTTGGCCAGGGTGCAGCCGCAGTCCGTCTTGGACGCGCTCACCGTCGCCGACGCGACCACGCGCAGGGTCCAGTCGTGTTCCAGGAGGCTGCCCTCGAACACGCGTCCGAACTGGGCTTCGCCCTGCTCGGCGACCAGGCTTGCGCCGTCGCGCTCGCACGCGGGTGCGCACAGCGCGGCGAGAGCCGCGAGCAGGGAACTCGCCGGGGAAAGGGACAGCGTGGCCAACATCTCCATTGGTAGCATGTCGCGGCCCACCCGGTTCCATGCACTCCAGGCGTGGTTTGCGGGGTGGAACGACCCAGAACGGCAAGAAGAGCCCGTGAACGACTCCCACGCCGCCTGCGAGTTCCGCGCGCCGCGCGACCTCGTCGAGGGCCGCCGGTATCTTCTTCCGCGGCTCGCAGGCGACGCGGTACTCCCCAACTGGCCCTGACGTCTCGCGATCCGCTGCATGCGCGCCCTCCCGTACGTGCTCGTCCTCGCGGCGTGGGCGTGTTTCGCTGCGTGCGTGAGCGCGCCCAAGCCCGCGGATTGGTTGGCGGTTGGATACCGCAGCCCCGAGCAAACCTTCCGCACCTTCCAGACCGGCCTCCGCGCGGACCAACCAGACCTCGAGTACCGCTGCCTCTCGAACGACTTCAAGCGCCGCGCGGCGTCCGAGGCCGGAGCCTTCTCGGAGGTCTACTACCGTGGGTTTCGCGAGCAGCTGTTCCGCGCCCAGCCGTGGTTGAAGCTCGCGGCCAAGGCCAAGGTGAAGCGCGTCGAGGAGCTCGGCCCCGGCCGCGTGCGCCTGGTGGCCGAGGTCGATACCTGGTTCCACGACGAGACCTTCGCCTTCGTGCTCGTGCGCGAGGACTTCTACGAGGTCTACGCCGACGGCAAGCGCGTGGACGACGACTTCGCGAACTGGCGCGAGCTGGTGCGCGAGCGCGGCGGAGAGTTGCAGCTCAGCGTGCCGCTGCCCGAGGGGCTCAGCGCGGCCAAGATCGGCGAGGTGCGCGCCGGTCGCGAGTGGAAGATCGATGGTTTCCCCGAGCGCTTGGAGTCCGCGAGCGTGCCCTGACCGCCTGAACCACCCCATGCCTGCCCCTGCCCGTCGCCGAGCGAAGAAGACCGCGCCGCGCGCTCAAGGCCGTGCGACGAAGTCCGTGTACTGCTTCGCGCCCGGCCGCGCCGAGGGCGGCGCGGCCGATCGCAACCTCCTGGGCGGCAAGGGCGCGAACCTGGCGGAGATGTGTCGCCTCGGGCTGCCCGTACCGCCGGGCTTCACGCTCTCGACCGAGGTGTGCACGCACTTCTACGCCCACGACAAGAGCTACCCACGCGGCCTGGAAGGCGAGGTCGAGCGCGCGCTGACGGCGATCGAGGGGGTGGTCGGGAAGCGCTTCGGCGATGGCGCGAACCCGCTCTTGGTCTCGGTGCGCTCCGGCGCGCGCGTGTCCATGCCGGGGATGATGGACACGGTGCTCAACCTGGGCCTGAACGACGTCACCGTGCAGGGCCTGGCGGCGCGCACGAACAACGCGCGCTTCGCCTGGGACGCCTACCGGCGCTTCATGCAGATGTACGGCGACGTGGTGCTCGGCATCCGCGGTGAAGCGCACGACGACTTCGATCCCTTCGCACGCGCGCTCGAGACCCTCAAGGCACGGCGCGGCGTGAAGAACGACCCCGAGCTCGACGCGGCCGACTGGCAGGCACTGGTGCAAGAGTTCAAGAGCATCGTGCGCGAGCACAGCGGGCGCGCCTTCCCCGAGGATCCGCGGGAACAGCTGTGGGGCGCGATCGGGGCCGTGTTCGGCTCGTGGGAGAACGAGCGCGCCATCGCCTACCGGCAGATGAACGGCTACCCCTCGAGCTGGGGCACGGCGGTCAGCGTGGTGGCGATGGTGTTCGGCAACCTGGGGCCGAGCTCGGGCACGGGCGTCGCATTCACGCGTGACCCGGCCACCGGCGAGAAGCGCTTCTACGGCGAGTTCCTGATGAACGCGCAGGGCGAGGACGTGGTGGCCGGCATCCGCACGCCCGAGCCGATCGAGCGCCTGGAGCAGGCCTCGCCGAAGGCCTGGAAGGAGCTGCTGCGCATCCAGGCCGCGCTCGAGCACCACTTCCGCGACATGCAAGACCTCGAGTTCACGATCGAGGACGGGCGCCTGTGGATGCTGCAGTGCCGCACCGGCAAGCGCACCGGCTTCGCGGCCGTGCGCATCGCCACCGACCTCGTCCGCGAGAAACGCATCACGCGCGAGGAGGCTCTGCTACGCGTCGAGCCGGAGGCCCTCGACCAGCTGCTGCGCCCGATCTTCACCCCGGCCGAGGTGAAGCGCGCGCGCACGGAAGGACGGCTCCTGACCAAGGGCCTCAACGCCGGTCCCGGCGCGGCCGCGGGCGAGATCGTGTTCCAGGCCGAGCGCGCCGAGGAGCGCGCCAAGAAGGCCCGCGTGATCCTGGTGCGCATCGAGACCAGCCCCGAGGACATCCGCGGCATGCAGGCCGCGGCCGGGATCCTGACCGCACGCGGCGGCATGACCAGCCACGCCGCGCTGGTCGCGCGCCAGATGGGCAGGGTGTGCGTGTCGGGCGCTGGCGAGCTCGAGATCGACTACAAGCGGCGCACGCTGAGGGTCGCCGGGCGCACGCTGGCCGAAGGCGAGTCCGTGAGCCTCGACGGCTCCACGGGCGAGGTCTTCGCGGGCGAGATCGCGACCCAGCCCTCGGAGGTGCTGGAGGTGCTGTTCGGCAAGGGCGCGAAGAAGCGCGGCGGACCCGTATACCGCGCCTTCGCCGAGCTGCTCGCCTGGGCCGACGCGGTGCGCACGCTGGGGGTGCGCGCCAACGCCGACCAGGGTGACCAGGCCGAGACCGCGCTGGCCTTCGGCGCCGAGGGCATCGGCCTGTGCCGCACCGAGCACATGTTCTTCGAGGGCCTGAAGATCGACGCGATGCGCGAGATGATCCTGGCCGACACGCCCGGCGAGCGCGAGCGCGCGCTGGCGAAGCTCCTGCCACTGCAGCGCGCCGACTTCGCCGAGATCTTCCGCGCCATGGGACCGTTCCCGGTCACGATCCGCACCCTCGACCCGCCGCTGCACGAGTTCCTGCCGCACGAGGAGCACGAGATCAGCTTCCTGGCGCGCGACATGGGCGTGCCCTTCGACAAGCTCAAGGCGCGCGTCGAGGCCCTGCAGGAGGTGAACCCGATGCTCGGCCACCGCGGCTGCCGCCTGGGCATCACCTTCCCCGAGATCACGCGCACGCAGGCGCGCGCGATCTTCGAGGCGGCCTGCGACGTGGCCCGCGCGACGAAGAAGAAGCCGCGGCCCGAGGTGATGATCCCGCTGGTGGGCACGAAGAAGGAACTCGAGCTGCAGGCGGCCGTCGTGCGCGCGGTGGCCGAGCAGGTCTTCGCCGAGAAGAAGCTGCGCCTCCCCTACCTGGTGGGCACGATGATCGAGCTCCCGCGCGCGGCCCTGACCGCGGGCGAGATCGCGCAGGTGGCCGAGTTCTTCTCCTTCGGCACGAACGACCTGACGCAGACGACCTACGGCATCTCGCGCGACGACGGCGGCAAGTTCATCCCGCAGTATGTCGCCCTGGAGATCTTCGCGGCCGACCCCTTCGCCACCCTCGATCGTGCCGGCGTCGGGCGCCTGCTACGCATCGCCTGTGAGGAAGGCCGCGCGGCGCGTCCGGGGCTCAAGCTCGGCATCTGCGGCGAGCACGGCGGCGAGCCCTCGTCGATCGAGTTCTGCCAGGCGCTGGGCCTCGACTACGTCTCGTGCTCACCCTACCGCGTGCCGATCGCCCGCCTCGCCGCGGCGCAGGCGGCGCTGCGCGCGCGCAAGACGTGAGGCGCGCCCGCGCGCTCATTGCGAGCGCAGCACCAGCCCGTTCGTCAGCGCGCCGCGCCCGTCGCGGCCGCGGACCCAAGCCTGCGCGAAGAGCTCGTCGCCGAGCAGCGCCGCATCCGCCGGCAGCCGCACCTCCAGCTCGACTCGCCCGCGCGCGGCGCTCGCCAGGGCCCAGACAAGTGGCGGCGTCCGGCGCGCGTCGACTTCGAGCAGCCACTCGCCCGCGGGGCTCGGCGTGCCGCAGGGGTAGTCCGCCGCGCTCGCGCGCGCCAGCCACAGCGCGGCCGCGCCCGACGTTCCCTGCACACCGAACACCAGCGTGGCGCCGGGCCGCAGCGCGCCGCGCACGAGCTCCAGCGAGCCCTTGCGCCCCGCATCACAACCGTAGACCAGGGCCGTGGTCGAGCGCGGGTTCGCGGGCGCAAGTGTGCTGGCCGCGATCAACGGCTGTTGGCCCTTGAGCCGCGCCACGAGCCAGTCGTGACCGATCTTGGTGGCGCGCGCGCCCATCACGCCACCCGGGTACGTCTGCGTGTGCCAGTTGAACGGCGCGCTCAGCGCGTTCACGTCGCGCATCGCGAACACCGAGTTCGCCGCGTGAAACGCGGCCGAGCTGGCTGAGAGGTCGAGCAAACGCCGCCAGAAAACGTAGCCGAACCAGGAGTCGTGCTGCAGCGGCTGCCTGATGAGGTCGGTCAAGAGCGGGAAGCCGTTCGCATCCAGCGCGAAGCTCGCCGGCGCGCCGCCAATGTGCAGCACCGGATCGCCGTACACCAGGCACAACGGCTGCTGCGCGTTGTTGGCCAGCGCCGCCGCGCTCTGGAAGGCCTCGCGTATCAGGCTGTAGTCCTTCTGCAGCTCCGGCGCGACCTGGCTGAGCTGGGTCGCGGCCACCCCAGGCCGCGCGGCCTGCTCGAGGTGCTTGGGGAACGGGATCGTGAGCTCGGGGCCCTGCTCCAGCGCCCAGGCCGAGGTCGGCGGCTGGATGGCGAGGATCGCCGCCACGCGCGTGCTGGCGCGCAGCTGCGCCGAGCCGCTGGCGCGCGCGCGCTCCGGCCCCATCGCCGTGCGGATCGCCAGCACCGCTCCGCCCGACGAGCCGCGCAGACCGACGTGCGTGAGGTCGAACGGATAGAGCGTCTGCACCTTGGCCCACTGCAGCGCCCACTCGGCCGACTTTTCGGGGTTGTCGTCGGCCGGGCGGAAGGACTCGTAGCGTCCGCTCGGGTGTCCCGGCGGGTACCACAGGCCGCGGCCGGCGGCGAGCCCCGGCGTGCCGAAGTGCACCACCGCGATGCCCGTCGCGACCAGGTTCCAGTAGGGCGCGCTCGCCCCGGCCGAGTTGAGCGCCGCCGCCGGCGGCACAGAAGCGCCGCCGCCGTAACCGGTCGCAACCACCACCGGCCAGCCGGCCACCGGAGCCGGACCGGGCGGCAGGAACACGTTGAGCACGTGAAAGGTCGAGGGCGCCCCGGCCGCCAGGCGCTCGGGTGGGCAGTAGCCGAGCGGGGCGGCGTTGGCGGGCGGGAGCGGGCTCGCCAAACCCTGCGGCCCGGCCCAGACCGAGCCCGCGAGCCAGGCCAGGGTGCCCGCGGTTTTCAGCAGACTACGCACGCTCTTCATGAACTGTCCCTCGAATTGCGCCATTCTACTCGATCGGGCGCGATCCGGGGCGAATTCGCCGCGTCAGGTCGGCTACAGGCTCAGCGGGTCGCCCTGTAGTCCGTCCAGCATGCGCAGCACCAAGCGCGTGACGCGGCGGATCTTGTCGCAGTCGATCTTCTCGGGGTCGTCGGTCGGCTGGTGGTAGTCCTCGTGCACGTCCGAGAACAGGAACGCGACCGGGATCTTCAGGTGGTCGGCGAAGTTCATGTGGTCCGAGCGCTGCCAGTACTCGTCGCAGCTGCCCAACACGGGGAAGCCCTCGAGCGGCGCGAGCGACTCGGCCAGGCGCGTGAGGCCGTTGTACTCCGGCAGCGCCTTCGTGGGCGTGATCAACAGCTTGTCCGGCGCGTTGCGCCCGATCATGTCGATGTTGATGTCGCTCACCGGCCGGAGCCCCGGCGCCAGCGTCGGGTGCTCGGTCCAGGCCTGCGAGCCGAGCAGGCCCTTCTCCTCGCCAGAGACCCACAGCAGGAGCACCGAGCGCTTCAGCGGGCCGTAGCTCTTGAGCGCCTCGGCGAGCGCCATCAGTCCGCAGGTGCCCGAGCCGTTGTCGTCCGCGCCGTTGTAGATCTCGCCGCCCTGCAGACCGACGTGGTCGTAGTGCGCGGAGAGGATGAGCACCTCCTGTGCGAGCTCTGGGTCGGAGCCCGGCCACAGCCCGGCGACGTTCTCGAGCCCGACGCGCTCGGGCGTCAACTGCGTGCGCAGCTCGTGGAAGCGCACGCCCAGCGCGCGCCCAGCCTGGGCCGAGCCGGCGCTGCCCAGGAGCTCGCTGGCCAGCTTGCTGGTCAGCGAAAGCGAAGGGAAGTCCTCCGCCGGCGAGCGCTCCTCGTCGAGCGGGTGCAGCTGTGGCTCGCGCGAGAAGCTTGCGAACTGCGCCAGGCGCGCATCGCGCTCAGCAACGTCCTTCGCGCTCGCGTCAGGTGCACTCAGCAATCCCAGCGCGCCGGCGGCCTGCACGCGCTGCATGCGCTGCATGCGCGCCTCGCCGGGCGGGCGCTCCATGTCGATGACCAGCGCCCACATGCCCTTCAGATCGACGCCCGCGAGTTCGGCCTCCTGGCCCGCGCCGACGAACACGACCTCGCCGTCGAGCTCGTGCGTGCCGGCGCCGAAAAAGGCGTAGTCCTGGCCGAAGACGAGCGCGGTCTGCTGGTCACCGCGCGTGCACCAGGCCTTCGAGGCGCCCAGGTCGAGGCCGCTCTGCTCCAGCTCGTAGCGATCGAAGAAGCCGTCGTCGCCGGCAGGCTGGAAGCCGAGGCGTTCGAGGCGCGCGCGGATGTAACGCGCCGCCAGACGCTGGCCGCGGCTCGGCGTGTCGCGGCCCTCGAGCTCGTCCGAGGCGATGAAGAAGATGTCGGCGCGGATCTTCTGGGAATCCACGCTGGCGAGCGCGCGCTCCAGAGCTGGATTCGAGGCCGCCGGAGCCGGCGTGACGCGCACGGGCTCGCTCACCGGCGACGCGCTGAGCGCGGGCGCATTCGCGCTCGGAGCCGCCGTCGGCAACGGCGCGCTGGCCACCGGGCTGGCCACGGCCGGCGGCGCGCCGTGCGCCGACGCAACGGGCGCGGGCGCGGCCGAGGTCGTGCTCGCGGAGCCGCGGCACGCGCACAGCAGGGCGAGGATGAGCGCGGAGAACGTTGAGATGTGCATGCTAGAGCTCCAGCGTGTCGGTCTGCAGCCCGTCGAGCATGCGCAGCACGAGCCGCGTCACGCGGCAGATCTTGTCGTAGTCGATCTTGTCGGGCGTGTCGCTCGGCTGGTGGTAGTCTGCGTGCACGTCGGAGAACAGGAACGCCACCGGGATCTTCATGTTCACGGCGAAGTTCATGTGGTCCGAGCGCTGCCAGTACTCGTCGGCACTGCCGAGCTTGGGGAAGCCCTCCAGCGGCCCGAGCGCCTCCGCCAGCCGCGTGAGCCCGTTGTACTCCTTGAGGCTCTTGGTGGGCGTGATCAGCAGCTTGTCCGGCGCGTTGCGCCCGATCATGTCGATGTTCAGGTCGCACACCGCGCGCTTGCTCGGCGGGAGCTTGGGGTTCTTGGTCCAGGCCGCCGAGCCCCACAGCCCCTTCTCCTCGCCCGAAACCCACATCAGCAGGACCGAGCGACGCATCGGCCCGTACTGCGTGAGCGCTTCGGCCAGCGCCAGCAAGCCCATCGAGCCCGAGCCGTTGTCGTCCGCGCCCGGATGGATCTGGCCACCTTCCTCACCCACGTGGTCGTAGTGCGCGGAGACGATGATCACCTCGTTCCCCAGCAGCGGATCGCTGCCGGGCCAGAAGCCGCACACGTTCTCGAGCGGGATCGTGCCGCTGCCCTTGCGCACGTCGCGCACGGTCGGCGGCAGCTCCGCGCCGAGCTGTGGCAGGCCGGAGCCGAGTCCGAGCAGTGCCTGGCTGCGCTTGGCGGCGTCGAGCGAAAGGTACACCTGCGGGAAGGGCGCATCGTCGTCGCCGTGGAAGCTCGTCAGGCCCTTGAGCGCGTACTGCGTGGTGCGCGCGCACTCCTTGGCGGCGGAATCGTCGCTGCCGTTCGGATCCGGGATCAGGATCACGCCGAGCGCGCCGGCGCCTTCGGCATAGCGCGAGCGGCGCCGGGCCGAGAGGTCCGAGGCCAGACACAGCGCCCAGCGGCCCTTGACCGGCACCTTGTCGAAGTCCTCGCGCTCACCCTTGCCGCAATAGACCAGCGCCCCCGAGCGATCCAGGGCGCGGATGTCGGCGCTGGAGGGGAAGTAGTAATCGCGCCCGAAGACCAGCGCCAGCGCGCCGCCCGCGCCCTCGAAGGTCAGGCTGGAGCGCTCGGGATCGATGCGCCGCTCCTGCAACGGGTACTCGTAGAAGTAGCTCTCGCCCGCCCCTGGCGGGACGCCCAGGCGCTCCAGACGCGCGCGCAGGAAGCGCGCCGCCACGCGCTGCTCGAGCGAGGGTGTGTCGCGCCCCTTCAGCTCCGGGCTGGCGAAGAAGAAGAGGTCCGCGCGGATCTCCGCCGGAGCGATGGTTTCCAGAGCGTTGGCCAGGCGCACCTCGTCGCCCGAGGCGACGGGCGAGGACGCGGCGCACAGCGGCAGGACCAGGGCAGCGAGCAGGGAGCGCAGCATGTTCGGCAGGGGCTCGGGGACGCGGGCCCGCCATGGTAGTGCGCGCGCGCAGCAGGCGCCTGCGCGGCCCGGGGTTGCAGCGCGTAAAAGCGAGCGAACGCGCGCGCCTCAGACCGGATCGTGCCCGCGGCGGCTGTGCAGGTAGCGGCGCGTGGACTCGCGCAGCCGCTCGATCAGGAGCTCGAGCTCGGCCTCCTTGCCGGCGCTCGACAGATCGTCGCGGTTGGCCAGACACCAGGGGCACTTCATCTCATCCAGGTGGAAGCAGATGAACAGCCCGGCGTCCGCGTCGATCGTGCCCGCCACCAGACGCGCGATCCAGTGCCGCGCGGGGCAGGACACGCGCTTGTCGCGCCAGATGGCGCGCAGGTCCACGTCGAGCAGGCGCTCGTCGCCGTCCTCGGACGCGCCCAGGAAGCGCAGCAGGTCGTTGCCCGACTCCTTGACCGCCGCCAGCTGCCGCAGACGTTTGAGCGCGCGGAACTTGATGCCCGCCACGGCGGTCTCGTCGCGCAGGTCGAAGCGCTTCCACACCTCGCGGTTGCGCCACTGCCCCGCGAACAGCGCCTCGATCACGCACAGGCGCAGGAACTCGCGCTCGATCCAGGTCTCCTCGACCCATTCGCGCAGGATCTCGGCGTACAGCTCCTGCGCGCGTTCGGAGAGCTCCCTGCCGCGCACGATCGCGCTGGGCGTCTCGGTCTCGCGCGCCAGGTGCTCGATCGGCGAGGGCCCCTCCTCTTCCTCGCGCAGCTGGATCGTGCGCGCCTTGCGCCGGCGCAGGAAGTCGATCGTGCGGTTCTTGCAGATGCCGAAGAGGTACTGCTCGAAGGTGAACAGCGCATCGAAGGTGTCGATGCCGCGCACCGCGCCCAGCAGCGCCTCCTGCACCACGTCCTCGGCGGCCTGACGATCGCCGACGCGCCGCTGGGCATAGGCCAGCAGCCGCCCGCAGTAGTTGCGCTCGACCTTCAGCCACTCGTCGTCCTCGCGCGCCTGCAGGCGAGCGATGTCGGGCGCCCAGTCGTTCATCGGCGACCGACCAGGCTACGCGTTGAGCGCCACGGCCGCCAGCAGGACGAACGCGCACGCCGCGCCGAGCCCGCCCATCAGCAGCAGGAACAGCAACAGGCGGATGAACGAGCCCACCAGGCCGGGCAGCCCGCGCACGGTGCGGTCAAAAGCCCGCGCCGCGCCGCGCGCGAAGGCCAGCAACGGCCCGGTGACGAGCGCGCCCATGATCTCCGTGCCCACCACCAGCGACTGCACTACGCTGCCGAAGAAACCGCCCTCGGCGCGCGGCGGCACGGGCACCGTGGCGAGCGCCGCGATGCCGTCGGTCGCCAGCGGAGCCAGCGCGCCGGGAGTCTCGCGTGCGCGACGGAGCTCGACGCGCCAGGGTGCGTCCGGCGCGGCGAACGGACTCGCCGCGGACGTCAGGCTCTGCACGTCCGGCTCCTCCAGCGACTGGATCACCAGCACCTCCGAGCCGTCGCCGTCCGCGGCCGCCAGCGGTGCGGACGCGCCGTCCTGGCTCGCCGAACCGCCGACGCGCTCGGCGACGCCGTCCCAGATGCCACGTCCGACCCCCACTGCGCCGCGCGCGAGCTCGGCCGCCGCGACGCGCAGGTCTTGCTTGCCCCCGCGCGGGGTCTGCTCGTCCGCTTGGCTCGCCGCGCTCGAGGCGTTGGCCGGCCTCGTCCGCGGAGCGGCGTCCGCGCCCCACGGCAAGCGCACCGAGTCGCCCTGGCGCGCCGTCTGCCCCAGGTCGGCCAGGAGTTCGTGCACATTGGCGTAGCGCTGCTCGGGCTCGAGCCGCAGACAGCGCTCGACCACCGGACGCAGGCTGGGCGGGAAGCCGCTCGAGAACTCGGGCGGCCGATCGTCGTCGCGCACCAGGAACGCGCCGCCGGAGTCCGCGCCGAAGGGCAGGCGGAAGGTCAGACTCTCGTAGAGGATCACGCCCAACGAGTAGATGTCCGCGCGGTGGTCGGCGCGGTTGCGGAGCATCTCGGGCGCCATGTACTGCGGCGTGCCGCGACCGAACGAGAGCGTCGAGCGCCCCTCGGTCAGCAGCTTCGCCAGGCCGTAGTCGCCCACGCGCGCGACGTCACCGTTCAGGAACACGTTGCTGGGCTTGAGATCGAAGTGCGCCAGACGGCGATCGTGCAGTGCCAGCACGCCCCGCGCGATCTGCACGAAGGTGCGCAGGGCGCTGTCCTTGTCGAGGTCTTCGCGCTTCAAGCGCCGCGCGAGCGTGTCCTCGCCAGCGTAGCCCATGATCAAAAAAGGCACGCCCATCACCACGCCCATGTCCTCGATCGTTACCAGGTTGGGGTGGTCGATGGCCGCGAACAGGCGCACCTGCTCGAGCTCGCGCTCACCGGCATCGCGCTGCGAAGCGTCGTCCAGACGCAGGAACTTGATCGCGTAGGCCTTGCCGATGGAGTTCTTGCGGGCCTTGTAGACCTCGCCGAACGCGCCCCCGCCCAGATGGTTCTGGATCTCGTAGCCCGGGATGAAGTCGGGCTTGCGGAAGGCGGAGTAGAAGCTCTCCCAGTCGATCATCGGAAGGCCCGAACGCGCCGATTGTACCCGCGGAGCGGGGGCGCACGCTCAGGAAGACGGAGGTCGCTCGGGGCTGGCCATGGGCAGCAGCACCGGCTCGAAGGACAGCGCGAAGGGCGGTCGCGAGCCGCGCGGCTTGCCGCAGGTGAGCTCGACGCGCTCGCGCGGCGGAAACGGGAAAGCACACGCGCCCTCGGAGCCCGACGCGGACGGCCCAGGCCCCGCCAGCGGCAGGTCGCAGCGCACGCGCAGCTCGGCACCGTGCCACTCGAGCTCGAGCGCGAAGTCCAGCCCCGGCACGCGCACGTGGTGGACGGGCGCGCCGCCGACGCGTACGCGCCCGCCCGCCAGGGGCGCCAGCAACACGATGTGCCGCGCGCCGTCGCACTCCGCGCCGTGCAGGAGCTCGAGCACGACGCTGGCGCTGGCCGGATCGGGCTGCAGCAGGCGAAACTCGAGGTTGCGCCCGAGGCGCACCAGCGCGCCGGACTCGATGCGCTGGCCCGCGCTGGGCACCGCGCGACCGCCGATCGTGGAGGGCTCGCTCCCGCAGGGCACCAGGCGCCAGCCCGGCCCGCGCGCCAGGGATTCCTCGCGCACGAGCTCGGCGTGCAGCGCGCCCACATCCGCCAGGAACCCGAGGTCGGCGCGCGCGGCACGCCGGTGCCCGATGGTCAGACGCTCGGCGGCGCACAGCAAGTGCTGGCCGCCCCCGTCGACCGAGAGCAGCGCGCGCTGCGACGCCGGCCGCAGCGGATGGGGAAGGGGTCGGAGAGCCGGATCCAACTCCAGCGGCGGCAGGCTCACGAAGCCCGAAGACTCGGCGCTCCTCCGAGGCGAGGAGAGCACGCGGTCCAGCCAGGCGAAAAGGCGTTCGAGAGCCATCCGGCGCGGGTGCTGCGCGGGCCAAGGAGGCCCATTTCGACCGCAGGCGAGCGGCGCAGGTCCACCGCCCCTCTTTATTGGCTCTCAGGTGGAGTGGATCACCACGCCGCCCTCGCGCTGGGCCGAGAGGAACGCCGCACGGGCGCGAGCGAACAGGTCCTCGCGCCGCTTCACCGCGGGGTGCGGGCAGGTCGAGATGCCGACTGCGATCGCCAGGTGATCGTCGACCAGATCGCGCAGGTTCTCGGCCTCGGCCGCCTCGCGGATGCGCCGCGCCATGACCCCCGCGCCGTCCGGACCGGTGTTGGGCAGCAGGAACAGGAACGAGGAGAGGTCGAAGCGTCCCAGCACGTCCGTGTCGCGCGAGGCGCTGAGGAAGATGCTCGACAGACGCGCCAGCACGTCCTCCTCGACCTGGCCCTCGAAGCCCAGCATCACGCACGACAGCGGCTGCTCGAAACGGCGCGCGCGCTTGAACTCCTCGTCCAGCTTGTAGGCGAGGTAGTCGTAGTTGTAGAGCCCGGTCTCGGGGTCGGTGAGCGCGTCGATCAGGCGATGCGAGCGCTCGCCCACCAAGTCGCGCAGCAGACGCTCGGGCAACGCGTGCTCGCTCAGGCCCGCGCCGCGTTGCTCGGCGACGAGCTCGCGCTTCTCCTGGGTCGCGTCACCCAGCACCGCGCGCAGGCGCTCGCCCGACAGCGGCCGCTGCAGCGTTCCGGTCGCGCCACAGAAGGAGGCGATCTCCTCGGCGAAGCCGTTGCGCGAGTCGATGACGATGAAGGTGCGGCAGCGCGTCTTGCCCGTCAGACGCCGGCAGGACTCGTAGACGTTCTCGGTGCGCAGCCAGGCGTCGAGCAGGATCACGTCCCCGGGCGTGGGCTTTTTGGCCAGCAGCTCCTCCACCGACTGCGGCTCGGCGATCTCCCAGCCCTCCAGCGCCGCCACCGCGCCGCGCGTGGTGGCGAAGAGCGCCTCGTCGTTGGTCACGATCCGCACGGTTCGCTTGGGCTCGGGCATGGCTTCTAAGGTCCGGTTCTCGGGGCCGCTCGTCCAGCAAACTAGTGAACGCCCTGCGCGGCACGAGGTCAAAGGGGAATCCCGCTCCGCGCGCGGAAGGCAGGGCGGAAAACGATTCCTGGTGCAGCAGACGCCGGTGCCTCAGCCCTCGCCGGCCAGCTCGTCGAGCCACTCCTGCGGCATCTCGTAGTTGGCGTAGATGTCCTGCACGTCCTCGTTGGAGTCGAGCTTCTCGATCAGGCGCAGGAGCGTGCCCGCGGCATTCTTGTCGGTCACCTGCACCGGGATCAACGGCATGTAGCCGAGCTCGGCCGAGAGGAAGGCGAGACCGCGCTTCTCGAGCGCCGACTTGACCTCCAGGAAGGCCGTGGGCTGGGCCAGGATGGTGGCCGAGCGCTCCTCTACGCGCACGTCCTCGGCGCCTACCTCGAGCGCAATCTCCAGCAGCTCGTCCTCGCTGTTCGCGCCCTTCTCGACCGTCAGGATGGCGCGGTGTCGGAAGAGGAAGCCGACCGAGCCGGGCGAGCCCATGTTGCCGCCACCCTTCTCGAAGATGTGCTTGAGGTCACCCGAAGTGCGGTGACGGTTGTCGCTGAGCGCGGTGACCATCAGCGCCACGCCGCCAGGGCCATAGCCCTCGTAGATCAGCTCCTCGTCCACCTTGCCCTCGCCCACGGCGCGCTTGATCGTGCGCTCCATGTTCTCCTTGGGCATGTTCACCGCGCGCGCCTGCTCGATCGCGTAGCGCAGCTTCAGGTTGGTCTCGGGATCCGCGCCGCCCTGGCGCACGGCCGACTGCAGCTTGCGCGCGCACTTGTTGAAGGTGCGCGCTCGCTTCTGATCCACGGCGCCCTTGCGGCGCGCGATGTTCGCCGAGTGGGAATGCCCGGCCATGGGCGTGGGCGAGCGGACTAGCGCTTCGAGAACTGGAAGCCGCGACGGGCGCCGCGCTTGCCGTACTTCTTGCGTTCCTTCATGCGCGGGTCGCGCGTGAGGAAGCCGCCCTGGCGCAAGCGCTCGAACAGCGCCGGGTTGGCGCTCTTCAGCGCGCGCGCGATGCCCAGCGATAGCGCACCGGCTTGGCCGTGGGGGCCGCCGCCGTGCACGCTGGCCAGCACGTCATAGCTGTCCGGAACCTCGAGCAGGCCCAGCGGGGCCTTGGCTTCGTTCAGATCGCGCAGCGTGCGGAAGAACTCGTCCACCGGACGGTTGTTGACCAGGTAGCTGCCCGTACCAGGCTTGAGCCGGACGCGCGCCACCGCGGTCTTGCGGCGGCCCAGCCCAAGGACGAATTGCGTGGCACTCATCGGATCAACTTCTCCACCAGAACGGGCTTCTGAGCGCTGTGCGGATGCTCGGCGCCGCCGTACACCTTGAGGCGACCGATCATCGTGCGCGCGAGCGTGCTCTTGGGCAGCATGCGGCGCACGGCCTGCTTGACGATGTCGTGCGGGCGCGCTTCCTTGAGCATGTCGAGCGTGTGCTCGTAGCGACCACCCGGGTAGCCCGAGAACTTCGCGTAGAACTTCACTTCGGCCTTCTTGCCGGTGAAGCGCGCCTCGGTCGCGTTGATCACGACGACGTGCGCGCCGGTGAGCTCCTCGCGCGTGTAGGTCGGCAGATCCTTGCCCATCAGCCGCGTGGCGATGTCGGCGGCCATGCGCCCGAGCACGTGCTTGGAAGCGTCGTAGACGTACCAGCGCTCGGGGACGTCCTGGGCGCGAAAGCGAGTGGTCTTCGTCTTCATCGGGAGAGCAGAGCCAGGCGGCAGCGGACGGCCGAATAGGCCATCGCGGCGCCCAGGCGATACCTTGGGGGCGAACAAGGTACTGGCCACGGGGCGGGGCATCAATCCCTGGCCTGGACGAAGATCGAAGGGGCGAAGCGCTAGCGAGCGAATCCAAGGCAGCGCACCCAGGCCCCACCCTGGCTGCGCGCGACGAGAATCTCGCTCCCAGGCGGAAGGGCGCCAGTGAGCCAGCCGGGCGGATCCGCCCCGGTTCGCGGCGGCCCGAGCGCTTCCCCCACGCCCCACTCGGGGTGGGCGCTCCACTCTCCGCCCGCGGAGCGCGTCCAGACCTGCGCCAACGCTTGCCAGTCGTTGCGCGCGGAGGCGAGGGACGGCGCGGGCACCTCGGCCAGGCCCGTCAACTGCGCGCCCTCGGCCCGGACCTCGCCCCCGCGCCCATCGCGCCCGAAATGGAATTCCAGCGCGCGACCGGCCGGAACGACCTCGAGGCGCTCGCCGTCCAGCGCGAGACGATTCGCGGAAACCCGCAGCACGAGCGCGTGCTCCTCACCCGCCTGCCACTGCACGAGCTCGACCTCCCCGCACGACCCCGCCCGCCCGCGCGAGAGCGCGAAGGCGAGCCCAGCGGCCGCCAGCGCGACGAGAACGCAGGCCAGGAACCGGCGCCGCAGCCCGAGCAGGAATCCGCCCGCGGCCAGGACGACGGCGAGCTCGGCCGGGGCGCCGCGCGCCGCGAGGGAGCGCCCGCTCGGGCGTGCGCCGACCCCCAGCTCACCCGCGGAACGTTGCAAGCGGCTGGCGAGCTGCTCGCTTGCCCAGCCCCCCAGCCGTGCACGGCCGGCGGCGGCGGCTGGTTCGAGCACGACCTGCGGAAAAGGCACGGCGGCGAGACCCTCCGCGCCCAGCGGCGAGCGCACCGGGACCGGCACGATCAGGGTGCGCTCCTCCCCCGCCAGGAACGGACCTTCGATCCGCGTCCAGCCGTCCGCTCCGCATTCCAGGCGCACGGCCGCGCAGGGCCCGACGAGCTCGAGCTCCACGTACCACTGACGGTTTTCCGCCTCGGCCTGAGCCGCGGGCCAGGCGAGGAGCGCGCCCGCGAAGCGGGTAAGCCGGGCGCTCATGGGGCCCCGCCCGACGCGCTCGGCGCGCGCAGGAGCACCACGAGCAGCACCATCGCTGCGCAGCCTAGCGCGAGCGCGAATTCGCCCGGCGCCAACGCACTCCGTCCATCCGCTCGCGCCCAGCGATGGCACCACACCAGCGGATCGAGGGCGAACAGCAGGCGGCCGCCCACGCTCGGCGCGCCTTCGCGCAGTGGCACCCAGGCCAGCGCCACGCGCAGCGCTGCCGCGCCGGGCACCAACACGAGCCACGCGACGGCAAACCCGCCGCGGGCGCGCGCGGATTTTGCCGCGCACTCGGCCGCCGCGGTCCACAAGCAGAGCAGCACCCAGCCCGTGCAACAGGCGACCGCCAGCGGCCGTCCGTCAGCGCCGCGGGCGAGATCGAGGCCCGCGCCCAGCGCGAGCGGCGGCAGGGCGCAGAGCGCGACGTACAGGGTCGCGCGCCAGCGGCCGGGCTCGGCGGCCGAGCGCGGCGCCGAGGCGAGCGCTAGCCACGGCAGGAGCGCCAGCGCTGCCAGCGATCCACGCGCGAGTTCGAGCGCGGGCAGCACGCCCTCTAGCAGGGGCACGGCCACCGAAGCGAGGAACGCGACGGCGATCCAGCGCCGGGTCACGACGTTACCTCACGCGGGGTCGCCCGTCGTCCGCGGCGCGCACACTGTGCCCGGAGCTGACGCGCGCGGAATGCGGCCCGGTGGCCGCGGGCTCGACCGACGCCACGGTCGGAGCGTTGCGCAGGGCGAGGTCCGGACGATCCCAGCGCAGATCGACGCGCTCCCAGTCGTAGCGCGCCGGGTCGGAAGCGAAGAGCCGCAGCGCGCGCGACAACGCGCTCCACTTGGCGGCGGCGGAGAGCTCGCCCGGCTCGCCGCTCGAGGGCGTGCGGCCAAACAGCGCGCTACGCTCGCCTTCGAGCTCCAGACGCACTCCGGGTTGCTGCACCGTGGCGCCGCGCGCCTCACGCGCGTCGATCCAGATCCGGCCGAGCTCGGCACGCTCGTCCTCGCCCAGGTTCTGGGCCAGCGACAGAGCCACGTCGAGCGCGTCCCGGTGCTCCGGCTCGACCAGCCAGTCGCCGGCGCGCGCGCGGGCGAACAGCGGATCCTCCAGCGGGCCGAGCACCGGCAAGAAGGCGCGCCCCAGACGCGGCGGCAGCGGCCACAGGCCTTCCAGCACGACGCCGTCCTCGTCCACCAGCGCGAACGCGCCGCGCACGGGGATGCAGGCCACGGGTTCGCGCAGCACCAGTTCAATGGCCAGGCCACCGTCGGGATCGGCTTCGCAACGCTCGACGCGCTCGACGAAGGAGAAGCGTGCCAGGTCGGCCGCCAGCTCGAGCGTGCCCTGGGGCCTGCCGGCCTCGAACGGCGGGAACTCGGCCAGGCGCGCCTGCAGGCGCTCGATCCAGCGCGGGTCGGCCCAAGCGGGCACCTGGACCACGCGCACCTCGGCGGGATCGATCCAGGCGCTCTGCCCGGGAGCCAGCTCGGGCGCGCCGAGGGCCAGGCGCACGCTGTGGGCCCAGGCCAGGCCGCCCACCGCACTCAGCGCCAGCAGCGCCGGCACGAGGTGCAACGGAACGCGCGGCGGCTTCGCCGGGGACGCTTGCGTACCGGTCTCCATGCCCGGAGCGCCGGTCTAGTTGCTGACCCGCGCCTCGACCGTAGGGATCTCGACCTCGCGCGTCTGCCCGCCAGGCGTGCCGCGCGCGCTCTTGAGCGCGTCCTCGATGAAGAGGTCGATGCTGGTCTGGATCTCGACGATTTCCTCGCGGCTGAAGGACAGTCGCGGCGCGTTCTGGGTGTGCAATTCGTGGCCCAGCAGGCGCGAGACGATCTTCAGATGCGAGAGCGTGCGCTCGAGACGATTGGGCTGGGTTCCCGTGGTTCGCGTGCGGTCCATGGCGACGAGGGCGGAAGGGCCTGGAGGAGGTCGATGCGCTCTGTGATACGCAGCGCGCGCGTCCGGCTCAAGCCTCGTGCGGTAGATCGGGTCGCGAATGTGGAGGTCGTGGGCGCCGGGCTCACGCGCGCGAGCCGCGCGCGAGCCGCCTGGGCGGGGCGCCAGCGCGCTGCTCCAGCCAGGCGAGCAGGAGGCGCACGCCGACGCCGGTGCCCCCGCTGCCGCCCTGATAGTCGCGCTCGTCCGTACCCCACGCGCTGCCGGCGATGTCGAGGTGCGCCCAGGGCGTTTTGCCCACGAAATGCGACAAGAACGCGGCGCCGGCCGAGGCGCCCGCGCCCTGCCCGGAGTTGATGTTCTTGAGGTCGGCCAGGGTGCCCTTCATGTGGTCCTTGTGCTGCTCGAGCAACGGCAGAGGCCAGCACACTTCGCCACAGACCTTGCCGGCGGCCAGGAGCTCGTCGCGCAGCCGCTCGTCGTTGCCCATCACCCCGGTGAGCTCGTGTCCGAGGGCGGTGATCACCGCGCCGGTCAGCGTGGCCAGGTCCACGATCGCGTCGGGCTTCACACGCCTCTCGGTGTAGACCAACGCGTCGGCCAGCACGAGTCGGCCCTCGGCATCCGTGTTCAGGATCTCGATCGTGGTGCCATTCATGGCCGTCACCAGGTCGCCGGGCTTGTTGGCGTCGCCGTCGGGCAGGTTCTCGGCCGCGGCCACGATGCCGTGCACCTCCAGCGGCAGGTCGAGCGCGCGCAGCGCGTGGAACACACCCAACACGGCCGCGCCGCCGGACATGTCGTACTTCATCTCCTCCATCTTGGCGGAGGGCTTCAGGCTGATGCCGCCGGCGTCGAAGGTCAGGCCCTTGCCCACCAGCGCGATGCGCCCGCGCGCACGCCCGGCGGGCTTGCGCGTCAGGTGGATCAGGTAGCTCGGTTCCTCCGAGCCCTTGCCGACCGAGACGAAGGCGCCCATGCCGAGGCGCGCGGCGGCCTTCTCGTCCAGGATGCGCACGCTGAGGCGCCGATCGGCGCGGGCCAACGCCTGGGCGGCGGCAACCAGCTCGCGCGGACGCATCAGGTTCGCCGGCGTGTCCTGCAACTCGCGCGTGTACGTGTTGGCGCGCGCGATGGGCTCGCCCTTCCGCGCCGCGCGCACGAACTCGGCGCCCGAGCCGCACAGCGTCACCTGCGTGAGGTAGGGTCCCTTGGGCTTGCTCTTCCAGCGTCGCAGCGCATAGCTGCCGAGCACGCAGCCCTCGGCCAGGGCTTGGGCTCCGGCCGCGACACCGCACTTCGCGAACAGTTCGCGCTCGAGCCACAGCACGAGCCTCGGCGCACGCACCGTCTCGGCCTTGCGCACCGCGATCGCGGCCGCGCGCCGCAGACGTTCGGCGTCCACGTCGCCGCGCTTGCCCAGGCCGATCTGCAGAAAGCGCGCGGCCGGCCCGGCGAGCGCATCGGTCAAGCGCGCCTCGCGAAACTCACCCTTGAAAGCGCTGCGCGCGAGCTTGGGCACCGTGACCCCGCGCGGCATGCCGTGCGCTTCGCCCTGCGCACCGAGCACGGCCAAGAGATCGCAGCGCGGAACGGAACGGGTGTCCTGAACGAGCAGTTTCATGGGGTGGCGTGGCCGGGCGCGGCTCACATGTCGATGTACTTCGGACCGCCGCCGCCCTCGGGCACGGTCCACTCGATGATCTGGTACGGGTCAGCCACGTCGCACGTCTTGCAGTGCACGCAGTTCGAGAAGTTGATCACCACGCCGCCCTTGGCGCGGGCTTCGGCCGCGCTCGCGTACGGCCATTCGTAGACCGCGGCCGGACAGAAGTGCTGGCAAGGATTGCCGAACTCCTGCGTGCAGCGCGTAATGCACAGGTCCGGGTCGCGCACCACGAGGTGCGCCGGCTGGTCCTCCTGGTGTACCGCGCCCGAGTGGTAGACGTCGGTCAACTTGTCGAGCGCGAACTTGCCGTCGAAAGTCGGCTTCTCGAAGCGCGCGGCCCGCAGCGGCCGGCGCGTCTCGTGGTCGGCGTGCGCCATCCGGCGCGCGACCAGCCCGCGTCCGCGCGTGACCTGCTGCACCGCGGCGTCGATCAGTCCGGCGAAGAAGCCCGCCTGGAAGGCCTGGCGGAAGTTGCGCACGCGGTAGAGCTCCTCCCGCGCCCACGAAGCCTCGAAGCGCGCGCTGTAGCTCGCGAGTTGCCGTTCCGAGGTGTCGTCCTTGCCCAGCGCCTCGGCGATGGCCTCGGCCGCCAGCAGCCCGGACTTCAGCCCGAGGTGGATGCCCTTCAGGCGCGACATGTTGACGAAGCCGCCCGAGTCGCCGACCAACACGAAGCCGTCGCCGTAGAGCTTGGGCATCGCGAAGTAGCCGCCGCCGGGGATGGTCTTCGCGCCGTAGCGCAGGATCTCGCCACCCGTGAGCAGAGCGGCGACCTCCGGGTGCTGCTTCCACTGCGTGAACAGCGCGTGCGGGTCGAGCTTCACGTCGGGGTGGTCGAGCCCGACCACGTAGCCGATCGAGAGCCGGTTCTCGGAGAGGCCGTAGATCCAGCCGCCGCCGTGGCCCGAGGTGCCGAGCGGCGCGCCCAGGGTGTGGATCACGCTGCCCCGCAGCTCCTTGGCGCGCGCCTCGGGGATGCGCCAGATCTCCTTGATGCCGGTCTCGTATAGCTGGTGGTTCTTGCCCGCGTCCAGGCCGAGCTTGGCGACCAAGCCCTTGGCGAGCGAGCCGCGCGTGCCCTCGGCGAACACGGTCACCTTGGCCTTGATGTTCATCCCCGGCTGGAACTGCGCCTTCTTGACGCCGTGCTTGTCGATGCCGGCGTCGCGCGTCTGCACGCCGATGACGCGCCGGCCGTCGTAGTTCACGCTCGCGCCGGCAAACCCCGGGTAGACGTCGATGCCGAGTGCCTCGGCCTGTTCCTTCAGCCAGCGCACGACGCGGTACAGGCTGACGATCGAGTTGCCGTGGTTCTGGAGCGGCGGCGGGACGAGCATGCCGGTCAGGCGCTGCTTGCCGCCGTTCCGCTTCAGGTAGTCCACGCAGTCGAAGGTCACCGCGCTTTCGACCGGGCAGCCCTTCTCCAGCCAGTCGGGGAACAGCTCCTGCATGCCCTTCGGGTCCATGACCGCGCCCGAGAGGATGTGGTAGCCGACCTCCTCGGCCTTCTCGAGCACCAGCAGCGAGGCCTCGGCCTTGCCGGCCTGGGTGAGCAGGCGCTTGAGCTGGATGGCGGTCGCCAGACCCGCCGGGCCGGCGCCGACGACCAGCACGTCGACCTCGAGCTCTTCGCGCTCGACGCCTTCGAGATTCAGACTGACTTCACCGACGTTCATGCAGGGCTCTCCGGAAGGCCGCGAAGCCTAGCAACGCGCTCTCTCGCGGACGAGCACGACCCCGCCGAGCGCCGCAGCGCTACGTCCTCCCGGACTCGGGATCGATCAGGAACGGGTTGGCCTAGCGCTCGCGTTCGAGCATGGATATCGGCCCGTGGCGGGGCAGGAAGCGCACGTCGTCCCAGCGGCAGCGGCTGTTCCTGGATCGAGCGGATCAGCGTGTCGCAGGCGCCACGGGGCAGTCCGTGCGTACGCTCGAGCCCTGGAACAACACCTCGCCGACCAGCGCGAAGCGCGACGGCCCGTGGAAGAAGACCACGTGTCCGGGCGTGTGCCCGGAGCAGTGGCGCACCTCCAAGGCGAGCGCGCCCACGCGCACCGTGTCGCCGCCCTTCAGCCAGCGGTCGGGCTCGAAGCTCCGCGTCGGGCCGAGGCCGAACCTCTCGGCCTGCTGGGTGGGCATCTCGATCCAGAAAGGCTCCTCGCGCTGCGGCCCTTCGAGCGGCAGGACAAGCGTGCGGCTTGCTCGGCCGTGGCGCCGGCGTGATCGATGTGTCCGTGCGTGAGCAGGAACTTCTCCAGCTCGACCCCGCGCGCTCGACCCCGGCCAGCAGCCGCTCAAGCTCGCCGCCCGGGTCGACCAGTGCGCCGCGCCCCGTCTGCGTGCAGCGCAAGACACCGGCGTTCTGCTGGAGGGGCGTGACAGGCACGACCACGATCGCGAGCGTGGGGGCGATCGTCTGCAGCCGTGGCCCAGGCTTCCAGACGCACGCCCGTCAGGCGCGCTCACCGATCCAGTGGTGGCCGTCGGTGTAGATCTCTTTCTTCCACAGCGGCACGCGCGCCTTGAGCTCGTCGATCAGGAAGTGCGCCGCCTGAAACGCCGCCTCGCGGTGCGGACTGGCGACGGCCACGACCACCGCCGGCTGCCCCACCGCTACGGTGCCGGTGCGGTGCAAGACGAGCATGCGCAGCTCGCGCGTCGCGTCCTCGCGCACAAAACGCGCGCGCGCGTCCTCGAAGATGTGCGCCATCTCGCTCTGGGCCATGGCCGCGAAGGCCTCGTAGTCGAGGCGCAGCACGTCCTGCTCGCGGTTGCGCTCGCGCGTGTTGCCGGTAAACAGCACCACCGCGCCACAGGCGGGATGCTCGACGCGCCGCTGGGCCTGGGCCGGGTCGAGCGCGTCGGCCCACAGCTCGAACACGCCGCGCGCCAGCTCGGCATCCTCGCCGGCGCCGCCCGACACGGGCGGCAAGAGCGACAGCTCCTCGCCCTCGACCACGCGCGTCGAATCGGGCACGTAGCTCGTGCCCAGCACGCCGCGCACGGCCTGCAGCGAGCCGAGCTCGGGGTGCCGCTCCTCGAGCAGGTGCTTGGCCGCAGCCACGTCGCTGCCGAGCGGCACATCCGCGAGCACAAGCAGCTCGCATCCGGCGCGCTCGCGCAGGCTAGCGAACAGGCGCACCGTCAGGCGCACGCGCGCACCTCGCTCAGAACGGCGTCTCGTCGATCGCGGCGGGCGAGGACTCCATCGTCGGCTCCGCGCCGCCCTCGTAGGCCGGCGTGCCACCCGGAGCACCGCCAGCGCCACCGCCCTCGCGTCCGCCACCCGCGCCGACGAACTCCCACTGGTCCGCGACGACGTAGAGCTTGCTGCGCTTCTGCCCGGTCGCCTTGTCATCCCAGGTGTCCATGCGCAGGTGGCCCTCGATGAAGGCGGGCTTGCCCTTGGTGTGGAAGCGTGCGAAGGCCTCGCCGCGCTTGCCGAAGATCGTCACGTCGACGAAGGTCGGCTGGTCCTTCCAGTTGCCGTCGGCGTCCTGGAAGCGCCGATTGACGGCCAGCCCGAACTTGACGATCGCCGTGCCGTTGCCCCCGAAGCGCGTCTCGCAGTCGCGCGTCAGGTTGCCCATCAGGATGACTTTGTTGAAGCTGGCCATGGTTGTTCTCCCGTCTGGAGGCGGAGTCTATCCACCCCGCGAGCCAATTGCATGGGGCGCCTGCGAAGCTCGTGCGGCCGCGGCGAGAGCGACGCTGGAACGTGGCACGTGGGCCTCCGGCGGCTTACGCTCGCAGCCCATGGACAGCCACGAGAAGCACGCCCCTCGCGGGCAAGGTGGACGCGAGCGACGGGCCCACCCGCGCGCCAACTGCGCCGGCTCGATCACGATCCAGCTCGACGACGGCGCGCACCGCGCGCGCCTGCGCGACGTCTCCCGCGCCGGGATCTGTTTCTTCCTCGACCGCCCGCTGGTCGAGATGACGCTGCTCGCGGTGCGCATCGACCTGCCCGCGCAGCCGGCCAGCGTGCCTGTGCGCATCGACGGCCGCGGCGTGGTCGTGCGCTGCTTGCCGCTGGCGCGCGGAGTCGAGCACTACGAGATCGCGCTGTTCCTGAACGAGCTCGGCGACGACCAGCGCGAGTGCCTGGACGAGTACGTGGCCGCGGCGAGCGCCTGAGCGCCCGCGGGTGCGCTCCTTTCAGACCTCGACCTCGAGCACGCGCTCGAGCTGCTCGAAGTCTCGATGCACGCGAAACACGCGCCCGGTGAGCTCGCTCCACCCGGCCAGGCGCGCGCCCTGGTCGTGACCCAGCTCGATCAGCAGAGCGCCGCCCGGCACGAGCGAGCTCGCGCATGCGGCGATCAGGCGCCGCGCCCAGTGATCCGGCTCCCCCGCTGGAGCGAACAGCGCCTCAGCCGGCTCGTAGTCGCGCACCTCCGGCGCCAGCCCCGCGCGCGCCGCCGGATCGACGTAGGGCGGATTCGAGACCAGCAGCTCGAACGGGCCGCTGGCGCGCAGCGCCTCCGGTCCGTCGCCGAGCACGAATTCTACCCCGGCCCCGAGCCGCTCGGCGTTCGCGCGCGCGTACTCCAGCGCGCGCGGGACGAGCTCCACGGCGTGCACGCGGCTACCGGGGAGCTCGAGCGCCAGCGTGACGGCGATGCAGCCCGAACCCGTGCCGACGTCGGCGATGCGCGGCGCGACGGCGTGCGCCAGGCGCGCCCGCGCGAGATCGACGAGCAGCTCCGTCTCCGGGCGCGGCACGAGCACGCCCGGCCCGACGTGGAACTCGCGTCCGTAGAACTCGCGTCGGCCGGTCAGGTAGGCGGTGGGCTCGTGCTTCGCGCGCCGCGCCAGGAGCTCGCGCCCACGCACGATCTCCTCGCGTTGCAGCGGGCGATCCAGCGCCAGAAACAGCTGCAGGCGATCCAGGCCGAGCGCGTGCGCCACCAGCAGCTCGGCCTCCAGGCGTGCCTCTTCGACGCCCTTCTTGGCCAGGAATTCACGGCCCCGGGCGAGCATCTCGCGCGCCGTGCGCGGTTCCTGGCGCGGCTCGCGCCCTGGCTCGCCCGAAGCGCTCACAGGTTGTGGATGCGCTCCTCGCGATCGCGCTCGTCGAGGGCCTCCAACACCTGCATCAGCTTGCCGCCCAGGACCTGGTCGAGGGCGAAGTTCTCGCCCAGGCGGTGGTCGCTGCAGCGGTTCTGCGCGAAGTTGTAGGTGCGGATGCGCTCCGAGCGGTCACCCGAGCCGACCTGACTCTTGCGCTCGGCGGCGCGCGCGGCGGCCAGTCGTTCGCGCTCCAGCTCGTACAGCCGTGCGCGCAGGATGCGCATGGCCTGGGCACGGTTCTTGTGCTGCGACTTGTTGTCCATGCACACCACCATCGTGCCGGTGGGGATGTGCACGATGCGCACGGCCGACTCGGTCTTGTTGACGTGCTGGCCGCCGGCGCCTCCGGCGCGCATCGTGTCGATGCGCAGGTCGTCGGCGCGGATGTCGAGGTCGACCTCCTCGGCCTCGGCCAACACGGCGACCGTCGCGGCCGAGGTGTGCACGCGTCCCTGGCTCTCGGTCTCGGGCACGCGCTGCACGCGATGACCGCCGCCCTCGAAGCGCAGGTAGCGCCAGGCGTGCGCGCCCTTCACGGCGAAGACCAGCTCCTTGTAGCCGCCGAGTTCCGAGTTCTTCCCGGAGAGCATCTCGAGGCGCCAGCCGCGCTCGTCGAACAGGCGCTGGTACATGCGCAACAGGTCGCCCACGAACAGCGCGGCCTCGTCGCCCCCGGTGCCGGCGCGGATCTCCATGATGACCTTGTCGCGCTCCAGCTCGGTATCGGAGACGAGCGCGTCCTTGATCTCGCGATCCAGGGAGGCGGCCTGTTGCTCGAGCTCGGCCAGCTCCTCACGCGCGAGTTCGCGCATGTCCTTCTCGGCGCTGGCGTCGGCCAGCAGCGCCTCGGCCTCGGCCTGGCGCTTGACGAAGAGCTCGTAGCGCTCGCGCAGCTTGGCCACTTCGCTCAGCAGCCCCTGCTCGCGGATCAGCGCGACCGCTCGCTTGTGATCGGCGGCGATCTCCGGCTCGGACAGGCGCTCGGTCAGTTCGCGAAAGCGATCCGCCTTCTCGCGCAGCTTGGCCACGACCGCGGACGCGAGCAGCATGACGGACGACCCCGCGCGGGACCGTTACTTCTTGAGGCTCTGGGTCTTGGCGTAGCGCTTGTTGAACTTGTCGACACGCCGGGCCGTGTCCAGGAAGCGCTGCTTGCCGCTGTAGAAGGGGTGGCAAACGCTGCACACTTCGACGCGCAGCTCGGGCACGGTGGCGCGCGTCTCGAAGGTGCTGCCGCAGCCGCAGATGACCTTGCAGTTGACGTACTTGGGATGGATGTCGGCTTTCATGTGGACCTCGCGCCGGTGGTCGAAGTCACCGGGCCGTTCGTCTTCGTCCGGAGTGTCGTCCGGGGTGCGGAGAAGCGCAGCAGGTTACCGGGGTTCGACGCCCTGGGCAAGGCGCGCCCCGGCGGCCCGCAGCAGCGCCAGGGTCCGGGCCACGGGCAGGCCGACCACGTTGTCGAAGCCGCCGCCGCGCAGCTCGGTCACGAAGCGGTCGGCGCTCTCCTGGATGGCGTAGCCGCCGGCCTTGTCGCGCCACTCGCCGCTGTCCACGTATTCGGCGATCTCCTGCGGCTGGATCAGCCGCATCGTGACCCAGGTGCGCTCTGAATCGAGCCACAGGCGCTGGTCCTCGGTGCGCACCACGCACACCCCCGTGACCACGATGTGGCGCGAGCCGGAGAGCGCCGAGAGCATCGCCGTCGCTTCCTCCGGCGTGGTGGGCTTGCCGAAGTAGTCGAACTCCGTGCCGCGCGCGCGTGCCACGATCGTGTCCGCGCCCAGCACCAAGACCGGCTCGGGGTGGCGCTCGGCCACCGCGCGCGTCTTGCGCTCGGCCAGGTGTCGCGCGGCCTCCAGCGGGTCCAGCCCGGGCGGCAGGCTCTCGTCGACGGCGGCCGGCTCGACCTCGAAGACCAGGCCCGCGCGCGTCAGGAGCTCGTGTCGCCGTGACGAGGCCGAAGCCAGAACCACGCGGACGCCAGCGTCACTCACTTCTTCTTCGCCCGGGCTGCGTCCTGGGTGGCCTTGTTGTGGACGACCTTCTTGGGCGCCGCTTTCTTGCGCGTACCGCTCTCGGAGGGTCGCTTCTTCGCCGCGCCCTTGGCGCTCAGCTTGGTCTTGGCGCGCTCAGCGTCACGGACCCTGCGCGCGTCGTCCTTGGCCTTGGCGATCAGGCGTCGCTTCTCGTCGGACGCGGCGCGTTTGCGCTCCTTCTCGGCATCCTTGCGCTGGCGCTCTTCTTCGCGCACGCGCTGCACCTCTCGGCGCTTCTGCGACTGCTTCCACTCGCGCTCGGTCTTCTTGCCGAAGGGGCAGGACAGGACCAGCGGGCACTCCCAGCACAGCGGGCGCTTGCCGTCGCACCACTTCTCGACCACCAGCCCCATGCGGATCGCGAAGTCGGCGCGCATCGCCGCGGGCACGAAGCCCTCCACTCCGGCCTGGGCCTTCTTGATCGAGGTGGTGCGCTTGGCCAGACCGAGGCGGTCCAGCGTGCGCACCACGGGCGGGCTGATGGGCAACTCGTCGGGGCAGGCGAGGTGCAGCAGGTAGTGGCCGATGCTCGTGCCCAGGAAAGGCAGTTGGGCGGCGAAGCGCGCGGCTTCGGCGATGTTGCCCCTGAGCACGTCCAGATTGAAGCCGTGGATCTTCTGGTAGATCTCCTGCAGGAACTCGCGCGTGTCGCGAGCCACGAAAACGGCCAGCTCGGGGTTCTTGGTCTGGACCAGGTGCTGGAACTCCTGGACCTGGCTGACGCGCAGCTCGTTCCAGTCGGAGTAGACCCCGGCGAACGCGGCCAGGGTCTTCTCGGCCGCGCTCTCGGACAACCGGCGTCCGAGCACGCACAGGAAGGCGACCTCGATCAGAGACCGGCCCTCGCCCGAGGGCAGGGCCTGAGCCGGCACGGGAATTTTGGCCAGGAGGTCGGCCAGCCGCTGGGACTTTTCGCTCACGCTGTGGACTCGCCTTGGCGCCGGTTCAGGAAGAAGCGCCTTCGGTGGCCGGCGCGGCCTTGGCCGCCGCCTTCTTGGCCACGATGCGTTCCTTGCGCCGCGCCAGCTTGGCCTCGCCGAAGGACTTCTTGCGCGCCGAGCGCTGCGCCTTGGCGGCGGTGGGTTTCTTGCGCGCCGAACGGTCGCGCGTCTTGCGATTGACGAAGATGGGCTGGACGATGCCCTGCTTGCGCAAGATCGAGGCCACCGTGTCGCTCGGCTTGGCACCCTGGCTGAGCCAGTACTTGATGCGCTCGGGATCGAGCTTCAAGCGCAGGGCCTCGACCGGCGAGGCCGGGTCGTAGTGGCCGAGCGTCTCCAGCGTACGACCGTCGCGAGCGTTGCGACTGTTCGTGGCGGAGATGCGGTAGCAGGGGCGATTCTTGCGCCCCGTGCGCTTCATGCGGAGAACTACGGCCATCGCGTTGGTGCGAGAAGGGACCTCGGAACGGAGCGGCACCGGTCGGGCCGCAAACAAGGGGCAAGAGTGTAGTGTTCCGCGCGCGAGGGGTCCATCCCTGCGCGGAGAAGCGCGTCAGCGACGCTTCTTCTTGCGCTTGTCCTTCTTGCGCTTCGAGCCGCTTTGCCGGGTGGCCGAGCTGCCCATCGGGCGCGAAGGACGCCCGCCGCCGAGCATGCCGCCCAGCCCTCCCATTCCGCCTCGGCCCCCGAGACCGGCCAGGCCGCCCTCAGGCGGAGACGCGCTGCCCCCGCCGAGCAAGGACTCGAGCCCAAAGCCGCCCCCCGGCGCCGCCAGGTCGCCGTCGGGGGACAGGCCCTTCAAGGCCTCGCGCTTCTCCTTCAACCCGAAGCGCGCCCCTAGGCCGAGCTTGTTCATCTCCTTCATCATCTGCTTCATCCCCTTGTAGGACTTGAGCAGCTCGTTGATCGCGGCCACGTCCTGGCCCGCGCCACGCGCGACGCGCCGACGTCGGCCCATCTCCAGGCAATCCGGATGCAGGCGCTCGAAAGGCGTCATCGAGGTGAACAGCGCCTCGAGGCGATTCATCTTCTTGTCGTCGACGTCGATCTGGTCGACCAGGCCGCCCATGCCGGGCAGCATCCCGAGCACCTTTTTCATCGGCCCCAGGCGCCGGAACATGCGGATCTGCGCCAGCATGTCCTCCAGGGTGAAGGACCCCAGGACCATCTTCTCGTAGGCGGCCTGGGCCTCGGTCTCGCTGATCTGCTCCTGCGCCTGCTCCACCAGCCCGACCACGTCGCCCAGGCCGAGGATGCGCCCCGCCATGCGCTCGGGATGGAACGGCGCCAGGTCCTCGAGCTTCTCACCCGTGCCGATGAACAGGATCGGCGCGCCGGTGACGGCCTTGAGACTCACGGCCGCGCCGCCGCGCGCGTCGCCGTCGAGCTTGGTCAGGATGAGGCCGCTGAGCTTCAGGTGCGCGTGAAATGCCTGGGCCGAACGCACCGCGTCCTGGCCGGTCATCGCGTCACACACCAGCAGCGTGTCGTGGGGCGAGGTGCGCGCGGCGATCTCGGCCACCTCCTGCATCAACTCCTCGTCGATGTGCAGGCGCCCGGCCGTGTCGAGCAGCACCAGGTCGCGCCCCAGCGCCGCCGCCTCGCGCACGCCCTGCGCGCAGACCTCCGCCGGGGCGAGGCCCGGGCGGTGGAACACGGGGATGCCGAGGCGCGTGCCGAGTACGCGCAGCTGCTCGACGGCGGCCGGACGCTTGATGTCCGCGGCCACCAGCAGCGGGCGCTTCTGGTGCTTGTCGCGCAGCAGCTTCGCCAGCTTGGCGCAGGTCGTGGTCTTGCCCGAGCCTTGCAGGCCCGCCAGCAGGATCACCGTCGGAGGCGTCTTGGCGAAGACCAGACGCGCGTCCTCCGGCCCCATGAACTCGACCAGCGCGCGGTGCACCGCGTGAACGAACTGCTGTGAAGGATCGACGCCCTTCAGGGCCTGCTGGCCAACCACCGAGGTGCGCACGCGCTCCACGAGGTCGCGCGCGACCTGAAAATGCACGTCGGCCTCGAGCAGGGCGGCTCGAACCGCCTGCAGGCCTTCCTCGATGTTCTGCTCCGAAAGCTCGCGCTTGCCGCGCAAGGCGGCGAAGGCAGAGCCCAGGCGCTCGCTCAAGGTCTCGAACACGGGGCGGGGATGATAGCCACCGGCGCGGGCGCGCGCCGCATTCCGCTGGCGCGTCGCAAGTCCGCATCACGAATGCGCCTGGAGCATCCGCGCACTTTTTTTGGAAGGCGCCCTATCGAGCGACGTCTTCTGGCGTACCAAATGAGGAACGACACGGCTTCCCGGCGACTCTGGAGACCTCCCTCCTTGCCGGCGAAGTGAGGCCGGCCCGGGTCCGCAGGGGGACTCGGGCCGGCCGCTTTTTTTGGCTTCCAGCGGCCCCCGATCGCCGGCAGGGAGATCCGCGGAGCGGGTGCGGTGCTCGAACCCTCGCGCCTCGCGCCCAACCGCACGGGCCTATCCGGGCGCGCTCTGCCCCTCGACCGCCACGGATTCGCGCCGGATCGAGCCGCCCATGTTCTCGAGTCGCTCCTCGATGCGTTCGTAGCCGCGATCGATGTGATACACGCGGTGCACCTGGGTCTGGCCCTTGGACACCAGGCCGGCCAGCACCAGCGCCGCCGAAGCACGCAGGTCGCTGGCCATGATGCTGGCGCCCGAAAGCGAGGCGACGCCCTCGACCACGGCCGCGGTCTCCTGGCGGCGGATGCGGGCGCCGAGGCGCAGCAGCTCGGCGAGGTGCATGTAGCGGTCGGGGAAGATGCGCTCGGTGATCACGCTCACGCCATCGGCGAGCGTCATCAGCACCATCCACTGGGCCTGAAGGTCGGTGGGGAAGCCGGGGTAGGGCTGGGTGGTGATGTCGGTCGGCCGCAGGCGTTCCTTGTGGATGTCACGCGGCTGGGTCTCGATCCAGTCGCGCCCGCGTTCGATGCCGACACCCGAGCGGTAGAGCGCGTCCAGCAACGCCGTCAGGTGCTCGGGCCGGCAGCCTTCCACGCGCACGCGACCGCCGGTGATCGCGCCGGCGACGACGTAGGTCCCGGCCTCGATGCGATCTGGGATCACGCTGTGCTTGGCGCCGTGCAGAGCTTCAACGCCCTGGATCTCGATCGTGGGCGAGCCGGCGCCGTGGACCTTCGCCCCCATCGCGTTCAGGCAGTCGGCCAGGTCGACCACCTCGGGCTCGCAGGCCGCGCAGGTCAGGACCGAGCGGCCGCGCGCCAGCACCGCCGCCATCATGACGTTGCGCGTGGCGCCGACCGACGAACCCGAGGAGGTCGCGAGGTACGCCTCCCCGCCCGGCAGCCCCTCGGGGGGTGCCTCGGCCACGACATAACCTTCCTGCGTGCGGATCTTGGCCCCCAGGGCCTCGAAGCCGCGGATGTGTGCGTCCACCGGGCGCACGCCGATCGAGCAGCCACCAGGGTAGCTCACCTCGGCGCGCCCGCGGCGCCCGAGCAACGGCCCGAAAACCTCGAACGACGCCCGCATCTTGCGCACGAGCTCCCATGGCGCCACCGGCTGGGCCGAGGGCCGCGAGCGGATGTCGAGCCGGTTCGGCCCGGTGTGTTCCACCTCGGCGCCCAGCATCTCCAGGATGCGCAGCATGGTGCGCACGTCGGAAAGGTCGGGGACGTTCTCCAGGCTGAGCGTCTCCTCGGTGAGCAGGGCTGCGGCCAGGATCGGCAGGACCGAATTCTTGGCGCCGGCGGTCCGAACCGTTCCTTCGAGCGGTTTCCCGCCCTGGATCACGAAGATATCCACGGGTGCGTTTCCTGGGGTTGCGGTTGGCAGTCAGCGAGCGGAGGGGAGCATGCGGCCGAGGGCCCGGCCGCCGAGTACGTGCAGGTGCAGGTGGCCAACCTCCTGGCCGCCGTGTTCACGGGTGTTGGCGATCAGGCGCCACCCCTGTTCGAGCTTCTCGGCGCGGGCCACCTGGGCCGCGGCGGCCAGCAGCGCCCCCGCCAGACGGGGATCGACGAGCTCGTGCAACGAATCCACGTGCACCTTGGGTACGACGAGGACGTGCGAGGGGGCCTGCGGGTGGAGGTCGCGGAAGGCGAGCACGTCCGCGTCCTCGTACACCCGAGTCGCCGGAAGCTCGCCGCCGACGATGCGACAGAAGACACAGCTCATGCGCAGAGTTCCTCCACGCGTCGCCAACGTACGGATCGCGCGCGCGGATCCAAGCCCCTAGCCGTGCCCGCCTCCGTTTCGCGGCTCCCTCTGAGCCCGGCATTTGACCCTTGAGGCCGGCCTGCCTATTCTCTTTACCCCTTCCGTCCGGTCCCGCCGAGCCCGCGTTCCGCGCGGCACCGCCCGCCGCTCCCGGCGCGCAACCGGCGCTCCTCACGAGTCCACCGCCGCCGATCCGATGACCTCCGAGACCGCCGAACCCGAAAACGTCGAATCCGACCTCACGGCCTCGCTCGCCGAAGAGCCTACCTTCGAGCTCGAATTCGACCTCGAAAAGCAGACGCTCTCCTTCGCCGCGCTCGAGGTGGGCCGCCAATCGGTGTACGAGTCGCTGGACGCGAAACGCCGCTTCAAGAACCAGGTCGAGGCTCTGCCCACCAGCGGCGAACCCGGCCGCCGTCGCGGGCTCGGGCTGTGGGTGCTGGCCGAGTACGAGCGCTGCGCCGCGGAGCTGGTCGCGCACGAGGGCGACGACACGGCCGCCTTCACGCGCGCGCGGGCCCTGCTCTCGCTCGCGCGTTTCGACGAGGCGCTCAAGATCTTCCAGCGCCTCAGCGACAAACATCCCAACGAGCCGCGTCCGCGCTCCGGCCTGCTGGAGACCAAGCTCGAGCAAGCGCTGGCCAAGAGACCCGAAGATCTGGCCAAACTCGGCGAGGAACTCGAGCGCAACGTGCTCGCCGCGCCGGGCGGCTTCGCCGAGACGATCGAGGGTCTGTACCTGCGCGGGCGCGCGGCCGAGTTGCGCCGCGACCTCGATGAAGCGCTCGACTGCTACGAGAAGTCGCGCGCCCTCGACCCGCAGCACTATTCCCTGCTGACGCGCTTCGCGCACCTGGCCGAGCGCACCGGCTTCGACGACCTGGCGCTGGAGCTGTACGAAGACCTGCTGCGCATGCGGCCGATCGACCACAACGCGCTGATCAACCTGGGTGTGCTCTACGAGGACGTCGGCCGCGACGCCGACGCGGCCTCGTGCTACGACACGATCCTGCGCAACAAGGGCACCGACGAGCGCGCGCGCATGTACCTCATCGACGCGCGCGCGGCGATGAGCATGTACTACGACGAGGACCTGGAGAAGAAAGAGGACCGCCTCAACCAGATCCTGCGCATCCCCATCACCGACTTCGAGCTTTCGGTGCGCGCGCGCAACTGCCTCAACAAGATGCAGATCACCACGCTCGGCGACCTGGTGCAGAAGACCGAGCAGGAGCTGCTCTCCTACAAGAACTTCGGCGAGACCTCGCTGACCGAGATCAAGGAGATCCTGCACTCGAAGGGCCTGCGCCTGGGCATGCCGCGCGAGGAAGCCGTGGCCTCGATCGAGGCCCACGCGCGCCGCCAGCAGACCGGCGACCGCTCGGACGTGATGAACAAGCCGATCCTCGAGCTGGCGCTCTCGATCCGCGCGCGGCGCACGGTCGAGACGCTAGGCTGCCTGACGGTCGGCGACATCACCAAGCACTCGGCCGAGGAGCTGCTGGGCATGCCGAACTTCGGGCAGACCTCGCTGCAGGAGCTGCGCACGAAGCTCGCCGAGCTCAGCCTCAAGCTGAAGGGCGAGTAGACAGCGGCCGCGCGCGGTTCGAGCCGAGGACGCGCGCGGAATACGCTCGGGCCCCTTGCGGCCCGAGCGCGTCCGCGTGGGCTCCGTTCTCGGAGCGGGCGCACCATAGGATTTTCCTGCGGAGCCTCCCGCGCTTCCTACGGAGTTACCGCATGTTCCGATTGCCTTGCTTCGCAACCTTCATGGGCGTTTTCACCTTGCTCGGACTCGCGCTGCCGCCCGTCCCGACCTGTCCAGCCTGGAAGGCGACGGGCGGAGCGAGCGGCGCCCGCTTCGGAGCCTCCCTCGCTGCGTGGGGAGACGTCAACGGCGACGGCTTCGACGACCTGATCGTCGGGGCCCCCAACTCCGGTGGCGGCCGTGCCTACGTCTACGCGGGGAGTGCGCTCGGTCTCTCGTCCGTGCCGCCGTGGGTGGTGGAGAGCCCTGAGTTCCGGGCCGCGTTCGCCTCGTCGGTTTCGAGCGCAGGTGACGTCAACGGAGACGGCTACGACGATGTGCTCGTCGGCGCCCCCTACCACGACGGCGATCTTCCAATCGAGGGCAGCGCCAGCCTCTTCCTCGGCGGGGCCTCAGGTCTGGCCACGCTCCCTATCTGGATCGCCGGACCCCTGCTCGCCGGGATCACCGGCGTGCATGACCGCGTGAAAGGCGACATCTCTCCTCAGTTGATTCCCGCCCAGCCCGCGCTCGTAGGACTCCCCTGGGCCGCGCAGTACGTCGTCATCGGCGGCGGACACGCGGACCTCTCGCAGGCCGCCTTCGGCATCTTCGCTTCGTGCCCCTAGCCCGGAGCGCCGGCCAACGCGGCGCGCGGATCTGCGTCCGGTGGGTCCGCACTCCCCTTGCCTGACGCTCGACGGACCGGCAGAGTCCTCCTGCGGCTCAGGGCCAGCGGACATGTACGACTACATCGAGGGCAAGCTCGCCGAGCGACGTGCGACGCGCGTGGTGATCGACGCCGGCGGGGTCGGCTACGACCTCAACGTGCCGCTGGGAGTCGATTTCACGACCAAGGACGGGCGGGTGCGCGCCTGGACGCACCTCGTCGTGCGTGAAGACGCGCACCTCCTGTTCGGCTTCCCCTCGCGCGAGCTGCGCGAGCTCTTCCGCCTCCTGCTCGAGGTGCGCGGGGTGGGTCCGTCGGTGGCCCTGGCGGTGCTCTCCAGCCTGCCCGGCGACGAGCTGCTGCGCGCGATCATGGCCCAGGACAAGGCGCCGTTCCTGCGCGTGAAGGGCGTGGGCAAGAAGACCGCCGAGCAGATCCTGCTCGATCTGCGCGACAAGGCCCCGCGCGTCGAGCTCGAGACGGGGCGTGGCACGCTGACGCCGCAAACCCCCGGCACCTCGCGCGCGGTCGAGGACGCGGTGCGGGCCCTGGTGTCGATCGGCTACTCGGACAAGGAAGCGCGCAAGAGCGTCGAACAGGCAGCCACCAGGCTCCCGGGCGGCGACCTGGAAACGCTGGTGCGCACGGCGCTCCAGCAGTAGCCACCGGGAAGCCGACAGGGGCTTCCTTCGGCGCCTTCTCGGCGCTCTCCTGTCAGCCCCATGAGCGACCCCCGCCCGCCCCGCATCCTGATCAGCGACGAGCTCGACCCCGCCGCCATCGAGGTCTTCCGCCGCGCCGGCTTCGAACCCGAGGTCAAGACCGGCATGAAGGAGGACGAGCTGTGCCAAGCGATCCGTGGCGTCGATGCGCTGGTCGTGCGCTCGGCGACCAAGGTCACGCGCCGCGTGCTCGAGGCGGCCGACGCGCTGCGCGTCGTCGGGCGCGCCGGCATCGGCGTGGACAACGTGGACCTCGAGGCCGCGACCGAGCGCGGCGTGGTGGTCATGAACACGCCGCGCGGCAACGCCACCACCACGGCCGAGCTCGCGATCGCGCTGCTGCTGGCGCTCGCGCGCCACATCCCGCGCGCCGATCGCCTCGTGCGCAGCGGCAAGTGGAAGGCCAAGGGCCTGGTCGGCACCGAGGTCTTCGGCAAGACGCTGGGCGTGATCGGCCTCGGGCGCATAGGCAAGCTCGTGGCCGAGCGCGGGCGCGGCATCGGCATGAAGGTCGTCGCCTACGACCCGTACCTCGCCGGCGAGGGCATGGCCTCGCCGATGGCGGGCGTGGAGCTGCTCGAGCTCGACGCGCTGCTGACGCGCGCCGACTTCCTCAGCGTGCACGTGCCGCTGAACGACTCGACCAAAAACCTCCTCTCGTGGGAGCAGTTCGCGCGCGTCAAGCCCGGCGCACGCCTGATCCAGGCCGCGCGTGGCGGCGTGGTGGACGAGGAGGCGGTGCTCGACGCATTGACGACCGGGAAGCTCGCCGGCGCGGCCTTCGACGTCCTGGTCGAGGAGCCGCCGTCGAAGGACCACCCGCTGCTCGCGCGCGACGACGTGATCGTCACGCCGCACCTCGGCGCCTCGTCCGAGGAAGCGCAGCTGCGCGTGGCGCTCGACATCGCCGAGCAGATCGCCAACTTCCTGAAGAACGGCGTGGCCGAGAACGCGGTCAACGCGCCCACCCTGCCGGCCGAGGCCATGGGCGAGATGGGGCCCTACCTGCTGCTGGCCGAGAAGCTGGGCAGCTACCTCGCGCAGCGCACGCAGGGCCAGATCCGCAAGGTCGAACTCACCGTCGGCGGCGAGATCGCGCGCCACGCGGAGCACCTGAAGCTCGCCTTCCTGGTGGGCGTGCTGCGCCACAGCCACGACAAGAGCGTGAACTTCGTCAACGCCCCGGCGCTGGCGCGCGAGCGCGGCATCCTGGTGCTGGAGAGCCGCGAGGAGCGCCCCGACTTCCGCGGCGGCGAGCTCTCCGTGCGCGCCACGGAAAAGGCCGGCGGCAAGGCGCACACGGTCGCGGGCACGGTCTTCGGCCGCGAGCCGCGCATCACCGCCGTGGACGGCCTGCGCCTCGACCTGGTGCCCAAGGGCGTGCTGCTGGTCACGCGCCACAAGGACCAGCCCGGCGTGCTGGGCCAGATCGGCTCGATCCTCGGCCGCTACCAGATCAACATCCAGCGTCTGGAGCTCGCGCCCGCCAGCGACGCGGGCGCCGCGGCCCACGGTTATCTCACGCTCTCGCCCGAGCCCGGCCCGCCCGTGCTCGAGGCCCTGCGCTCGATCCCCGCCATCGAGGAACTGCAGCTGCTGCGCCTGTGAACGCCGTGCGCGAGCTCCTCGACGCGCCGCCGCCCTACGCCACGGTGGTGTTCGACTGCGACTCGACACTCTCGGCACTCGAGGGCATCGAGGAGCTGGCGCGCGACAACGCCGAGGTCGCGCGCCTGACGCAGCTCGCCATGGAGGGCGCGATCGCGCTGGAGGAGGTCTACGGTGCGCGCCTCGCGCTGGTGAAGCCCTCGCGCGCCGACGTCGAGCACATCGGTCAGCGCTACGTCGAGACGCTGCTACCCAACGTAGCGCAGCTCGTGGCCGCGCTGCAGGCGCTCGGGAAGCGCGTGTGCATCGTCTCGGGCGGCGTGCGGCCGGCGGTGGCGCACCTCGCGCGCGCGCTGGCGATCCCCGACGCGTGCGTGCACGCCGTCGAGCTCCACTTCGACGCAGCCGGGCGCTACGCCGGCTTCGACCAGCGTTCGCCGCTCGCGCGCGCGGGCGGAAAGGTCGAGGTCCTGCGCGGTCTGCGTCGCGCGGGCGAGGCCCTGGTCTTCGTCGGCGATGGCGCCACCGACCTCGAGGCCGCCGGCGAGGCCACGCGCTTCGTCGCCTTCGGCGGCGTGGAGCGGCGCAAGCGCGTCCTGGAGGCCGCGCGCGTGCGCTGCCTCGACCCCGACTTCCGCGCGCTCGTTCCGCTCTTGCTCTCGGGCGCGGAGATCGCGAATCTCGCGTCTTCGAGCGCCCACCGCCCCCTGGTCGAGCTCCCGCGCAGCCCAACCCCTCCCACCGCATGAAGATCTGGATCCCCGGCCCCACCTACGTCCGCACCGAGATCTTGGCCGAGCAGGTCCTGCCCATGATCGGGCACCGCTCGAAGGCCATGGTCGAGCTGCTCGAGCGCATCGATCCGCCGCTGCGCCTCGCCTTCGGCCTGGGCGCGGGCTCGACCGCGACCGTCGCCGTGTGCAACCACAGCGCGACCGGGATGATGGAGGGCTCGCTCTACGGCGTCGGCGCGCGCGTGCTGTCCGTCGTGAACGGCTCGTTCTCGAAGCGCTGGGCGGACATCGCCAAGGTCCTGGGCAAGGACGTGACGGTGCTCGAGCTCGCCTGGGGCCAAGCCGTCACCGAAGCGCAGCTGGCCGAGACGCTGAAGAGCAAGGGACCGTTCGACGCGGTCACGCTGGTCGTGTGCGAGACCTCGACCGGAGTGCTGACGCCGCTCGCGCCCGTGGCGAGAGCGATGAAGACCTCGCCCAGCACGCAGCTGTTCGTGGACGTGGTGAGCGCTATCGCCGGCGCGCCCATCGACTGCGACGCGAACGGCATCGACTTCGCCCTGGCCGGCGTGAACAAGGCGCTCGCGCTGCCGCCGGGCATCACGGTGGTGTGCGCCTCGAAGCGCTACATGGAGGGCGCGCGCGCCAAGAAGCGCGCGAGCTGGTACCTCGATCCGGTGCGCACGATCGACGGCCACGTCGAGCGCAAGACGCCGGCCACGCCGGTGGTCACGCTGTACCGCGCGCTGGCGCGCCAGCTCGCCGACATCACCAGTGGCGCCACGCTGCCCGCGCGCGACAAGGGCAAGACCGGCGCCGCGGCCTGGACGGCGCGCTTCGACAAGCACGAGCGCATGCGCGCGCGCACGCTGCAATGGGGCATCGGCCACGGCCTCGATCCGTTCCCCGCCGAGGCGCTCAGCTCGCCCACCATCAGCTGCATCAAGGCGGATGGCATCGACGTGGCCGCGCTGATCGACGCGCTGAAGAAGCGCGGCGAGGAGATCGGCAATGGCTACGACAAGTTGAAGGGCCTCACCTTCCGCATCGGGCACATGGGCGACCATTCGGAGGAGGGGCTCGACGAGCTGCTCTTCCACATGGACGAGGTGCTCGACTCGGTGCGCGTGAAGGCGTAGCACTCCAGGCGTTGGACGAGGTCCTCGTCGTGATCGAAGGGCGCGGCATCCATGGCGGATGCCAGGAGATCTTGCCGCGGGAGCGCAAGCGTTGGCGGCAGAGCGCGGATTCCTCGCGCGTCAGCGCAAGACGTTGAGCCAGGCGTGGAATCCCACCGCTATGCTCGGCGGGATGTCCGAGCCCGCGCGCGACACGACTTCGCCAGCCTACACGCGCTACCTCGCCGAGCGCGCGGGCTGGAAGCGCTTCATCGACGTGCAGGCGCCCTATCGCTGGAACCTGCGACGCCTCGAGCTGGGCTTCACGCTCGACCTCGGCTGCGGCACCGGCCGCAACCTGGCGCACCTCGGCGGGCACGGAGTCGGCATCGACCACAACGCGCACTCGGTCGCGGCGGCCCGCGCGCGCGGCCTCGATGCCTACACGGGTGAAGAGTTCGCGCGCTCGCCGCACGCCACCCCGGGACGCTTCGACACGCTGCTCGTGGCGCATGTGCTCGAGCACCTGCAGCCCGCCCAGGCGCTCGCGCTGGTCGGCGAACACCTGCCGTTCGTGAAGTCCGGCGGGCGCGTCGTGCTGCTCACGCCGCAGGAGCGCGGCTTCGCCAGCGACGCGACGCACGTCGCCTTCACGGGATTCGATGAGCTCGAGCGCGTGCTCACGGCTAACGGGCTCGTGCTCGTGCGGCGCTACTCGTTCCCCTTCCCGCGCTTCGTCGGGCGCCTGTTCGCGCACAACGAGTTCGTGGTCGTGGCGCGAAAAGCCTAGCGCCGCGCGAGGAAGCGCGCGTACTTCGCGGCCGTTCCAGGCCGCAGCCGCGCCAGCTCGGCCAGCGCGCGCCAGCCGAGGTGCAGACGCAGGATCGTCTTCTGGCGCGAGGTGCGCGCGGCGCGCGTCCAGCCGAGCGCCGCGGCGCGCGCGGCGAGCGCGTCGAACACGGCGAACTCCTCCTCGAAGCGCAGCAGGCTCTCGGTCTGCTGCGCGGTGGCGTTGGCGGTGTGGCGGCGGTAGGCGTAGTGCGCGGCGCGCAGGCCGCAGAGCGTCTCGCGCTCGAACAGGAGGCGCGTCAAGAGCTCCAGGTCCTGCACCTGATGCCAGCGCGTTTCGAAGCGCCGGGTGCCGAGCACCCCGCGGCGAAAGCACAGCGTGGGGCAGACCACGAAGTTGCCGCGCATGAGCGCGCGCAGGCCGGCCTCGCCGCGCAGCTCGACCACGATACCGGCGCGCGGCACGAGGAAGCGCTTGATGTCGTCCTGCAGCGAGAAGCGCTCGCGCCCGTCGGCGCCGATGGTGCGCGCGGCGCAGAACAGGGCCACCGCGCGCGGCTGGGCCGCGGCCAGCCCCTTCATGGCCGCGACGTAGCCGGGCAACAGGCGATCGTCGGCATGCAGCAGCGTGAGCAGCTCCGCGCCCAGCTCGACCTCGGCCAGACAGCGGTTCCAGCAGGCCACCATGCCCAGGTTGCCGTCGTTGGCCAGGTAGCGCAGCCGCGGGTCGCCGAAGCTCGCCACCAGCTCGCGCCCGCCGCGTTTTTCGGGCGAGTCATCGACCACTGTCAGGGTCCACTCGCCATCCGTCTGCGCGCGCGCGCTCGCCAGCGCCTCGCGCAGGTACTCGAGCCCGGCGTAAAACGGGACCGCGATCGCCAGCCGCTCGGCCATGCTCAGCGCCGCGGCTCGAGGCGGCGGTGCAGCGGCTGGCGCGGCGTGTTGTGCATGTCGAAGCTCAGGAAGCCGAGCACGAGCTGCACGCCCAGCAGGATCGGCAAGGCGGCCAGCATGACCGGGCCCGAGCTCGTGAAGGTCCTGCTCTCGCTGCTGGCGAGCCACTGGGCGATCCCGAACCAAGTGCCACCCGCGGTGGCGAGCACGCCCAGCACGAGCTCCAGCGAGGCGAAGTTGAAGTCGCGCAGGTAGTAGCCGTAGAAGACGCGCTTCAGCGTGTTCAGCAGATGGCGCCAGGCGAACTCGGGCAGCACGTGACGCACGCTGAGGTTGCTGCGCTCGTCCGCGTACTGCGCCGGCATGGGCACGTCGCACACCACCGCGCGCAGCGTGCCCAGGCGGAACAAGAGGTCCGACTCGAAAAACCAGCGCTTGGCCACCTTGTCGAGCGGCAGGCGCCGGGCCACTGCGGCGTGCAGCGCGGTGAAGCCGTTGGTCGGGTCGAAGACGTCCCAGTAGCCGCTGGAGAGCTTGGACAGGAACGACAGCGCCGAGTTGCCAGCCAGGCGCAGGAAGGGCATCGAGCGCAGGCCCTCGAGCTCGAAGAAGCGGTTGCCCTTGGTGTAGTCGGCCTCGCCCAGCAGGATCGGCGCCACCAGCGTGGGCACCAAGACGGGGTCCATCTGCCCGTCGGCGTCGAGCTTGACCAGCACGTTTGCGCCCTCGGCAAGGGCCGCGCGGTAGCCGCTCAGCGTGGCCCCGCCCACGCCCTGGTTCGCCTCGAGGACCAGCACGCGCACGCGCGGGTCGCGGCACTCGCGGCGCACGTGTGCGCCGGTCTGCTCGGGACAGGCGTCGTCGACCACGTAGATCGCCGCGCATTCCGGGCCGATCTTGGCCAGCACGCCGAGCACGGATGCGCGCGCCCGATAGCACGGCACGACCACCGCGATCTTCCACTCCGTCTGCACGCGCGCGCAAGCTACCAAGCGCGGCCCGGCCTTGACACCGTCGGCCCCGGGCGCGGACCATCAGCCCGGCACGACCTTGGACGCCCCCGCCCTCGCCCCCCAAGCGCGCCGCGCGCACCTCCTGTGGTCCGTGCTGCTGTGCGCGCTCCTGGTGGGCCTGTGCTACGCGAACAGCCTGCGCGTCCCGTTCCTGCTGGACGACCCGCTGCCGGAGAAACGCCTGGAGTTCGGCACGCGCACGCTGGTGTGGGCGAGCTTTGCCCTCAACCGTGCGCTGAGCGGCGCGGCGACCTGGAGCTATCACGCGTTCAACCTCCTCGCACACTTCCTGTGCGGCCTGGCCCTGCTGGGGGTCGTGCGCCGGGCGACGGCCCTGGTCGCGCCCGCTCTGGCGGCCGCGAGCCGCGCACGCCTCGCGCTGGCCGTCACGGCGCTGTGGCTGTGCCACCCGCTGCAGACCAGCGCGGTGACCTACATCAGCCAGCGCGCCGAGACCCTGGCCGTGCTCTTCTATCTCGGCACGCTCTACGGCCATCTGCGTTCGCTCGACTCCCCCACCCCGCGCCGCTGGCAGCTCTACGCGCTGGCCAGCCTGGCGCTAGGCTTCGCCTCCAAGGAGATCATCGCCACGGCGCCGGCGCTGATGCTGCTCGCCGAGTGCGTGCTCGTGCCCGGCGCGGCGCGCGACAACCTGCGCCGTCGCTGGCGCTTCCACGCCCTGGTGGCGGCTTTCAGCTTGGTGCTGTTCCTGATCTTCATCGCTCCGCCGCTGTTCGCCGCGAGCAAGAGCAGCGGTTTCGGCTTCCGCGCGGGTGCCACGTCGCTCGCCTACCTGCGCTCACAGCCGGGCGTGCTCCTGCACTACCTGCGGCTGGTGCTCTGGCCGCATCCCCTGGTCTTCGACTACGCCTGGCCGGTGGCGCGTGAGCTCGGTGCCTGGCTGCCGCAGACGCTCCTGATCCTGGCCCTGCTCGCGGCCACGCTCGTGGGGCTGCTGCGCCGCTCCTGGCCCGGCTTCGCGCTGGCCGCCTTCTTTTTGGTGCTGGCACCGACGTCGAGCTTCGTGCCCATCAAGGACCTGGCCTTCGAGCACCGCATGGTCCTGCCGCTCGCGGCGCTGCTCGTGCCGCTGTGCGCGGGGGTCGCGCACGCCGGCCGGCGCTGGGCTCCGCGCCTGCCATGCCTGCCTGGGCTGCTGGCCGCAGCCGCGACTGTCGCGCTCGCGGCGGCGACCGTGCAGCGCAACCACGAGTACCGCACGGCGATCGAGCTGTGGCGCACGGTGGTGGCGCGCGCTCCGCACAACCCGCGCGCCTACAACAACCTGGCCGCGGCGCTGCTCGACGCCGAGCGCAGCGTGGAGGCCGAAGCCCTGCTGAAGACGGCGCTGGAGCTCGACCCGGGCTCGAGCTTCGTGCAGCGCAACCTGGCCGCGATCGCCGCCGAACGCGGGGACCTGGAAGGCGCCCTGCGCTACCTCGAGCGCGCGCTCGAGCTCGGCGAGTCCGCCCAGGCGCACTGCGACGCCGCGCGCCTGCTGCTGCTGCTGGAGCGCCGTGCGGAGGCCGAGCAGCACGTGCTACGCGCCCTGGAGCTGGAGCCCGGGCACGCCCAGGCCCAGGAGCTGAAGCGCTCGCGATTCCGGCGCTGACGGGCCGGCTCAGTCGGCCACCAGACCCTCGCCCTCGGCCACGGTGCGCGCGAGACGGCGCACGTCTTCCGCGCCCAGCAGGTGCAGCTGGTAGAGGACGTAGTGCTCGTCGTCCAGCGCTGGAAGGCTGGCGAGCTCGCCCGCGGCGACGCGCAGGAACTCCTCCAGCAGCTGGCGATAGGCGTCGCCGTGCGGCAGCACGCCGCCCTCGCCGTCGCTCGCCAGGAGACAGTCGGCCAGCACCAGGCGCGGATCCGCGGCCGCGCACAGCGCAACCAGCTGCGCGCGGTACTCCAGCGCCTGTGCCACGGCGCGCGGCGCGAAGCCGTGGCGCAGCGCGAAGCCCAGCACCGCGCGCCAGTGCGCGAAGAGCGGCAGGAAGCGCGTGCGCTCGGTGAGGTGGCCTTCCTCGTGTAGTGCGGTGAGCTCGACGCGCTCGTCGAAGGTGAGCCGCGCCGCACCGCCCGGCGGCGTCGCGCGCTCGCGCAGGGCCGCCAGCAGCACGCGCTCGCCCTCGCCCAGCGGCGCCATCCAGCGCGCGCGCTCGTGCGCCGGTGCCTGGGCTTCGAGCGTCGGGCCGCGGCCGGCCAGGGCGCGCTCGAGCGTCGCAGGGTCCTCGTCCAGGTAGGCGTGTTCGAGCGCGCACAGGCGCTCCCACTCGTGGCGCACGCCCTCGAGGTCGATCCAGTAACCCTCGTGCAGCGCCGCGCCGCTGATGCCGGCGCCGTGCCGGCCGGGACGGCTCGCGATGTCCGTGCCCTCGCACCAGGCGACCCAGCCGGCGTAGTGCACGCCGAGGTGCGTGCCCTCCTTGCGCTCGCCGCCCACCACGCGCAGCACCGTGCCGTCGGGCCCGCCACCGCCGGGCGCCTGACCAAAGATGCCGAAGCGGCCAAGCGCGAGAAGCTCGGCCGCCAGCCCGGGCACGGGCTCGCCGGCACGGCCCAGGCCGGCGCGCTCGTCCGCGGCCGAGAAGGTCGGGCCTGGATGCGCGATCGCCGCCACGCCGGCGAAGGACAGGCGCGGGGAGTCGCTGAGCGGCACGGCGAGCGGCGCGCGGTGGAAGCGCTCGAAGAACGGTTGCAGCGCGGACAGCAGCGCGTCCAGGTCATCGACCTTGCGCGCCGACGGCGCGGCGCCGGCCGCCGCCGGCAGGAAGGCCGGCTTGCTCTCGTCCACGCGCAGCAGCACGCTCTCGAGGCCGGAGAGCAGCGCCTGGCCGGTCGCGGCGCGCGTGGCGAGCTCGAGCCCCGCTTCGGGCTCGGCCTCGGCCAGGAACGAGGCGTAGCTGGCGGCCTCGGCGAACCAGCCGGCGTCGAGCAGCGCCGCGCCGAAGCGCCGCGCGCCGAGCGGCGCGCTGCTCACGCGTGCGGCGGCGAGCAGCGCGCGCAGCTTCGGTTCGCGGGGCAGGCCTTGCTCGTCGCGGAGGTGCGCGGGCAACCCCAGACGCCAGCCCTCCAGCGCGCGCTCGGCCGCGCCGTGCTCCAGCGCGCGCGCGCGCGCGAACGTCGCCGCGCTCTGGCCCGAGCTCGTGCGCGCCCACTGCGCCGCGGCCAGAGCGGGCGCGCCGCGCTCCAGGAACAGACGCGCGCGCAGATGCTCGGGCCCGGGGCCCGTGGCGCCATCGAGGGCCGAGAGCAGCACGCTGATCCCGTCGGGCTGCCCGGCCGCGGCGCGGCGCGCGAGCGCGTCGTCGCCCAGCGGGTCGTACTCCGCTTCGGCCAGGTGCCCGCTCTCCAGTAGCGCCACCGCGCGCCAGAAGCCGCGCGCCACGAGCTCGGCGTCCTCGCTGCCGAGTTCGGCGCGCGCCAGCGTCAGGCCGAGTTCGGTGCGCTCCGGTTCCTCGAGCTGCGCGCCTTCCAGCAGCTCGGCCAGGGACGCGATGGCCTCGTCGGCCCGGCCCAGCTCGATGCGGTAGCGCGCCGCGGCCTGGGCGAAGGCGCCGAGTTCGTAGGAACCCCGCGCGAGTTCGAGCGCGCGCTCGCCGGCGTGCAGCGCCACGCGCGGTTCGCCACCCAGGAAGCGGTTCCACGCCAGACCGTGCTGGGCCCAGGCGAACTGCGGGTCGAGGCGCATGGCGCGCTCGAGGCGCGGGATCCCGGCCCGGCCCTCCAGGCGGCCGACGAGATAGAGCTCGGCCGCGCCCGCCGTGCGCGCGAGTTCGGCGCGGCGCGCGGCCAGGGCCTCGTGGCCCAGCAGACTCTCGCGCGCCAGGTCGTCGAGCACGCGCCGCGGCGCGACCCACTCGGGCGCCGCGCCGGCCGCACGCGCGGCGGCCTCGTTCGCCTGGGCACGCCAGCCGTGCGGACGCGTGCGCAGGAGCTCGCGCGCCTCGGCCAGCGCGCGCGTGGCAACGAGGGGCAGCGGCTCGCGGCGCGCGTGGCGCAGGGCGCAGGCCGCCGGGGCGAGCAGCAGCGCGAGGGCGCCCACGCCGACCAGACTGAAGCGCTTCATCGCGCCCTTGTAGCGAGCGGCGGTGCGCCGATCCAAGCGCCTACTTGCGCAGGAAAGCGTCCAGGCGGGCATCGTCGCCGACCTCGGAGCGCTCGATCTGCAGCAGACGCTCGGCCACCAGGAAGCGCCCCATCGAGGGCCCGACCCCGCCGTTGATCGAGGCGGTGTAGATACGCAGCTGGTCGATGTACTCGGCCTCGAAGGCCGAGGCCAGCAAGCGCGGGCCGCCCTCGAGCAGGACGCGACGCACCCCCTCGGTCCACAAGAGGCCGAGCGTCTCGCGCAACGAGGTGTGGCCCTGGTCGCCGGGGTGCAGCGCGTGCACGATCGCGCCGGCCTCGACCAGCGGGCGGTAGTACTGCGCGTCGAAGCCCGCGCGCGCCACGATGTGCACCGGACCGGCAAACTCGCCCGGCTGGCAGGGCTGGAACAGGCGCGCGCTGGGCGGCGTGCGCAGGCTGGAATCGAGGATCACGCGCAGCGGCGGCTTGGGCACGTCGAGAACGCCGCGCACGGAGAGGCGCGGATCGTCGGCCACGACCGTGCCCACGCCCACCAGGATCGCGTCCACGCGCGCGCGCAGGCGGTGCACGTCCTCGCGCGCGGCCGGGGACGAGATCCAGCGTCCGTCCTTGGAACCGAGCGGCGGTGAGAGCTGGCCGGTGCGCGTCTGGGCCCACTTGGCGATCACCCACGGCACGCTGCGGCGCAGGCGATCGGGGCGTGTCCACTCGACGAAGTGGGGCGAGTAGCGCTCGAGCGCGGACGCGCCGCGCAGGAACAGGATCTCCAGCCCACGCTCGCGCAGCTCCTCGAGCCCGCGTCCGCGGTGACGCGGATCCGGATCGAGCGCTCCGACCACCACGCGGCGGATCGACGTGCGCAGGATGGCCTCGGTGCAGGGCGGGGTCTTGCCCTGCGAGCAGCACGGCTCGAGCGTGACCAGCAAGGTATCCCAGCGCTCGCGCGGGACGCCGCTCGCCGCGGCCGCCTCGAAGGCCTGGAGCTCGGCGTGCGGGCCGCCCCACTGGCGGTGGAAACCGCGCCCGATCTCGACCCCGTCCGACAGCACCGCCGCGCCCACGCAGGGGTTGGGCGCGACCTCGAAACGGAAGGCGCCCGCCGCCCGGCCCAGGTCGGCCAGCAGCGCGCGGTAGTGTTCGAGCTCGGCCTCGCCGAGGCTCGCCAGCACCCCCGTCGGATCGAAATCGAGGTCCATGGACTGCCCTGCATACTCGGCCGAACGGCCACCCGCATGCAAGGGCTCTCCGGATTGGACACAACTTTCCGGCCCCTCGGGCTTTTCTCACGCCGGGCGGTGCGCAGACTGTGGCGCTCGGATCGACCGAACCGTCCACCCTGGGTCCCCTCGCATGAGCTCCTCCCCCATCCGCGTCGCCGTCACCGGAGCCGCTGGCCAGATCGGCTACGCGCTCGTCTTCCGCATCGCCAGCGGGCAGATGTTCGGCCCCGAGCGCCCCGTGGCACTGAACCTGATCGAGGTCCCGGTCGAGGGCCCGATGAAGGCGCTCAAGGGCGTGGCCATGGAGCTCGAGGACTGCGCCTTCCCCTTGCTGCGCGACATCGTGCTGACCAGCGACGTCAAGCTCGGCTTCAAGGACGTGAACTGGGCCTGCCTGGTGGGCGCGAAGCCGCGCGGACCGGGCATGGAGCGCAACGACCTGATCAAGGACAACGGCGGGATCTTCACCGGCCAGGGCCGCGCCATCAACGACCACGCCGCCAAGGATGTGCGCGTGGTCGTCGTCGGCAACCCCTGCAACACGAACTGCCTGATCGCGATGCACTCCGCGCCGGACGTGCCGCGCGAGCGCTTCAGCGCGATGACGCGTCTCGACCAGAACCGCGCCCAGGCGCAGCTCGCGCTCAAGGCCGGCGTGGCGACTCCGCAGGTCAAGAACACGCTCGTCTGGGGCAACCACTCGGCCACGCAGGTGCCCGACTTCCACAACACGACCATCGGTGGCAAGCCGGCCGACCAGGTGATCACGGAGCGCGCCTGGCTAGAGGGCGAGTTCTTCAAGACCGTGCAGCAGCGTGGCGCGGCGATCATCGCCGCGCGCGGCGTGTCGAGCGCGGCCTCGGCCGCCAACGCGCTGATCGACCACGTGCGCGACCTTTCGACGCCCACGCCCAAGGGCGAATGGCGTTCGGTGTGCGTGCGCAGCGACGGTTCCTACGGCGTGCCGGAGGGGCTGATCAGCTCGTTCCCTGTGCGCGCCGACGGCAAGGGCGGGTGGGAGATCGTCAAGGGCCTGGCGCTCGACGCGTTCTTCCAGGCCAAGATCGCCGCCAGCGTGGCCGAGCTGCAGCAGGAGAAGGCAATCGTCGCGCACCTGCTCGGGTGAGCGGGCGGGTCAACCGCGGACGGCGCTCTGCGGCCGCGATCCGAAGTCGTTGCTTTTTGCGCGCGCGGCGGCAGCATGCTCTCGTTCGGCAGGGCGCGACCGCTTTCGGCGCGCTTCGAACTCGCGCCGTCGTTACCCCCGCGGCAGCAAGGATCCCCATGAATCTCCTCGGCAGTTCCCTCTCCGTCGCCGCGCTGGCCGGCCTGCTCGCCAGCAGCACGCTCGCGCCCACTCCCGCCCCGCGCGCGGCCGAGACCTACACGGTGGACAACACGCACTCCGCGGTCGTGTTCCACACGCGCCACCTGGGCATCTCGGAGGCCTATGGACGCTTCAACACGATCGCGGACAAGAGCCAGGTCGTGCTCGACGCGGATCCTGCCAAGAGCTCGATCCTGCTGGTGATCGACGCGCAGTCCGTGGACACGAACGCGCCCGACCGCGACAAGCACCTGCGCAGCGGGGACTTCTTCAACACCAAAGAGTTCCCCGAGATCGTCTTCGAGAGCCAGAAGATCAAGGCCGCCGACAAGGGCTGGGAGGTCACCGGCGACCTCTCCTTCCACGGCGTGACGAAGTCCGTCACGGCCAAGGCGCAGCCGGTCGGCAGGGGTGAGATGCGCGGCGATCAGCTGGCCGGCTTCGCGGCCGAGTTCACGATCCAGCTGGGCGACTTCGGAGTCGAGTTCGTGAAGCAGAACCCGACCGCCCTCGGGCCCGAGGTGCACCTCACCGTCAGCCTCGAGTGCAAGCGCAAGTGACGCGGTGAGCGTCCTCGCGCAGGGCGACGTACTGCTGCTCGGCGCGGCCAAGGCCGAACTCTCCGCGGCCGCAAGCGCTCTCTTCGTTTTGGCGCTCGCGGCTCGCCCCTGGCGCGCGCGCGCGAGTCCAGTGCGCACCTGGGGCGCGCCGCTCGCCGTCGGACTCGCCGCCGCGGTCGGTTTCTGGATGACACGCGGGGCCCCGGCCTTTCCGCCCGCGCAGGCGCTGCACTGGATCTTCTACGCGGCGCTGGTCGGGGCTGCGGGCGGCGCGCTCGAGGGTTGGAACGCCAAGGCCGCGCGCATCGTGCGCGCTCTCTTGTCGGTGCTGTTGCCCGTCCTGCTGCTCGAGTTCCAGCGCTCGCGCCACTGGGGCCAGGTCGAGGGCATGCTGTGGACTGCGGGCTTGGCGGGGCTCCTCTTCGGCGCCTGGAGCGCGCTGGCCGCCTTCGAGCGACGGCCGCAGAACAACGCCGCCTCGACCCTGGGCTGGGCGCTCGCCTCCGCGCTCGCCGCGGGCGCCTATCTCTACTCCGGGGGCGCGCTCTTCGCGCAGCTGGTCGGCGCGTTCTCCCTGGCGCTCGGCTTGTGTGCCCTGCTGGGTTTCTGGAAGCGTGCGCCCGGGCTCGGCCCAACGGGCGTGGCCCCCTATGCGCTGCTGCACTTCGGGTTCCTGTGGTCGGCGCGCTACTTGAATGAACTCTCGACGGCGAGTTTCGCGCTGCTCTCGGTCGCGCCGCTGCTGACGCTGGGCGCGCGCCTCGTGCCCAGCCTGCGGCCGCGCCTCGCCACCGCCTGCGCCCTGCTCGGCCCCACGCTCCCGGCGGCGCTGGCGCTATACCTCGAATGGTCGGCGGCGCGGGCGTTGGGTGCGGAGTACTGAGAGCGTGAGCAAGAATCCCGCGCCGTTCCGGCGCGGGTGTTCTTGCTCACTCTCGAACCCCCTGGGCGCGAGTCCCGCGCGCCCCCAAGGCCTCGAAGCTCGCCGTGGTTGGATTGTTGCTCACACTCTGAGCCTCTCTACCCGCCGCAGGCGGGCCTGGTCAGGAAAGAACAGGGCGCCCAGGTTCCCTGACCTTCTATTCGTCGGCCGCCTGCACGGCGAGCAAGACTCCTGGAGGGGAGGAAAGCGCAGCGCGGAGACGCACAGAGCGCGGAGACTCGCGGAGAAGGAAAGAGCCTGGGCCTCCGCGGTTCAGCCTGCTGGAATCCGACGCTCCGCAGGTCTTCCGCCCCGCTGCCCGTTCTTCCTCCGTGGCGCTCCGCGCTTTCCGCGTCTCCGCGCTGCGTTTGGGTCGCGGGGCGGCGCACGCGCTGAACGACTTGTTCTTGGGAAGCTGCGGCCGACTCAGGCCGCCCTGCGCGCTCGCTCGTCGCGCTGGTAGTCCTTGTACTCCAGCGTCAACGCCTGCTTGCCGGTCGCCAGGGCCCACGCGCAGCGCAACAAACCCAGGGCCTCGTCGATCTTGCCCAGCGCGATGAGCATGCCGTAGCGCGTCGCGTGGCCGCGCTCGTCACCGAGTGCGAGGCGATAGGCGCGGATCCGTGCGGCCAGGACGCCATACAACCCGAGCAGCGCGAGCGACATCCCCTGCGTGGGCCAGGCGAGGGCGAGCGCGGTGAACGGCAAGGCGAGTCCCCAGGCCAGGACCGACAGCAGCGCGCGCTGGTTGTAGCCTTCGGGCTCACGCCAGTGCAGCGCCGCGCCGTGGGCGTAGGCGTAGCCGCCGCGCTGGTGCCGGCGGCGCCAGGCGGAGAGTCGCAGGAGCGCCACGTCGTGCTGCGTCATCTCGTGCGCGATGCGGCGGATGCCCCAGCCGGCGCGACGCAGGCGGAAGGCGCACTCGGGATCCTCGCCCTGGTTCAGGCTCTCGTTGTAGGCGCCGCTCGCCCGCAGCGCGGCCACGCGCAGCAGAACATCGCCGCCGAAGGACTCGGCGTCCCCGACGGGCGTGTTCCATTCGCTGTCGACCACGCGGTTGAAGAAGGAGGCCGTTGGCTCCAACTCGCGCCGCCGTCCGCACACCGCACCGAGCTGTGGCTCGCGCTCGAGCTCGGCCCGCGCCGCAGCCAGGAACCCGGGCACGACTTGGCAGTCGCCGTCGACGAAGAAGATGTAGGCGAGCGCGGGCTCGAGCTCCAGCAGGCGCGCCAGGCCGGCGTTGCGGCCGCGCGCAGCGTTCAGCGGCCGGTCGCGCTGGAGCTCGACCACCTCGACCGCGCGCGCGCGCGCGCGCGCAGGGCTGCCGTCGGAGGAGGCCGAGTCGGCGTAGACCACGCGCGCGACCGTGGCGCGCAGGCTGTCGAGGCAACGCAGCAAGCGCTCGCCCTCGTTGCGCCCGATCACGACCACGCCCACGTCGTGGAGGCGCGCGCTCATCGCGTCTCCGGCAGCTCGCGCCCCAGCAGGTTGAAGCTCACGAAATCGCGCCAGAAGCCGAGCGGCTCCTTGCGCGGGGCGTGCGACAGGGCGCGGCGCAGGTTCCACAGCGCGTTGCCGCCGGCGAAGGCCAGGTCGGCCAGCAGGCACACCGCGCGCCCGCGGTTCTTCCGGAAGTAGCGCCGGCGTGACTCGAACCAGTAGCGCGGCATGCGCCGCACGAGCTCGCGGCCAGCGCTGGCCCCGGTCGCGGCGCCCGCGTCGTGCAGGATGCGCGCGGCGGGCACGAACCAGGACTCCCAGCCGGCGCGCATGGCGCGCCAGGAGAGGTCCACCTCCTCGAAGTACAGGAAGTAGCCCTCGTCGAAGAGTCCCACCTCGCTCAGGAGCTCGCGCCGGATCAAGACGCAGCCCCCGGACAGCCAGTCGGTCGGGTGGGCCTCAGGCTGCGGCGGCGGGGCCAGCTGCCAGCGCGCGAGGAGGCGCGTGAGCGGCCCGAAGTGCAGGCCCTCGTCCAGGCTGTTCAGGATCCCCGGGAAGCGGAAGGCGGTGCCGCGTAGGTTCCCGCGCCCGACCTCGGTGGCCGGACCGACCATGCCGACCTGGGGGTGGTCGGCCAGGAACTGGACCAGGGTGCGCAGGGCACCGGGCTCCAGAGCCGCGTCCGGGTTGAGCAGCAGGAAGTAGTCAGGTGGGGCGGGCTCGGCCAGGGCCGCCCGCAGGGCGAGGTTGTTGCCGGCCCCGAAGCCACCGTTGAGCGGGCTCTCGACCAGCTCGGCCCAGGCACCGAGGCCCTGGCTGTGGATGCCGGATCGGATCCGCGCCGGGGAGCCATCCCCCGAGCGGTTGTCCACCACCACGGCGCACAGCTCCCCGAGCCCCGCCCGTTCCCCGTCCAGGGAGGCCAGGGCCCGCAGGCATAGGTCCGGGGTGCGGTAGTTGACCGTGATGACTCGAACCCGAGCTCGAGCCGGCGGAGGAGGTGCCTGATTGCGCATCGATCGGTGGGCGGCTGTGCCTCGGAGCAAGCAAGGGTTTCCGGGGTCGCGGCCTCTTCGAAAGGGCCGCCTCACGAATCGGCACTTCCGGCCCTCGGGGTTCGCCAAGGCCACCATTTTTTTGGCTGTTCTCCCGTTTCTCCGCCCCCAACCGGGAACGTGCAGCTATCATCCCAACGGTCAATCCTCTCGAATTGCCCGTGTTGGTGGGAACCGATTTGCCCTCTATCCCGTCCTGGAGACTGACTCGGAGGTTCGCCTCGAGCCCCGGGTCGGGAAACGGGTAACCGGTGCCCCCCATGCGGACGCAACCCTGCGTGCGCAATCGAGGCGTCTTCACCCTGTCAAAAAAATCTCTCTCTAGAAGAGTGGATCCTGTAGGAAGGTGAACATGATGGTTTCCAAGTCCCTGATTCTCGCTGGCGCCGCCCTGGCTCTGTTCGGGGCGTCCGCTAGCGCACAATCCCAATCCGGCAAGGTCTTCGCGCGCTACAACAAGCCGCTGAAGTCCGCCACCCTCGACCTGGCCACGGGCACGATCACCCGCGGTCCGGCCGTCAACAACCGCGCGGCCACGACCGTCGTCGACTTCAACAACAACGACCTCGGTGGTTTCGTTGGTGTTGATACGGGCGGCGGCTTCTGCGAATGGTTCGACGCAGGCGTCAAAGGCTTCGCCGGCAACAACTCCGACCTGATGAACGATGTTGTCTTCGCCTACTGCTCGTCGATGCTCGTTGTGGGCTCGGGTGGTCCTGGCGGCTCGGTGAAGCTCGGCTTCTACGAGGGCTACACCGTGTTCGGCGGCGCGCCCACGACGGGCGTCGCGAAGTTCACGCTCACCGGCTTGCCGGCCAACAGCGCGAGCTCGTCGTTCTTCGGCGGGTTCAACTGCTTCTTCATCCGCGTGTTCTTCGGGACACTGGTCAGCTTCTGTGACGGCCCCATCGGCTACTCCTGGAAGTTCATCGATACGGGCGCGGACGGCACCCTCGCCGGCACGTGGCCGTTCCTCTCCTGCGTCACGAGCTGCTCGGGTGCGATCCTGCAGACCGATGGTCAGGGCATGACGGACGCGATCGACGAGTTCTGCCCGCCGGGCACGCTGCGCGCGACCTTCACGTTCGGCACGACCAGTGGCTCGTTCACGTCCATGTCGATGGATGTGCGTGAAGTCACGGACCTTAGCGCCACGGCGAACAACTTCAACGCGTCCATCACGCCTAACGCTGACATTCTCGACACGAGCCTCAGCCGGCCAGTCGACTGTCAAGGCGTGGTTGGTCTTGTCACGGCCGATCCTGACGGCGGTGCGACTGTTGGTGGCATCTGGGTCGCGAGAGTCACGGGTCACTCCACGTTCGGGGGCCCCCTGCGGACCCTGAACGCTGCGAGCATGACCGTGGGCACGACGGGTGTGCACGTCCCCGCCAATGGCCTCAATCCTCCGCCCGGAGTCGGCGGCAGGAAGCTGTGCGTCGGCTTCTTGCTCGGGCCCGTCGCGATGGTTGGGGTCATCGGTGTCCCCAGCGAGCGTACCTACACGCAGGTCATCCCCAAGAGCCTGAGCCTCGTGTGCGTCGGATTCTGCGCTCAATCGGTTTGCGTCGGCCCGGGCGGCGCGAAGCTGAGCTCGGCCTCTGAAGGCACGTCGGGTACGAACTAAGGTTTGCACCTGCTGAAGCTCTGGCATGAGTCAGAGTGGAAGCGAATCCAGGGGGCCGCAGCCGCAAGGCTGCGGCCCCCTGTGTTTTGTCCGGGCTCCACCGGCCCAAGCACGCGGAGGCGGGGGGCCGTACGAAGGACCAGGGAGGGGCTGGGGGAGGCCCCCGAAACTCGAGCGCCGCGCCCGTCAGGGCGCCAGCGAACCCCACAGCCCGAAGGGGCTCGCACCCTCGACGTGTACTCGCGCGCGCCGCCCGACGAGGGGCACGACACCGGCCGGGAAGCTCACCGCGAGGTTGTGGCGCGAGCGCCCGCGCAGGCCGCGCCCATCGGGCCGCTCCTCCTCGACGAACACGTCGAGCTCGGTGTCCAGGCAGCGCTGGTGGCGCGCGAGCGCCGACTGCTCCGCAGCGCGCAGGAGTTCCTGGTTGCGGGCCTTCTTGACCTCGTCTGGAACGTCGTCCGCCAGTTCGAACGCGCGCGTCTCGGGTCGCGGGCTGTACTGAAAAATGTAGTTCTGGACGCTGCCGATCTCGCCCAGGAACGCGAGCGTGCGCGCGAAGTCCGCCTCGCTCTCACCCGGGAAGCCCACGATCCAGTCCGAACCGAGCTCGAGGTCCGGGACCTGTCCGCGCAGGAGTTCCAGGCGCGACCGGTAGAGCTCGGTCGTGTACCCGCGGCGCATGCGCTTCAGCACCTCGTCCGAGCCCGACTGGGCTGGCAACGGCAGGAAGCGATCGACCTTGTCGCACTCGGCGATAGAGCGCGCGAGGGCCGCGGTCACGTAGCTCGGGTGCAGCGTGATCAGACGGATGCGCTCGAGCCCCTCCAGCGGTTGCAGCGCGTACAGGAGGTCGGCCAGCGCCGGCCGCCCGCCGCGCCCCAGGCCCCGTTCGCCCTCCGCCGCGGCCAGATCCTCGCCGTAGGAGTTCACCGTCTGGCCCAGCAGCGTGATCACCTTGGCCCCGCCCGCGACCATCCAGCGCGCCTCGCGCAGGAGGTCCTCGATCGGCCGGCTCTGCACACGCCCGCGCACCTTGGGCACGATGCAGAAGGTGCAGTTGAGATCGCAGCCGCGCATCACTGTCAGGTAGCCGCAGGGACCGCCGGCGTACTCCTCGGCGCCGCGCTCGACGGCGACCTCTTCCTCCATCCCGACCTCGAGCAGGCGCTGCTCCTTGGGCGCGAGGCCCTGGGCGCGCCGCGCGCGCACCTCGGCCACCAGCTCGGGCAGGCGGTGGATCTTGCGCGTGCCGCACACGAGGTCCACGTGCCCGGCACGGCGGAAGATGTCGTCCTCGGCGCGCTGTGCCATGCAGCCCAGCACGCCGACCACCAGGTCGGGGCGCGCGCGCTTGGCGTGCTTGAGCTCGCCCAGCCAGGAGAACACGCGCTCCTCGGCGTGCTCGCGCACCGAGCAGGTGTTGAACAGCAAGACATCGGCCTGCGCCGGGTCGTCCGTCAGCCGATAGCCCTCGGCACGGAAGCGCCCCTCGACCAGCAAGGAGTCGTACTTGTTCATCTGGCACCCGAACGTCACCACGTGGACGCTGAGGGCCGAACTCGACTCCGGCGCGGCGCTCGCGCCGCGGGTCTGAACGCGAGGCAGGGACATGGGCCGCGGATTCTACCGGCCCGGCGCGTCGGCGCTGTAGTGATACACGCCGCGCTGACCGGCGGTCTCCTCCACCGCCAGACGCAGCGCGCTCACCTCGACCTCGGGAAAGCGCGCGCGCAGGCGCTCCAGCAACCGGCGCGCGAGCAGGGTGGAGAGGTTCTCGGCGCTGGTGTTGTTGAGCGGCAGCACCAGCACGTCCTCGGCCGGGGCGGCGTAGTAGCGCTCGCGATAGCGCACCTCGACCAGGCCGTCGGCGCGGCGCTCGACGCGCAGCTCGGGGTGCTCGCCGGGCAGGATCCAACGCTCGTCCAGCTCCCCCACCAGCTCGCGGACCAGCGGCTTGATGTGCTGAAAGTCGAGCACCAGGCCGAAGCGCGAGAGACGCGCCTCCAGGGCCACGTAGACGCGGTAGTTGTGCCCGTGCAGGCGCTCGGCCGAGCCGTCGGGGAAGATCAGGAAGTGCGCCGCGGAGAACTTGAGGTACTCCTTCTCGACCTCGATCGACCAGCGTTCCATCGCGCGAGCGTAGCGCCCGCACTGCAGGGCGGCCAGCGCGCGCGGCTGGCCGAGTGCCCCGCTCAGGGCACGTTGGGCGAGACGATGGCCGTCACCGGCGACTTGCCCTTGGGGTTCGCCTGGAACGCCGAGCCCCAGGCGTCCAGCTTGTAGGGCGCCGTGGCGGGCAAGTACTTGGTGGCGACCAGGCGCGCGAGGAGCTGGGTGTAGTTGGGGGGCAGCGGCGTGCCCGGCAGGTAGTCCCGGTTGTACAGCGTGATCGCCGAGTTGAGGGTCGCGAGCTGCGCCAGGGTTTCCTCGCGCCGCACGGGGGTGACGTCGATGCGGAAGGCGATGTCGCTGGCGTCGCCGAAGGTCCCGTCTTCGCCGGCGCTGGCGATCTCCAGCAGGGAGGCGCTCTTCGTCGTGAAGCGATAGGCGCGTGCCCAGGCGTCGACCTGGATGTCGGTGGCGCCACTCCAGGCCTCGGTGGTGCTGATGCTGAGGTATGGGCCGGCCCAGCCGTTTACACCGGGGTTCTGGGTCAGGTCCGTGACGGAGGACGGGAGCTTGGACGTGTCGCGGAAGTAGGGCAACACGGCCGCGGCGATCTCCTCCAGTTCCGCGCGCGTCGCCGCGCGCGCCTTGGAGGTGAAGAACTTCGTCGCCATCGGCACGGCGGCGCCGGCGAGGACGGCCACGATCGCCATCACGACGACGAGCTCGATCAGCGTGAAACCCTGGCGTCCGTCGATTCGGGTACGCATGCGCGGAATCAGTGCATCGACTCCAGGACGTCGAACATGGGCAGCAGGGCGGCGAGCAGGATGAAGGCCACGATCCCGCCCGCGAACAAGAGCAGGGCCGGCTCGAGCAGCGCCAGCATGCGCTTCACGCTGCGCGGGATCTCGTTGTCGTAGTGCGCGGCCACGCGCTCCAGGCAGCGATCGAGCGCGCCCGATTTCTCGCCCACGGCGACCAGCTGGATCAGCAGCTTGTCGGCCAGCGGCTCGGCCTCGAGCGCCTCACTCAGCGGACTACCGCTGCGCACGCGCTCACGCGCGCGGGTGAAGGCCGCGCCCATGGCCGCGTTGCCGCTGGCCTCGCCCGAGACCTCCAGCACGGTGAACACGTCGCAACCGGCGCTCTGCAGGATCGCGGCCGTGCTAGCGAACTTGCTGGTGGCGATCGAGCGCGCGACCTTGCCCAGCACCGGCAGCGAGAGCAGCACACGATCGAGCACCGCCCGCCCACTCGTCGTGCGCAACCCCCAGTAGGCTGCGCCCGCGAGTGCGCCCAGAGCCAGGCAGAGCAGCACCACGTGCGCGCGCAGTGCGTTGGAGAGGCCCAGCACGAAGCGCGTCTGCGCCGGCAGGTCCTCGACTCCCCCGGGGAAGAGCGACAAGAGCCGCGGCAACAGGAAGAACAGCAGGACCCCGATCAACCCGGCCACAGCCAGCATCAGCATCGAGGGGTAGATCAGCGCCTGCAGCGTCGTGGCGCGCATGCCGCGCACCCACTCCATGTAGGCCGCCAGTCGCACCAGGACCTTGTCCAGCGCGCCCGAGGACTCGCCGGCCACGACCGAGGCCCGGTACACGCTCGGGAACGTGCGGGGGTAGGCCTCCATGACCTTCGACAGCGGCTCGCCGGCCTCCAAGGCCGAGATCATCTCGCCCAGCAGCGCGCGCGCGTTCTTGCCCTCGACCCTGGCGCGGATGCCGCTCAGGCCCTCGAGCAACGGCACGCCAGCGCTGGTCACCGTGGCGAGCTGGGTGGTGAGCAGCACGAGTTCGGCGTGGGCGATGCGGAGCGGACGCCGCTGGCGCTCGTCGGCCACGACGCGCGCCCTGGTGAGCACCAGCCCCTGACCGCCGAGCTGCTTGTCGAGCTCCTCCTCACTGCGCGCCCAGGTGACGCCCGTGACCTCCTGGCCGCGAGCGTCCGCGGCGGCGTACTCAAATACCTGCACGTTCCTCGGTCGTCAGGAAGTGACCGCGGCTTACGCGCTGCACCTCGGCCATGGTGGTCATGCCGCCCAGCACCAGCCGGCGCCCATTCTCGTTCAGCGTGCGGTAGCCGCGCGTGCGCGCCAGCTCTTCGAGCGCTGCGCTGCTCGCGCCGGCGCGCAGCGCATCGACCAGCGCAGCGTCCGGAAAAAACAGCTCGACCAGCGCCGTGCGGCCCTGCAGCCCACTGCCATCGCACAGGTTGCAGCCGCGCCCGCGACGCAGGGTGACCGGCCCGGACAGACCCAGCCAGGCGAGCTCGACCGGAGTGGCCTGGAGCGGCTCGCTACAGGCCGAGCACACGCGGCGGACGAGGCGCTGCGAGAGCACGCCCACCAGCGCGTCCAGCACGAGGTACCGCTCGATGCCCATGTCCACCAACCGCGACACGGCCCCGATGGCCGAACTCGTGTGCAGCGTCGACAGCACGAGGTGGCCGGTCATCGAGGCCTTGATGGCCATGTCGGCCGTCTCCTGGTCGCGGATCTCGCCCACCAAGATCACGTTGGGATCCTGGCGCAGCAGCGAGCGCAAACCGTTGGCGAAGGTGAAGCCGATCGCGGGGTCGATCTGCGTCTGGCGCAGCAACGCCAAGCGGTACTCGATCGGATCCTCGATCGTGGCCACCTTGCGGTGCACGGCATCGACCTCGGCCAGCATCGCGTACAGCGTGGTCGTTTTCCCCGAGCCCGTGGGCCCCGTGACCAGGAACAGCCCGTGGGGCCGGGAGGTGACGTGGTTCAGCACCGACTGCACCTCGGGCTCGATGCCCAGGTGCCCCATGCGCAGGACGCCGCCGGAACCGCTGGACAGGATGCGCAGGACGACGTTCTCGCCGTACTGCGTGGGCAGGATCGAAACGCGCATGTCGACGTCGTGCTCGTCCAGCACTAGCCGCAGGCGCCCATCCTGGGGCCGGCGGCGCTCGCTGATGTCCAGGTGCGCCAGGATCTTGAGGCGCGAGAGGATCGCTGGCGTGGCCTCGGCCGGCAGGTTTTCGGCGGTTCTGCATCAGGCCCCCCAGCAGCACGGCCTGGTCGCCGCGCACCACGAAGTGGTTGTCCACGCGCCGCGAGTCGAGCACCGGGATGCCCAGGAACACGTCCACGACCTCCGAAAACTCCTGCGTAACGGCCAACTGCACCAGCTCGCCCTCCTGGATCACGGGCGTGACCTTGAGCTTGATGCCGGCCTCCTTGAAGGCCACCGACTGTTGCGAGGTGGTCGTGGCACCGTTGCCCGTCCCGGCGTCGATGGCGGTCGAGGTCTCGATGTAAGGGATCTCGCGGATCACGTCGATCGACGCCTGCGTGTTGGTGATGGCCAGCACGCGCGGCGAGCTGATCACGTTGACCGTGCCGAAGCGCTCCAGGGCGGTGATCGTCGAGACCAGGTCGAAGTCGTGGAAGTCCAGGGTGGCGCTGAAGATGTCGCCCGCTGTGGCCAGGTCGCTGCTGATCGTCACCCCGGCCGCGCCCAGCACGTTGGGGTCGTTGAAGGCGTGCTGCATGCCGAGCTGGAAATCGTCGTTCAGGATCACCTCCAGCACCTCGACCTCGATCAGCACCTGACGCTTCACGCGGTCGGCTGCGGCGAGGTAGTCACCGACCAGCTCGAGGTCGCGACGCGGCGCGCGCGCCACCAGGAAGTTCGCGTTGGGATCCACCACCAGCGTCGCCGCCGGCACGAGCGCGCGCAGGTTCTCGAGCAGGTCCACGCCCGCGATCGAGCGCAGCTGGAAGCGCTGTACGGCGACGTCGCTGCCGTCGGAGCGCATGACCCAGAAGATCCCCGGCGGGTCCTCGACCAGCGCCAAGCCATTGCGCTCCAGCAGCACGTCGAGCGCGTCGTCCAACGTCACCGCGGGAAAGCTGACGTCGATCGCCTGATCCAGGCCGCCGTCGAGATAGATGTTCACGCCTGCCAGGGTGGCGATGAGGTGCAGCGCTTCCGAGAGCGCGGCGCCGCGCAGATCGAGCTGGCGCAGCGTGTCGTCGCCGAAGCGCGGACGCGCGCGCGGCTCGGGCGTGCTCTCGATCACGGCGGGCGGCGCGCTGGGCACGGGCGGCAGCGTGGCCTTCGCGCGCCAGGCCACGCGCTCGTCGGCGGCACGATCCGGGCGCGGCGGCTCGGTGATCTGGCGTCCGGCGTGGCAAGCGCCGAACACGCAGGCGAGCAACAAGCACGGCAACCAGCGGCGAGCGTGGGCGGCGACGAGCGTCATGTCAGGCTCCACTCTTCTCTTCCGCGGCGGGCGCGACCGCAGGGGCAGGCTGCGGCGCGGGCGCGGACGGGGCCTCGCCCGCTGCGGCTGCGGCCGGGGGCGTGTTGGCCGTGTCATTGGAGACGGAGACTCCTCCGCGGGCGCAGAAGGCGGGCAGCTCGACGAGCAGACTCGCGACACCGAGGCCCAGCTCCACGCCTTGGGCGCGGATCGAAAGCACGCGGATCTCGCCCCCGGCGAGCGTGTCACCTTGGCGCACGACGCGGTGACCGAACAGGGCCGCCCCGTCGTTCGGACCCAGCACGAGCCCCGTGAAGGGCTGCAGGGCCGCGAAGGTCGTGAGGCGCTGGCGCGCACTCGACGCGTCCATGTCGAGTTCGACCGCGGACGCCGTCCCCGCTTGCGGGGAGTGCGGATCGAGACGAGCGAGCAACTCATCGAAGCCGTTCGTCGAGCCCTGGCGCGCGAGCGCGTTCAGGCTCTGCTCCAGCTGCGAGAGCTGGGCGGCCGGCGCCGAACCCTCGTCCCCGGGCACGGGCAACGCATCCGGCTCCGCGGCAACGACTGCAGACTCCACAGCGCGCGCCTGCGCGCGCGGCTCTTCGGCCGAGATCTCCGGAAGCGCGGGCGGTTCATGTCCTCCCAGGGACAGGAACTGTGGCAACCACACGCACGCGGCCAGGGTTCCGAGTCCCCCGGCCAACCAGGATTTTTTCATGGCATTCATGGTTGCTGGCCTCCAAACGCGGAGCCCTGCGCAGCGGGCACGTATGCGTCCACGGCGCCCGACTCGAACAGCCCGAGGACCAGCGTCCAGCGGTAGCGCCCGGCGCGCTCCGCGCGCGCAACGTCGAGTTCGAGCACGGCCACGGGACACCCCAGCAAGCGGAAGGCGCTGCTGGCGGCCATGAGCCCGCGCAGCTCGCTCTCGCCTTCCAGGTGCACCTCGCGCAGCGTGGCCACGTCATCCAGATGTTCCAGGCCGACATCCCTGGGCTCGAGTATCTCCAGCGCGGCGAGATCGACTCCGCTGCGCTCCGCGAGCAAGCGCAGCAGGCCGTGCAGCTCGAGCAAGGGCAGCGGCGGCGGGAGCATCCGGCGTGCAAAGCCCAGCAGACGCTCGAGCCGCCCAGGACCGCCGCCGTGATCGAACTGCGCCACGCGCTCGGCGAGCAGCTCGCACTCGCGGGCGCGCAGCTCGGCCGCTGTGCGCGCGACCTCTGCCGCGCCCAGACTCAGGTTCGGGCGCGTGGCCACGCCTGCCAGCGACAAGGCCAGCAGCAGGCTGGGCACGACGAAGGCCGCGCGATGCTTGATGCGGCCGTCGTTGAGGTTGTGGATGTCGGCCATCGCTCACCCCTTCACGCGCGCCAGGATCGTGAAGGCGCTGCCTTGCGTACCCTCGCCGTGCAGATCCTCGGGCAGGACCAGCTCGAGATCGGTCAGCGGCGCGCTCCGCGCGAGCGCAGCGAGCACCGCCCGCAAGCTGGCCACCTGCGCTTGCGGGTCGCGCGCGCCACGCCCGAGGATCGTCACGCGCGTCCGCTCGTGCTCGAGCGGTTGCAGCCTGAGCTCCTCGAATTCGGCCCGGCCCGCGAAGGCTTCCAGCACCGCGGCCAGGACGCGTTCGGCCGGCTCGTCACGACCCGCGACGTCCAGGCGGCGGCGCACGTAGCGCTCGACGCGCTCGAGGCCCTCGGTGGCGTCCGTATCGCGCGCGCGCAGCTCGTCCATATCGAGGGTGGCGCGGCGTAGGGCTCCCACCTCGCTCTGCACCTCGTCCACGCGCCGTTGCGTGCGTTCGAAGGTGCCCCACGCCCCGCCGAGCATGACGGTCGCTGCCAGCGTCGACGCCAAGGCGACCGTGCGTCGGCGTTTGGGCATCCAGAAGGTCAGCTCGGGATTCAGCGGACCGCTGGACAGCGCGGCTTCCAGCAGCGCACGGCGCCCGCTCGGGTCGCTGGAATCGTCGCTCGTGGCACGCACGACTGCGCCGGGCAGGATCGAGCTCAGCGTCACGGCCATGAGCTCGACGCGCGCGCGCGGCAAGCCCACCACCACTACCTGGGTCACCGCCTGACCGCGGCTGCGCTTCTTCCAGAACGCGGCACAGGTCTTGATCTCGTGGATCAGGCCCGTGGCCAGGGCCGGGCGCGCAGTCAGGTCACCCTCGATCGATTCCTGGTAGATGAGCCGGGATCCCTCGGTCAACGCAACCGAGACGGCGCCCTCGCCGACCACGATCACGATCGCGGCTTGGTTCGGATCGCTGGCGTGTTGGCGGCCCCATTCGAGCGCCGCCAGGTCGGCCGAGACCACGCGCCCCACGCGGACGTCGTGGCCACGCAACAAGAGGCCCAGGTCGCGAGCCCCGCCGCGCACGCCGGCGAGCAGCCAGACGTGTTGCTCCTCGCCGGACCTGCCCTCGGTCGCACGGATCTCCATCTCGCGTCCGACGTGGAAGACGTGACGCGCATCCTCACCCACCACGGCCTGCGCGCGGCGCCGGAAGACCTGCGCCAGATCCTTGCGCGCGAGCGGCGGCAGGGTGAGCAGCTTGTGGAAGGCCAACGGACTGGAGACGGCCAGCACGCACTCGCGCCCCCGGGCTCCAGCCACGCCGCGCGCCGCGAGCGCCGCGCGCGCGAGGAGTTCGGGCGTCGGGTTGGGAAGATCGATGCGTGCGTGGTGCGGCGCGCCCTCTCGGTCGAACTCGAACCACTCGACGGAGAACGGGCCGATGTACAGGACGGAGCGCGGGGAACGACGCGGCCAGGGAAGGACGAAAACCATCGGGGGTGGGAGCTCGTTCACCGCTTCCGACGGGGCTCGGAAGACGATGCAGGCGGGGCTTTCGGAAGACGCGCGATGCGCCATGAGCGCCAAGGTCGCCAAGCTGGCCACCCTCCCAAAACTGGGCCGCTCGAGCAGCGCCAGGGCCGCACGACCTTCCTCGGCGAAAGAGCGGCCATCGCTTCCCACATCGGCTCCAGAATCGACCGAGAGCCGCCGATAGAGCGGCGGTCAAGGCCCCCGCCTGCGGGCGCACCCATTCCGCCTTTCCTTGCCCCAATGAACAAGCGTTCCGCCTCGGGCTTCACGCTGATCGAGCTTGTCGTCGTGATCTCGATCCTCGCCATCCTCTCGGGTGTGCTGGTACCGCGCGTCACGAACCACCTGAAGGCCGCGCGCGATGCGCGCCGGCTCGCGGACATCAAGTCCGTGCGCAACGCCGTCGAGCAGTACTACATGGACAAGGGCGCCTATCCGGCGGCCAACGCGAACAGCTCCTTCGGCGGCTGGGACGTGTCGAACGACGGCGACTTCATCCGCGTGCTGCGCGACGAGGGTTACCTCGAGGAGGACGCCGCCGATCCGATCAACGACGCCACCTTCCACTACCGCTACTACGTGTACGCGAAGGGCTCCTATGGCTGCGTCAGCAGCCAGGACTACTACGTCCTGGGCGTGCGCGCCTTCGAGAGCGATGACTTCGCCACCAAGAACAAGGGCTTCTTCCAGTGCTCGGGCCGCGACTGGAACAGCGAGTTCGCCTTCGTCACCGGCGGAGGCGCGAGCCTGAAGTAGTTCGGGCTGGTTCGAGGATCGCGGGCGCCGCTCTCCCCGAAGGGGCGGCGCCCGTTTTCATTCCGGCTCCTTTTTTGTTCTCCTGCGGCGTCCCCCGCCGAGAAACATCGGCGCGACGAAACGCAGCGACGCATGCCCTTCCTGGCCGACTTCCACACGCACTTCTTCTCCCGGGTCCTGTTCGAGGCCCTGGCCCAAGCCTCGCCCCTGCGCGGCTCGCGGGACGAGCGCCTGGAACGCGTCAGCAAGGGCCTGTCGGTGGCCGTGCCCGGCGCCGATGCACAGGAGCATCTCGAGCGCTGGCTGGGCGAAATGGAGCGCCACGGCGTCTCGCACATGGTCAGCTTCGCCAGCGCGCCCGAGGAACACCGCCAGCTCGAGGAGCTGGCTCCGCGCGTGCGCGAGCGCATCTCGTTCTTCGCCTTCGCCGATCCGCGCGCCGACGGTGCCGCGGCCGAGCTCGCGCGCCTGCTCGAGCAGCGCGTGGTGCGCGGCGCGCTGTTCTTCCCGGCCCTGCACGGCTACCGCATCGACGGGCCGGAAGCCGCCGCGCTGTTCGAGGTCCTCGACGCGCACGGCGCGCCCGCGGTCGTGCACTGCGGCCTGCTGAAGATGCCGCTGCGCGAGCGCTTCGGGCTGCCGCGCCAGCTCGACCTCGCCTGCGCGAACCCGCTGGCGCTGGTGGGCCCGGCCGATCGCTTCCCCAGCGTGCCCTTCGTCGTGCCGCACTTCGGCGCCGGCTTCCTGCGCGAGACGCTGCTGGCCGGCGCGCAGTGCGCGAACGTCTACGTGGACACGAGCTCCTCCCAGGCCTGGCTGGCGACCGAACCGGCGCGCCTGACGCTGGCCGACGTGTTCGAGCGCGCCCTGGCCGTGTTCGGGCCCGAACGAGTCCTCTTCGGCACGGACTCCTCCGTCTTCCCGCGCGGCTGGCGCCGCGACCTCCTGCTGGCGCAGCGCGAGGCCCTGGGAGCGTGCGCCGTGCGCGACGAAGACCGCGCGCGCATCCTGGGCATGAACGCGGCGCAGCTCCTGCGCATCGCACCCTGACGCGCCCATCCAGTCCCTGGGAGCGCCAGGCTGCCGCGTCGTTCAGTTGGGAACCGGCGCCTCGACGCGCGGATCCTGCCCGCGCAGCACCGAATTGTCGGCGAACAGCTGGCGCTGGTCGATGGTCGGCTTGGCCAGCAGGCCCTCGACGTCGATCTGGCCCGACTGGCCGTAGGCGTCGAGCGCGTTCTGCCAGGTGACGCTCGCGACCACGGCGGCCGAGAGCCCGCGCTCGAGCATGAGCTTCGCCGTGCGCGGTACGGCTAGCGGGTCGCTGACGCCCCAGTCGGCGGAGCTGTCCACGATGACGCGCTCCGGCCCGAACTGCTTGACGATCTCGACCATGCGCTCCGAACCCATCTTGGTGTGCGGGTAGATCGTGAACGCGGCCCAGGCGCCGGCGTCGAGCGTGCCCTTGACCGTCTCCTCGTTGTTGTGGTCGATGACCAGCTTCGCCATCGGCAAACCCAGCTCGCGCGCGATGTCGAGCGAGCGCGCGATGCCGCGCTTCTTGTCGCGGTGCGGTGAGTGCACCATCACTACCATGTCGTTGTCGCGCGCCAGCTCGACCTGCGCCACGTAGGCGCGCTCCTCGGCCGCGGTGATCTCGTCGAAGCCGATCTCGCCCACCGCGACCACGCCCTCCTTGAGCACGAAGTGTGGCAGGAGTTCGAGCACCTCGCGCGCCAGCGGCTCGTTGTTGGCCTCCTTCGAGTTCAGCCCGATGGCGCAATAGTGCGCGATGCCGAACTGCGCCGAGCGGAAGCGCTCCCAGCCCAGCAGGCTGGCGAAGTAGTCGACGAAGGCACCCGCGGTGGTGCGCGGCTGGCCCACCCAGAAGGCGGGCTCGATGATCGCGCGTACGCCGGCCGCGGCCATGCGCTCGAGGTCGTCGGTGGTGCGGCTGGTGACGTGGATGTGCGGGTCGAAGAAGCGCATCGCGGGACGACTCAGGCGGGTTCGAGGTGGCGGAAGGTCGGCGCGCTCGTCTCGCCGGCGCGCACGCGGGACAGCACGTCGCGCAGCGCGGGTTCGTTCGCGCACTCCAGCGCGGCGAAGCGTTCGCGCTGCGCGGCGCGGGCCAGGGCCAGCACGGCCGCGCGCCGGCCGAGGGCGTTGGGGTTGGCGGACGCGAGCTCGCGCTCCAGCGCTGCGAGTCCGCGCGCACCTCCGTATGTGCCCAGGCACAGCCACAGCTCGGGCGGCACCGGCCGGCCCGCGCTGCGGCGCTCCTCGGCGAGGTCGAGGGCCATACGCGCGAGCTCGTCCGAGAGACGCGTGTCGAGCGCCCACAGGCGCCACAGCGGCGCGCCCACGAACAGGCACTTGATCGCGCACTGGCGCCAGGCGAGGTCGTCGAAGTGGCGCGCGGGGTAGGGCGTGTCCAGGGCCGCGGCCTCGAACACGCTGCGCATGTTGGAGCGGCAGCCCTCGCCCGCGCGCCAGACAAAGCGCTCCGGAGCCGGCAGCAGCGCCAGCGAACGCAGCAGCGCGCACAGCTCGCCCTCGTCGGCGTAGCGGAAGAGCTCCGTGAGCGCCTGCACGCCGCTGTCCGCGGCCAGGTCGCGCCGCGCGAGCAGCAGCGTCACGCGCATCGCCTCGAGCACGTTCCAGCGCTCGGGGTTCCAGCCCTCGAGGATCCGGCCCGCCTCGGCGCACTGCTGAGCCGTGGGCGCCAGCGGCACGCGCCGCGCGTGGCGCGAGGCCTGCGAGAACAGCGCGCTGCCGCGCACGGGCGCCACGCCGGCCGCGAGCTCGCCCACGGCCGCGTCGAGCCACGCGCGCCCCGTCGGTGCCAGGCGCGCCTCGAGCAGCGCGCGCAGGAACGACGCCGCGCTCATCGCGGGCGCTTCTCGATCTCGCGCGGCAGGCCGAACTCCAGGGCCAGCGCCGAGAACGCCGTGCCGGCCACCTTCATGTAGGAGCTGGTCAGGAAGTCGGTGCTGGCGCCGTCCTTGCGCATGACCTTGACCAGGTGCGGGCGCAGGCGCGCGTGCCAGAGCTCGCGCTCGTCGGCGGGCAGGAGGTTGATCACGCGCGCCGCGTAGTAGTGCGCGAACAGGTAGAAGTAGCCCGAGTTGAAGTAGTAGGCCTCGTGCGGCACCGGGTCCATGAAGGCCACGTCGAGGAAGCGGTGATGCTCGAAGAACGCCTCGAGACCGGCGCGCAGGCGCTCCACGCTGACCTTCTTCTCGCCCACCGAATACAACGCCCAGTTGCAGGCCTGGATGCGCCCCAGGCTGCCCTTGACGTTGTTGATGCTGTCGCCGCCGACCCACGGGATCGGCGAGAGGTCGTAGGCGTAAGCACCGTTCGGCAGCGAGCACTGGCTCACGAACTCGGTCGCGCGCGCGCGGATCTTCGGATCGCTGACCCAGCCCAGCTCCTCGGCGCGCTTCAGGGCCGGGAGCACCGTCGCGGTCGAGAAGCTGGTGGCCCACTTCGGCCGGCGCGAGAAGATCGGATCGTCGTAGTAGCCCCAGCCGCCGGTCGGCACCTGGTTCGCCTCGAGGATCGCGAAGTAGCGCTTGGCCAGCGCCTCCAGGCGCGGGGCCCACTCGGGGGTGCGGAAGTGTGGGTCGCTGGCCAGCTCGATCGCCGCCGCGAAGCCGAACAGGCCGCCCCACACGTAGTCGATGTCCCAGTCGCTGCCGCGCTGCGGCACGCGCGTCTCCTCCAGCCAGTGGATGCCGCGCTCGAGCACCGCAGTGCGCGCCGCCGACTCGGGCGCGCCCAGCATCGCCAGACAGGCGATCGAGTTCGAGGCCACCTGCCAGGAATAGAACGACTCGATCGAGAAGCCGAGCTCCAACAGGCCGTCCATCGCGCCCGTGCCCCACGAACCGTCGGGGTTCTGCTTCTCGAGCAGCCAGGCGAGCGCCTTGTCGAGCGACGCGCGCGCCTCCTCTTGCCCGAGTTGCGCGGGCGCGTCGAGGTTCTGGGCCGCCGCCGGAGCGAGCAGCACCAGGGCCGCCAGCCAGGCGCGCAAAGCGCTCACGCCTTCTCCTTGGCGGCGCCCTTCTTGGCCTTCTTGGCCTTGGCCTTCTCGGCCTTGCGCGCGAGCTCTTCGTACTCCTGCTCGGCCTTGGCGATGGCGATCTTCTTCTCCAGCTTCAGCTTCACGAGCCCCTGCTGGGCCTCGAGCAGGCCCTTGTCAGCCTCCAGACTCGCCTGCTCGAGCTCGTGCTCCTTGGCCGGCAGCTCGAAGACCTCTGTCTCCTTCAGCTTGCGGCCCGCGAGATCCAGCCCGCGCTTGGCGTGATCCAGCTCGCGTCGGCTGCGCGTGATGACGAGCTCCTTGGTCTTGATGGCGAACTCCTCCTCCGAGTACATCGCCTCCAGCTCGGCCAGCTCGGCCGCCGCGTCCTCGGCCCGGCCGCGCGAGCGATCCAGATCGAGCTTGGCATCGTCGAGCTCGCGCGCACGCCCGAGCTCGGCGAAGGCTTGGCGCTCGAGGCGCGCCTTCTCGGCCTCCAGCTTGGCCGCGGCCAGGGTCTGCTCGGCGGCGGCGAGTTCCTGCTCGGCCTCCAGCTTGGCCAGCTCCAGCTCGAGCTTGGCCACCTCGAGCTTGCCCGGCAGAGCCTGCTCGTCGTCAGCCTCTTCCTCGGCCTCGTCCTTTTCGTCCCCCGCCTCCGGCGCGGAGTGCAGGCCGGCGCAGCCGCTGCCGAACAACAGCGCGGCGCCGAGCAGGGAGCAGGGAAGGGCGCGCAGACTTGTGAGCGTACTCAGCATGGGCAAGGGACTCCGCGAGGGGTGGATCGAGGCCGTACCGTAACATGCTGACCTGCGCCCGCGCAGGCACCCACTTTCCCCTCCCCACTCATGAGCATCGGCCTCTTCCGCACTCCTCCCCCGCGCAACGAACCCGTGCTCGGCTACGCGCCCGGCAGCCCCGAGAGGAAGCGCCTGGCGGACGAGCTCGCGCGCCAGGCGGGCGAGGTGATCGAGATCCCGCTGGTGATCGGCGGCAGGGAGGTGCGCACGGAGCGCACGGCGGACGTGGTCATGCCGCACGACAAGCGCCACGTGCTCGCCAAGCTGCACCTGGCGGGCGCGCGCGAGGTGGCGCTGGCGATCGATGCGGCGACGCACGCGCGCGCGGCCTGGCAGGCGTTCTCGTGGGAGGAGCGCGCGGCGATCTTCCTGCGCGCGGCCGAGCTCCTGGCCGGGCCGTGGCGCGAGCGCATCAACGCCTCGACCATGCTCGGGCAGTCGAAAACCTGCCACCAGGCCGAGATCGACGCCGCCTGCGAGCTGATCGACTTCTGGCGCTTCAACGCGCACTTCGCGGAGCGTCTGTACGCCGAGCAACCGGAGTCCGCGCCCGGCTGCTGGAACCGTCTCGAGCACCGCCCGCTGGACGGCTACGTGCTCGCCATCACGCCCTTCAATTTCACCTCCATCGCCGGGAACTTGCCTTCCGCGCCGGCGCTGCTCGGCAACACCGTGCTGTGGAAGCCGGCCACGACCTCGGTGCTCTCGAACCACTGGCTGATGAAGCTCTTCGAAGCCGCCGGCGTGCCCCCGGGCGTGATCAACTTCCTGCCTGGCAGCGGCGCCGACGTCGGCGACCCGGCCGTGGCCGACAAGCGCCTGGCAGGGGTCCACTTCACCGGCTCGACCGGCGTGTTCAACCACATCTGGGGCAAGATCGGCGCGAACATCGCGCGCTACGGCCAGTACCCGCGCCTGGTCGGCGAGACCGGCGGCAAGGACTTCGTCTTCGCGCACCCCTCGGCCGAGCGCGCGGCGCTGGCGACCGCGCTGCTGCGCGGCGCGTTCGAGTACCAGGGCCAGAAGTGCTCGGCCGCCAGCCGCGCCTACGTGCCGAAGAGCCTGTGGCCCGACCTGCGCGCGCGCCTGGTCGCGGAGCTCGCGCAGATGAAGATGGGCGACGTGCGCGACTTCAAGAACTTCATGGGCGCGGTCATCGACGGCGCCTCGTTCGCCAAGCAGAAGGGCGCCATCGAGGCCGCGCGCGCGGCGCGCGGCAAGGCCGAGATCGTGGCCGGCGGCGGCTGCGACGACGCGCAGGGCTACTTCGTGCAGCCGACGGTGATCGAGGCCAAGGATCCCTCCTACGACACGATGTGCACCGAGCTGTTCGGGCCCGTGCTCACGATCCACGTCTACGACGACGCGCGCTTCGCCGAGACGCTCGAGGAGTGCGCCACGCGCTCCGAGTACGCGCTCACCGGCGCCATCTTCGCCGAGGACCGCGCGGTCGTGCGCGGCGCGCTCGAGACGCTGCGCTTCGCGGCCGGCAACTTCTACATCAACGACAAGCCCACCGGCGCGGTGGTGGGCCAGCAGCCCTTCGGCGGCTCGCGCGCCTCGGGCACGAACGACAAGGCCGGCTCGATCCTGAATTTGATGCGCTGGGTCTCGCCGCGCACGATCAAGGAGACCTTCGTGCCGCCGACCGACTGGCGCTATCCGTTCCTGGGTTAGGCTTCTCCGCGCGTCTCCGCGTCCTCCGCGCCTCCGCGGTCGGATCGAGCGCACCGCGGAGACGCGGAGAGCGCGGAGATACGCGGAGACGATCCGAGAGAATGACGAACCACGCAGCGACCGGCCCGCGCTTCCACCTGCAGCCCGAGCTGCCGGTGTGCCAGACCGATCTGCCGCTCGACTGGTACCAGGACGAGTTCAAGCCGTACGCCGAGGAGTACATGGCGCTGCCGGACCGCTTGCCGGCGACGCTGTTCCGCTGGCTCGATCGGTACGTGAAGCCGGCCCAGGCGCACTTCGGCGATTCGCTGCTCTTGCTGGCGCACTTCTACATGGGCGGCGAGATCGTGAAGCTCGTCGAGCGCTACGGCGGCGCGGTCGCGGACAGCTATCAGCTCGCGCTCGCGGCGCGCAACGCGCCCGAGAAGAAGGTCATCGTCGAATCGGCGGTGCACTTCATGGCCGAGGCCATCGCCATCCTGGCGCACCCCGACCAGGCGGTGTGGATCACGAACCCGAAGGCTGGCTGCACGATGGAGATGCTGGCCAAGGACCACATGGTGCTGCCGGTCGCCGATCAATTGCTCGAGCGCTACGGCGACGCACTCACCACCGTCGCGTACATGAACACGGGCGGACGGCTGAAGGCGCTCGCCGGGCGCACGGGCGGCGCGGTGTGCACGAGCTCGAACGCGCACCAGGTCGTGGCCTGGTGCCGCAAGCAGGGCAAGAAGGTGTTCTTCGTGCCCGACGAGCACCTCGGGCGCAACACCGCGCACAAGCTCGGCATCCCGCTCGAGCGCGTCGTGGCCCTGCCCGATCCGCGCCGCGGACAGATCGTGCTCTCGCAGGTCGGCCTCGAGCGCCTCGACCGCGCCGAGATGATCCTGTGGGGCTCGTCCTGCGGCGTGCACACGATCTTCTCGCCTGCCATGGTGCGCTACTGGCAAGAGCGCGGGTACCGCGTGCTGGTGCACCCCGAGTCGCCGCTCGAGACCGTGCTCGCCGCCGACGGTTCGGGCAGCACGAACTATCTGTGGAACGAGTTCGAGAAGACCCCGCGCGGCGGGAAGCTCGCCATAGGCACCGAGGGCCACTTCGTGAAGAACGCGCGTAGCGAATCCGCGACGCGCGGCGTCGAGGTGGTGCACCTCGCCGAGATCCCGGGCAGCACGCTGGGCGGCTGCGGCTGCGCCACGATGAGCCGCAACGACCCGCCGCACCTCGCGGGCATGCTCGATCTGTTGCGCCAGGGACACGCGCCGGAGATCAACCGCGTGCTGGCCGGCGACGTGATGAACGAGCGCACGATGGGCCGCGAGCGGCTGAGCGAGCGCGAGCGCCTGGAGCTCGTGAGCGAGGCGCGCACGGCGCTGGAGCGCATGATCTCCGTGGTCGAAGGCCGCGCGTGAGCGCGACGCCGTCGGGGTTCGAGACTGATCCGCTGCCCGCGCCCGATCGCTTCGCGCTGCGCGTGTTCCCGCTGCTGGCGCTGCTCTTCCATCTGGCCACCGCGCAGCGCTACGGCGTCTTCCGTGACGAGTTCTACTACGTGGCCTGTGGCCAGCACCTCGCCTTCGGCTACGTCGATCATCCGCCGTTCGTGGCGCTCGTTGCGCGCGTGGCGACGGCCCTGTTCGGGACCTCGCTCCTCGGCCTGCGCCTCTTCCCGGCGCTGGCCGGCGCCGCCACGGCCTGGGCCGCCGCCAGCCTCGCGCGCGAGCTCGGCGGGCGCGCCTACGCGCAGCGGCTGGCGGCGCTGTGCGTGACGCTCGGCGGCAACACGCTGTTCTCGTTCCAGGTGCTGTCGATGAACTCGTTCGACCACCTGGCTTGGGCGCTGCTCGCCTGGCTCGCCGCGCGCGCGCTGCGCACGGGGGTCGAGCGCTACTGGCTCCTGTTCGGTCTCGTCGCGGGCCTCGGGCTCGAGAACAAGATCAGCGTGCTGTTCCTCGGCGCCGGGATCGCGCTCGGCGTGCTGCTGTTCCGGCGCGACGTGTTGGCACGGCGCGGCATCTGGCTCGGCGCCGCACTGGCGGGCCTCCTCTTCCTACCGCACGTGCTGTGGCAGCTCGCCAACGGCTTCCCGACGCGCGAGTTCATCGCCAACGCGCAGGCCGACAAGATGGTGGCGATCCCGCCGCTCCAGTTCGTGCTGCGGGCCGGGCTCGAGGGCGGCGCGGGCTCGATCCCGGTGGCGCTGGTCGGGCTCGTAGGCTTGTGGCTCGCGAAGCGCTGGCGCGCGTTGCGCCCGCTGGCCGTCGCCTTCGTCGCGGTGCTCGCGCTCCTCGCCTTCACGCGCTCGAAGCCCTACTACGCCGCGCCAGCCTTCGTGCTCGTCTTCGCCGCGGGCGGCGCGACGCTGGAAGCGCTCCACGGCAAGCTCGGCACCGCGCTGCGCGCACTGGTGTTGCTGGTGACGCTCGGCCTCGGCGCCATGGCCGCGCCCTTCGCCAAACCCCTGCTCTCCGAGGACGCCTTCGTGCGCTACTCCGCCGCGCTCGGCGCCAAGCCGTCGTCCGCGGAGCGCAACGAGCTCGGCCGCCTGCCGCAGCACTTCGCCGACATGCACGGCTGGCGCGCGCTGGCTGAGGAGGTTGCGCGCGTGTGCGCCACGCTGCCGCCCGAGGAGCGCGCCAGCGCCCGCGTCTTCGGCCAGAACTACGGCGAGGCCGGCGCGATCGACTTCTTCGCCGACGAGCTCGGCCTCCCGCCCGCGCTCTCGGGCCACAACAACTACTTCCTGTGGGGCCCGGGCGACTGGAGCGGCGAGGTGCTCATCGTGATCGACGACGACCGCGCGCAGCTGCTCGAGCTGTTCGAAGAGGTCGAGCTCGCCGGCAAGACCGACTGCACCGACTGCATGCCCTACGAGGACGAGCTGCCGATCTGGATCTGCCGGCGGCTGAAGCGCCCCGTGGCGGAGCTGTGGCCGCAGGTGAAGCACTTCATCTAGGCGCGCTTCCCAATCCGGGCGGATTCCGGTTCTCTCTCCCGCCCACCGATAGAGTCTGGCATGGCTTCCATCGAGGCACTCGCCGCGCAACGTCCCGCAACCCTCCCGCGCCGGGACCGCATCGCGTTCTGGTGCTGCATCATCGCGCTGCTGGTCGAGACACTCGCGATCTTCTTCCTACTCGACATCGGATTGGACGACTGGCTACTCCTCGTCGTGCTCTCCGCCCCCGCGCTCGGCCTCGTCGGATTCGCCCGAGGGTTGAGCGGCCTTTACCAAGGCACCACGGAGCGCTTCGAGGCTCTGCGAACGACGATCCTCGGAGCGTGCGCGCTGAGCGGTCCCTGGGTGATCGGCATGTTGTTCTGGTTCTAAGTGAGCTTCATCATCGAGGACTGACGGAGCGACAGGCTCTACCCCCGCTCGACGTCCCAGACCTGCGCGCCGAAGTGGTCCCACGGCAGGCGGCCCTCGTCGCACTTGTCGTCGGTCGAGAACTGCACGTCGACGAAGTAGATGATCACGCTCGGCGTCGACGGGCGCAGGTTCTTCGCGCCGTGGGCGACCCCCGGCGGGATGCGCACGAGGCGGGAGTTGCCGTCGCCGAGGACGATGCGCTGCACGAGGCCCTCGGTCGGCGAGCCCTTGCGCGCGTCGGCCACCACCAGGAGCAGCTTGTCGCTCGGCGGCACGTACCACACGTCCGTCTGGCGCGTGTGCAGGTGGAAGGCCTTGATCGCCAGCGGCTCCATCACGCTGTAGTTGATCTGCAGCGCCTTGAAGCCCTTCACGCCCTGCAGCATGCCGTCGTCCAGGCGCCCGAGCTCGGTCATCGAGCCGCCGTCGTCGTTGAAGCGCTTGAGCTGCACGATCTCGAGGCCCTCGATCGAGCGCTTGGGCTTGTAGTCCTGGACGGCGTACTTCTTCTGGGCGGCGTCGCTGAACTGCGTCATGGGCTGTAGTCGGGGTCGGCGCTCGGGGGTCCGCGCGCGAGCCTAGCCCCCGGCGTCCGTGGGAGCAACGCGGAGCGGCGCGTACACTCTTCGCCCTTTCACAGGATTCCCCATGAGCCCCACGCGCCAAGACCAGCGTTCCTGCCCCGCCGTCGCCAACGAAGTGCTCGTCACGCGCTCCGTGGAAGAGGCCGAGGGCCTCGACCAGCTCTTCGAGAACAGCCTGCCGGCCTTCGGCGGCTCGGACGTGCGCCGCGTGTGGCAGCTGCTCGACGAGGCGATCGGCAAGGGCGTGCCGATGTCGCTGGCGATCTCGGGGCCGGTGACGCTCTCGGGCCAGCACCACACGTGGCTGAATCCGCTGCTCGAGGCCGGCTGGTTCATGCTCGTCTCGACCACCGACGCGGTGTGCTACCACGACGGCCACCGCGCCCTCAACGGCGCCGAGACGCGCCCGTTCTTCCGCGTCAGCCGTACCGGCGACGACCGTGCGCTACGCGACGAGAGCACGATCCGCGTGACGGACGTGGGCTTCTCCGAGGATACCTTGCTCGAGCAGGACCGCTTCATCCGCGCGCTCCTGCAGCTCCCGGAGTTCCAGCGCAGGATGAGCGGGCCCGAGTTCCGCTTCCTCCTCGGCCAGCGCTACGCCGCCCAGGAGAAGCAGAACAGGGTCCCCGAGGGCCTGCTGGCGCTGTGCGCGCGCAAGGCGATCCCGATCTTCGTCGGCGCGCCGGCGGACGGCTCGGTGTTCCTGAACTCGGTGTACCTGTGGGCGCTGCGCGAGATGTTCGGCGACGCGTTCGCCTTCGAGCTCGACCTCAACAAAGAAGTGTTCGAGAGCTGCGCCTTCCACCGCTGGGGCACGCTCGCGCACGGCGCGATCGGCACCTTGATCCTCGGCGGCGGCGTGCCCAAGAACTTCAACCTGCAGCCCGAGCCGACGCTGTCGCAGATCCTCGGCCTCGAGGGCGTGCCGGGCTACCTCTACGACATCCAGATCACCACCGCGCCGGTGCACGACGGCTCGCTCTCGTCCTGCCCGCCGGCCGAGGCCGTGACCTGGGGCAAGGTGGACAAGGACGCGTACACCTCGACATGCGTCAGCCTGCAGGCCGACTACACGATGGTGATGCCCTTCGTCGCCAAGGCCCTGCTCGAGAAGCGCGCGCGCTTCGAGCGCTGGAAGGAACGCATGGGCGAGAAGGCGCTGTTCGCGAAGCACCCGAGCGCGAAGGGCTACCTGCGTCCGAAGGACGGCTACCGCCTGATGGACCAGCGCGACGAGCTCGTGCAGACGTTGTTCGCGGAGCTGCGCGGCATGCAGAAGGAGCTGCGCAAGGGCCTGCGCTACGAGCTCGCGCCGACGGCGAGCAACGGGAAGAAGCCTGCGAAGCGCGCGGGCAAGAAGACGACTGCGCGCTGAACCGAAGCAGCGCTCGAGCGGCTTGGGCGACCGGAACGATTCTCCATCTACTACGAGGTCGCGAACCCCTCACGGCTCGAAGCTCCACAGCGACGGGTAGGAACGCAGGGCGCGCCCCGTTCCGGGCTTCACCTCCCACGCCGAAAAGCCGGCGGAGAGGAGCCGCACCTTCGCGCCCCGGCGCTGCGCGGCGAGCGCGGTGCCGAAGCGCCCGCCCCGCTGCAGCCCGGCGGGCAGCGGCAGGACCAGCTCCGCGGCGATTCCTCCGTCCGCGGCAAGGCACAGGACGCGCAGCGGAGCGTCGCGTCCGCCCACGACGAGGTCGGGCGTCCCGTCGCCGTTCCAGTCGCCCGGCGCGGCAAGCGCGCCCCCGAACACTCGCCCGCCGCGCTCGTCCGCGGGCAGCGCACGCCGACTGAGCACCGAGCCATCCCGGGCGAGGAAGAAGAGCTGCACCGCGCTCTCTCGCGCCTCTGCCCAGCCCGCGGGCGCGGCGGCGAGATCGCCGACGCCGTTCCCGTCCAGGTCGCCGAGCGCGGCGAGCGCGAGCGGCCCGCGCGCCGCCTCGCGCCCGTCGAGCACGAGCCGCGCGCGCACCAGCTCGCCCGCGCCGTCCAGCGAGACGATCCAGATCCACCCCTCGCGCTCGCCCGCGCTCACGGCGAGCTCGAACGTGCCGTCCGCGTCGAGGTCGCCCAGCGGGGCCAGGCCGCGGCCGAAGCCTCCGGGCCGGAGCGCGAGCTCTTCGCATCCGCCCTCGGACAAGAGCTGGTTGCGCACGAGCGCCCCCGCCAGGTCGAAGGACAGGAGGCGCACCGCGCCGTCGCGGGTCTTCGCGCCGTCCGCCTCACCGACGGCGAGCTCTCGCGTGCCGTCGCCGTCGAGGTCGCCGAGGGGCGCGAGCGACGAGCCGAAGCCCCAGTCGTGGCCGTAGAGATCGCGCCGCGCGCGCACCTTGCCCTGGGTGTCCAGCGCGAGCCACGCCAGGGCGCCGGGCAGCGTGCACACGAGCTGCGCGCCGTCCTCGGCGTCCGACAAGCACGCGACGGCCCCGGGCAGCGGCCCCAGACCGAGGTCGAGGCGCGCCTCGGCCGCGCGCGGCGGGAGCGCGTCCGGGTCGCGCCACCAGCCGTCGAAGGTCGAAAGCGTCAGAAACTCGGCGAGGGGCGACGAGCTCGCGTACGCATGCAACGCATCCGTCGTCTCGCGCGCCTCGATCCAGCCGCTCCCCCGCCGCGGCGGCGGATGGGGGAACACCGCGCGGTAGCGCCGGCACTCCTCGAGGAACGGTACGAGCCCCATCCACCCGCTCCCAACACTCGTGGTGACGGGGGAACGAGCGCGGATCTCCACCCGCTCGCCGACGAGCGGCATCTCGCCCTCGCCGCCGCCGCTGAGGATGCGCCACGCGCCGTCGCTCCCCGGGACGACGAAGTAGAGACAGCGCTGGCCGAGCGCGTAGGGCGTCCAGCGCCTGGCGCAGGTCCAGTCCTCGAAGCGCGCGACCGTGACGCGCTCCTTCCGTGGCTCACCGAAGCCCCACTGCTCGACCTCGACCTCGAGCGTGTGCGCGTCGAGCGCGACGATCTGCCCGGCGAAGCAGAGCCCGGCCTGCCCGATGAACTCGTGCAGCTCGAGCCGGACGTACCTCGCCGGCTCGGCGCCCGAGCCCGCGCTCGCTCCCAGCAGCAGCACGAGCGCGGCCAGGCTCACGGCTCGAAGCTCCACAGCGACGGATAGCAGCGCAGCCACTGCCAGCCCTTCCGCCCGCGCTCGATCGCGCTGAAGCCCGCGGCGAGGAGGCGCGTCCCGCCCTGCGCGCGCGGCACGGCGACGAGCGCGCGACCGAAGGCGGCGCCCTCCGGATCGTAGCTGTACGGCCTGCCCGCCCAGCCCACCAGCGCGAGCACGAGCGCGGCGAGCTTCATCGCGTCCTCACCCCGCCTCCGGCGCCCGCCCGCGCGAGCGCACGACCCACACGGCGATCCACGCCAGCCACACGCCCGCCGCCCACGCGAGCTCGTAGCGCGCGCCGAGCGCGAGCAGGATCCCGCCCAGCGCGCCGGCGACGAGCGTCGCGACGAGCAGCACGCGCTGCACCTCGTTGGCCAGCGAGCGCACGCGCGGCCCGGCCTCGCCGTCGAGCCGCGCGAGCTCGGCCCGCGCGCGCTCGAGCTCCGCCTCCGGCACGGCCACGCGCACGCGATAGGTGCCGGCGCTGGCGAGCTTCACCCACAGGTTGGGCTGGTCGAGCACCTGCGCGTCGATCTCGAGGGCCTGCAGGCGCTCGACGGTCGCCTCGGCGGAGACGCGCGAGGTCTGCAGCAGGACGGAGAGCGCCATCGGGCCTCGATGTTACCCGCCCGCCGACAGCTCGCGCATCCGCTCGGCGGTCACCGCGCGGCCGCGCAGGCCGTCCCAGGTGCCGTGGGCCTTCGCGCGCACCGCGCGGCCCTCGCCGCGCAAGGCACGATAGCACCACACGAAGGGCAGCGAGGCGACGTCGAAGACCCAGAAGCTCAGCCAGCGCCCGAGGGTCCCGTGGCGGCGCAGGAAGTGCACCGTGTTCACGGCCATCATGTACTTGCGCAGCGGGTTGTAGCCGCCGCCCGTCGAGGAGTGCGCGTCGTGGTGCGCGGCGAGCGCGCCGATCACACGCACGGGGAAGCCGGCCTGCTTCGCCTTCCAGCAGAACTCCACATCCTCGTGGTAGGCGAAGTAGTCACCCTCGAGGAGGCCGATCCTCTCGAACACCGAGCGCGTGGCGAGGAGCGCGCAGCCGGGCACGTAGTCGACGTCGCGCGTCACGCGATGGCGCGCGTCGTCCTTCTCGCCGTGGCCGAGCATCGTCGAGAGGTTCGTGCGGAAGGTGATCACGCCGCCCGCGCACCAGATCACGTCGGGCGGGTTCTTGAAGAGCACGCGCGGCGCGACGATACCGCCCTCGGGCGGCAGCACGGCCTCGAGGCCGGCCACGGCGCCGGTCTCGAAGGTGACGTCGTTGTTGACCAGCAGCACGCGCTCGGCGTTCTGCGCGAGCGCGTGCGCGATGCCGCGGTTCGTGCCGTGGCCGTAGCCCTCGTTCGCGTCGTTGCGCAGCACGACCAGCGCGGCGAACTCGGCGCGCACGCGCTCGAGCGAGCCGTCCGTGGAGGCGTTGTCGACGAACACGATGTGCTCTGGCGGAAAGCCCTGCGCGAGCAGCGAGCGCACGCAGTCGAGGTTCTGCTCGCCGCCGTTCCAGTTCAGGACCACGGCCCAGGTCCCCGCGCGTGCGCCGCCGTCACTCACGCGTCTTCGACCGGGGGCTGCACGGACTCGATGCGCGCGCGGAACGAGCCGCGCGCGAGGCGTGCGTCCACGCTTTGCCCCGGCGCGAGCGCGCGCACGTCGCTCAGCGCAGCACCGCCCTCGGCCGCGCGTACGATCGCGTAGCCGCGCCCGAGCACGGCCAGCGGCGAGACGGCCTCCAGCGAGCGCGCCTTCACCGCCAGCGCGTTCGCACGCTGCTCGAGCGTGCGCTCGACGGCGCCGCCGAGCTTCACGCGCGCCGCCACCAGACGCTGCGCGCGCCGCGCGAGCTCGGCCGCGGGCGTGCGTCGCGCCAGGCGCGCGTGGCTGCGCGAGAGCGCGCCCGCGCGGCGTTCGAGCTGGCTCGCGAGGGCCGCGTCGAGGCGCGCGTGCTGCGCGGCGAGCGCGCGCGTGCGCTCGTCGAGGATCCAGTTCGCGTCGCGCAGCACGGGGCGCGTGCGCAGGCGCTCGAGGAGCTCGACGCGCTCGCGCCAGTGGTGCTCGAAGGCCTCGGAGAGGTAGTTGCCGAGGCGCGCGATGCGCGCGCACAACTCGCCGCGGTCGGGGATCAGCGTCTGCGCCGCGTCGGTGGGCGTGTGCGCGCGCCGATCGGCCACCAGATCCGCCAGGGTCACGTCGGTCTCGTGTCCGACGCCGGTCACGACCGGCACGCGCGAATTCCAGATGGCCTCGGCCACGGCCAGCTCGTTGAAGGCCCACAGGTCCTCGAGCGAGCCGCCGCCGCGCACCAGCGCGATCGCGTCCACGCCCGACTCGTCCAGCGCGCGCACCGCCGCCGCGATCGACTGCGCCGCGCCCGGGCCCTGCACGGCGGTGTGCACGAAGCGCACGGGATAGCCCGGCCAGCGCAGGCTGCGCGTCTTCAGGAAGTCGCGCAGCGCGGCGCCATCGCGGCTGGTGACCAGGCCGATCGTGGGCGGGAACGCGGGCAGCGCACGCTTGCGCTCGAACCAGCCCTTGGCCTTGAGCTCGGCCTTGCGCGCCTCGAGCTGCGCCAGCAGCGCGCCGAGGCCCACGGGCTCGAGCTTGTCCACGATCAGGCTGTAGCCGCCCTGCGGCGCGTAGACGTCGAGCTTGCCCCAGGCGATCACCTGCGCGCCCTCGGCGAGGTCGAAGCGCAAGACGCGCGGCACCTGGCTCTGCCAGATCTTGCAGGCGAGCTTCGCGCCCGCGTCCTTGAGGTCGAAGTAGACGTGCCCCGCGGCGGCGCGCTTCTTCTGCGAGACCTCGCCCTCGACGCGCACGCGGCCGAGCTCCGCCAGGCGCCCCTGGATCACGCCCGAGAGCTGCGCCACGGTGAAGAGCGGCGGCGGCGCGGGTTCGCCACGCGCCGGAGGTGCGGGCGGCGCCTCGGCCCTGGCCTCGCTCCTGGACTCGGCCTGCGGCGTCCCAGCCGGAGCGGGCAGCGCCGAATCGAACAACCCGGGCTCGTCCCTCTCGGGCTCGCCGCGTTTCGCGCGCCTGTCCATCGCGGCAGAGCCTAGCGTTCGCCGCTCTTCGGTTCCGCGGGCTTCTCGGGCGCGGGCGTCCGCTCGGGCGGCGCGCTCAGGCCGGGCAGAGCCGCGGCGCGCCAGGCGCCGAGGTCCACGCCCGGCAGGACCACGCGGAACTGGCCGTCGCGGAAGGGCGTCTTGTCCCCGCCGCGCACCAGCGCGCCGTCGAAGAGTTCGAGCACCACGCTGTCGTCCTCCAGGGCCACGTGCAGGCGGTCGGCGAACAGGCGCCGCTCGACGCGCCCGCTGGCCCCGAGCTCCTCGAGCTGCACGTCCATGAGCTCCGCACCGCGCACACCGCCCAGCGAGTGCAAGCGGTACCAGCCCAGGCGCGTGTCGAGGCCGAGCACGCGATTCAGCTCGCGGCGCACGGCGGCGAGGCTCCAGCGCCCGTCGTCCTTGGCGCCGACGATGTCGTCGCCGCTGAACAGCTCCGGGCAATCGCGCATCCACGGCTCGGGATCGACGTCGCTCAAGGTGATGCGTCGCGCGCCGCCCGTGAAGGGCACGCGCTCGCCGCCACGGCTCTCGAAGCCGTCCTCGAGCACCAGCGTGAGCGTATGCGCCGCGGCGCTGCCCTCCAGGCGCAGGCGCTCGGCGCGCACACTGCCGGCCAGCAGGCCGCGCTCGTCGAGCACGCGGAACACGACCGGGCCGATGAAGGCCGGAGCCGAGGCCGAAGCGTGCAGCGCGCCCGACTCCAGCAGGTCGAGTCCGCGCAGACCCTCGAGGCGCATGAGCACGGAGAGTTTGAGTCCGAGCTCCTCGGCGCGCGCGCGCGCGGCGGCCTCGGCCTCGCGCTGGGCGAGCTCGTCGGGCGTCGGCGGCGGCGCGCTGGCCACGGCCGCGGGTGTGAGGCCGAGCGCTTTGCCGGCCGGCAACTGCGCCAGCACGCGGCTGAACTCGCGGAAGGCCTCCTCGCGCTCGAGGCGACGCGCCTTCTCGTGCTCCAGCTCGGCGCGCAGCGCGGCGACCTCGTCGGCCAGGGAGTGCGGCTCGGCTGGCGCCGTGGGCAAGGGCTCGCTGGCGAACCAGCGCGGCACCTCGGCGGGCGCCTCGAGCGCGAGGGGCGCGCTAGCGCGCAGCGCACCACTCGTGAGCTCGATCTCGGGCGCGTCGCCGAGCAGCGCGCCCCACAGCACCAGCGGTCGCGTCGTGCCCGGCGCGAGCAGGCCCACGGGCGCGGCCAGCAGCGCGCGCACGGGATCCGTGTTCCCTTCGGCCGCGCGCGCCAGGTCGGCGAAGGGCTCGAGCCCTCCAACCGTGCCGCGCACGCGCGCATGGCCGAGCTCGAGCGGCGCGGCGTCGGCGCTGGCCAGCGTCAGGTACAGCCGCCAGGGCGAGCCCGCCGGCAAGTCGTAGCGCTGGCGCAGGGCGCGGGCACGAAACTCCTCGAGCGCGGGCTCGTCGTGCAGCGGCAGGAGGCGCACCACGACCTCGGCCGCGCCCAGGGTTACGCGCGCGCCCCACGCGCCGAGCGCGGGCGGCGCGGGCTCGAGCGTCGCGGCGTCCAACGGCTGCGGGCCGGCGCGTGGCGAGAGATCCAGCAGGCGCAGCACGGCGTAGCCGAGCAGCAAGAAGCCGACGATCGCACCCAGCGCGAAGGCGCCGGCGCGGCCGGCGCGCGGGCGGCTCATCCCTCTTTGCTCCCCCACTCTTTCTTCTTGTTTTCGTTCCACCAGCGCTGCCACAGCTCCGGATCGGTCTCGCCGTGCCCGCTGACCTTCTGCAGCGTCTCGATGATAGGACCCGAGATCACGTTCCAGCGCTCCTGCGCCTCGAGGTCGGTCACGTTGTCCTTGCGGGACTTCTGGTCCATCATCGTCTTGAGCAGCTCCTCGAAGACCGTCTTGCGCGTGTCGAGCGACGCGTCGAAGAAGTTGGCCAGGGCCTGTGCTCCGGCGGCCTGCATGGGCGCGTCCTTGTGCTTGAGCAGCATGAGCAGCGGCTTGATGCCCTCGACGCTCTTGGTCTTGCCCAGCGACAGCGCCAGCATCTGCTGCAGGCTCGAGTTCTTGCGGTGCTCCTTCGAGCCGATCTGCGCGATCAGCGGCTTGACGCTCTCGGGCCCCATCAGGCTGAACGCCGTGGCCGCGGCCTTGTACAGCCGGTCGTCGGGCACGTCGGGCTCGAGCTCCTTGGGGCGTTTCACGTCGAAGCAATCGCTGAGCGACTTGACGACCGCGGCGCGATCCTTCGGCCCGCAATTCGGGAACTCCTGCGTGAGCTTGTCCACCACCTCGATGGCCTGGGGGTCCTGCTCGCCCTTGGCCTTGAGGTGGCCGCCGAGCTCGTCGAGCAACGCCTTGATCTCCGCGCGCTCGTCGGCGAGCTGGCTCTTCTCGCTGGGCTCCTGGAGGCGCGGGAGCGGGGCGGGGACGGCGAACAGCAACAACGCGGCGAGGATCATGGCGTCGGGAAGAAGGGCCGAGGGGCGCTCCAGTGTCGCGCAAGTGCGCGCGCGATGCACGGGCTGAGGAGTACTAGCCCGCGGGGGACGCAGGGCAACCGTCCCAGCGCGTGGCGGACTCAAGGTGCTCCACGCGCGCGTGCAGCGCCCGGGCCACGGGCCCACCGGCCCCGGGGAGGTCGTCGCGGGCCCCGTCGGCGCCGGTCCAGCGCGCGAGCGCGGCCACCCGGCGCACGGAGTTCGTCAGCAGCACCTCCTCCGCCGCGAGGAGCTCGACGAGCTCCAGACTGCGCTCCCGCGCGCGCCAGACGCGGCCCAGCGCGTCGCGCAGCGGTTCGCGTTCGAGCTCGGTGAGGATGCGGGCGCGCACCACCCCCGGCAGGGCGCCGCTGGCGAGCGGCGGCGTGACGAGCTCGCCCTCCAGCGCCAGGAAGAGGTTGGTGGCCGTGCCCTCCACTAGCGCGCCGTCGCGCGCGCGCACCAGCACCTCGAACGCGCCGCGACGCTGCGCTTCCGCGCGCCGCCGGTCGTAGTCCGCGCGCCGCGTGGTCTTGACGCCGAAGGGCGCCGGCAGCTCCACCTCGCCCGCGGCGGTGAGCTCGGCGCTCAGCCCGGCGGCGAGCGGCGGGACCTCGCGCGCGAGCACGCTGAGCCGCGGCGGCGTCCAGGCGAGACGCAACGCGGCCGCGGCCAGGTCGAGCTGGCACGCGAGGCTCGCCAGCGCTGCGCGCGGCTCGAAGGGCGGCGGCCAGGGAAGGCCGAGCGTGCGCGCGCCGTGCTCGAGGCGCGCCAGGTGCTCGTCCACGAAGAACAGCGCGCCCGCGGCGCAGCGCACGGTCTCGAACACGCCCGGCGGCGCGGGCTCGGGCGCGAGCGCGTCGCACAACCGCCCGTCGACCCAGGCGCGGGCCACCGGGGTTCCTAGTACTCGCCCAGGAACGGTCGCGCTTGCCCGCTCGAACCGAGCTGCAGGCCGATGGAGAAGATCGTGAAGTCGCGCGTGTCGCCCTGGACCCAGCCGACGTCGGCCACCCAGCGCGCCACGCCGCCGTGCGGGCTCCAGTCGGCGGCCAGGCCGAAGGACTGCGTGTGGTCGGCGTCGTCGGCCTTCTGGAAACGCAGCGCGCCCTCGCCACCCTCGCCCACGCGCCGGCCGAGCGTGAAGGCGCGCGGCTGCCCATCGCCCAGTGTGATCAGATAGCCGTTGAACACGTCGATCGTGCGCGCGAACTCGTCGTCGAGGTCGGCCCATTCGCCGTGGAACGAGTACGGACCGAAGGTCAACGCCAGGTCCGTGCCCCAGCCGTCGCCGTTGTGGGTCGAGAGCGCATCGTCGTGGAAGCTGTAGACGCCGAGCAGCGTGCGCAGGTGGTTCGGCGCACCGCGCGCGCCCTCCAGGTCGTCCCAGGCGGCGTCGAACAGCGCCCATTCGCCGCGCATCGTCCACAGGTGGTTGGACTGCTCGCCGTTCGAGGAATCCATCACGTCGAACCAGTAATCGAACTGGTCGTAGTGGCCGGAGAGTTCGAAGCCGTCGTCCCAGCCATCGAAGGCCGCGCCCAAAAAAGTGCGCTCGCGGAACAGCAGCGCATCGTCAGGTAGCGAACCGCTGCGCGTCACGCGCGGCTTGAACTGCCCCACCGTCAGCGTGAGTTCCTGGCACGTGCGCCAGCGCGCGTAGGCGTCCTCGAGCTCGGCATTGCCGCCCTCGAAGTCCGCGCTCACGCGCCAGGCCACGTCGGCGTCGTGGTAGCCGAAGTGCAGGTCGAGGTCCTCGATGACGTTGCCCGACACGTCCGCGGTGCCCGCGGCCGTGGCCTCCTTGGGCGAACCGGTGAAGAACGTGCGCAGCAGGACGCCCCAGCTGAACGGGCTGGTGTCGTCGGAGCTCTGCAGCGCGGCCACGGCGCGGTCGAGCTCGCGCCAGGAGTCGCGCTCCTCGTGACCGTCGCCGCCCAGGATGAGAACGCCGGGAAGGAGCAGGAACAACATGGCGCTAGAGGAGAGCGTTTGCGCGGCTCGGAAGCTACCCCGATTCCGCCGCTCCGGCGAGCGCGCGCGCGAGCAGCAGGCCCTTGGCCTCGGCCTCGGCTTCCTCGGCCGCCGGCTCCGAGCCCCAGGTGATGCCGCCGCCCACGCGATAGCTCACCTCACCAGCCCCGGGGCCGACCTGCGCGCGAGGGCGCCAGATCAAGGTGCGGATGAGCAGGCTGGCCGTGGCCACGCCGCGCGTGTCGAGCGCCAGCAGCGAGCCGTAGGCGAAGCCGCGGCCCTCACGCTCGAGCGCGGCGATCACCTCCATGCTACGCAGCTTGGGCGCGCCGGTGATCGAGCCGCCGGGATAGAGCGCGGCGAGGCAGGCGAGCGCGTCGATCTCTGGCCGCGGGCGCGCCAGCACGTCGGCGACGAGGTGGTGCACCGAGGCGTAGCTCTCCAGGCTCGGAAAACCCTCGACCCACACGCCGCCCGGCGCGGCGATGCGCCCGAGGTCGTTGCGCTCGAGGTCCACGATCATGGCCAGCTCGGCGCGGTCCTTCGCGCTGGCCAGCAGCGCCGTGGCCTGCGCGCGATCCGCGCCTTCGTCCGCGCCGCGCGGCGCGGTGCCCTTGATCGGCCGCGTGCGCGCGCGCAAGACGGGCCGCGCCAGCGCGCGCGCGACGGGCTCGGGGCCGAACTCGAGCAACAGCTCGGGCGAGGCCGAGAGCAGCGCGCACGAGGCGCCGCGCAGGTACGCGGCGTAGGGCGCGGGGTGCAGCGCGCGCAGGCGCCGGTAGAGCTCGAAGGGCTCGCCCGCCAGCGCGCGCTCGAGGCGGTGCGAGAGGTTCACCTGGTAGACCTCGCCCGCGGCGATGAGCGCGCGCACACGCTCGATGCGCCGGCGGTACGCGGCGCGCGGCACGAGCCGACGCAGGGGACCGCACGGGCGACAGGGCTCCAGCTCGGCCGGGGCGAGCAGCGCTTTCCGCAGCGCACGCGCGCGACGGCTGACGCCGGCGCGGCCGTCGCCCGGACGTTCGCCCAGCACGAGGAAGGTCTCGCCGCGCGCCTCGTCGCGCACCAGGAAGTCGGTGAACAGGCCGCCCACGATGGGCGCCAGCGCCCAGGGATCGCGCGGCAGCCGCAGGCCGCGCTCGGCCGCCGCGCCGAGCTCGTAGCTGAGCGCGCCCAGGAAGCCGCCGTGGAAGCCGCCGGGCACGGGATCGCCGACGCCGGGCTCGAGCCGCGCGTGGAAGCGGCGCAGGCCCGCCAGGCTGCGCGGTGGGCGCGCGGGCAAGGGATCGAAGGCCAGCACGCTCGTCCCGCGCGGCCAGCCGTCGAGCAGCACGAGCGCGCGCGGGGCGAGACGGGCGGCCAGCTCGACGAGCGTGAGCTCGCCCAGCGCCGGTGCGGCGCTCGTCACCAGCGGCTCCACGCGCGGCTGGAAGGAGAAGATCGGGGCGGGCATCGCGTTCGTGCTTGGCGCGAGATCGCCTGACAACGTACAAGAGCGCAGTGAGTCGAGCCACCACGGACGTCCAGGGCGCGCGAGCGCGTTCACCGGTGCCGGTCGTGCTCCTGACCGTGTTCCTGGACATGGTCGGGTTCTCGATCCTGTTCCCGATCTTCCCGGCGATGCTCGATCACTACTTCGAGCTCGAGGGGCCGGGCAGCGCCATCGGCAGCCTGCGCGCCAGCCTGGGCGAGTTCGCCGGGCACGATGCCAACGCGGTGCAGACGCTCTTCGGCGGCCTGCTGGGCTCGGTGTACTCGCTGCTGCAATTCCTGTTCGCGCCGGTGTGGGGCGGGCTCTCCGATCGCATCGGGCGGCGACCGACGCTCTTGTTGACGCTGAGCGGGACGTGCCTGGGCTACGTGCTGTGGATCGTCTCGGGCTCCTTCTGGCTGCTGGTCTTGTCGCGCCTCTTCTGCGGCCTGTGCTCGGGCAACATCTCGACGGCCTCGGCGGTGATCGCCGACGTGACCGAGGGCAAGGACCGCGCGCGCGGCATGGGCCTGGTCGGGATGTCGATCGGCCTCGGCTTCATCCTCGGGCCGGTGCTGTGCCAGCTGGCGATCGCGGCCGTGCCCTTGCACACGCAGGGCTGGAGCACGGGCCTGGCGCTGAATCCGTTCTCGGGGCCGGCCGTGGCTTCGACCTTGCTCGCGCTGGCGAACCTCCTGTGGATCGCCGCGCGCTTCCGCGAGACGCTGCCGCCCGAGCGCCGCGGGACGAGCCACCACGCGCGCGTGCTCAACCCCTTCGCGCAGCTGAAGCGTCTGCAGCTGCCGGGCCTGGCGCGCACGAACTACGTGACCTTCCTGTTCCTGGCCGCCTTCAGCGGGATGGAGTTCACGCTCACCTTCCTGGCCGCCGAGCGCCTGGGCTATGCGCCGCGCGACAACGTGTGGATGTTCGTGTTCTCCGGCCTGCTCATCGCCATCGTGCAGGGCGGCTTCGTGCGTCGCCTGGCGCCGCGTCTGGGCGAGAAGAAGGTCGCGCTGCAGGGGCTGATCGTGCTCGTGCCGGGCTTCGCCGTGGTGGGCTTCGCGCACTCCGGCGTGATGCTGTACTGCGGCCTGGCGTTGATGGCCGTGGGCAGCGCCCTGGCCATGCCGTGCCTCTCCTCGCTGGTCTCGCGCTACGCGCCCGGCGACCGTCAAGGGTTGGCGCTGGGCACGAACCGCTCGATGATGGCTCTGGCGCGCGCGCTGGGGCCGATCGCAGCCAGCCTGACCTACTGGCGCTGGGGCAGCACCGCGGCCTACCTCGCCGCGGCCGCGGTCGCCGTGCTGCCCGTGCTCCTGGCCCTGGGGCTGCCGCCGGTGCCCACGACCGAAGCGGCCTCCTGAGCTCCCCACGGCGGGCTGCTAGGCTTCTGCGCGGCCGGGTTGCCGTTTCAAGGCGCGGCGATTTCGGGCCGATAGGTGCCACGCCATGAAGAAGCTCCTTCCGCTCGCCGCGTTCGTGATCCTCTCCCCGCTGGCCCTGCCGCTGCTGCGCAGCGAGGTCGCCGCTCAGGCGCCCAAGGTCCAGCAACCCGCGCCGCAGGCGGAGGCGGAGGCGGAGGCGCAGAGCCTCGAGGTACGCGTGGGCGCGCTGGAGAAGGAACTCGCGGCGCAGAAGCAGAGCAACGAGCAGATGCGCACGCTGCTGGAGCAGACGCTCGCCTACCTGGACAAGCAGGCCAAGGCCGCCACGGCGCAACTCGCCGTGCTGGACGAGGCCGAGAAGCAGGGTTTCGCCGTGGGCGAGAACTGGAAGTCGCGCGAGACGCTGCTGGCCGGGATGCGCGCACAGCTGCAGGGCCAGCTCGGCGTGCCCAAGCTGCCCCCGCCGCCGCCCGCGCCCAAGCCCGCGCCGCCGATGCGCAAGCGGCCGTAGTCCACACGCTGGCACGCGCAACGACGGGCACAACAGTGTGCGCGCCGATCGCTACGATCGCGGCGTGACGAAGAAGAGCGCCAGGCTGCGCGCGCTGGTCGCGGCCTACCTGCGCGAGCTCGCCGCGGCGCGCGGAGCCTCGCCGCACACGCTGCGCGCCTACGGCCAGGACCTGGAGGCGCTGCTCTCGTTTCTCGAGCAGCGTGAGCTCGACGATCCGGCGGCGGTCAGCGCGCGCGTCCTGCGCTCCTTCCTGGCCGCCCAGGACGAGCAGGGTCTGGCGCGCAGCTCGATCCAGCGCCGGCTCTCGGCGGTGCGCTCGTTCTTCAAACATCTGGTGAAGCTCGACCTGCTGGCCGCCCATCCCGCGCTCGGGCTGCGCCCGGCGCGCGTGCGCCGGCCGCTGCCGCACGCGCTCGAGATCAGCGAGATCGAGCGCCTGCTGGCCACCGCCGACGCCGGCAGCGCGCGCGGACGGCGCGATCTGGCGCTGCTCGAATTGATGTACTCGGCCGGCACGCGCGCGGCCGAGACGGTGGGCCTGGAGCGCGCCGACGTCGACCTCGAGCGCGGCGTCGCGCGCGTGCGTGGCAAGGGCAAGAAGGAGCGCCTGGCGCCGCTCGGCAGCTTCGCCGTGCGCGCACTGCGGGACTACCTGGCCGATCCCGAGCGCCCGCGCGCCAGCGTCGCGGCCGCCAACGCGGTGTTCCTCAACCCGCGCGGCGGACGCCTGACCACGCGCAGCCTCGGACGCATCGTCGAGCGCGCCTGCCAGCGCGCGGGCCTGACGCGTCCGGCCACGCCGCACACCCTGCGCCACAGCTTCGCCACGCACCTGCTCGACCGCGGCGCCGACCTGCGCGCGGTGCAGGAGCTGCTCGGCCACGCACACCTGGTCACGACGCAGATCTACACCCACGTGTCGATCGAGCGCCTGCGCGAGGTGTACGAGCTGGCGCACCCGCGGGCGCGCTGAGCGCCGCGCGGCTCAGAAGCGGAACGACTTGCGCTCCAGGCGCTCGAACGCTTTCTCGCCCTCGCGGATCGTCAGCCAGGTGTCGAGCGGCACGTCCTCGAAGACCTGCGGCTCGCTGCTGCGCGGCCAGCGGATCTCCAGGCGCGCGATGCGCGTCGCGTCGCCCAGGCCGATCTCCTGGCGGTGGGTCGAGCCGCCGAAGCTCGAGACCATGCCCGCAGCGCGGTAGAGATCGCGCAGCCCGGCGGGCGTGTCGAGCGTGAGGTGGATGCGCGCGCCGATCGCCTGGCGATTCGAACGGGTGCCGGCGAGCTCCAGCGACAGCCAGTGTCCGCCCGTGCCGGTATTCTCGAAGAGCGCGTTCTGGAAGCGGTCCACCGGCACGAATCCGCCCAGGTGGTGGAACAGGTCCTGGTCGCCGTCGTGGTCGAAGTCGGCGAAGGCGACCCCGTGGCCCTTCTGCAGGTGCCCGAGGCCGCTCGGCGCGGTGATGTCCTCGAAGCGCTTGCCGCCGAGGTTCTTGAACATCACGTTCGGCATCAGCGACTGCAGCAGCGGATCCCCCGTGCCCAGGTAGAAGTCGAGCCAGCCGTCGTTGTCGAGGTCGCAGAAATTCGCGCCCATCGGGAGCATCGGCCGCGCCAGGCCCAGCTTCTCGGCCACGTTCTGGAACGTGCCGTCGCCCTGGTTGTGGTACAGGCACGGCAACGCGCCCTGCTGCGGCAGCCACAGCGCCTCGGCGGCGAGGTCGGCGATGCTGCAAGCGTAGGCCCCGACCCACAGGTCGAGGCGGCCGTCGTTGTCGTAGTCGAAGAACCAGGTGGCGAAGCTGCGCCCGCTGGGCTCCTCCACTCCGGCAGTCGCGGCCAAGTCGCTGAAGCGCGCGTGGCCGTCGTTGCGGTACAGGCGGTTCTTGCCGATGTTCGAGACGAAGAGGTCCAGGTCGCCGTCGTCATCGTAGTCGCCCGCGGCCGCCCCCTTGGCGTAGCGGTCGTTGCGCACGCCCGCCACCGCGGCCACGTCGCGGAAGGTGCCGTCGCCCTTCGCGAGGTACAGCTGCGAGGGATAGTCGCCCTGCCCATTGTTGGTCTCGACGCGCGACTCGCAACCCACGTACAGGTCGAGCCAGCCGTCGCTGTCGAAGTCGGCGAACACGCCGGCCTGGGTCGGGCTTGCGGGCTCGGCCAGGCCGGAGGCGCGCGTGACGTCGACGAAGGTCGCGCCGCGCTCGTTCTGCAGCAGCGACTTGCGGATGCGACCGTGGTCGAGCAGCCAGGCGCCGCGCAGCACCAGCACGTCCGGGTCGCCGTCGTTGTCGTAGTCGCCGGCGATCAGGTTCAGGCCGCCGAGCTGCTCCTTCACGGTGGACTCGGCCGAACGATCGGCGAAGCTGCCGTCGCCGTTGTTGTGGTAGTAGGTCAGCGGCCCGAGCGGATCCGAGTTCGAGCACAGCACGTCGATCCAGCCGTCGCCGTCGTAGTCCTCGGCCGCCGTGCCGCCGGCGAGTCCCAGCGCATCCACGCCGGCGCGCGTGGCCACGTCGCGGAACAGCGGCTTGTCCACAGCCGTGGCATAGGCGCGCATCGGAATACGCTGCGCCTCGGGTACGCCTTCGGGGAACTCGCCCAGCAGCATCGAGAGCAGGTTGAGCACCCAGCGCGCGCCCAGGTCCTCCGGGGCGCGATTCAGGATCCACAGGTAGTGCTCACGCGCCTTCAGCGCCGGCTCGCGCAGCGTGTGCAGCGCGCCGTCCCCGAGTGGCAGGATGCAACACGAGGCCGAATGGCGCTCGACGCAGTTCTGGTTCTCCGCCAGGCGCAGGTAGGCGAGCCCAAGCTCGCGCTGGATGCGGTTCTCCACCTTGGGCTTGTCCTCCGAGCGCGCCAGCGTCAAGGCCTCCTCCAGCAAGGCGATAGCCTCGTCGACCTTGCCCAGCTCCAACCACTCGTGCCCCAGGTCCGCCATCTCGCCGAACTTCTTGCCCGGCTCGAGCGGGCCCTCCTTCAGGCGGCGCGCGATGCTGCGCGCGGGCTCGGCACCGACGGGTGCGCAGTCGCCGTCGTACAGCGCTCGCCCGATGCGCAGGAACTCCTGCGCCGGCGTCTCCTGGGCGGCCGGAGACGTGGAGGACGCCGCTTGTTGCAGGAGGAGAGCCAGGCCGGCGCTGAAGAGGATGCCCATGACGCGGGAGAAGGTAGCAGGGCCGTCGATCAGCGGGCGCGCGCGCGCTGCAGGCGCTCGAGCGTGACCTGGCCCTCGACCACGCGCACGAAGGCGTCCAGCGGAACGTCGCTGAAAACCTGCGGCTCGCGCGTGCGCGGCCAGCGGATCTCGAGGCGCTGGATGCGCGTGGCGTCGGCAAGACCGATTTCCAGGCGGTGCGGCGAGCCTCCGAAGCTCGACACGGAGCCGGCGGAGCGGTGCAGTTCGCGCGGACCTGCCGGCGTCTCGAGCACCAAGCGCACGCGCGCGCCCACGGCCATGCGGTTGGTCTGCGTGCCGGCGAGCTCGAGGCTCAGCCAATGGTTGCCGAAGCCGGGGTTCTCGAACAGCGCGCTCTGGAAGCGGTCGACCAGGAAGAAGCCGCCCAGCTGGTGCAGCACGTCCTGGTCGCCGTCGTGGTCGAAGTCGGCGAAGGCAACCCCGTGGCCCTTCTGCAGATGGCCCATGCCCGAGGCGCTGGTCACGTCGACGAAGCGCTCGCCGCCGCGATTCCAGAGCAGCACGTTGGGCATCAGCATCTGCAGCGCCGGCTCGCCCGTGCCGAGGTAGATGTCGAGCCAGCCGTCGTTGTCGAGGTCGCCGAAGTTGCTGCCCATCGGCAGGTAGGCGTGGGCCACGCCCGCCGCCTGCGCGCGATTCACGAAGGTGCCGTTGCGCTGGTTCACGAAAAACAGCGGCCGCAGCGCGCCGTCGGGTTTTCCCAGCGCGGCGTTGGCCAGGTCCTCGAGCTTGGCCTGGAAGCCATTGACCCACAGGTCGAGCCAGCCGTCGTTGTCCACGTCGAAGAACCAGCACGCGAAGTGGCGCTCGGCCTTGCCCGTCACGCCGGCCTTCGGGCCGACGTCCTTGAAGGTGCCGTCGCCCTGATTGGCGTACAGCCGGTTCAACCCGATGTTCGAGACGTAGAGGTCGAGGTCGCCGTCGTTGTCGTAGTCGCCGGCGGCCACGCCCTTGGAGTAGCGGTCGTTGGACACGCCGGCGCGCTGCGTCGCGTTCTCGAAGGTGCCGTCGCCCTTGCTGCGATACAGCTGTGAGGGGTACTGAGCCGCGCCCTGCTCCATCTCGGCGCGCGACTCGTTGCCTACGTAGAAGTCGAGCCAACCGTCGCCGTCGAAGTCGGCGAACAGCCCGGTCTGGCTCGGATACGGCGGATCGGCCAGGCCCGCCGCGCGCGTCACGTCGGTGAACACTCCGGCATCGTTGCGCAGCAGCGACTTGCGGATGCGCCCGTAGTCGAGCAGCCAGGCCCCGCGCAGCACGACCGCGTCGAAATCGCCGTCGTTGTCGTAGTCGCCGGAGACGAGGTTCAGCCCGCCCAGCTGCTCGCTGGTGTGCACTTCCTTCGAGCGCTCCACGAAGTGCCCGTCGCCGGTATTGTGGAAGAACGTCAGCGGCCCGAGCGGATCGCAGGTCGAGGTCAGAATATCGAGCCAGCCATCGCCGTCGTAGTCCTCGACCGCGACGCCGCCAGCCATGTTCAGGCTGTCCACGCCCGCGCGCTTGGCGACGTCCGGGAAGCGCGGAAACTCGGCCTGCGCGGCGAAGGCGCCCGGCGGCAGGCGCCAGCGCTCGGGCACGCCGTCGGGGAACTCCCCCAGCGCCATGGCGGTGAGATTCAGGAGCCACAGCGCTTCGCGGTCGTCGGGCGCCTTCTCCAGCAGCGCCAAGTAGTGCTCACGGGCCTTCAGCGCCGGCTCGCGCTGGGCGTGGATGGCGCCGTCCTTCAGCGGGAAGATGCAGCAGTCGGCGTTGTGCCGCGCGACGCAGTTGAGCTGCTCGGCCTGGCGCAGGTAGGCGAGGCCCAGCTGACGGTGCAGGCGCTGCACCAAGGCCGGCGCGCGGCTCTGCGCGAGCTCCATGGTCTGCTCCAGCAGCGCCAGCGCGCGCTCGATCTCGGCCGCCTTCAGGTACTCCTTGCCGAGCTGCGCCTGCAGCTCGATGCGCTTCTCGAGCGCCAGCGCGGGATCCTCGAGCTGCTGCTCCAGCGCGCGCCGCGGCGCGGCGCCGATGAACGGGTTCTCGTTCTCGTACAGCTCCTTGCCGATGCGCTGGAACTCCTGGGCGGGCGTCTCGGCTGCGGCCTGGGGCGGAACGGGCGCGAGTGCGAGGAGCAGCGGGGCGAGGTGGAGTCCCATGGCGGCAGGAGACGAGGGCGCCCCTAGCCTAAACGCAAGGGCCGGCGCGGTGGCGGCGTCATTGGAGGCCGGACCCTGGCAACTGTCGTTCCTGCTGCGCATCAGCGGCGCGAGCCTGGTCTTGCTGGCCCTGGTCCACCTCGCGCTGTGGCGCTCGCTCCATTGGGACCGCGAGAGCGAGCGCCTGTCGCCCCTCAACGCCCGCGTGTTCGCCGTCCACGCCTTCTTCGTCGCGCTGGTGCTCTTCGGCCTCGGCCTACTGTCGCTCCTGCGACCCGATCTCCTGCTGGCGCCTGGCGAGCTGCAACGCTATCTCCTCGCGGCCGTCGTCCTCTTCTGGTTCGTGCGGCTGTGCCTGCAGCCGCTGGTCTTCGACCGCGTGATGACGCTCGGGTGGACGCGAACCTGGACCGTCCGCGTGGGCGCCCACCTCCTGTGGGCGGCCTATCTCCTCCTGTACGGCGCGGCGCTCCTCGCGCAGTGGCCCCCGTGACACCGGCTGCTTTCGACTTCGCCTGTCCCCTCACGTGGCTGCGCTGCGGCATCGCAGCGGTGTGGCTGGTCTTCGGCGGCCTGTTCAAGGCGCTCGGCGCGCTCCCGCGCCATCGCCGGATCATCGCCCGCGTCGTCGGCGAGGCGCGGGCCGGCCCGGTCCTCCGGTTGGTGGCTACCGGCGAGGTCTCGTTCGGGCTGTGGATGCTGTACGGCCGAGCGCTCGTGCCCTGCGTCGCGCTGCAGTCCGTCGCCCTCGTGGCGATGAACGCGCTCGAGCTGCGCTTCGCGCGCGACCTCTTGCTCTCCCCGCGCGCGATGCTCGTCGCCAACGCCACCCTGCTGGCGGCAGCCTGGACCGTCGCCCTCGCCGGGTCGAGCTGAGCCGAGCCGGGCGTTCCCGGCGGCGCGCGTGCTCGAGCGACCCGCTCCGCTCCACGGTTCCGGGGAAGGCCCGCGGTTCCGGGGAAGGATGGTGACCCCAAGGGGATTTGAACCCCTGTCGCCAGGATGAAAACCTGGTGTCCTAGGCCGAACTAGACGATGGGGCCACTCGCCCTCGTCAACCGAGGGGGCGGCAAGGTACTGTCAGCCCTGGGGGGTGTCAACGGACGGTGCGCACGGGTTCCAGCCCGCGGGGCACCAGCCGGCGAGGCGCAGGCGCTCCAGCACGTGGCGCAGCTCGCGCTCGAGGCCCTCGAGCGCGCTGGCCGAGCCGGTCTGGGCCGGAGTGAAGAGGTTCCAGGTGTAGGTCTCGACCTCGACGTGCAGCTCGCGCACGCCCCAGCGCTCGGGCGCGGCCAGGGCGCGCGCGAGCAGCGCGTCGGCCTCGGAACGCGTCGTGCCCAGGCCCGCAGCGCCGCCGAGTTCGTCCAGGTCGACCGGCACGTGGAAGTGGCAGCGCCACTCGTCGCAAGCGCTCCAGGCGCCGCCCTGCCACGCGCGCGCGAGCTCGGGCAGGTCGAGGACGCGCAGGCGCTCGTTCCCGCGCCGGCCGGTGACCTGGTGCAGATACACGGGTTCGTCCAGCGCGAGCAGGGCCGGGATGCCGTGCGGCGGACGGAGCTTGAGCGCGCTCGAGAACTGCAGCTTGCCGAGCGGCGCACCCGCGGCCGTGGCGCGTTCCAAAGCCTCCTCGGGAACCTCGAACTCGACCGCCGCGTGGCACGCATCGAGGCAGGCGCCGAGGTGCCGGCGCACGGCGTCTTCGGCCGCGCCGCGCGCGCGCTGGCGCACGAGCGCGAGGAACTCGGCCAGCTCGCGCGTGTCGTTGGCGTTGGAGCGCGGCTCGGGCTCGAGCGCCAGCACCACGCGCTCGCCGCACTCGTGCTCCAGCTCGGCCAGGGCGGACGCCGCGCGCACGAAACCGTCGGCCAGGAGCTCGCGATCGCCGGGCGCCAGCGCCGCGGCGAACATCCCCGAGTGCGTGCTGACCGAGAGGTGCTCGGCGGGCCGTGCGGCTCCGCCGAGCGCGCGCAGCGCAACCGCCACGCGCGCCACGTCGAGCGTGAACTCCAGACGCTCGCGCTGCTTCCAGCTGGGCTCGAAGACGCGCTGCTTCAGCCCCGGGCCGTGGAACTCGCCGTGCGGGAAGGCGTTGCAGGTGAAGGGCTCGAGCTCCGCGCTGGCGCACAGCTCCGCCAGCTCGGCGAGCAGCGCCGGCTGGTGCACGAACTCGCGCGCGGCGCGCGCCGGCAACCACATCCCGACCCCGAAAGCTCCCGCGCCGCGTGCCAGGCGCGCGCGCAACGGCAGCGCGATCGCGCGCAGGCCGGCCAGCACGCCGCGCGCGTCGCGCGATGGATACAGGTTGAGGCCGTAGGCAAGGCGCAGCCCGAACTCGGGATGGGCCGGATGCGCGAATCGCATCGGCGCGCTACTTCGCGCGGGGCGTCTCGGCGGTGTGGATGGCCTCTTCGGCCAGCAGCATCGGAATGCCATCCAGCACCGGGTACAGCAGCTCTCCGTCTTCGCGCACCAGCGCCTCGAGCAGCGCCGCCTGAAGCTTCACGCCGCCCTGGTTGGCGAGCTCGCCGCGCGCGATGCGCGCGTTGACGCGCGCCAGGAGCTCGGGCGGCGCCTCGCGCAGGGGCTGGTGGTTCTGCGGACAGGCCAGGAGTTCGAGCAGCTCTTTCGCGACCATGGTGAGCACGTGAGTCTACCCGAGAGCCGCGCCGGAGCGGCAGCGACGCCGGCCGGCCGCGTGCGAACGGCCGGGCTCGCCGCGGCGCGCGGCGCGGCGGTAGACTCGCACGCATGTGGGCGAGTTTCATCGCGCTGTCGGCCGTGCTCCTCGTCCAGACCCCCGAACTCGTGACACCCGGCGACGGTCGCATCGTCCTACCGGCCGGGCGCGTGGCGCAGTGGCTCGACTCCTTGCCGGCCGACCTCGCCCCGCAGTCGGTCGGAGCGCCCTGGCCGATCTGGGCCGAGCGCTCGCCCCAGGGCTGGGGCGGAGAACCCTCCTGGCGCCGCTGGGTCGAGCTCGTGCGCGCCGAGCAGCGGGCTACGACCCCGGAACGCCGCGCCCAACTGTGCGTCCTGGCGCGCCTCCAGGGCCGCGACGAGGCCGCCTGGGAGCACCTGCTCGCCTGCCGCGCGGATCCGGGACGCGCGCAGGCGCTGCTCGCCTTCTTCCTGCCGGGCGTGCCCCAAGAGTGGATCGGAAAGAGCGGTCCGCTACCCGACGGCGTGATCCTGTCCCCCGCGCTGCCACCCACCGACGCGCCCGAGACGGGGCTGCGCGCGCTGGCCGGGACGAAGCTCACGCTGAACGAGTTCGCGCTCGGCGCGGCGCGCTGCTCGCTCTCGGTGTCGGTCGATCGCGACGGGATCGAGGTCGAGCTGCGCCACCTCGGGGGCGGTGCGGCGCGGTTCGGCGTGCTGGCGCCGCTGCCGCAGGGCGTCGAGCGCGGGCTCCTGTTCGCCGACTGGAACAAGCTCCCCGAACACCAGGGTCCGGTGCCGTTCGAGCTCGCCGCAGCCAGCGCGGAAGCGGACGAGGGCGCCCCGAACCCGAGCGAGCACTCGCTGTGGCTGACCTTCCATCCGCCGCAGGAACGCTGGCCCGCGCCGAGCGCAGAGATGCTGCGCGCGCCGCCGAACGGGCGCGAGATCCTGCTGCTCTCGCCGCGCGGCGACGAAGCGCACTTGCGCCTCTTCGCCGAGGCCCTGGGCGAGCTCCTGGGCACGCGCACGCGTCTCGCCGCGGAGGGCTTCGCGCCCGCGTCGGGTCTGGAGCCGCTGGTGCTGCATCTTGCGCCAGGCGCGAGTGGCGAGCGCAAGCTGGTCGAGCTGTTCGGGCTGTGCGAGGCTCTGCTCCTCGGGCCGTCTGGCCGATAGGAAGCCGATGGGAATGAGCATGCATCGCGACCACCGCGAGCGCTTCCTGGCGCTCCTCGCCCGCGAAAACGCGGCCGCCATCGTGCCCACGGGCGCGCTGAAGATCCGCAACCACGACAGCGAGTACCGCTTCCGTCCGCGCAGCGATTTCTGGTACCTGAGCGGCTTCCGCGAGCCCGACGCGGTGCTGGTGCTGGTGCCGAACCACGCCGAGGCGACCAGCGTGCTGTTCCTGAACGAGCGCGACCGCGAGAAGGAGACCTGGACCGGGCGGCGCCTGGGCGTGGAAGCCGCCCCGAGCGCGCTGGGCGTGGCGCGCGCGTATCCGCTGGCGGAGCTCGACGAGCGCCTGGAGGAGCTGCTCCCCGGTCACGAGCGCATCGTCTACGGCTTCGGCGAGGACCAGCAGCTCGACCGGCGCATGCTGGAGCTCGTGGGCGCCCTGCAGCAGAAGAGTCGCGCCCTGCGCCCGACTCCGCGCCAGTGGGTCGAGCCGGCGCTCGGCCTGCACGAGCTGCGCCTGCGCAAGGACGCGGCCGAGCTCGAGTGCCTGCGCCAGGCCGCGCGCGTCTCGGCCGAGGCACATCGCGCGCTGATGCGCGCCGCGCGGCCGGGCGTGAACGAGGGCGAGCTCGACGCGCTGCTCGACTACACCTTCCGGCGCCGCGGCGGCAGCGGCTCGGCCTACGGCAACATCGTCGCCGGCGGAGCGAACGCCTGCATCCTGCACTACCGCGAGAACGACCGCGCGCTGGTGGCGGGCGAGCTGTGCCTGGTGGACGCCGGTTGCGAGTGGGAGTTCTACGCCAGCGACGTGACGCGCACGCTGCCGATCGGCGGGCGCTTCAGCCCCGAGCAACGCGCGCTGTACGAGCTCGTGCTGCGCGCCGAGTACGCCGCCCTCGCGCGCGTGCGGCCCGGGGCCACGCAGGACGACGTGCACGACACGGCGGTGGGCGTGCTCGTCGACGGGCTGCTGGCGCTCGGCCTCTTGTCGGGCTCGCGCGCCGACGCTCTGGCGCAGCACACCTATCGGCGCTTCTACATGCACCGCACCGGACACTGGCTCGGCCTCGACGTGCACGACGTCGGGCTGTACGTGCAGGCTGGCAAGCCGCGGCCCTTCGAGCCCGGCATGGTGACCACCGTCGAGCCCGGCCTGTACGTGGCCGAGGACGACGAGAGCGTCGAGCCGCGCTGGCGCGGGATCGGCATCCGCATCGAGGACGATGTGCTGGTCACGGCCGACGGCCACGAGGTGCTCAGCGCCGACGTGCCCAAGGAAGTGGACGAGCTCGAGGCCCTGCTGGGCGGACGCGAACGCGTCGGGCTGCAACGCTGATTCGGTGGCGCCGGCGGCCGCCGCGGGGCCCCATTGGTCAGCCACCCCTTGAAATGAGCCGCGCGACAGGGCGCACTCAGCAACCGTGTCCCTGTTGCTTGGAGCTCCGAGCGAACGCTTGTCCCTCGCGCGCGCCGTCGATGCCTTGGCCGACGCCGCGCGTCGCGCCGGACATCCGAGCACGCTGTGGCTGGTGGGGATCTTCTATCCGAGCCTGAACCTGAACTTCGACCTCGTGCGCGGCGTGCTGGCGCTGGTCGAGAAGTTCAGCGGCATCGATCTGCCCTGGGCGGGCAAGATGGGCGGCTTCGTGACGCTGTTCGCGCCCGGCATCCCGGGTCTGACGCTGGGCACGCGCACGAGCGACGAGCTCGCGCCGGTGCTGGCGCTCTTGCCGCTGCTCTTGATCGGCTGCCGGCTGGTGGTCGGGCTGGCCAAGATCTCGGATCCGCAGTACGCGCCGAGCACAGTCGCGCTCGTGGCCGAGGGCTCTAGCGTGCAGGCGCCGCGCGGCGCGCGCCTGCGCCTCATCTGGGCCGAGGGCAAGGGCCTGGCGCTCAATGCGTTCGGACTGTGGGGCATGCTGCTCCTGCTGCTGTTCGGCGCGATGCTGGTGCTGATCGGACCGGTGGTGGCGCTGCTCAAGCTGCTGGGCCTGGCGCAGGTTTCGGCGCTCTCGGCCGGGCTGCTGTTGCCGGTGTTGGTGCTGGTGCTGGCCTATGCGGCCGTGCTGATGGTCTTGAACCAGCTGGCGCTGCACAGCCTGGCCCACAACCGGCGCGGCGTGGCCTCCGCCCTGACCCACGCCTGGCGCCTGGTGCGCGCCTCGCCCGGCGGCGTGCTGCGCGCGACGCTGGTCGACTTCGTGCTCTTCCTCTCGATGCTGCTCATCGAGGTGCTGGCGCGCGTGTTCTTCCAGCCGAGCTTCCTGGAGGGGCTGGTACCGGTGGGGCTCTTGCTCCTGTACGGCTTCGCGGGCGTCGCGCGCGCCGGCTACTGGGCGCGCACGTATCGCGCGCTGGGCGGGCTGAGCTCGGCCGACAAGGTGCCGGGGCTGTGAGGTCGCGGGGCTACTCGAAGTCGTCGTTGGGCCTGGCGTAGGTGCGCAGGATCCCATCGGACCCAACGAGGACCGCTGGAGTGGAACTGGTTCCGCGACGACGGCATCATCACCACGGAGGGATCGCAGGCGGTCGCGAGCACGAGGATCTGCAGCCCGGCTACGACGCACTTCAACCTTGTCAGACGGCTTCGCGCCATCCTTGACTCGACTCCCGCTCCGGACAACCCGGGGTTGCTTCCCCGGGACCAGCCATGTCGCGGCGGAGTGAACCAGGGCACATTCGGCATTGTATGGACCTCATGCGCTCCACGCCGAGGCGCGCGGTCGGAGCCAGTGGGCCTCCACGCGCTCGTGCCGTCCGCGAGGCCGGCGGCGCACTCATGCGAAGCGTGACGGGTCCATGCGACGAGAAGACCCGCGCGAACTCGGGTGGACGCCCGCCCCACGGGCCGCCCGAGACGCCACCTCGCGCGCAGAGGTGGTGAGCGCACCAGGGATCGAACCTGGGACCTACTGGTTAAAAGCCAGTTGCTCTACCGGCTGAGCTATGCGCCCACGTCCCGGCGCGCGGGCGACGGGGCGGGCAAGATACGGAGCGCGAGGGAGGAGAACAACGGGGACGTGAGAATGCTGCAGCGCGCACTCGTTCACGCGCAACAGGGGCGCGAGTTCCTCGCGCCCGGCGAACTTCGGGCAAATGCGCTGCGGCGGCGGCATGCCGCCGCCGAGCGCGCGCGCCCTCAGACCTGCTCGATCTCCGTCACCTTGGCCTTCTGGGTCTCGTCGACCTTCTTCTCATACTCCTTCAAGAGGTCCTGCACCTGGGTCTGGACCTTCTTGTGCTCGTCGTCGGTCAGGCCGCCGTCGGCGTGCATGCCATCGACGTGCTTGTTCAGGTCGCGACGCGTGTTGCGCATGCCCACGCGCGCCTCCTCGCACATCTCCTTGACCTTGGCCGAGTACTTCAGGCGCTGCTCGCCCGACAGCGGCGGCAACGTGATGCGCAGGACCTTGCCGTCGTTCTGTGGCGCCGCGCCGAGGTCGGTCTGCGACACGGCCTTCATCAGCTCCTTCAGCATCGAGGCGTCGAAGGGCTTGATCAGGATCTGGCGCGGCTCGGGGATCGAGACCTGCGCCATCTGGCTGATCGGCGTGGGCGTGCCGTAGTAATCGACACGGATGGTATCGACCAGCGCGGCCGAGGCCCGTCCCGTGCGGATCTTCTTGAGCTGATCCTTGAGGTGCGTCAGGGCCTTCTCGAAACGGCCACGTCCATCGTCGAGGACTGCTTTGCTGCTCACTGTTCGCTCCTGATCGTCGTGCCGAGAGGCTCACCCTTCACGACACGCTCGATGTTGCCTTCAACGAAGAGGTCGAACACGACCACCGGCAGGCGATTCTCCATGCACAGCGTGATCGCGGTTCCGTCCATGACTTTCAGTCGCCGCTCGAGCACCTGCATGTAGGTGAGCTCGACGTAGCGCTGCGCGCGCGGGTCCTTCTTGGGGTCGGCGGTGTAGACGCCGTCCACTTTGGTGGCCTTGAGCATGACCTCGCAGCCGAGCTCGGCGGCGCGCAGAGCGGCCGCGGTGTCGGTGGTGAAGAACGGGTTGCCCGTGCCGCCCGCCAGGATCACCACGCGGCCCTTCTCGAGGTGCGCCAGGGCGCGCCGGCGCACGAAGGGCTCGGCCACCTGGCGGATGTCGAGCGCCGAGAGCACGCGCGTGTCCACACCCTGCTCCTCGAGCGCAGTCGAGAGCGCCAGAGCGTTGATCACCGTGCCCAGCATGCCCATGTAGTCGGCGCTGGCACGGTGCGCGCCGTTGGCGCTGAAGGAGGCACCGCGCAGGATGTTTCCACCGCCCACGACCATGGCCGTCTCGACCCCCAGGCGCGCCACGCGCGCCACCTGACGGGCGATGATCGACACCGCTCCGGGATCGATCCCGTGCCCCGACTCCGGATCTCCCAGGGCCTCGCCGGAGAGCTTCAGGAGGATGCGCTGGTAGCTCATCGAGGCTCAGGGTGCATCCGTCGTTGCGGCGATGCAAGCCCCCGCGCCTCGGCGCCTCTACGCGCCGAGGTGCGCGCGCTCGTAGGCCTCGATGCGCAGCGGTGCGCCGAGCCCCTTCTCGAGCGCCTTGTGCACGCTGAGCTTGTCGTCCAGGATCCAAGGCTGCTCGGCCAGGACCGTCTGCGCGAAGAACGAGTTCAGGCGCCCGACGACCATCTTCTCGCGCACGTTTTCGGGCTTCGTCTTCATGTCCTCGGCGGCGAGGATCACGGCGCGCTCGCGCTCCACGTCGGCCGCAGGCACGTCCTCGCGGTTGGCGTAGGCGGGGCGGAAGACGACGATGTGCTGGCACAGGGCCTTGAGCATCTCGGCCGCCCTGTCGGGCGCGGCCGCGGTGGTGACCGAGACGATCGCACCCTGCTTGTTGTCGTGGTGCACATAGGTGCCCACCTGACCCTTGGTGTTCTCGAGCCGCACGCAGTGCGTGATACGCGTGTTCTCGCCGAAGCCGCCGGCGGCCTCCTGCAGCGCCTCGCGGACGGACGCGCCCTCGCCGTTCAGGCGCTGCGCGAGCAGCGGACGCGCGCCGTCCTCGATCCCGGTCGGGTCGAGCTGGGCGACGTGCGTCTCGATCCGCTTCACGAAGGCGCCGAACTTCTCGGCCTTGGCCAGAAAGTCCGTCTCGCAGGCCACGCCGCACAGGTGCGCGCGGCGGCCGTCTTTGGCGCGTACGGCGAACAGGCGCCCCTCGGCAGTGGAGCGCTCGGCCTTCTTGGTGGCCGACTTCAGGCCCGACTTGCGCAGGTAGTCGAAGGCGGCCTCGCGCTCGCCGTTGGAGGCCACGAGCGCCTTCTTGCACTCCATCATGCTGGCGCCGGTCAGGTCGCGCAGCTCGCGCACCATCTGAGAGGTGATTTCCATGGCAGTCGTGTCGCTCGGGCCTTCTCGTGGATGAACACACGCGCACGAGCGCGCGTGGCGGGGGCCGTGGCCCTCGTGGTCGGTCCGCCGCGGGGCCGCAGCCCCGTGCGGGCGGCTACTCCTTCGGTACCTCGGCCGTCGGGGCCTCGCCCACCGGCACCGCCGTCACGCGCGGCCCGATACGACGGTCCTCGGCCTCGAGCCCGCTTTCCTCTTCCGTGCCCAGCTCGCGCAGCGCGCGGATCGGGCGCGGCAGCGTGCGCTGGCGCGTGGGACGCGGTTCGTCGGACACGGGATGGTCGTCGGTGCGTTCCGCGGCGCCGGTCGCGGCCAGGCGCTCGCGATGCGTCGCGGCCCCTTCCTCGACCGACTTCACCAGCGTCTCGATCAGCAAGCGCACCGAACGCAGCGCGTCGTCGTTGCCCGGGATGATGATGTCGATCCCGTCCGGATCGCAGTCCGTGTCGAGGATGCCGATCACCACGAGGCCCATCTTCTTGGCCTCGCGCACGGCGTTGTCCTCGCGCGACGGGTCGACGATCACGATCGCGCCCGGGATCGAGGTCATCTCGCGGATGCCCGACAGGTTGCGCGTGATCTTGCGGTGCTCGCGCCGCAGCGAGGCAATCACCTTCTTCGAGTACTGGTTGACCGAGCCGTCCTCCTCCATCTTCTCGAGTTCCTCGAGACGACGCAGGCGGCTGCGAATGACGCTGAAGTTGGTGAGGGTGCCGCCGATCCAGCGCTCGGTGACGACCGGCATGCCCGTGCGCTCGCCGGCTTCGGCGATCACGCCCTTGATCTGCCGCTTGGTGCCGACCCACAAGATCTGGCTGCCCTCGGCGACCGTGTGATAGAGGAAGTTTTGCGCGCGGATGAGGCCCTTGAGCGTCTCGCGCAGCTCGATCACGTGGATCAAGTTGCGCCGCCCGTGGATGTAGGGGGCCATCTTCGGATTCCACCGCGATACGCGGCATCCGAAGTGCACTCCGCCGTCGATCAGTTGTTGAACGGTTAGGGTTTCCATCAGGGACTGGGGTAGTCGGCTCCGACCCGACCCGCACACGAAGACACCCCGACCGGTCGAAAAACGACGAGCGGGGTGCATCCCGAACGGGTCGAAACCACGGGGCGCGGCGGGAGAAACTCCTCACGCGGAGGCCCGTGGGGCCGAAGGAAGCGCGAAGAGTGTAGCGATGGCCTCGCGGACTTCCAATCTCCTCCCTTTCCACTCCCGGCGGAGCGGGGTCCGGCAGACGGATCCGTCACGCAAAAAGCAAGCTGGTATCATGACCTGGATCGACGGTGTCCAGACCCCCGGAAGCACGAGCTGCCCGGCGTCCAGACCCCCCGCCCAGCTCCCCCGCCTGGGGCGCGTTCGAGCCGTTCATGACCCAACCGAGCCCCCGCATCCTCGCCGCCGACCACCGCGGGGGCGCCCTCGAGGGCCGGGTCGCGCACCTGGTCGCACGGGCGTTCGAGGTGGGCCGCAGCTCCTCCCTGCGGGAGACCCTGCGCCAGATCGGGGCGGTGCGGCCGGACGTGATCCTGCTCGAGCCGCTGACGCGCTCCGGTAGCGAGGAGTTCGAGGCCCTCGACCTCGCCCGGGGCGACGTGCCGCTCCTGATCCAGGGCGAGCGCACGGACCGCGAGCTGCCGCTGCGCGCCGGCCGCGCGCTGGCCTCGGGGACCTGGGACCTCTTGTTCCGCGACGCGGGCGACGAGGAGTTCGAGCTGCGCCTGGCGCGGCTCCTGGCCCACGGACGACTGCTGCGCGAGATGGACGAGCTCCGCCACCGCGCCTCGCACGACGACCGCACCGATCTTCTGCGCCCGCAGGCCTTCCAGACTCGCGTGGTCGAGCACTTCTCGGCCGCGCAGCGCCACAAGCTCGAGCTGGCGCTGGTGCTGATCGACCTGGACAAGTTCGGCGCGGTGAACAAGCGTCACGACCACACCGTCGGAGACCTCTTGATCGCGCGCGTGGGCGAGGTCATCCGTCGCAACAAGCGCACGGAAGACGTGGCCGGGCGTCTGGGCGGAGACGAGTTCGGGCTGCTGCTGCCGTACACGGGCAAGATCAACGCCGCCCACGTCGTCAGCCGTCTGCGCAGCGAGATCGCCAAGCTCTCGGGCCACATCGAGGGCGCGCGCGAGGACGTGCCGGTCAGCGCCAGCATCGGCTTCGAGACTTTCGACGGCGGTGATCTCGACACACTGGAGACGTTGCGCAAGCACGCCGAGGTCGCGCTGCGCCTGGCCAAGCGCCGCGGCGGCGATCAGGGCATCTACTTCCGCAACATGCCCGCGGAGGGCTCCGAGGGCAGCTAGCGCACCAGCACGAGATCGAGCCAGTCGGCGCGATCGCCGGCGAAATCGCCGGCCGCATCGGCCTCGAGCACGAGCTCCTTCTTGCCGACGAGATCCAGGGTGGGCAAGGCCAGCGGCGCATCACCGCCGCGCACCAGCGGGCTCTCCCACAGCGCCTTGCCGTCGGCCCACACGCGGAAGATCACGCTGCCGCGCGCGCTGGCGGCGTTGGTGCTTGTGCTGTCGTCGATCGCCACGCGCCCACGCAGGACGCGGTAGCTGCCGTCGAGCGTGAAGCGTAGCTGGGTCGGCGCGTGCAGGCCCACGCCGCGCCGATGCCCCACACCGGCGGCGCGCAGCTCGCTCCCGGTCACGCTGCGGTCCATGCGGTGTGGCCAGGTCATGCCCAGCTCGTCGCCGAAGGGAGCTCCGCGGCCGACCTCGGCGCTGGGCTCCAGCTCCGAGACGAAGGTCAGGCGACCATCCGCCACCACCAGCTCGGCCACGGCCGAGAGCGGAAACGCGACCTCGCTCTGGCCCAAGCGCAGGCGGCAGCGCTCGCGCTCGAGCGCCAGCAGCGCGCCGCGCACGCGCCCGCCGCCCGCAGTGAACTCGACCGTGACCGGCACGTCCGGCCCCGGCGCGCGCGGCTTGCTCTTGCCCAACTGCTCGATGTACAGCGCCGCCACTTCGCCCCACGGGATCACGCGCTGTCCGAGCACGCTGTTGAAGCGCACGCCGTCTGTCTCGAAGCCCTCGAGCGTGCCGTCCAGCGCGTCCAACCCACCGGCGCGCCGATACAGGCGATCGCCTTCCGTCGGCGGTCCGAGGGCGAAGCGCTGCGCGGCCGGAATGCGCTCAGGGAAGCGCAGGCTGGCGAGGTCGGAGATTTCGAACGGCACCACCACGCCGCCCGCGAGTTCGAGCTCGAGCGTCTCGCCCCCACCGCCACGCACCTCCGCGCGCAGCTCGTCGCCGTTGACCAGCGCGACGCGCACGCTCGCCTCGCCGCCACGGGTGGCCTCGGGGGCCGACGGCGCGCCGAGCGGTCGCACGATCCAGGCTCCGCGCTCGCGCGGATCTCGCAGCGGCAAAGCGCTGAGCTCGAGCTCGCTGCGCTTGCCCTCCAGGTCCTCGAGTTCGAGGCGCAGGCCCGAGCTCTCCTGGTGCCAGACGACGAGCAGCGCGGCGAGGATCATGGGGCCATCATCCCGTCGTCCCCGGGCGAAGGACAGCGCTGCCAGCTTGACAGAGGAAAAAGGGTCGTCGCGACTCAGCTGCCAAAAAGACAGCAAGAAGAGGCGCTCGTAGGCATCCCAGGCCGTGCGCAAGCGACTTTTCACCTCGGCACCCTTCTTGCCAAGGCGCGCGCACTCTCTCCCCGTGGGGATTCTGTCCCCACCCGCCCGAGCCACCCAGCAGAACGCCAGGAGCGCGACGACCCACATGGCCAAGCAGATGGTTTTCCAGTCCGATGCCCGCGACGCCATCAAGAGAGGCGTCCAGAAGCTCGCCAAAGCGGTCGTGAGCACCCTCGGCCCGCGCGGCCGCAATGCGGTGCTCGACAAGGGTTGGGGAGCCCCCACGATCACCAAGGACGGCGTCACCGTGGCCGAGGAGATCGAGCTCTCCGACCCCTACGAGCGCATGGGCGCGGCGCTGGTCAAGGAAGTCGCCAGCAAGACCAGCGACAAGGCCGGCGACGGCACGACCACCGCGACGCTGCTCACCGAGGCGATCTTCACCCAGGGCCTGCGCGCGATCACCGCGGGCCACTCGCCGAACCTGCTCAACGCCGGCCTGCGCGAAGGCGTGGCGGCGATCATCAAGGAGCTCGACCGCGTCAAGCAGAACATCAAGGGCTCGACCGAGATCCGCCAGGTGGCGACCATCTCGGCCAACAACAACCCGGCCGTGGGCAAGCTGATCGGCGAGGCGATGGAGAAGGTCGGCAAGGACGGCGTGATCACGGTCGAGGAGGGCAAGTCGCTCGAGACCGACATCGATCTGGTCGAGGGCATGCAGTTCGACCGCGGCTTCCTGTCGGCCCACTTCGTCACCAACCCGGACGAGATGGAGTGCGAGCTCGACAAGCCCTACATCCTGGTACACGAGGCCAAGATCGCGAACATCCAGAAGCTGCTGCCGCTCCTCGAGCTGGTCAAGGGCACGAAGCGCCCGCTGCTGATCATCGCCGAGGAAGTCGAGTCCGAGGCCCTGGCCACGCTGGTCGTGAACAAGATCCGCGGCATCGTGCACACCTGCGCGGTCAAGGCGCCGGGCTACGGGGATCGTCGCAAGGCCATGCTGCAGGACATCGCCGCGCTCACCGGCGCGACCGCGATCATGAGCGACCTGGGCAAGGAACTCGACAAGATCAAGCTCTCCGACCTGGGCACGGCCAAGCGCGTGGTGATCGACAACGACACGACCACCATTTTCGACGGCGCCGGCAAGAAGGCCGACGTCGACGGACGCATCGCCCAGATCCGCGCCGAGATCGAGACCACGACCTCCGACTATGACAAGGAGAAGCTCCAGGAGCGCCTGGCCAAGCTCACCGGCGGCATCGCCCAGATCAACGTGGGCGGCGCCACCGAGACCGAGGTCAAGGAGAAGAAGGCCCTGATCGAGGACGCGCTGCACGCCACGCGCGCCGCGGTCGAGGAAGGCATCCTGCCGGGCGGCGGTTTCGCGCTGCTGCGCGCGCGTGAGGTGCTGAAGAAGCTGCGCCGCAAGGACGACGAGCACTTCAATGCCGGCCTGGACATCCTCTACGAGGCGCTGTCCAAGCCCGCCAAGGCCATCGCCGACAACGCCGGCTTCGACGGCGACGTGATCTCGCACCGCGCGCTGCAGAACCCCAGCCCCAACTGGGGCTTCGACAGCCTGACCGGCGAGCACGTGGACATGCTCAAGGCCGGCATCGTCGACCCCGCCAAGGTCACCAAGGCCGCGCTGACCAACGCCTCCAGCGTGGCTCAGCTGCTGCTGACCACCGACGCGCTCATCGCCACCAAGCCCGAGAGCAAGAAGAAGGGCGGCGCGCCGGAAGGCGGCGGCATGGAAGGCATGGACGAGATGGGCGGCGGAGGCATGGACTTCTAGACCGCACCTCGACCCCGAACACACACACCAGAGCACAGAAAAGAAGCAACCATGGCCAAGCAGATCATGTTCGACGACGAGGCCCGAGCGAAAGTCCGCGACGGCATCGCCAAGCTCGCCAAGACGGTGCGCGTCACGCTCGGCCCGGGAGGCCGCAACGTCATCCTGCAGAAGTCCTTCGGCACCCCGCACGTCACCAAGGACGGCGTCTCGGTGGCCAAGGAGATCGACCTCGCCGACCCCTTCGAGAACATGGGCGCCAAGCTCGTGAACGAGGTCGCCAAGAAGACCGGCGACGTGGCCGGCGACGGGACCACCACCGCGACCGTGCTGGCCGCGGCGATCTACGAGGAGGGGCTGAAGTACCTGGCCGCGGGCGTCAACCCGGTCGCGCTGCGCAACGGCATCGACCAGGCCGTGATCGCCGCGGTCGAGAGCATCAAGCAACAGTCACGCGTGGTGAAGACCAAGGCCGAGCGCGCCAGCGTGGCCACGATCTCCGCCAACAACGACGCCGAGGTCGGCAAGCTGATCGCCGAGGCCTTCGACAAGGTCGGCGACGAGGGCTCGATCACCGTCGAAGAGGGCACCGGGCGCACGACCGAGCTCGAGGTGGTCGAGGGCATGGAGTTCGACAAGGGCTACATCTCGCCCTACTTCGCCACCAACCCGGCCAAGCTCACGGCCGAGCTCGAGGACGCCTACATCCTCATTCACGAGAAGAAGATCACCAACGCACGCGACCTCATCCCCGTGCTAGAGCAGGCCGCGCAGACCGGCCGGCCGCTGCTGATCATCGCCGAGGAGATCGAGGGCGAGGCCCTGGCCACGCTGGTGATCAACAAGCTGCGCGGCATCCTCAACGTGTGCGCGGTCAAGGCTCCCGGCTTCGGCGACCGCCGCAAGGCCTACCTGGGCGACATCGCCGTGCTCACCGGCGGCATCGCCATCACCGACGAACTCGGGCTGTCGCTGGAGAAGGTCACGCTGAGCCAGCTCGGCCAGGCCAAGCGCGTGGTGGTCGACAAGGACTCCACGACGCTGATCTCCGGCGCGGGCGCCAAGAAGAACGTCGAGGAGCGCGTCAAGCAGATCCGCGCGCAAATCGAGCGCACCACCTCCGAGTACGACAAGGAGAAGCTCGAAGAGCGCCTGGCAAAGCTGACCGGCGGGGTGGCCGTGATCAAGGTCGGTGGCGACACCGAGGCGGCGATGAAGTCCAAGAAAGACCTGGTCGACGACGCGCTGCACGCAGCGCGCGCGGCGATCGAGGAGGGCATCGTGCCGGGCGGCGGCGTGGCGCTGCTCTCGGCCATCTCCGCCATCCAGAACGCCAAGGGCAAGGGCGACGAGCGCTTCGGGCGCAAGATCATCGAGAAGGCCCTGGCCGAGCCGCTGCGCTGGATCGCCGAGAACGCCGGCGAGAACGGCTCGGTGGTGGTCGAGACGGTACGCGAGAAGGGCAAGGGCTTCGGCTTCAATGCGCTCACGCGCGAGTACGAGGACATGTTCAAGGCGGGCATCGTCGATCCGGCCAAGGTCGTGCGCTCCGCGCTGCAGAACGCGGCCTCGATCGCGGGCCTGCTGCTGACCACCGACACGATGGTCACGGAGCTGAGGGACGACAAGAAGAGGGTCGCCGGAAGCATCGCCTGAGAGCGCGCTGCGAGCCGCGCGCCGTGACGGCGCGCGGACGCACGCGCTCGAAGTCTCTAGGGCGCGAGTCCCTCGCGCCCCCCTGCGGCGGGACCGACTCGGTCCCGCCGCACGCATATCCAGCCCGAAGCAAGCCCCCCGCCACGATGAGCGAGAAGCGCGACTACTACGAGGTGCTGGGCGTCGAGCGCTCCGCGCCGGCCGAGGAGATCAAGCGCGCGTATCGCAAGAAAGCGCTCGAGTTCCACCCCGACCGCAACCAGGACGACCCCAAGGCCGAGGGCAAGTTCAAGGAAGCGGCCGAGGCCTACGACATCCTCGGCGACGACGAGAAGCGCAAGCGCTACGACCAGTTCGGCCACGCCGGCGTGGGCGGCGACGCCTTCTCGGGCACGCGCTTCACCAACATCGAGGACATCTTCGAGGCCTTCGGCGACGTCTTCGGCGGCGGGATGTTCGGCGATCTGTTCGGCGGCCGACGCACGCGCGGTGGCAAGCGCCCGGGGCGCGACCTGCGCATCGTGCTCGAGCTCAGCCTGGAGGAGATCGACCAGGGCGTGCAGAAGGAGATCGCGCTCAAGCGCGCCGAACTCTGCGCCGCCTGCCGCGGCAGCGGCGCCAAGCCCGGCACGGCGCCGGTCCTGTGCGCGACCTGCGGCGGGCGTGGGCAGGTCCACCGCAGCCAGGGCTTCTTCACCATGGCCACGCCCTGCCCAAAATGCCGCGGCGCGGGCAAGGTGATCGAGGCACCCTGCGCGGACTGCCGCGGCGCCGGCCTGACGCAGCGCAAGAAGGATCTCACCCTGCAGGTGCCGGCCGGGGTCGAGGAGGGCATGACCATCCGCGTGGGCGACGAGGGCGACGTGGGCGAGCCGGGTGCGCCGCGCGGCGACCTGCACGTGGTCATCAAGGAGAAGGAACACAAGGTCTTCCAGCGCAGTGGCGCCGACCTGATGACCGAGGTGCCGTGCGCCTTCGCGCAGCTCGCGCTGGGCGACACGGTCGAGATCCCGACGCTGCGCGGGCGCGCCGAGATGCAGATCCCCGAGGGCACGCAGAGCGGCAAGGTCTTCCGCCTGCGCGGCCAGGGCCTGCCGCGGCTCGAGGGCCGCGGGCGCGGCGACCAGCTGGTGCGCGTGTTCGTGCAGACGCCCACCGGCCTCTCCGAGCGTCAGAAGGAGCTGCTGCGCGAGTTCGAGTGCATCGACCACGAGCGCGGCGGCAAGAAGAGCTTCTTCGAGAAGCTGGCCGAGTACTTCAACTAGCTTGAGGCCATGAAAGAAGACTCCGCAGACACGCGCGCGACCGAGCCGGCCGCGCCTCCCCACGCCGAGGACCTGGCCGCGCGCTATGCCGAGATGGAGACGCGCTGGCTGCGGGCCCAGGCCGACTACCAGAACGCGCGCCGACGCGCGCAGCAGGAGCTCGAATCCGCGCTGCTGCGCACGCTGCAGCCCTTGCTGGAGGAGCTCTTGCTGGTGGGCGACTACCTGGACATGGCGCTCTCTGCGCCGTCCACCCAGCCCGAGACCAAGGCCCTGGCCGCGGGCGTGACGCTGACGCGCACCAAGCTGACCCAGGCGCTCGAGCTGGCCGAGCTGCGCACCATCCCCACCAGCGGCAGCTTCGATCCCGCGCTGCACGAAGCCGCGGAGAGCCGCGCCTCCACCCAGAGTCCGCCGGGCACGATCCTGGCCACGCTGCGCCCGGGCTACACCTGGCAAGGACGCATCCTGCGCCCCGCACGCGTGGTGGTCGCGGCCGCGCCCGTCGCGCCCGAGGGCTGAACCCCGCATGCCCACCTACGACTACCGCTGCGAAGCCTGCGGGCACGCGCTCGAGCTGTTCCAGAACATCTCCGCCGCGCCCAAGCGCAAGTGCCCGAAGTGCAAGAAGTCCAAGCTCAAGCGCCAGATCGGCGGTGGAGCGGGCTTCCTGTTCAAGGGTTCGGGCTTCTACCTGACCGACTACCGCTCGGACTCCTACAAGAAGGCGGCCGAGGCCGACGCGAAGCCCGCGCCCGCCGCGGACTCCGCGCCGAAGGCTTCCGAGAAGGCAGCTGAGAAGGCCTCCGAGAAGGGAGAGGCGAAGCTCACGCCGTCGCCGTCCAAGGAGAAAGCGAAGAAGCGCTCGAAGTGAGCGCGGCCTACCAAGCCCTGGTGCTCGACCTCGACGGCACGCTGGTCACCGACGAGGGTCGCATCCACCCGCGCACGCTGGCCGCGCTGCAAGCGCTGCACGCGCGCGGGGTGCGCGTGATGATCGCCACGGGACGCTCCGAGCTGGGCGTCGTGGCCGTGCTCGAAGAGCTGGCCATGGACACGCCGGCCGTGGTGTTCAACGGCGCCGGGCTGTACTGCCCGGTCGAACGGCGCCTGCTGGAGGAGCGCTTGCTCTCGGACCGCGTCGTGGCGCGTTGCTTCGAGTTCGCCGAGAAGAGCGGGCTCATGCCGCTGATCCAGGTGGCCGGCGCGAAGTACGCTCCGCACCCGCGGGACGAGCACGAGGCTCTGGCGCTGCGCGGCCTGGAGGGCCTGCGTCACGTGGATTTCTCCGCGCTGCCGCGCGAGTACGTGATCCGCGTGACCTTCTTCTCACGCGCCCAGGACGGCTCGGCCGCGGTGGCGGCCGAGGTGCAGCGCGCGCTCGCACAGCCGTTGTTCATCACGCACTTCCCGCTCAACGCCCTGGCCACTCACCGCGCCAGCCAGCTCGCCGTGGTCGACGTGCAGCCGCCCTCGCGCGGCAAGGGCGAGGCCCTGCGCGTGCTGGCCGAGCGCTACGGCATCGCGCGCGAGCGCGTGGTCGCCGTGGGCGACGCCGACAACGACCTGGAGATGATCACCGCCGCGGGCCTGGGGGTGGCCATGCAGAACTCGATGCCGCGCGTGCTGGCCGCCGCAGGGCGCGTGATCGGGCCCAACAACTCGGACACGATTGCCGAGCTGGTCGCGGAGCTCTTCTAGAACCGACGGCGCGTCTTGACCGACGCGCGGTTGCGCGCGAGCGAATCGCGCGGCGCGCGCGCTCAATCCACCGTGTAGCTCGCGTTCACGGTCTCGCCCGGCTTGACCTCGATCTCCTGATCCTGTCCGGGGGCGCTGCTGCGCGGTCCACCCGCGGCGCTCTTCACGTTGACCTTCCAGCGCCCAGGCCGCAGGCCCTTGAGCTCGGTGGAGCCCTCCTGCAAGAAGGCGACCTTGGGGTCGGGGCTTGGCTCCTCGTCGCCGAGGTACTCGGCCTGCACCAGCTGGAAGCGCGCGGAAGAGCCGTCGCGCAGCTTGGCCTCGACGTGGATCGCGCCGGCCGCCAGGAGCTTCACGTCCACGCCTTCCAGAACCTGGTTCGGCGCCAGACGCACGACCTCGGACTGCCCCGGCTGAACCGCGTCGCCCTCGGCCTTGACCATCAGGTCCGTGTCGGCGCTCACGCCGCGCAGCTGATAGGCGCCCTCCGCATCGGTCGTGGCGCGCTCGCCGAACTGCCCCGAGTCGACCACGCCGCCGCCATCGTCGTTGATCATCATGACGCGCATGCGCACCGCCGGTGCGCCCTCGCCCGCCTCGCGCTCGGCCCACACGCGCACGCCGGGGATGCCCCGCCCCTTGTCGTCCAGCACGCGCCCGCTCAGGATCGCCAGAGACAGGTCGACGTCGAAGGTGTTCTTGCCCTCGCGCAGGTCGAGCTCGAAGTCCTGCGGCATGCGCCGCGTCGGGTGCGTGACGGAAAGCTTGTAGCGCCCCTCCTTCACGTCCTCGATCGAGTAGCGCCCGTCGCCGTCGCTCTTGCCCTCCGGGCCGCCGCCGCCCAGGCCCATCATCATCGGCATGCGCGGTTCGACGTCCGCGCCCGCCTTCGACAGGCGCAGCGTCGCGCCCGCTAACACCTTGCCGGCCTCGCGCACGCGCCCGGTCAGGCTGCCGCGCGGCGCGGCGCGCAGGGTGATCTCGCTGCGCGCGCCGTCGCCGACCTGGACCTGGCTCCAGTCGTCGTCGCTGCCGCCGCCCATGCCGGGGATGGCAAAGGCCACGTCCGCGGAGGTGGTGAACATCGCCTCGCCTCCGTCAGCGTCCTCGCCCAGGCGAAAGGAGTGCAGGCCCGGCGCGAGGTTCGGGAACAGGACCTCGCCCTTCGGGTCGCTGATCTCGCCGCCCCCCCCACCGCCGCCGAACACGAACATCCCCCCGTGCGGGGCAGAGTCCGCATCCGCGCGATGCTCGACGCGCGCGCCCTTGAGCGCCACGCCCTCGGCATCCAGCACGTGCACCAGCACCTCGCCACCGAGCGTGAGCCAGAGCTCCTGCTCGACGCTCTCGCCGCCCGGCAGGGTGAGCTCCTTCTTCTCGGCCGGTGCGTAGCCCTGGGCGCGCGCCGAGAGATCGACCGTGCCGCCGCCTTCGAAGGCCGTCAGCTCGGCCCAGCCCTGCGCGTCGGTCGTGGCCGAACGGCCGTCGCCGAACTCGATCGACTCCACCCCTTCCTCGGCGTTAACGGTCAGCGAGCGTTTGACCTCCAGCATGCCGCCCGGCTGCGAGCGCTGCATGCGCACTCGGGCGTCGGCCACGGGGGCCCTGGTGGTCGCGTCGCGCACGCGCACGCGCACCACCGGCACGGGTTCGAGGTACAGCGTGCCCAGATCGAGTTCCTGTCCCGCGCGCACGGCGATGTCGTTGCGCTGGTAGTCGCGGTAGCCGGTGGCGTGCACGTTGAGCTGCACGCGCTCCTGGTCCGAGCTCGGCCGCAGGCCGCCGACGCGCACCACGCCGCCGGGGAAGAACGTGCGCGCGCGGCCGTCCTCGCCCGTGAGCGGCGCGGGCCACTCCAGACCCGACTCGACCTGGAACGTCTCCAGCGGCGCGCGCGTGCGCGCGTCGAACACGCTGAAGGTCAGCGCGGCCTCGGGCTGGTAGCTCAGCACCACGCCGCTGTCGCCGCTGCGCGCGCGCACGCTGTTCGAGCGCGAACGCTCGAAGAAACCGAACTCGCCCTCGTCCTGGTCGCGGCGCGCTTGCAGCGCGTACTCCTGGCCCACGTCCAGGCCGTGCACCTCGAAGGCCCCGTTGGACTCGACCTTGGCCACGCGCGCCGAACCGAGCTGCAGGAAGTCCACTCCGCTGCCGCGCATGGCACGAACCTCGAGCGCGTTGCGCTCACCGACCGGCACGGCGGTCACCGTGCCGGTGATCGTGGCCCCGGGAGCGAGCTGCCAGCGTAGTCCCGTCTGCTCGAGCGGTTGCTCGGCCACGCCCTCGACCACCAGGTCGGGGTGCTCTTCGCTGCGCACCAGGAAGCGCCAGGCGCCGCAGGCGACTTCGTCGATGCGGAAGCGTCCGTCGTCCTCCGTGACCGCCACCGGTTCGCGCGCGCCAAACATGAAGATCTCGTCGCGGTCGATCTCGGCGCGCACCAAGCGCGCACCACCCACGCCGCGGCCCTCGGGGTCGACGACGACGCCGGACAGGATCGCGCCGCGCGCGAGCGTGATCGGCTCGAGCTCGACGCCGCCCTTGGGCACGGCGACGCCGCGTTCCTCGTGCGGCGCGAAGCCGCTGGCACGCACCAGCAGCTGCTGCGTGCCGGGCTCGACGCGCTCGAAGCGGTAGTACCCCCGTGCGTCGGTCTCGGTACGCTGGCGCTTGAGCCAGGGAAACTCGTTGTCGAGCTCCAGGTCGAGCGGGAAGCCGGTGTTCGCGGCCAGGGTCACGCGCGCACCGGCAACCGGCGCACCCGCGGGGTCGAGGACGCGCCCATTCACGCCCACCGCCTCGCCCGCGCCCTTCGGCGCCGGCTTCGGGGCCGTGCTCTCGCTGGCCGCGACCCGCGTCGGCTCGTTGCCCGCGGGATGTGCCTCGCCCGCCGGTGCGGCCGGCTTCGCGAGTTCCGCCGCGGCAAGCGGCGCAGCGCTCTGGCTCGGCTCGGCTGTCGCGTGCGGCGTGGAGGCGCCACGACGCTCCCCACCCGTGAGCCAGAAGAAGGCGCCGCCTGCCAGCAGCGCGGCCAGGAGGAGCAGGGGAAGGGTCAGTCGGTTGCCCATGGCTTCGTGGAGGTGAGGACAGAGGACGGAGCGCGCTCCAGCAGGCTCGCCGCGTCCATTAGACGCCGCGCGGGCCCGAGCGGACGAGCGCGAGCTGGCGCGACTACGCGATTTGGACCAGGGGGTTGGGCGGCCACGGTTCTCGAACCTCCCTTGCGCCCCGTGGACCGAGACGGCGATGATACCGGCGTTGGCCGCGCGGTCCGGCAGACCGCTCTCAGGCCCGAAGAGGGTTCGTCGTCCGCGCTGGTCGAGAGGATTGCGCATGCTCCGCCTTCGCTCGCTCGCTTTGCAGCTCGCGCTGGTGTCCCTGGCGGGGCTCGCCGCCGCCCAGGAGCCCAAGCCCGGCAGCTCCTGGTACGAGGACATGGTGCAGCTGGGCTTCCGCGTCAAGGCGCCCAAGGACTGGGGCTTCACGCCCGGCAACCCGCTCGACCCGAACACGATCGGCAAGTGGGCCCCGAACAACGGCGAAGGCGTGGGCCTCGGCGGCGACGCGGGCGTGTTCATCAACGTCTACCGGGTGCGCTTCGACAACCGCGACAACCCGCCCAAGGGCGTCGCACGCGACATCCGCAGCTGGGTGAGCCAGGGCATGGAAGCGGGCCAGGAGAAGGGCCATGGCTGGAGCCTCGCCGCGGGCTACCCGAGGGAGTTGAAGGGCACCAAGATCCCGTCCGCCCAGTGCTACGTGTTCGAGGGCCTGTCGACGGAGAGCATCCGCGCCTACGCCGGAGCGCAGGTGAGCGGCTTCGAGAAGAAACCGATCCAGAGCTACGCGGTGTTTCCGCTGGCCGCGGACCTCGACGTCGCGCTGGTCGGCGTCGGCCCCGGCGAGAAGAAGTGGCGCTCCTACGAGAAGGCCTTCGAGACCCTGGCCAAGTCGCTCGAGCCGCTGGCGCTCGAGAGCGCTTCCAAGGACGCTGTGGGCGCCGACCCGCGCAGTCAGAAGCGCGCCAAGCTGCAGGCCGAGATGGCGCGCACGCCAGGCTGGCGCATGCTCGAGAGCGCGAACTACTTCATCGTCTCGAACTGCACCGACGAGCCCTTCCTGAGCGAGGTGCAGGAGCGCATCGAGGCCATCCGCAAGGTGTACCAGGTCGACTATCCGCCGGAGAAGGCGTGCCTCGTGCGCGCTTCGACGGCGGCGGCCGAGGCGCCCGCCGAGGAACCCGCGGACGGGGTTCCCGCCGAGGAACGCACGGTCGCGATCCCGGTCGTGAATCCGCTGGAGGCTTCGCGCTCGAGCGTGGTGCGCGTGTGCTCGAACCAGGAGCAGTACATCCAGTACGGCGGCAGTCCCAGCGCGCCCGGGTACTGGAACTCCGCGGCCGAGGAGCTCGTGCTCTTCGACGATCAAAAGGGCGGCGGCCGCGCGGACACCTGGGTGGTGCTGAACCACGAGGCGTTCCACCAGTACATCTATTACTTCTACGGGAGCATCTCGCCGCACAGCTGGTACAAGGAGGGCACCGGCGACTTCTACAGCGGCTACATGTACGCGCACCGGAAGTTCACGCTGCAGGAGAACCCCTGGCGCATCCGCGGGATCCAGGAGTCGCTGCGCCAGGGCTTGGCCAAGCCGAAGTCGGCCCAGGATGTCGGCACGGGCTACGCGCCGCTGAGCGAGCTCGTGCGCTGGAGTCAGCCGCTGTACTACGGCTCGAACCCGTACCGGCTCTCCGCGCCCGACTGCTACGCCCAGGGCTGGTCGTTCATCTACTTCCTGCGCACCGGCGAGAAGAAGAAGGCCAAGGGCTGGAGCCCCGCCTGGGGCCAGATCCTCGACACGTACCTCGCGACGCTGGCCGACGACGGTGAGCTCGACAAGGCGGTCGACACCGCCTATGCGGGCATCGACTGGGCGGCGCTCGAGGAGAGCTGGAAAAACTACATCCTCTCGCTATGAGCACACGCCCCTCGAAACTCGTTGCGCTGCTCTGCGGCGCGCTGCTGCTCGGCCTGCCGGCCAGCGCCGACCGCCTGATCACCAAGGACGGGCGCATCCTCGAGCTCAAGAAGGCACGCGTGCTGCCCGACGGCAGCTACCAGCTGGTGTTCGAGAGCGGCGAGATCACCTGCCCGAAGGAGTTCGTGGCCTCGGTCGAGATCGAGGGCGACATGTCGGACTACGTCCCCGCCAACGAGGACGAGAAGAAGAAGCTGGCCGACGGCTTCGTGCGCTATCGCGGCAAGTGGCTGTCCAAGGCCGCGTACCAGGCGGAGCTCAACAAGCAGACCGAGCTCACCAAGGCGCGTACGGCCGAGCTCGCCGCGCACTCGCAGTTCCGCGACGGCTGGAAGAAGGAGACCAAGCACTTCCAGATCCAGTCGAACACCTCGCCGGAGATCCTCGACTACTACGCCGAACTGCTGGAGAGCTACTACGACATGATGGACCAGCGCGTGGGCATCGACCCGTCGCCGACGCTCAAGCGCACCAAGATGAAGGTCTGTGTCTACAAGAACCGCCCGGAGTTCCGCGCGCTCACCAAGGTCGATCCGGGCGTGGCGGGATTCTTCAACTTCGTCGAGGGCGAGCTGCACTTCTATCACGACTACCAGGACCCGGCGATCTCGCAGTGGGTCGCGCTGCACGAGGGCACGCACCTCCTGACCTTCCTGATCGAGCCCCAGGCGTTGCCCTGCATCTGGATCAACGAGGGCGTGGCCGATTTCTTCGGCTCCGCGCTCGTGGGCAAGTCCAAGAAGGGCAAGCTCGAGATCCAGCCCGGGCAGCTCTCGCTGGAGCGCGTGCTCACCGTCCAGCAAGCGCTCAAGGACGGCAAGGCGATCCCGCTGGAGAAGCTGTTCTTCATGCCGCGCGAGGAGTTCCAGGCCTTCGCCTACGCGCACGCCTGGTCGTTCGTGTACTTCCTCAACACGGCCAAGCCCGAGTACGAGAAGGGCTTCAAGAAGTTCTTCAAGGACTTCTACACCATCGGGAAGGGCGTGGCCTTCAAGGCGCTGGTCGCGGGCGGCAACAAGTACGGCAGCTGGAAGGAGGTGCCGCCCGAGGAGGTGCGACGGCTGCTGCTGGAACGCCTGGGCGTGAAGGACGTGGCCGCGCTCGAGGCCGAGTGGCAGGCCTACATCGCGGCGATCGACATCGATGCACCGCTGGCGCGCTACAAGCGCGGGCTGTTCACGCTGCAGTCGTCGCAAGGCAAGGAGGATCTCGCGGCCGCGCTGGCAGACCTGGAGGCAGCCATCGAGGGCGGTGTGAATGCCCCCCGTGCCTTCTGGGCGCGCGGCGTGTTGCAGTTGATCATCAAGGGCAGCGAGAAAACGGCGGCCGCGGATTTCCGCAAAGCCGTCGAACTGGCCCCCCTCGAGGGCGGCTTCCGCGCCAACCTGGCGCAGATGCTGGGCGGCCTGTCGCTGCGCACGCCGAGCCTCACCGTGCAGCTCTCCGCCGACGACCAGGAGAAGCTGACGGGATCGGAGGAGGCCCTGGCCGAGGCCGAGGGCCTGTTCCGCCTGGCCTGCGAGCTCGATCCCGAGAACGAGCTGCTGCGCGAGTCGCGCGACTCCTTCGAGGATCTGCTGCAGAAGAAGGGCCCCCCCAAGTGAGCTCTTGCACCCCCGCCGGGCGTGCGCCAGCCTGGGGCGCAATGCGTCGCTTCGCGCCGGTCTTCGCTCTGACCCTCCTCGGCGCCTGCCGCGGAGTCCCGCTCGAGGGTAGCGCCCTGCACACCCTCGATCCGGTCGTGATCGTCCACGGCGCCGGCGGCGACGAGCTGGGCGTCTCGACCGACTACGGCGTGCTGTTCCTCGGACGCACGGCGCAGAGCGGGCGCGTCGAGTTCACGGCCTGGTTCGGCGACGGTCCGGCGCGCGAGGAGGGCGTGATCGAGGCCTTCGGCGGCGGCGTCTACGCCACCGAAGCCGAGATCCTGCTGCCCAGCGTGCAGCTGTGCTTCGCCCCGCCTCCGGCCGGAACCGAGGTCGTGGTGCGCGGGCGCAAGCAGGGCGTGCCGTTCGAGATCGCGAGCGTGCTCGACTCCGATCCGCGCCTCACCGGCGTGCTGCTCGAGCCCAGCGACGAACTCGACGCGCTCGACGACTCCGTCCTGGGTGCGGGCGTGTTCCTGGTCCAGCCGGGAAAGGCCCTGCAGCTCGTGGGCCTGCTGAGCGGACGCCTGCAGCTCTCCGACGGCAAGCGCTTCTTCACCGCCCTCGGCCCCGAGGACTTCTGGCGCCTGGTGGTGCACCGGCGCAACACCGATCGCCCGCGGCGCGCGGTGTACCGCGAGGACATCCTCTGAACGGATGGCTCTGCGCGCCGCGCCCGTGATCCTGCTGCTCGACAACCGCGATTCCTTCACCTTCAACCTGGCGCAGGCGCTGCAGAGCCTCGGCCAGCAGGTGGAGGTGCGCAGCGCGCGCGACACGAGCCTGGCCACGCTACGCCGACTGCGGCCGACTCGTCTGGTGCTCGGCCCCGGGCCCGGCCGCCCCGAAGCGGCGGAATTGTCGCTGGCCGCCCTGCGCGCGTTCTCGCCCACGCTCCCGACTCTCGGGGTCTGCCTGGGCTTCCAGGCCATCGGCGCCTGCTTCGGCGCGCGCGTGGTGCCCTCGCGCACGCCGCTGCACGGCCACGCCGTGCCGGTGCAACACGACGGGCGCGGCCTCTTCCGCGGGCTCGCCCAGCCGCTGCGCTGCACGCGCTACAACTCGCTGGCCGTCGCCGGCGAGGATCTGCCGGCCTGTCTGGAAGCCAGCGCGCACGACGAACACGGCGAGCTGATGGGCCTGCGCCACAAGAGCTGGCCGCTGGAGGGCGTGCAGTTCCACCCCGAGTCGGTGCTCAGCGAGCAGGGGGCGGAGCTGCTGGCGAACTTCCTGACCCTGTAGTGCGCGCGCGCGGCCCGAGCGGCGCGCTCCAGCTGGGCCAGGGACCGCGCGGGTCGCGGCGCGCCTCGCCCGAGGCGAAGCGCGCGCGCAGGAAGCGGTTGTAGAGGGGTTTTCCCGTGCGCCACCACAGCGCGGCCAGGAACGAGCGCCGCGGCGCGTGCGCGCGCAGCGGATCGGGTTCGCCCAACGCGCGCAGGTAGTGCGAGCGATGCTTCCACACGTGGCGCAGGTCCTCGCGCGCACGCACCGCGAAGCTGCGCCCGCGGCGCGCGTGCACGCTGGCCAGCTGGAAGTCGACCAGCGCCGGATAGCCATCCTCCCCGACCAGCACGTTGCCCTCCTTGTGCAGGTCGTTATGGCACACGCCGCGCTCGTGCAGCGCGCGCACCAGTTCCTCCAGGCGTTCGAAGTAGTCGCGCGGCAGCGCCGCGGCGAGGCACAGCGGCGTGCCGGGCACGAAGCTGCGCAGCAGCTCGTCGTCGCCCTGCGTGGCCAGCACGCGCGCCACGCCCGCCAGCCCTTGCAGCACGCCGAGCGCCCGCCGCTCGCGGCGCAGCAGCACGCGCGCGACGAGGCCCGCGCCCGGAAACGCGCCGCGCGCCACGCGCCGCACGGCGAGTTCGCCGCCCACGCGCACGAGCTCGATCCGTCCGAAGACGTCCTGTTTCAGGACCTGCACGACTTGCGGCTGCATACCTACGTCCCTATTCTCCGCCCGCATGAGCGCCGGTCCAGGCCCGCACGCCGACGAGCCCGACGCCCACGGCGCCCACGGCCACGCTGCGGGTGAGCACGTGCCCGAGCACGGTACCGCCAAGGACCACGCCGCCGCCCACGACCACCACGGCTTCGTCGCCGCGGCGAGCGCCATCGGGCAGAAATCGCGCGCGCACAAGCTGCGCACGGGCCTCCTGGTGGCGGTGTTCACGCTGGCCGGCAGCACGCTGCTGCTCGAGCTCGGCCTGCGCCTCGGCCACCAGCGCGAGCGCGCCCTGGAGCACAACGTGACGCGCACCAATCGCCGCTGGGTCGAGCTCAGCCGCGCGGGCGTGTTCCGCGAGATCGACGACCCCGTGCGCCGCTACGCCATGCGCCCGGGCGCCGAGGCCACGATCGACGGGTGGCGCTTCCGCGTCTCGCCCCAGGGCACGCGCGGGCCCGAGGTGCCGGCCGAGAAGCCCGCCACGGAGCGACGCATCCTGTGCCTGGGCGACTCCTTCGCCTTCGGCCTGTGGTGCGACGAGGAGGAGACCGTGGTCGCGCGCCTCGCGCGGCAGGCGAACGCGCGCGAGGCCGAGCGCGCCAGCGGGCTCACCTGGCGCGCGCTCGACCTCGGCGTGCCCGGCTACCACCTCGGCCAGACGCTGCGCGCCTTCGCGCAGGAGGGGCTCGCGCTGCAGCCCGATCTGGTCGTGCTGTACTTCAATACCAACGACATCGAGCAGACGGGCTTCGACTACGACGAGTCGCTGGGCGTGCTACGCCGCGACTACCTGCCGCTGCCCGAGGGCCTCAAACGTGGCCTGTGGCACGCGAGCCACCTCTACGGCTGGATCGCCAGCAAGTACGCGCACGCGGTCGAGGACGGGCCCGCGCCCTACCTCGAGCCGCGCGTGCCCTGGGCCCACGTGCGCGCCGACAACCAGGCCTACGCCTTCGACGGCCTGCGCCAGCTCGCGCAGCGCTGCGCCGAGCGCAAGCTGCCGCTGTTCGTGATCGACCAGCCGCTGTGGACATACCTGGGCGGCACGCGGCGCGCGGACTGGCCGGTGCTGCCGCTCGACGTGTGGATCAAGGAGGCGTGCCAGAAACTCGAGCTCCCCGCGCTGCACCTGCTCGGCCTGCTGCGCGGCTACGCCGACAACGTCGATCGCTTCGCGCAAGGCGTCGAGCCCGACTTCCTGCCCGACCAGTACATCGCCGACGAGCGCCTGCAGGAGGCGCTCACCTTCGCGCGCGCCAAGGCACAGGAACAGGGCAAGCCTTGGGACGAGCTCCCCTATCCCGAGCAACTGCAATGCTTCGCCGGCTTTCCCGGCGCGATCCCCGACGATCCGGACTTCCATCTCACCGGCGAGGGCTACGCCCACATCGCGCGTCTGGCCTACGACGCCATGCAAGCGCGGGGCTTCTTGCCGTGAGCGCCGCGGGCGTGATCCAGAGCGCGGGCTTGACGCGGCGCTTCGGCACGAACGTGGCGGTGAAGCCGTTCGAGCTCACGGTCGGTCCGGGCGGAATCACCGTGTTGCTCGGCCCCAATGGCAGCGGCAAGAGCACGCTGCTGCGCATGCTGCTCGGCCTCGTGCCGCGCGACGCGGGCACGGCCACCATCGACGGCGTGCCGCTGGCTGGCGACGGCCGCACGGTGCGCACGCGCGCCACCTACTTGCCGGGCGAGCTGCACGTCTACGGCGAGCTCACCGCGCGCGCACACCTCGCCTGGTGCGTGCGCGGGCGCGACGCGCGCGCGCTGGAGCGCGCGTGCGCGCTCGCCACGCACTTTGGTCTGCCGCTGGAGCGCAGGGTGCGCGCCTTCAGCCACGGCATGAAGCGCCAGCTCTTGCTGGCCGCGGCCCTGGCGCCGGCCGTGCCGGTGCGCGTGCTCGACGAGCCGACCGAGGGCCTCGACCCCACGCACCGCGCGCAGGTGCTGGAGCTCCTGCGCGCCGACGCCGAACGCGGCACCACGCTGTTGGTCTCCTCGCACCACCTGGGCGAGGTCGAGCGCGCGGCCACGCGCGAGCTGTTCCTGCGCCAGGGCGAGCTGCTCGACGAGGCCGCCGCGCGCGTCCTGCACCAGCGCGCGCGTGAGTCGCTGCGCCTGGTGTTTGCGAGCGCGCCGACGCGCGTCGGCCTCGAGCGCGCGCTGACCGGCCGCACGCTCGAGCTCACGCTCGACGAACAGCGCGCGACGCTGTTCTTCCCCGCCGGCGACGGCCTCGAGTGTCTGCGCCTGCTGCTCGCCGCGCGCGAGCTGCCGCCGCTGCGCTCGGTGGTCTACGGCGAGCTCAGCCTGGCCGAGCTGTACCGCCTGCTGTACGGCGTGGAGGGCGTGTGATGGCCAGGCTGCGCGCCACGTTCTGGTTCGCGCTTGCGCTGGGCGTGCTGCTCGAGGCCATGCTGGTGGCCGCGATCCTGTTTTGGCCCGAGTTTCTGGAGAACCTGTCCTCGATCCGCGCCATGGCCAAGGATCTGCCGGTGCTGGGCGACGAGGTGCTGGCCAAGATCGACGAGCAGGGCTTCCCGGCCTACGTCCTGGTGCAGCACTTCTTCAAGGGCTGCAACGCGCTCGGCACCGCGGCCGCGGTGCTGTTCGCGGCCCCCGCCATCGCCGGCGAGGCGCACCGTGGCACGCTGGAGCTGTTCCTGGCGCGGCCCTACTCGCGCGCGCGCCTGCTGTCGGAGCGCTGGCTCTCGGGCGCGCTGGCGCTGACGTTACCTGTCGTGCTGACCTCGCTGAGCGTGCCCTACCTCGGCGAGTGCGTGAATGAATACGAGTCCTACGGCCCCTACCTCGCCTGCGCACTGCACCAGAGCCTGTTCCTGCTGGCGATCTACGCGCTCACCTTCCTGGGCTCGTGTCTGTCCGCCAACCCGACGCGCGTGGCGCTGGTGGCGCTGTTCGTGTGCGTGTTCCAGTTCGCGATCTACATGGTGAAGCACGTCACGCACCTGTCGCTGTTCCGCCTGTGCGACATGGCCGTGCTCATGCCGCTGCACGAGGATGGCCGCTGGAACGCAGCCATCGTCGGCGCGCTCGTGCTGACGATCGGCGCGGCCTACGCGGCTTCGGTGTTCGTCTTCCGCCGCCGCTGCCCGTGACGCGCGGAGCTCACACGCGCCGCGCCAGACTGGCGCGCAGCGCCCACCACGAGGCCGAGCGCTTCTGGTAGCGCGTCGCGCGCCGCGCGAGCTCCGCGACCTCGCCGAAGGCCGCGCGCGCCTCGGCCCGCCGGCCGAGGGAACGCAGCGTTTGCCCGCGACGATAGGCGGACTCCGGACTCGGACCGTGGTTGCGCTCGAACACGCCCAGCGCTTCCAGGGCGCAAGCGTGGCGCCCGAGGCGCTGCAGACACTCCGTACGCCGCAGCTGCGCCACGCCGTAGGCGTGTTCCTCCTCCAGGGCCACGCACTGCTCGAAGGCGGCCAGCGCGCGCGCGTGCTCGCGCGAGGCGAGGTAGGCGAGGCCCAGGCGATAGCGCCACTCGGCCACCTGCGGTTCGCCTTCGACGGCCTTCTCCAGCGGTTCGCGCGCCGCGCGTGCGCGGCCGTGGGCCATGTACAGCGCGCCGAGCTTGCCGTAGTTGTAAGCGTTGCCGACCACCGCCAGGGTGCGCACCTCGGAGCGCAGCTTGCGCGCCGTGAGCAGGCGCTCGCCCACCTTCGTGAGCGCGGCCGAGAGCAGCATCGACGCCAGCAGGATCCCGAAGATGTTGTTGGCGAACAGCGGCCCGATCACGGGCACGTGTCCGAGCACGGAAGCCAGCACCAGCGCCAGCAGGAAGAAGCCGATCACACGCAGCAAGCGTGCAGAGCATAGAGGATGCATGCTTGCTTCGCTTCGCCGGCAACGGGTCCAATACCGGCGATGACGGTGGCCCTGCCCAGCGCCCTCGGCGCGCACGAGCCCGCGCGGCACGCCTTCGGGGCCCGGCGCGCGGTGGCGGGTGAGGTCGCGCGCGCGGCCGGGAACGCCCTCGGACTGCCGTTCCGGGCTGCGGGCTACCTGCTGCAGAAGAACGCGCTGCGGCGCGCGCTCGCGGCCGACCTGGAGAGCGTCGCGAGCGTGGCCGAGGCGCCCGCGCCGCGCGCCCTGCCGGCGCGCGCGCTACGCCTGTTCATCGCCAGCGCCGAGCCCTCGGGGGAACACCACGCGGTGCGCCTGATCCACGCGCTGCGCGCCGAGCTCGCGCGCCTCGGTGCCCCGGCGCCCGAGATCCTGGCCCTGGGCGGCGCGGCAACGCGCGCGGAAGGAGTCGAAACGCTCGGCGATCCGGTGGCGCGCGCGGCCATGGGCCTGGACCCGCTGCGCTCGCTCCCCTTCTACGCGCGTCTCCTGACGCACACGGCCGAGAGCCTGGCACGCTTCCAGCCGGACCTGTGCGTGCCGGTCGACTCGCCGGCGCTGTTCGTGCCGCTGGCGCGCATCACGCGCCGCGCGGGTCTGCGCAACGTGCACTTCGTCGCGCCGCAGTACTGGGCCTGGGCGCCCTGGCGCGTGCACGCCTACCGCGAGGCCTTCGAGCGCGCGCTCACGATCCTGCCCTTCGAGCCGGCCTGGTACGCGCGCCATGGCGTGCCCACGCTGCACGTCGGGCACCCGGCGCTGGATGGACTCCCGCCGGCGCCGCCGCCGGACGATCCGCGGCGCACCTCGCTCGTGCTCCTGCCCGGCAGCCGCGGCAGCGTCGTCGCGCGCAACCTGCCGTGGATGTTGGCGCGCGCGGCCGAGCTGCGCGCGCGCCATCCGGGGCTCGAGGTCGTGCTGCCGCACGCGCGCGCGGAGCGGCGCGCGGAGATCGAGGCCCTGCTGCGCGCGGCGGGAGCGGACTGGGTGCGCCTCGCCTTCGGCGACCTGCACGGCGAACTCGGCCGTGCGCGCGCCGCTCTGTCGGTCTCGGGCACCGTGCTGATCGACCTGCTGCACCAGCGCCTGCCGGCGGCGGTGATCTATCGCCTGGACGGAGCCACCGGAGCGCGCATCGCGAACCAGATCCTGAGCGTGCCCTGGTTCGCGTCGCTCAACCTGGTGGCGCGCCGCGCGGTCTACTGGGAGGCCTGCTTCCACGGCGAGGGGCCGCGCGCGCAGTGCCTGGCGCACCTCGAACAGGCGCTCTTCGACGACGCCTTCCGCGCTCGCAATCTGGCCGAGCTGGAGGCCGTGGCCGCGCGCCTGGGCCCGAGCGGCGCCGTCGCGCGCGCCGCCCGCCAACTCCTGTCCCTCATCCCCACCTGAGGCCGCGAGGGCCCAAATTGACCGCCGAAAACGAGGATCTGCCCCTGAAGGGCCGCGCGGGCGCGGAGTATGGCGAGGAGATGGAAGCCCGCGCCAGCGCCTGGATGTCCCGCGCCAAGCAGGGCGACTCGGCGGCCTTCGACGAGCTTACGCGCACGCTGCGCAACCGCGCCTTCCTGGCGGCCCAGAACTGGGTCGGCTCGCGCGACGACGCGCTGGAGCTGGCCCAGGAGGCCTTCCTCAAGACCTACCGCGCGCGCGACACCTACAAGGACGGCGAGCCCTTCCTGCCCTGGTTCCACCGCATCCTGCGCAACACCTGCTTCAGCTTCCTGCGCAAGACCAAACGCCTGAAGCACGTCTCGCTCTCGGCCCACAGCGAGGACGACGAAGGCGACTGGGAGATCGAGGGCGAGCAGCCCGCCCCGGACGCCGCGCTGGCCGCCGACGAGCGCGCGCAGGCCTTCTGGCGCGGCTTCCAGCGACTCTCCGCGCGCGACCGCGAGATCCTGGGCCTGCGCCACTTCCAGGAGCTGTCCTACGCGCAGATCGCGCGGCGCCTGGCGATCCCCGAGGGCACGGTCATGTCGCGCCTGTTCCACGCGCGCGCGCGCCTGCGCACGGCGCTGAGCGGAACCTTCGACGAGGCCGGCGAGCGCGAGGAGCACGGGCGATGACCCGGCAACCGACCCGCGACCAGTTGCTCTCCATGGCTTACGTCGATGGCGAACTCGCCGACGCCGCGCGCGCCGAGTTCGAGCGCCGCCTGGCGCAGGAGCCCGCCCTGCGCACGGAGGTGGCCGCGCTGCGCGAGCTCGAGCTCCTGGCGCGCGCCGCCGCCCCGCGCGAGCCGCTGGACCACGAATGGGAGGCCTTGTCGCGCGAACCGCTGCAGCGCGGGGTGCTGGGTCTCGGCTGGGTGCTGCTGTGCGCGGGCGTGCTGGGCGGGATCGTCTTCGCCGCGCTGGAACTCGCACTCAGCGACGAGCCGCTGGCGCTGAAGCTCGTGCTGGCCGCGCTGGCCGGCGGTCTGGCCCTGTTGTTCGGCGCCGTGCTGCGCGCGCGTTTGCGCACCCAGCACCTCGACCCCTACAGAAAAGTCCAACGATGATCCTGGTCACCACCGACGAGCTCCCCGGGCGCCGCGTGCGTGAGGTCATCGGGCTGGTGCGCGGAAGCTCCGTGCGCGGCGCTCACGTCGGCCGCGACGTGATGGCCAAACTCCGCAATCTGGTCGGGGGCGAGGTCACGGAGTACACCAAGCTCCTGGCCGAAGCGCGCGAGCAGGCGCTCGATCGCATGGTCGACGAGGCGCGCGCGCGCGGGGCCGACGCGATCGTCGGCCTGCGCTTCATGTCCAGCGACATCGGCGACGACGCGGCCGAGATGCTGGCCTACGGCACGGCGGTGAAGCTGGAGTGAGGAGCGGCGGCGCTCACGCGCCGAGCTCCAGCGCGGCCAGCGCGCGGCGCGTGTAGGCTGCTTCCTCGGGCCCGCGCTGCGCGAGTTCGGCGCGGAGGCGCACGAGGTCGGCGGCGGTGTCCACGTCGTCGTGCTCCGTGAGCAGCGTCACGGCCAGCCCGCGCTCCCGCGCCAGCGCGGCGCTGGCGGCGCACATGCCCGCGCTCGACATGGGCACGCGCGTGAACAGCTCGGGCATGCTCTGCGCGAGGCCTACGAGGTAGTAGCCGCCGCCTGGGTCGGGGCCGAGCACGCAGTCGGCGCCGTTCTCGAGCGCGGTGTGCGCCTCCAGGATGCGCGCCAGCGGCACCAGCGGCTGGTCGCTGCCGACGATCACCAGCGCGCGCGCCTCGTGCGCGGTGAACACGCGCTCGACGAAGTCTGCCAGGCGCGCGCCGAGTTCGGCCCCGCGCTGCGCGCGCTGCACACGCACGGCGGCGAACTCGCGCGCGAACCATTCCGCGGCCGAGGGCGGGTCGTAGACCAGGACGGTCTCGAAGGCCGTGGAGGCGCCCAGCTTCGCAACGGTATCGCGCAGCATCGCCTCGGCCAGGGCCGCCGCGCCCGCGGGCGTGAGCGGCGGCACGAGGCGCGTCTTGACCCGTCCGGGGCTCGGCTGCTTGGTGAAGACGGCCGTCCAGCGGCCCGTTCGTACGGGTTCCACGCGGCTCGAGAGTAGCTTCGGGAAGCGCTCGTGAACCGCGCCAAGGCTGCGTACGTTGCAGTTCGCTCGACCCCTCGGCCTAGACTGTTGCCCCATGATCGCCCTCCTTCTCGCCCTCCCCCTCCTGCAAGAGCCCGGCGGCAACGTGCCGCCCTTCGACCTCCAGAAGACCATCACCTCGGCGGTGCTGGAGGAGGAGATCGACCGCTCACTGCACTGGCTGCGCGCGCGCTTCGATCCCGTGAAGGGCAGCTTCGGCAGCGTGGAGAGCGACGTGTGGGCCCTGCTGGCCTTCGCCACCAGCCCGCGCAAGTACCGCGCGACCGAGGGTCCGTTCATCGATCAACCGCTGGCCAAGGTCCTGGCCGCGCAGGCAGAGGACGGCTCCTTCGGGGCCAGCAAGGTGGTCAGCCTGGCCGCGGCCGACGCCCTGACCGCGCTCAACGTCGCGCCCGAGGCGCGTGAGAAGGCGCGCGCCTTCGGCACCGGCGCGCCGCAGCGCACGCCCGACGTCATGGGCGGGCCGGATGCCCAGCGGCGCGCGGCCAGCGTGCTCGCGCTGCGCAACATGGACGGCTCGTGGGGCTACGGCGCGCTTGCCCTGCGCGGCACGGTGGGCAACCTCGAGTACCTCTACCGCTGCCAGCAGGTGCTGAAGGACGCCGAGGGCAAGAAGGCCCCCAAGGCAGCGCGCGCGCTGCCGGCGATCGGCGCCGCGGCGCGCGCCGATACGAGCAAGGCCTTGGAGCGCGGCTCGGCCTACCTGCTGGCCCAGCGCATCGAGGGTGGCTGGGGCTTCGACGGCCGGCGCGACGCGGGCATAACGGCCATGGTCGCGGGCGCGCTGCTCGCGAGTCCGGCTCCGCGCTCGGCCGAAGTCGAGCAGGCCAGCGCACAGGCGCTCGACTACCTCGTGGCGCTGCAGAAGCCCGACGGCTCGATCCACGAGGGCCAGATGGCGAACTACGTGACCTCGGCCGCGGTGCTGGCGCTCTCGCGCAGCGGACGCGCGGCCGATCGCGAGCACATCACGCGCGCGGCGCAGTTCCTGCGCGCGCTGCAGGCCGACGAGGGCGAGGGCTACGCGCAGGGCGACCGCTACTACGGCGGCGTGGGCTACGGCGGCGACGAACGTCCCGACCTCTCCAACCTGCAGATGGCGCTCGAGGCGCTGCACACGGCCGGCACGACGGCCGACGACCCCGCCTTCCAGAAGGCGCTCGTGTTCCTGCAGCGCTGCCAGAATCGCTCGGAGTCGAACGACCTGGCGGTCGTGTCCGACGGCAAGACCTACGCCTCGGGCAACGACGGCGGCGCGAGCTACGGCCCGGCCGAATCGAAGGCCGGCTACGTGGAGCTGCCCGACGGACGCAAGGTGCCGCGCTCCTACGGTTCGATGAGCTACGCGCTGCTCAAGGGCTATCTCTTCGCCGGGCTGTCGAAGGACGACGCGCGCGTGCAGGCGGTGTGGAAATGGCTGCGCGAGAACTACACCCTCGACGTCAACCCGGGCTTCCAGTCGAGCGACGACCCCACGGCCTCGTACCAAGGCCTGTTCTACTATTTCTACACCATGGCCAAGGCGCTCGACCTGTTCGGCGAGGAGGCGCTGGTCGACGGCGCGGGCCACGCACACGCCTGGCGTGAAGAGCTCGCCGGACGCCTGCTGGCGATGCAGCGCCAGGACGGCTCATGGGTGAACGAGAACGCCGCGCGCTGGTTCGAGGGCAACCCCGTTCTGGCCACGGCCTACGCCATGCTCACGCTGGGCACGGCCATGCCGACGAAGTGAGCGCGAGGGCGCGCTCGATGTTCTAGTGGTGTGCTTCACGCACAGAGGCCTTTGTCCCGGGCCGCCTGCGCCCGCCGCGGCGTTGCGCCTTCTCCGAGACTTGCACCGAAGTCGCGTCGGCGGCGCGCCTTGCGGCGAAGGCCGGCAACCTCGGGATAAGGCCCCTCGGCGTGAAGCACACCACTGGCCCGGGCTAGAGCAGCCAGCCGCCGCTGACCAAGAGCTCCGTGCCGGTCGTGTAGCTGGCTTCCTCCGAGCACAGGAACGCCACGGCGCGCGCCACGTCCTCGGGCGTGCCGGCGCGCCCGAGCGGGATCGCGCCGAGGCGCTGCTCGTCCAAGGTGTCGGCGTGCGCGTGCGCGTGCGGAACGTGGCCGGGAGAAACCAGGTTCACGGTCACGCCGTGCGCGGCCTCCTCGACGGCCCAGCTCTTCACCAGCACGAACAGCGCGCTCTTCGCCGCCGCGTAGGCTGCCGTGCGCCGGCGCGCGCGCAAGCCGGCGAGCCCGCTGGTGCCGAAGAACACGGCTCGGCCACGGCTCGCGCGCAACGCCGGGCGGACGGCGTCGAAGAAGGCGAAGGCGGATTCGGCGTTGCTGGCCAGCATGCGCGCGAACTCGGCGCGCGTGGTTTCTTCGAGCGGCCCGGAGACGTACTCGCCGACGGCGTGCACGGCGTGGTCCAGGCGCCCGTCCAGCTGCAACACCGCGCGCGCGAGCCCGGCGGCGTCGTGCTCCGCCAGCAGGTCGGCGCGGTGCGCGCGCGGGCCGAACTCCTCGCGCAGCGCACGCGCCTCGGCGCTGTCCGTGCGCCAGGTGACGTGCACGCGCTCGCCGCGCGCACGCAGGTGCCGCGCGACCGCGAGGCCGAGGCCGCGCGCGCTGCCGCTCACCAGCGCCACCTTGCTCGAATCCGCGCCCATCGCGCGCGAGAGAGTAGCGGCGCCGGGCACACTTCGCACCGCGCATGAATGCAGCCCCACGCCGCGGAGTAGGATCGCGCGCCGGGGAGTCCTCCCCGCGTCCCCTTCCCCTCGAGGATCGCCATGAAAGGTTGCCTGATCGCCGCCGGTGCCGTGTTGCTCGTGCTGCTGCTGCTCGGCGGCTGCGGCGTCGCCTCCTACAACGGCATCGTCACGCGTCAGGAGACGATCCAGGCCGCCTGGAGCCAGATCGACAACCAGTACCAGCGCCGCTTCGACCTGATCCCTCAGCTGGTGAGCACGGTCCAGGGCGCGGCCGACTTCGAGAAAAGCACCCTGACCGAGCTGACCGAAGCACGCGCCTCGGTCGGCAAGGTCGCGCTGCCCTCCGGCGTGACCGACGACCCGGCCAAGCTGGCGGCCTACATGCAGGCCCAGGACAAGGTCTCGAGCGCGCTGAGCCGCCTGCTGGTCGTGGCCGAGAACTACCCGAGCCTGAAGAGCACGGAGGGCTTCCTCTCGCTGCAGGCCGAGCTGGCCGGCACCGAGAGCCGCATCGCCGTCGCGCGCAAGGACTACATCGACTCGGTCAACGCCTACAACGTGGCCATCCGGCGCTTCCCGGGTTCGCTGGTCGCCTCGGTGGCCGGCTTCGAAAAGCACGCGCAGCTCGAAGTCCCGGCCGGCGTCCAGGAGCGGCCCAAGGTCGAGTTCGACTCCGGGAAGAAGAAGAAGGAGTGACGCTCGGCACCCTCTTGCTGGGCGCGTTCGCCGCGCTCGCGCAGGGTCCAGAGATCCCGCGCAACGACGGCTGGGTGACGGATCGCGCCGGGCTCCTGAAACCGGCCGAGGAGCAGGCGCTCGAAACGTTGTGCGAGTCCTATCGCGCCGGCTCGGGGCAGGAGATCGCGCTGCTGATCGTGCCCGACCTCGGCGGCCGGCCGATCGAAGAGCTGGCGCTCGCCACCGCGCGCGAGTGGAAGATCGGCGACCGCGCCACGAGCTCGGGCGCGCTGCTGGTCGTGGCGCGCGACGAGCACGCACTGCGCATCGAGGTCGGCCGCGGCCTGGAGGGCTCGCTGCCCGACTCGGTGTGCGCGCGCATCATTCGCGACGTGATCGTGCCCGAGTTCCGCGGCGAGCGCTTCTACGCCGGCCTCGACAGCGGCCTCAAGGCCATGCACCGCGCCCTGGGCGGCGACTACGGCGCGCTGCCGGCCAGCGGCGGCCGCGGGGGGCGCGAGGCCATCCCCGGCCTGCTCATGCTCGCGTTCTTCGTGTTCCTCGCCATCCGTAGCAGGCGCGGGCGCGGCCCCGGCGGCTTCGGCGGGAGCGGGTCGAGCGTGTTGCCCTGGCTCATCGCCTCCCAGCTCGGGCGTAGCAGCGGTGGCTTCGGCGGCCGCAGCGGCGGCTTCGGCGGAGGCGGTGGCGGCGGCTTCAGCGGCTTCGGCGGCGGCGGTGGGTTCTCGGGCGGCGGCGCATCGGGGCGCTGGTGATGAACGCGCTCCTCTCGTGGCAGGAATGGCAGCCGGCCGGGCACGCGGATGCGCTCGCGTGGAGCGCGCGCGGCGGACAGCTGGCGCTGCTGGTCCTCGGCCTGGGGTACCTCGCTCTGGTCGTGCGCGCGCTGCGGCGTCAGCGCTGGTATCGAGCCGAGGGCGTGTTGTCGCCCGCCGACATCGAGGCTCTGCACGCGGCCCTGGCCACGGCCGAGCGCCGCACGGTGGGCGAGATCCTGCCGGTCGTACTCGAGCGCTCGGATCGTCACCCCGGTGCCTGCTGGTTGGCCGCGCTGACCTGCGTGCTGCTGGGCTCGGTGGGACTCGAGCTCTGGCTCGCGCTGTCGGGCGCCTGGCTGCTGCTCGCGCAATTCGCCCTGGGCGCGCTGGGCTACGCCAGCGCGCGCAGCCTGGCCGACTTCCAGCGCTTCTTCGTGAGCGAGGGCGAGGCCCAGCGCGCGGCCGAGGAGCAGGCCCTGCTCGAGTTCCAGCGCCACGAGCTCGCGCGCACCGCGGGACGCACGGGCGTGCTCGTGTTCGTCAGCCTGTTCGAGCGCCGCGCGCTGGTGCTGGCCGACGAGGGCATCCACGCCAAGGTCGGCCCCGAGCACTGGACGCGCACGAACGACCGCGTGCTGGAGGGCGTGCGCCGCGGCCAGCTCGGCGCGGGTCTGGAGGCCGGGATCGAGAGCGCGGGCGCGGTGCTGGCCGAGCATTTCCCCTCGCCCGACGGCGCGCAGAACGAGATCCCCGACCGCGTGATCGTGCGCCGCGAGTAGCGCGGTGCGCCTACTGGATCAGCCCGGCCCGCTCCAGCGGCCACAGGCGCAGGTCCACGCGCCCACGCACGTTGGCCTCCGGCACCAGACCGAACTCGCGGCTGTCGGAGGAGCGCGGGCGGTTGTCGCCCAACACGAAGTAGTTCCTCGGCTCGACCACGGTCGAGAGCGTCGAGGTCACATCCACGGCGGCGATGTAGGGCTCGTCCAGACGCACGCCGTTGACCCACACCTCGCCGCGCGCGAGCGTGACCTGATCGCCGGGCAGGCCGATCACGCGCTTGATGTAGTCGATCTCGGGATCGAGCGGATAGCGCAGCACGATCACGTCGCCACGCTCGACCGGTCCGAGCAGGTAACTCCACGGCTCCACCAGGATGCGATCGCCGTCCTGGATGCCGGGCGTCATCGAGCTGCCGCGCACGACCGACAGGTTGAAGAACAGACTGTAGAACACCAGCAACAGCGCCCCGAAGCGCGTCACCGCGCCCAGACCCGCGAGGTGCGCGCGCAGCGCACTCGGGACCGTCGCGGGCAGCGGCGAAGCCGCTTGCTCGAGCAGCGTGGGGAGCGTGTCGTGCGGATCCATCGACCGCTCCCCTTTCGGACGGCGCGCGCACCGCTCTTGACGCTCGATGCGTGCGCCGCGCGAGGTTCCTCGGTAGCCTCGCGCGCATGCGCTCCGACTCCCCGCTTGCGCCCCTCGATCGCCGCACGGTACTGGCCTCCGGCCTGGGCTTGGCGGGGCTCGCCGGCGGCTGCGCGAGCACCACGGCCGGCGCGCGCGGCGCCGCGGACGCCGACGGCGAGCTGGCGGAACTTTTCTCCGACCTCGGCGACCAGAGCGCGCGCTGGCAGCCGATCTCGGCCGCCGAGAAGCGCCCGCGCCTGGCGCGCGCCGCCGCCGCGCTGCGCGCTGCGCAGCTCGACGCGCTGCTGATCGAACCGGGCCCGACGCTCGGCTACCTCGGCGACGTCGGCTGGGGCAGCTCCGAGCGCCTGTTCGCGCTGGTGGTGCTGGCCGACGCCTCGTGCTTCTGGCTAGTCCCCGCCTTCGAGGCCGCCCGCGCCGAGAAGCGCATCGCCGCCGCCGGCCCCGCGGGCCCGCTCGTGACCTGGGAGGAGCACGAGTACGCCTGGAAGCCGCTGGCCGCCGCGCTGCGCGCGCGCGCGGTCGAACGCATCGCCATCGAGCCCGAGGCGCGCGCCTTCGTGGCCCAGAACCTGGCCGCGGCCTTGGGCGCCGAGCGCGTGCGCTCGGGCGTCGAGGTCGTGCGCAGCCTGCGCGGCAAGAAGGACCCGCGCGAGCTCGAGCTGCTGCGCGGCGCCTCCGAGCTCACCCAGCGCGCTATCCGCGCCGTGGCCGAACGCCTGCGACCGGGCTTGAGCGACCACCAGCTCGGGCGTTGGGTCACCTTTGCCCAGGAGCGTCTCGGCCTCCGCGAAACCTGGTGCTTGCCGCTGCTCGGGCCCAGCGCCGCCTATCCGCACGGCGAGCCCGAGGGCCGCGTGCTGGCGAGCGGAGAAGGGATCCTGGTGGACACGGGTGGGGCGCTGCACGGCTACCAGAGCGACATCACGCGCAGCTGGTCGTTCGGAGCGCCGCGCGAGGCCGAGTTCCTGCGCGCCTGGGAGGCCGTGCGCTCCGCGCAGCGCGCGGCCTTCGAACGCATGGCCCCGGGCGTCGCCTGCCGCGAGATCGACCGCGCCGCGCGCGCGGCGATCGAAGCCGCCGGCTACCCGGGCGGCTACACCGTCTTCGGCCATCGCCTGGGGCATGGCATCGGCCTGTCCGGGCACGAGGAACCCTATTTCGACGGTGGCAGCGAGACCGTGCTCGAGCCCGGCATGACCTTCAGCGACGAGCCGGGCGTGTACCTCGCGGGGCAGCTCGGCGTGCGCCTGGAAGACATCGTGGCCATCACCGGGGGCGGGGCCGAGGTCTTCGGCGCCTGGCAGGAGTCGCCCGATCATCCCTGATCGTGCCGGCAGGGTCTTGCCGCTCCGGACCCCTCGCCGCTACCTTGTTCCGCTCGTTTTCGGCAAGGAACACTCCATGGGCAGATATCGGAACAAGTCGGGCGGACCGACGCGCGGTCGCCTGCGCGTCAAGAAGATCGGTATGGGCTCCGGAGCCCACCGCGCGCGCTACGCGAAAACCCTCAAGAAGGGCAAGCGCGGGGCGCACCTGTCCGGTTACTCGGCGCCGACGTAACCCAGGGCCTGGAGCGCGGCCGCCGAGGCGGCTGGATCTCCGGCCTCGGTGGAGCTCTCGAGCGCCAAGCGCAACTCCATGAGTTGGCGCAGCTCGGCGAAGCGCGCGGGCTGCTCGGCCTGCATGTCGACGAAGCCGGTCGGATCCCGGGCCAGGTCGTAGAGCTCGTAGCGCGCGCTGGACCCGCTGCCGAAGCGCACCAGCTTGAGGTTTCCGCTGTAGAGCGCGCAGCGATAGTCCTCCGGGCGCACGTGGTCGCGGTCGTCCACCCAGCGCAAGCGTTGTACGGCAAGATCGGCGTCCAGGAGGTTCCTGCCCTCCATCCCCGCCGGTGCCTGGACCCCCGCCAGCGCCAGCAGGGTCGGTGCCACATCCACGCCCGAGGCGGGCGTGCGCAGGCGCGCCGCGCGCGGACTGGGCTGCGGTAGGCGCAACACCAGCGGCACGCGCACCTGCGGCTCGCGCACGTCGTCGTGGTTCCAGGTGTCGCCCTCGCCCAGGCCCTCGCCGTGGTCGGCGGTCATCAGCACGGCCGTTCCGCCGCGCTCCAGCTCGAGCTGCTCGACGAAGCCCGCCACCTCGGCGTCGAGGTCGAAGATCTCGCCCTCGTAGAGCTCGTTGACGTGCCGCTTGTCGTCCAGGTCGAGCTGGTAGCCGTCCTGCCAGCGGTCGCTGCGGAACAGGTAGCCGTCCACCGGGCCCCCGTACTCGCGAACCAGACGCTCCTTGCCCTCGCCCTCGGGCAGGTAGGGCCAGTGCACGTCGTACAGGTTGACGAAGCAGAACCAGGGCCGCGGATCGTCGGCCTGGATCCATGAAGCTGCGCGCTGCAGGACCTCGCTGCCGGGACGCTGGAAGTCCTGGATCCAGTGCGGGCGGCCGTTGAAGCGCAGCGCGGGCACGAGCTCGGCCGCCAGCGACTGCGCAGCGTGCACGCAACGCCAGGCGATGGTGTCGCACACTGGCGGATCGACCTGGTCGTCGAAAACCTCGAAGCCCTCGCGGATGCCGGTGCGCCCGGCGAGCACGTCCGTGCCCACGAAGGCGCCCGTTCGATAGCCAGCGGCGGCGAGGCTCGTGGCGATCGACTCGGCACGCGCGGGATCGAAGTGCATGTCGAGCAGGTGCGCGCCGTGCGTGGGCGGCGCGACGCCGGTGAGCATCGAGAGGTGCGAGGTGAAGGTGAAGGTCGAGGCCGAGAGCGCGTCCTCGAACACGATCGACTCCTGCGTCAGGGCAGCCAGGCCGGGCGAGGTCTCGCGCGCGCTGCCGTAGGGTTCGAGCTTGTCGGCGCGACAGGTGTCCCACACCAGGAGCAAGAGGTTCGGCTTGAGCGCCGTGCGCTCAGCGCTCGCGCGCGGCATCGGTCGCGCGGGCACGAACAGCCCGACGACGAGGGCGAGTGCCGTACCCACCGCGGCCGTGCGCAGGCCGGGGAGCGTGCCAAGTCCGCGTCCGAGCAGCGACAGCAGCACCAGCGCAACCAGCACGCCGCCGCCGAGCTCGAGCCAGGGCGCGGGCGTCGCGAGCCCGGCGAAGCCCACCAGGCTGGTGGGCTCGTCGAGCGTGGTCTCGACCACGACCGGCAGCACCATCCAGCCCAGCAGCACGATCCACGGACGGGCATCCGCGCCGGGCGCCGGCCAGGCGCGCGTGCGCTTGTCGAGCACGCGCAGCGTGAAGCGCGCCGGTCCCAGGGCCAAGAGACCGAACAGCACCCACAGGAAGTAGGCGTGGAAGAACAGCCGCACGTCGGGCGGGCGCCAGGGCTCGGCCCAGCGCACGAGCAGCGCGTCGAGGGCGGCCAGGACGATGGCCAGAACCGGTAGCGGGAGGAGCAACGAGCCCATGCGAGGTGGCGGGGCGCGTCGGGGCCTTGCGAGCGGACGCGCTCCAATTGCAAAGCTACTCCACGGCCGCGCCTGCGGTCGGAGGCGCCCTGGTTCACGTGCGCGAGGAGCGGAAAGGACTTCCGCGCCGCATCACTCCTGCGCGACGCGGATCACCAGCGTCGCACCCGGGATGTCGCGTGCGAGCGCGGCCGGCATGCCCTCGAGGAGTGCCAGGGCCACCGCCGACAGGCGCGCCTCGTCCTCGAGCGCGACCTCGGGCGCGTACAGCGGCACGCGCTGGGCACGCTCGCCCTCCAGCGTGGCAGTCCCTAGCGCGTGCGGGTGCGGCAGCGCGACCACCACCTGCATGCCCTCCACGTGCGCCAGGTCCAGCGACAGCAACGCGCAGTCGATGCCCCACAGCTCGGGCGGGCCCTCGGCGCGGGCCACGGCGTGCGTCACCAGCCAGGGCAGTTCGCTGGTGAAGCGCCCCACCACCGCCAGGCGATGGTGGATCTGCGGGCCAACGATCCGCAGCCACAGGGCCAGACGCTCGGCGGGCTGGGTCGGCGTGCCGGCCAGGTCGGCGGCCAGACGCGCGTCGCTCTCGCCGCGTTTCCAGCGATAGAAGCCGGCCCCGCTCGCCAGGCCCACGACCACGATCGCCAGCAGCAGGCCGAGGCCGCTGACGCGCGTCGCGCCGCGCCGCGAGGTTTCGCTCATGGGCGGATCATCACCGAAGCGCGCACGGCTGTCCATTCGCGGCGCGCTCGCTACCCTCTGCGCTCGCCATGCCGCGACGGATCTTCATCGGTGACGTCCAGGGCTGTCGTGCGGAGCTCGAGGCGCTGCTCGAGGCCACGCGCTTCGAGCCGGCCGGCGACGCGCTCTATCTGGTTGGCGATCTGGTGAACCGCGGGCCGGACTCGCTGGGCACGCTGCGCCTGTTGAAGCAGCTGGGCGCCGAGGGCGTGCTCGGCAACCACGACCTGCACCTCTTGCAGCACGCGGCCGGGCTGCGCGACGCGCGGCCGGGCGACACGCTGGAGGACGTGCTGCACAGCGACGAGCGCGACGAGCTGCTCGCCTGGCTGGCGGCGTTTCCCTTCGTGCGTCGCTTCGAGGATGTCTGGCTCGTGCACGCCGCGTTGCACCCGCGCTGGGAGGATCCGTTGCGCGCGCTCGCCGGCGTCGAGCCGGTGCGGCCCACGCGCGCCGCGGCCTTCGCGGTGCGTACGCGCTACTGCGACGCCGAGGGCAACGTGCCCGAGCGCGACGACCTCGCCCCCGGCCCGCCCTATCGGCCGTGGCACGAGTTCTACCGGCCCGAGCAGCACGGGAAGCGCACGGTGGTCTTCGGCCACTGGGCCGCGCAGGGGCTGTTCGTGCGTCCGCATCTGCGCGGCCTGGACTCGGGCTGCGTGTGGGGCAAGACGCTCTCGGCCTGGATCGCCGAGGAGGATCGCATCGTGTCCGTGCCCGCGCGGCGCGTCTATGCGCGCGGAGACTGAAAGCGTGAGCCAGAATCCCGCGCCGACTCGGCGCGGCAGTTCTGGCTCACTCTCGAACCTCCTGGGCGCGAGTCTCTCGCGCCCCTTCTAGACGTTCGGGCGCAACGCGGCGCCACAGATCCGTCTCCAGCAGACCGGCCGGGTCGAGCGCGCTCTTGAGCTCGAAGAACGCGTCGAGGCGTTCGCGCGGAAGCATGCGCTCCAGCGCGTCCGCCGGCAGGATCGAGTCCTTGGCGAAGTAGAAGCGTCCGCCGGCGTCGAGCACGAGCTCCGCCAGCGAGCGGCAGAAGGCGAACAGCGCTTCGCGCGTGGCGGGCGTGACCTTGTAGTCGAGCGCGAGGCTCCAGCCGTCCACCGCGTGCGTCAGCCAGAACGGATCGGGTCGGTGGCGCTTGAGCACGCCGAGGTAGGGCACGAAGCCGCGCGCCTGCGAGCGGCGCAGGATCTCGCTGAACACCGCGTGCGCCGATTCCTTGGGCACGAAGGGCTGGAACTGGATCAGGCCGTGGCCCGGCCGGCGGCCATAGGACCACTTCCAGTTCGGCACCGAGTCCAACAGGAACGAGAACTCGACGTGCGTCCAGCGCTTGGGCGGCAGCAGGCCCTCCAGGCGCCCCTGCCAGTAGCGCACGCCGTTGATGAAGCGCATCCCCGCGTCGTGGTTGAGCAGGCGCGTCGCGCGCCACAGCTCGGACTTCGGGACCACGCCGAAGACCATCGGCGAGAGTTCCTGGTGCGCGACCCTGAGTGTTTCCTCGGCGTCGTGGTCCTCGTCCTCGTGCAGGTAGCGGCCGTGGTGGATCTGCCCGCGTCCGAGCGCGTCGCTGGCGGCGAAACAGTCGATCCAGCCCACCAGGTAGTCCGCGTCGTCCACGTGCGCGAGGACGAAGTCCATCAGCTCGCGCAGGTTCTTGCCGGCAAAGGTCGTGACCTCGAGCTCGCCCGAGTACACGTGTTTGGTCTGCAGGCGGATCCGCGTGAACGCGCCCAAGAGGCCAAAGGCGCCGATGGCCGCGTGGAAGAGCTCGCTCTCGCGCTCACGCGAGCACGTATGCAGGTTCCCTTGCGCATCGAGCAGGTCGAACTCGAGGATCGCGTCCCCCACCGTGCCCACCGCGAAGTTGTTCTTGCCGTGGATGTTGGCTGCGGCGATGCCACCGATCGTCGTGAAGCTCGTGCCCGAGACCACGCGCGGCCACCAGCCCTGCGGCAGCGTGTGGCGCCACAGCTCGCGCAGGGTCACGCCGGGCTCGAGCTCGGCGATGCCGGTCGCCGCATCGAAGGCGAGGATGCGGTTGAAGCGCGTGCAGTCGATCACGAAGCCCTGCGAGCCCGTGCTGGCGTCGCCGTAGCTGTTACCGGCGCCGCGCAAGGTGAGCGGCGTGCCGCTCGCGCGCGCCTCGGCAAACGACGCGCGCAGCTCCATCACGCTGCGCGGGCAGAGCACGCGCGTCGTGGCCCCGCCGGCCATGCCCCAGTGCTCGACGTAGCGGTAGCTCTGCGCGAGCGCCATCAGATCGTCAGGCGACGGAAGACGAACGACGGGATCGAGCGGATCACCAGCGACACCGCCAGCCACTTCATGGGCACGTAGCGCACGCCGCTCCCGCGCCGCGCGTAGCTCACGATCGTCTTCGCCGCGGCCGCGGCCGTGATCGCGCCCGGCAGGTTCATGCCCGCCGTCATCGGCGTCTCGACGAAGCCCGGGCGGATCGTGCACACGCGCACGCCGTAGTCGGAGAGCCGGTTACGCAACGCCTCCAGGTAGTGCGCGAGCGCGGCTTTGCTGGCGCCGTAGACCGGGTTGCCCTTGCGCCCGCGGTCGCCGGCGATCGAACCGATGCCCACGATCACGCCCGCACGCTTGGCCTGGAAGTGCTCGGCCGCCGGGTTGCACCAGGCGATCGCGCCCACCGTGTTCACGGCCAGGATCTCGGCGTCGGTGGGCGTGTCGAACTCGAGCGGGCCGATCTTGGGCATCACCCCGGCCGCGTAGACGAGCAGGTCGAGCCCGCCTAGCGCGCGCACGAGCTCCTCGAACAGCGCCGGCACCTCGCCGGTCGCGTGCACGTCGTGCACGCGGGTGTGGATGCGCTCGGGAGCCTCCGCGCGCAGCGTCTCGAGCTCCGCCCCGCGTCGCGCCACGGCCGCCACCGCGAAGCCGCGCGCCAGCAGCTCGCGCACGATCGCCGCGCCCATGCCCGAGCTCGCGCCGACCACCAGCGCACGGCCAGTGATGGGTCCGAGCGCCGCCTTCTCTGCCGCGTGGTCCATGCTCGAGGGCATTATTCGGGCGCCGCGCGAGAAAACCATAGGGCGCTGGCGCTCACCCGCGCACCGCGGAGCGCGTAGGCGCAGCCTGGAAGCCGCGAGCTGCGTTCGTAGAGTAGGCCGCGAGCCTCGTCTCCACCCCCATGAGCCACATCTCCCGCCCCGCGTGTTCGCTCGCTCTCCTCGGCCTCTTGCTCGGCGCTTGCGGTGGTTCCGACACCAAAGCAGGCGAGGTCGATCCCGCCGTGATCCTGGCGCGCGACCGCGCGGCGGACTACGGCGCGCGCGGCGACAAGTGGCAGAAAGCCAACGCGGCCCTCGCGCCACTCCTGGCGAAGAAGGACGTCCCGCTGGAGGATCTGTTGCGCGCGGCCAATGCGAACCTGGCCGACACCGATACGCCAGGCGATCCCGTCGAGCGAGCACGGCCGTTCATCGAGCGCGCCGAGAAGCTGGCGCCGGAGGATCCGGTGCTGCTGTGGTGCCGCTATCACGTGGCCGCGAGTCAGTACGACCTGCCGGCGGCGGTGAGCATCCTACGCAAGCTCGCCGCGCTGCGTCCCGACGACTTCACGGTGGGGCTCGCGCTGGCGCAGACGCTCGACGACATGGACGAGCCGGAGTCGGAGAAGGAAGCCCAGGCCATGTACCGCGAGCTCGTGGCCATCCCGGCCGAGTACACCGGCGCCTGGCGCATCACGATGCTCTACCGCTTGATGCAGCAGCTCAACCGCGAGGGCAAGGAGAAGGAGGCGGAGCCGCTGTACGACGAGCTCAAGTCCCTGGAGGCGCGCGGCATCCAGAGCCCGAAGGACGCCTTCCACTCGCCCGGCACGCTGGGCGTGCTGCCGCCGCACACGGTGACGGTGTTCGAGCGCGCGGCGCCGAAGCCCGCGCGAGTCACGCTCGAGCGCCGAGCGCTCGACGTCGCCGGCGCGCGCGGCGCATTCCGCGTGGACCTCGGCTGGAACGACGCCACACGCGACTTCGCGCCCTCGGACGAGGAAACGTTCGCCACGCACGCGACGAGCTCGATCGTGGCCTTCGGCACGAACGGGTTGACGCTGACGGATGCGCGCGGCGCGGCGCGCTCGCTGCTCGCGCAGCCGGTCCTGGATGCGGTGGCCTTCGATCGTCGCAACCACGGCGTCGACAAGGCCACCGATCCGGTCGCGAGTCGCAAGCTGGGCGACCGTGACATGGACCTCCTGCTGCTGACCGAGCAGGGCGAGGGCAGCGCGCTCCTCTTGCTGGATCACGACGGAGAGAGCTGGAAGCCCGAGCCGCTGGCGAGCCTGCCGAAGGTCAGCGGCCCGGGCAGCCTCTTGCCCGTCGACTACGACCACGACGGCGACGTCGATCTCTTCGTGTCCACCGTGCAGGGCCTGCGCGTGCTGCGCAACGACGGCCTGGATGGCACCGGCTCCTTTGCCGACGCGAGCGGCGAGCTCAGCCTGCCGGCAGGTGACTTCCGCGCGCAGAGCGAGGACTTCGAGCGCGACAACGACGTCGACTTCCTGTTCGTCCCGAGGGCCGGCGGCGCGCCGCGCCTCTCGAGCAACGAACGCGTCGGCGGCGTCGGACGGTTCAAGGACGTGAGCGCCACGCTTCCGCCGGGCCTCGGCGGACGCTGGCTCGTTCCGGCGGACTTCGACGGCGACTCGTGGGTCGATCTGGCGGTGTTCGGCGGCGACCTCGCGCTGTACACGCGCACCGAGCTCGGCGGCTGGCGCGCGGAGGTGAAGCACCTGCCGCTCGCGCACGCGCCGACCGGCGAGCCCGTGGCGGTCGACTGGGACCTCGATGGCACGTTCGACCTCCTCTGGCCGTGTGCTGAAGCGCCGGCGACCGTGCTGTTCGCGCCCGGCTTCGAGGCGGGCGGCCTGAGCGAGTTCGTGGGTGAGCCCTTCTCCGCGCCGGTGGCCGGACCCTCGTCGCTCGAGGTCGCAGACCTCGACGGCGATCTCGACCTCGACCTCCTGCGTCTCGATCCGACGGGCCTCGCCGTCTACCTGAGCCAAGGCGCGCCGACCGGCACATGGCTCGCGCTGCAGGGGCACAAGGACAACGCGCGCGGACTGGGCTCGGTCGTCGAGCTGCGCTCCGGGCTCCTCTACCGGCGCATCTACTACCGCGGCAAGCCCGAGCTGGTCGGCTTCGGCGGCCAGGCGCTCGACGTCGTGCGCGTCACCTGGCCGAACGGCGTCGTGCAGGGGAACTTCGGCCTCGCCGCTGGCTCGCGCACGATCGTGGCCCAGCGCCTGGGGCAAGTCGGCTCTTGCCCGTTCCTCTACACGTGGAATGGCAAGACCTACGAGTTCATCAGCGACGTGCTCGGCATCACGCCGCTCGGGCTGCCGATGGGGCCCGACATGCTCGTGCCGCCGGATCACGACGAGTACGTGCTGGTGAAGGGCGAGCAGCTCGTGCCCAAGGACGGCGTCTACGAGATGCACCTCACCGAGGAGCTGCGCGAGGTCACGTACCTCGACCGCATCCGTCTC